>CALWJZ010000006.1 GCA_944381145.1 uncultured Clostridia bacterium
TATAAAATATAAAAGTTAAATAATTTACAAATTTAAATTTTATAATTTAAACATATTGATAATAAATATTTTAAAAAAGCAGTCGTAGTCTAAAATTTATAAACTAAATATTTTATCTACGAAACTAATCATAAAAAATACAAATATAATATTTGAATAAAAAGTACAACAAATAAAAGTAATTATAATTAATACATTAATCTACGAAAACTAAAGTCTGTAATAAAACAAATATAATATTCGAATAGAAAGTGCAGACGCAGAATAAATGTAAATACAATCAATACATAAATGTACGAGAACTAAAGTCTGTAATAAAACAAATATAATATTCGAATAGAAAGTGCAGACGCAGTCTGCTATTTTCCAACACAGAATTTTGAAAATATATCATCAATAATTTGTTCGTTGTCTGAATTCCCTGTTATGTTTCCAAGCTCTAACCAAATATTTTTTATGTCAATAGCAATTAAACTTAAATCTATATTTTGTTCGGTATTTTTTATTGCTTCATTGCAATAATCAAATGCCGACTTCAATGCAGTAATGTGTCTTGTGTTTGTAATAATGTTTGAATTATTATTTACATTTTTGGATATTACATATTGATATAATAATTCTTTTAGTTTTTCGATATTCTCACCTGTAGATGTTGAAATTTTGATGATGGTTTTGTATGGCAAACTTTCAATTTTTGCTTTTTGTTTCAAGTCTGATTTATTAACACATAATATTACATTTTTGTCAGTAAGTGTATTGATAATGTCATAATCATCATTATTTAGTTCTTTTGAACCATCTACAACAAATAAAATAATATCAGCAGATTTAATCATTTCTTTACTTCGATTTATACCTAATTCCTCAACCAAATTATTTGTTTTTCTGATACCTGCAGTGTCAATCAAAACAAACTTAAATCCTTTGTATTCGAATGTTTCTTCGATGGTATCTCTAGTTGTTCCTTGAATATCTGTAACTATTGCTCTATTGTATGAAAGCAATGAATTAAGCAAACTTGATTTACCAGCATTTGTTCTACCATAGATTAAAATTCTAGTACCATTTTTTATTGCTCTTCCAAAGTCGGCAGTTTCTAAAAGTTTCATTATTTCATCATTTATTTTTTGCAATTCTTTTGAGATATTTGAATATGTTTCGATTTCTAAATCTTCTTCGGGATAATCTAAAGTTACTTCGATTTTAGCAAGTAATTCGGTTAGGCGATTTTGTAAACATTCTACTTGTTTTTTTAGATTACCTTGTAATAAATCAAATCCTGCTTTGAGTTCGCTTTCGCTTTCGGCATTAATTATATCAATAATTCCTTCTGCTTCGTCTAAGGATAGTTTGCCATTAAGAAATGCAATTTTGCTGAATTCCCCTTTTGTTGCTGGTGTACAACCTAAGTTTACAAGGCTTTCATAAATTTTGTTTGTGAGAGTGATTCCACCATGACACTGAAATTCAATCATGTCTTCGCCAGTATATGAAAATGGTGCCTTGAAATAAACGCATAAACATTTATCTTTGATATTTTCATAACAAAAAGTGCCCAAGTATAATTTCCTTGGTTCGAAGTCTAATACACTAATTTTTTTTGTAAAAAAAACTTTGTTAGCGATATTTCTAACATCAGGCCCACTCATTCTTATAATTGAAATTCCACCATTACCAATAGCAGTTGAAATTGCTACAATATTTTTATTTATCTTTTCCATAATTAGAATTATAACACAAAAAAACAAGTTGTTAATAGTTTTTTTTGAAAAGTTATATTTTTTATTTAATGATATCAAAAATTTATTAAATATTTAATTAAAATTTGGTTTCAAACATAAAAGGTATTCGAAATAAATAAAAAGCAAATTTATGTACGAAAAAAAGCAAAATTTTCAAAATTATCAACTATAAAAAATAAATGTAAAAAAATCACAAAAATTGTTTTTGTAAATATCTAATTTTTGATAAAGTGGACTTTTTGACAGAAAGTCATAAATTCAAAAAAATGTCGAAAAAGCGATTAATTTGTTTGTTAATATAAATATTATATGATACAATATATTTGATTTGATATGTAGGCTTAATTTTGGTATTTTGCAAAAGTAAATACCTAATAAAAAAATGAAAAACTAAAAAATGTTTTTTGATTTTTGGTAAAGAACACTTGGAATATTCAATTATTATTTTTCATCATGTTGTGATAATTTGGAATTGAAAAATATTATGAAAAAAAGTTCAAGCGTATTTTCAAATTTAATATAAAGTAACAAAAAGTATTTTGAAATTTGTATAATTTAAACATAGTTTAAGTTTAAACAAAGTGTACTAATAGATGCGATTTTGCGCAAAATAAAAACAAAATAATGATTGTAAAAAAAGAGAAAAATGGAAATGGAAAAAACATCAAGAAAAAGTGGACTTCTTCTGCATATATCATCTTTGCCCAACAAATATGGTTGGGGATGTTTTTCGCATGAAGCATTTGAATTTGTTGATTTTCTTGAAAAGGGTGGATTTGGTGTATGGCAAGTTTTGCCATTTTCGGAATGTTTATATGGAAACTCTCCGTACAGTGCTTTGTCTTCTTTTGCAATTAATCCTAATTTTCTTGATTTAACAGAGTTTCTAAGTGAAAATGAAATTTCGGAAATTGGTCTTGTAAATGGAATTTCAATTGAAGAGTATAATCAAAAAAAGAAATTGGCTCTAGATATTGTTTGTCAAAAATATAGAGGCAAATTTGATGTAAGTAAATTTTTGAAAGATAATAATTACTGGATTATAGATTATGCTATGTTCAAAGTTTGCAAAGAAATAGAAAATAATAAGCCGTGGGTTGAGTGGAAAGATTGCTTAAAAAATAGATCAAAAGTTGCAATGGACAATTTTAAATTGCAATACAAAGAAAAAATCGATGATGAAATTTTGATTCAATATCTATTGGATAGGCAATGGCAAAAAATAAAAAAGTATGCAAATTCTAAGAATATTGAAATTTTTGGAGATATGCCATTTTATGTAGAACTTGATAGTGCAGAAGTGTGGGCAAATCCAAAAAATTGGCAATTGGAAAATGGCAAACCTAAATTGGTTGCTGGAGTGCCTCCCGATTATTTTAATGCTGATGGACAGTTATGGGGAAATCCCATTTATAATTATTCCACAATGTCAAAATCTAAATATGATTTTTTTGTAAAGCGTACAAAAAGATTAAATACAATGTTTGACATAATTAGATTTGATCATTTCATTGCATTTGCAAGATATTGGGGTGTTCCTTCGACTAGTAATACTGCAAAAGATGGGAAATGGTACAAAGGTGCAGGCGTATCTATATTGAAAAACATATTAGAAAAGACAAAAGCCAAATTTATTGCAGAAGATTTGGGGATAGTTACTGAAGATGTAATTAAATTAAAAAATAAATTTGGTTTGGCTGGAATAAAAGTTATACAATTTGCTTTTGATGGAATAGGAGACCATGCTTATCAGCCACATAATTTTGAAAAAAATTGTGTGGCTTACATAGGTACGCATGACAACAATACATTTATGGGATTACTTAATGAAGGTAATTGGGACAAAATTAATCGTATTAAGAAATATTTACACATGCCTTTGGAAGAAGGTAATGATAGAGTTATCGAAAATATGATTGTTTGTTTGTATCAAAGTCATGCAGATTTAATAGTTTTGACTGTTCAGGATATTTTGCATTTAGACAAGGACTCTAGAATGAATATTCCTGGAATACCAGAAGGTAATTGGACATGGCAACTTAAAAACAACTTGGATTATAGTTTGTGTAATAAATTTAATGATTTGGCACAAACATATGCACGAAAAATTAAATAGGAAAAATGAAAAATGGAAAAGAAAGACAACTTACAACAATATTTGTTTCATCAAGGAACTTATTATCATGCTTATGAATATTTGGGCTGTCACCCTATGCAAAAAAATGGAAAGCAGGGGTTTGTTTTTCGTACTTGGGCTCCTAATGCAAAAGCGATTAATCTATTAGGAGACTTCAATGGTTGGAATAATAAAGCACACCCCATGGAGAAAGTAAGTGAACAAGGAATATGGGAAGTTTGGGTTGAAGATGTCAAAGTTTTTCAAATGTATAAGTATGAAATAATTGATCAAAAAGATTATGCAAGACTAAAAAGTGACCCATATGCTTTTATGCAAGAAACAAATGGGAAAACAGCATCAATTGTTTATGATATCGAAGGATATGAGTGGCATGATCAAGGATATATTGATTATCGTAACAAAAAAAATAATTACGAAAGCCCAATGAATATTTATGAAGTAAATTTTGGATCATGGAAGAAACAAGCAGATTGTAGTTATTATACATATAGAATGCTTGCAGACGAACTTGTACCATACGTTGTAGATATGGGATATACACATATTGAAATTATGCCAATTACTGAATATCCTTTTGATGGTTCGTGGGGGTATCAAGTTACAGGATATTTTGCACCAACATCTAGATTTGGTGAACCAAAAGACTTCATGTATTTTGTGGATAAATGCCACGAATATGGTATTTCTGTAATTATAGATTGGGTACCAGCACATTTTCCAAAGGACGCACATGGATTGATTGAATATGATGGCTCTTATTGTTATGAAAATCAAGGTTGGGATAGAATTGAACATAAAAGTTGGGGAACAAGGCGTTTTGATTATGGTAGAAAAGAAGTTCAATGCTTTTTGATTTCTAGTGCAATGATGTTTTTGAAAAAATATCATATAGATGGAATTAGAGTTGATGCTGTGGCATCTATGTTATACCTTGATTATGACAAACGACCTGGAGAATGGATACCTAATGAATTTGGGAATAACAAAAATTTGGAAGCAGTAGCATTTTTGCAAAAATTGAACGCTGTAATATTTGGAGAATTTCCAAATGTACTTATGATTGCTGAAGAAAGTACTGCATGGCCTATGGTTACAAAACCTACTAATTTGGGTGGATTGGGATTCAATTTCAAATGGAATATAGGCTGGATGAATGATACTCTTGAATATATCAGTACCGATTCTTACTTTAGAAAATCAATACATAACAAATTAACATTTTCAATGTTTTATGCTTTTAGCGAAAATTTTATTTTGCCAATATCTCATGACGAAGTTGTTTATGGTAAATGTTCGTTGCTCAACAAAATGTTTGGCGATTATTATGATAAATTTAAACTCATGAGAGCGTACTTGGCATACATGTTTGCACACCCAGGCAAAAAACTGACTTTCATGGGAACTGAATTTGCACAGTTCAAAGAGTGGGACTATCAAGCAGGAATTGACTTTTGCTTACTTGATTTTGAAACTCATAGAAACATGTTTAAATTTGTAAAAACACTTAATCATTTTTACCTTGAAACTCCAGAACTATTCGAAGAAGATTTTTCGTGGAAAGGTTTTGATTGGTTGGTTCCAGATGATAATAATCAAAATATTTTGGTGTTTAAACGAATGAGTAAGAGTGGTGGGGAATTGATATTTGCCGTAAATTTTTCACCAAATTCTCAAACAGATTATTGTATAGGTGTTGATAGCAAAGAGTATGTTGAAGTTCTAAATACAGATAGTGTTGAATTTGGTGGAAGTGGATTAACAAATGGTACAGTGCAAGCAGAACATACAAAGTTCAAAGGCAGAGAATACAAAATGAGTATAAAAATACCTGCACTTAGTGGTGTTTTCTTAATAAAAAATTCAAAAGAATTAAGGTTGGATTAGAAGATGGATAAAACATTTAATGACTTGATGGATATTGTAAATAGAACAAAGAAAATTGACGAAAGCGAAGGAAGAATTTCTAGACCTAGGAGAATTATTAAAACTGAGCCTGAACATGAAGATTTGATAGATTCAGACTCAGAATCTAATGCACAAAAATTAATAAAACCCAAAAAAGATTTGGACCCTAGCGAATCTCCTCTTTTTGCTGGTAAAAATGCAATAACAAAGTTTTTGAGTAGTAAGAAAAGAGAAATCGAAGAAAAAGAATTAAAAGAGAAAAAAGAAAAACAAACAAAGAAATCTTCAGCAAAAACATCAAAATCTAGTTCAACCAAAAAGACAACCAAAAAGAAATCTACCAAAAAATCTAATTCGTCAAAAGCTTCTAAGCAAAAAAGCGATTCACAAAGATTGAAAGAAAAAGTTGCAAAAATTTCAAATATTGATAATGAAAAGAAGAAAGAAGCACCTGTACTTGATATGAAAGACCCAAAAAATATTGAATTATACAATGCATTGAAAGAAACATTATTTGCAGATGGGACTGACGTTTCTGATTATATGGAAACAGACGAATTAAATGAACAAGCAAACAAATTAAAAGAGATATCTTTGTCAAAAAAGAGACAAAGCGATAAAAGTGAAGAATTAAGTCAAGAACAAAAAGAATATGAAATGTTGTTCACAGGTTCTTTTATGGACTCAATGAAAAATAATCAAGAAAATGAGCAAAGTACAGAAAGCCCAAATGAACAAAACCAAGAGATGCAAAATAAAGATGCAAACGAAAGCGATAATAGTTCAATTAAAAAGTCGAGATTTGATACTGATCTAGAAGAAATAAAATCTAGAGACGAAGAAATTAATCAAAAAATTGCAGACTATTACAAACGAAAACAAGAAAAAATTAATAAGTATAATTCTGAACAAGAGGACGCCGATAATCACGAAAGCGAAAAATTAAATGATTATGAAAGTAAGCAACAGGAATATGCAGACATCTTCAGTGGAGAAATAACTTCCAGAGATGATTTAGATACAGGTATACAAAAAAATATTAATGAAAAACCTATTAAAAAAGAAAATGAAGTTCAACAACAAACACAAGAAGATAGTTTTCAGAAATTATACAGAGAATTAAATTCTGACGACTTTGACGAAAATAGTTCTATAAATTATGTAACACCAAATGTAGAAAAAGGTGAAATAATCCCAGAAATCAAGAAAACAGAGCCTATAGAAAAAGTGGCAAGTGAAGAAAATGATTCTGGTATAGATACTGATATAGAATCTAAAAGTGATCAACAGCATGAATATACAAATTTTGAAGGTAATCATACTACTAAACAAACATTTGAAGATGATGAACTAGTAGATAACGAAATCAACGAAATCGAAGATGTTGATTCAGAAGAAAAAGATGATGAAGTTATTAATCCTTATGATTTGTCAGATGATGATGCTGACTTAGATGATTATATAGTAAGTAGTAATGTACCCGTTGATGAAACGGACGATGCTGATGATAGTGTTATGATACTTAATGCAAATGATTTGCCTGAGAGCCATATTGATGTTTTGGGTAATGAAATTAAGAGTCAGCCAAAAGAAAAGGAACAAGATAATGATACAATATCGAAAACTGAATTCTATAATGAAATGGCAAGACTACAAGAGAATCTTATAAATGAATTAAAGGGTGAAAAGAAAACAGATAATTATTATTCGAAATCAGTACAATCAGATCAAGATAATATGCAAGCACAAAATGAAGACTTACAAAATATTAATCAAGAAAATATTGATTTAACTTCTCAGTCTATAGATGATGAACAAAAAGCAGAAAATGTTGCAATGTCGCTTATTGAAGATTTGCAAAAAGACGAAAAACTAGAAAATATTATCGACGGAGAAGAAAGTGCAAACATTCAAGATAATAACGAACAAAGGCAACATGAAAATGTCGATTTTATTCACGAAAATAATTCAACAATTCCAAACTATGCAAGCGAAAGTCTTTCAAGCGATGACGAAAAATTCAAAGACATTAATTTATTAAATAAAGATGTTGCATTAAACGAACAAGATCTTGAATTTATTGTAAATTCTGAAAAACCTAAAGATAAAAAAGATGATTATTTCTACCTTTCAGAACAAGACAAAGAAAACAAGGCAGAAGATTTAAATACACAAAAGAATGAAATTAATTCAAAAGAAGTTGGAGATATAAACTTAAATTTAAGTGTGGGTAATGCAATTCCTACAATTAAACAAATCGAAAATGACGAAAATCAAGAAGATGAAAAATTAAATAAGGAAAAAGATATAGAGGCAATCTATACTTTGTTTGGTATGGAACGAAAGAAAATAGAAAAAGATGATCCAGAAATAAAAGTTTTGTATGTAACAAGCGAATGTCAACCATTTATTGCTACTGGTGGACTTGGTGATGTGGCAGGAAGTTTGCCAAAAATGATTGCAAAATCAAACGATGTAGATATCAGAGTTATAATGCCATTATATTCAAGCATAAAGGCTGAGTACAGAGACAAATTCGAATATTTGGGGAACTTTACAGTTCATTTGTCTTGGAGACAGGAATACTGTGGACTATTTAAATTTGTGCAAAATGGCGTTACATATTATTTTGTGGATAATGAAAGATATTTCAAAAGAGAAAAGCCTTATGGTTATTATGACGACGGAGAACGTTTTGGGTATTTTTGTAAGGCAGTAGTCGAAAGCTTGCCAATGCTTAATTTCTTTCCAGAAATTATTCATTGTAATGATTGGCAAACTGCTCTTGTTTCTACATTTATCAAAACTGGCGACTGGCAAGACTTTAGGTATTACAAAATAAAAAATATTTATACTATACATAATGTTGAGTATCAGGGTGTGTATGGTATGGAAAACTTGAAAGATTTGTTTGGTATTGATAGTAGATTCAAGAATGATGTTGAATATAATGGCGACATTAATTTGACAAAAGCGGCAATTCAATACAGTGATTTGTTTACAACAGTTAGCGAAAGTTATTGTGATAATTTGAAGCAACCTTATTGTAGTAGAGGATTACATCATATCATAATTAGAAATGAGTACAAATTACGAGGTATTATCAACGGTATTGATTACGATTTCTATAATCCAAAAACCGATAATATTATCTATAAAAATTATGATATTGATTCAATTTCTGATAAGGTTATGAACAAAAAATTGTGGCAAGATGAATTAGGTTTGCCTGTTGACGCAAACACGCCAATGATTGCAGTTGTTAGTAGACTAGTTTCTCACAAAGGAATTGATTTATTAACCAAAATTTTGGAAGATGTTTTACAAAAAGATATTCAGTTAGTTGTTGTGGGAACTGGTGACCAAAGATATGTTGATTACTTCAAATACTTAGAAAGCAAATATCCATCGAAAGTGCGTGCAATGGTAGACAAATATTCTCTTGAATTTGCTAGAAAAGCGTATGCAGCAAGTGATATATTTGTAATGCCAAGCAAAATCGAACCTTGTGGTATAAGTCAAATGATTGCAAGTAGATATGGGTCAATTCCACTTGTTAGAGAAGTTGGAGGATTGAAAGACACAATCAAAGATTTTGGCTGTGAAGGTGGCGGTAATGGATATACTTTTGCAAGTTATAATCCTAATGACTTGCTTAACCAATTAAATAGAGCATTAAATGATTACAAAAATCAAGATGAATGGCGTAAGAAAATGAAAAAAATTATGAGCATTGATTTTAGTTGGGACAAATCTGCAGGCAAATACATAGATTTATATAAATCGTTACTAGATTAAGGAGAAAAAATTGAACATTAAACTTACAGAGCAAAAAGCACTTGCTCTTCTTGAAGATAATCTTAATAGATACTCTGAAATTACTCTTAAGGAAGCAAATACCAAAGATCTTTACAAATCTCTAGCGAGAATTGCGCATGATTTTTTGGTTGAAATGCGAGAGAAATTTCATTGCAAATCAGTAAAGGCTCAAGTTAAAAGAGTACATTATTTATGTATGGAATTTTTGCTTGGTCGAAACTTAAAATCAACTCTTTTCAATTTGGGGATTGATAAAGTTTTTCAAAAAGTTCTGCAAAGCATAAATATAGATATAGAAGATGTATATGAAATTGAAAATGATGCAGGTCTTGGCAACGGTGGGCTTGGAAGACTTGCTGCATGTTTTATGGATAGTTTGGCTACACTAGATTATTATAGCATGGGCCATAGTATTCTTTATGAATATGGTCTTTTCAAACAAAAAATTGATGATGGCGAACAAATTGAATTAACTGACAGTTGGAGAAATACTGGTGATTTTTGGTTGCAAAAAAGACCCGAGAAAAGCGTTATAGTCAAATTTGGTGGAACTGTTACAGAAAATGTAGTTAATGGCAAGATTGTTCCAATATATAATAATTATACAGAAGTTCAGGCTATACCTTATGATATGATTTTGAGTGGATATAGAAGTGATGGTGTCGGAGCTTTGAGACTTTGGGAAGCAAAAAGTATAAATAAATTTGACTTGACAAGTTTCAGTCAAGGGGCTTACGTCAAAGCTGTAGCAGAAGCAAGTGAAATAGAGATGATTAGCAAAGTTTTGTATCCTGCAGATGACCATTACGAAGGAAAAACATTAAGGCTAAAACAACAATATTTTTTGGTTTCTGCTTCTTTGCAAAATATAGTGCAAACACATCTAAGAAGATACAAAAATATTAAGTCTTTGGCCGACAAAAATGTAATACATATTAATGATACACACCCAGCACTTTGCATTCCTGAACTTATGAGAATTCTTATGGACGAATATTCGTTTGAATGGGACGACGCTTGGAAAATGGTAACCAAAACTATTAATTATACTAACCATACAGTTCTTATGGAAGCATTAGAAAAATGGGACGAAAATTTATTTAAAACTACATTGCCTAGAATTTATCAAATAGTCAGAGAAATTAATAGAAGATTTACAAAAGATTTAATAGAAAATCATCAAGATGAATTTGATTTGAGTACGATAGAAAAAATGTCTATCATAAGTCAGGGGCAAGTTAGAATGGCAAACCTATCAGTTATTGGTAGTAAACATGTAAATGGTGTAAGCAAATTACATAGCGAAATTATCAAAAATTCTTTGTTTAAAGAATTCAATATTCTTAATCCAAACAAATTTACAAGTGTAACTAATGGGATAGCGCATCGTAGATGGCTATGTCAATCAAATCCACATTTGACAGACCTTATTGACCTTACAATCGGAACTAATTATCTTACTAATGCACAAGAATTATCCAAACTAGCAAAGTCAAGCGAAGATAAATCTCTGCTTCATAAATTAGCAAAAATAAAACAACAAAACAAAAAAGAATTCGCAATATATTTGAAGAAAACACGAAATATTGATGTTGATCCAAATATGAGATTCGATGTCCATGTAAAGCGAATTCATGAATACAAAAGACAACTTTTGAATGTAATGAAAATTATATATTTATATTCCGAACTTCTCGAAAATCCAAATAAGGAAGTTACACCACAAGTATTTTTCTTCGGTGGTAAGGCCGCTTCAAAATATTACATGGCAAAAAGAATTATTAAACTTATTTGCAAACTGGCACAGGAAATTGACAAAAACCCTGTTATTTCTGCCAAATTAAAAGTGGTTTTCCTTGAAAATTATAATGTAAGTTTGGCTGAAAAAATAATACCAGCAACAGATGTAAGCGAACAAATAAGTCTTGCTGGGAAAGAAGCAAGTGGAACTGGCAATATGAAATTTATGATAAATGGTGCTGTAACTCTTGGAACATATGATGGTGCAAATGTAGAAATGTGTGATTGTGTGGGAAGGGAAAATATATTTATTTTTGGATTATCAAGCGAACAGGTTGATAATGAATGGAAAGTTGGATATAATCCTAAATTTATTTATGAAAATAATAGAAAAGTTCACAAAGTCATTGATATGCTAAAGAAGGGTTTTGACGGAGAAAGTTTTGACGATATTGCAAATTATTTGGTAGAAGGTGGAAGACCAGATCCATATATGTGTTTGATTGATTTTGATAGTTATATCGAAGCATATGAAAAAATGGATAATACTTACAAAGATTTCCAAACTTGGAACAAAATGTGTTTATTAAATATTGCATACGCAGGATTTTTCTCTGCTGATAGAAGTATTGAAGATTATGCAAATGATATTTGGGATATAAAACCTGTAAAATAAACTAATTTAAGGATAGAATGATATGGAAAAATTTGTTTTTAATCCAATTAATGACAAAAGTCCAAATGGAGCATGTGCAAAAGGGACAAAAGTTACTTATACTCTTAAGGTAAGCAAATTTATCTCTTTTGAAAAAGTCTTTTTTGTTTTGCACAAAGATGGTGAGAAAGACGAGCGTTTAGAAATGTCAAAAATTTTTGCAGACGAAAAATATTATCATTTCCAATATAGCACAATTTACTTAGATGCAGGTTTCTTTTGGTATCATTTTGAGATAGAGACAAAAGATGAGATTTTGAAACTAATAAGATCAGATAATTTGGAATGTAAGTGCAGTTCACAAGATAGCGACTATTTACAGTTGGTATATACTCAAGAAAGCGAAATAGATAAGTCTTTTAGGAAAGGTATTATTTATCATATATTTGTCGATAGATTCAATAAAACGGGGGAAGTAAAACCTAGAAAGGGTCTAAACTTAATAAATAATTGGCATCAGGATATAGAATTAGAATTTGACGAAAAAGGCGATAGAGTAAATTATAATTGCTACGGTGGAAATCTAAATGGAATTATTGAAAAACTTGATTATTTGAAATCGTTGAATGTAGGAACAATTTATTTGTCACCTATAATGGAGGCTAATTCTAGTCATAAATATGATGTTGCTGATTATTCAAAAGTAGATAGTATGTTTGGCACAACAGAAGACTTGCAAGAACTAGTAAAAAAAGCGAAAAAATTAGGAATGTCTATCATAATAGATGGTGTGTTTAATCATACTGGCAGTGATAGTGTGTATTTTAATAAAAATGGTAGATATAGAACAATTGGGGCTTATCAAAATCAAAATTCAAAATATTATTCTTGGTACGACTTCAGTAGTTTCCCAAATGAATATAGTTGTTGGTGGGGTATAAAAACTTTGCCTCAAACAAGAGAAGAGTCGGGATTTTTTGATTATATAGCAGGAAAGGGTGGCATCATTGAAAAATATATGTCATATGGAATAGGTGGCTTTAGATTAGATGTGGTTGATGAACTAAGTAACAAATTTTTACATGCCATTTGTGAAGCGGCTAGAAGAATCAATCCAAAAGCGTACATGGTTGGAGAAGTTTGGGAAGATGCGTCATCAAAAATTTCGTATAATGAACGAAAAGAATATTTTTTAGGCGGAAATTTAGATGGTGTAACAAATTATCCTATGAAAAATGCAATATTAGAATACATAAAATTTGGTAGAGTGGAAAGTTTTGTTAATATTATAAATTTAATAAAAGATCAATACCCAAAATCAATACAAAATAATTTAATGAATATAATTGATACGCACGATACAATAAGGGCATTAACTTATTTAGGTATGGAAAATAGTGTAGATAATAATGAAAATTATAAATTATCTATTTCAGAAAGATTGGAAGGAATTAAACTTCTCAAACTTGCAACAATTATGCAATATACAGTTATGGGAATACCTACAGTCTTCTATGGCGACGAGGTTGGCATAGAAGGAATGAAAGATCCATATTGTAGAAGTACTTTTCCATGGGGCAAGGAAGATTTGACAATTCTTGAATGGTACAAAAATTTAGGTAATTTGCGAAATAACAAAGTTCTTATTGATGGTGACTTAAATATAAAATACTCTCAAAATGGTATTTTAATTTATGAAAGAGTCAAAAAAGACAACAAAATAATTGTTGCTATCAATAGAAGTCAAGCAGATTTTGAGTTTACAATAACTAAACTTATGTGTAATTATTTCACAGGAGAAAATGTTAGTGGCAAATTATTATTACCAAAAGATGGTGCTCTTGTGCTTGTTTCATAAAATAAAAACCTAGTAGTAATTGCTAGGTTTTAGTTTTGTAAAAAACTTTTTTTTGTTATAATACTATTTGGAGATAAATATGGAAAAATGCTGGCTTGACAATAAAAAAGTTTTGATAACAGGTGCTTCTAGTGGTTTGGGTCGTGAACTTACAAAGATTCTTATTTTGAAACATAATTGTATAGTTATTGGAATTGGTAGAAGTGAAGATAAATTCAGGTCTCTTGAATTGGAATTAAAAGAGAAAAAGCAAAATTTGATATACTATCTTTTAGATGTTTCGAAAGAAGGTTCATGGATATTTTTATCAAAAAATGATAATGTTCAGGATATAGATATTTTGATAAATAATGCAGGTATATTGCCACCTTTTGAAAATTTTTCAAATTTTGTAGACAAATCTATTAACACAAATAGTGCAGAAAGCATATTAGATATAAATACAAAAAAAGAAAACAGTGCATTACATAAACACAAAAATATTGACTTCAGCCAAAATGCAAAAGAAAATCTAAACGATTGTGAAAATATAAAAGAAAAACTTGATAAAGTAATTAATACAAATTTAGTTTCTATTATAATTGCAACGGCTTATTTGATGCCACTTATTGAAAGAAGCAAAACTCCTGCAATTATTAATATTTCAAGTTCGGCTGGACTTTGTGCTTTGCCTGGAATATCTTTGTATTCAGCAACAAAGTCAGCAGTCAAAAATTTTACGGAATGTTTGCAACAAGAAAAAAATTATTATGTTGGTTTGATTTGTCCAGGATTTACCAAAACAAATATTTTTCGATATCAGTCAAGAAATTCTAATAATAAACTTATTAATTTTATATCAACAAATCAAGTCAAAATGACACGAAAAATTTATAAGGCAATTTTGCATAAAAAAAGACGTTGTGTTTTTGGTTTTGATGCAAAATGTATGGATACATTATATAGACTTTTTCCAAATTTAAGTTTAAAATTTTTCAAAAATATATTAAGGAAATCAAAGGTTGATTTGTTTGCTGATGTTTTTGAAAATAACACAAAAAATTAAAGGAGTTAAATATGAAATTAGAATATACTGGAATTTTAAAAGAAAATATAAAAAATGGTATAACCTTAGATTCTATACCCATGGCATCTAGATCAAAAAATATAAAAAATATTTTCACAAAAAAATCAAGTAATATGTTAGACTGGTTGGATCTTCCAGATGGGACTCCAGAACAAATAAATAAAATCAAAGATTATGGTAAATATGTAAGACATAAATTTCAAAATTTTGTTGTGTTGGGTATTGGTGGAAGTGCTTTAGGCATAAAAATGCTGAAGAATATATTTGTTGATAGTATTCACAAAGATATTGGCATAAACTTATATGTGTGTGACAATATTGATAGTGATAGTTTTGTTGCATTACTCAACAAGATTAATCTTAAAAAAACTATGTTTAATGTAATTACTAAATCTGGCAGTACTAGTGAAACATTGGCACAGATGTCAATTGTAATAAGTAGATATAAATCAAAAAAATTAGATTTTGCAAATCATTTTTGTATAACGACCACAAAAGATAATGATTTATATAAATTTGCAAAAGACAATCATATTCAAGTATTTGATATACCTGAGGGAGTAGGTGGAAGATTTAGTGTGCTGAGTGCTGTTGGATTAATACCAGCAAGTGTAATGAATTTGGATATCACTTCTATGCTTAGAGGTGCAAACATTGCAAAGATAAATGCTACGTTAGAAAATGTAAATAATTTGGCTTATACATGTGCATATATTAATTATTCTTATTTAAACAAAGGGAAAACAAATTTGGTTGTTATGCCGTATTCTGATAGACTTGCATTAGTTCCAGATTTTTTTGCTCAGTTATGGGCTGAGAGTTTAGGTAAAAAAACTAATCGAAAGGGTGAAATTGTATATACGGGGCAAACACCCATAAAAACTTTGGGTGTTACAGACCAACATAGTCAACTTCAATTATATTCAGAAGGTATTCAAGACAAAATTATTATGTTTATAACCGTTGATAATTGTGTGCTTGACGAAAAAATTGAATATGAATTACCTTTTGCTCCACATTTAGCAAATACTACACTTAAGACACTTTTGGATTACGAGTATAGTTCGACAGCCTACGCTTTGACACAAGTAAATAGACCAAATTATACTATCACGCTAGATAGTATAAACGAAGAAAGTATTGGACAATTAATATTTTTTATGGAAATGATGACTGCTTTTGCAGGTGAAATGTTGAATATAAACACATATGACCAGCCCGGAGTGGAACTTAGCAAAATATATACAAAGGCTTGTTTAAAAATGAAAGGATACGAAAAAGAAGCAAGCGATTTGAAAAATTTCACTCTGGATAAAAAATTTTTTTATATGAAAAACCCCGAAATGTAGATGTTTTGTGGAAAGATATTCAAAATTTATGTCATATAAACTTGCAATTGTGTATAAGTGCGTGATAAAATGAAAACGTAATCAAATTCATGGACTTCTAGTCGGTTACAAACAAAATTGAGATAAGGAAAAAAATTATGGAAAAATCAGAGATTTGGGCACAAGCGCTTATAAAATTACAGAGTGAAGTAAGTACAATCAGTTATGATTTGTGGATAAAGTCGCTAGAGCCTATTGACTTCAAAAATAATATATTTTATTTGGCAACCACTAGCGAAACGGCAAAACAAAGATTAATGACTTTGCACAAAGGTGATATATATGTAGCATTGACAACTACTTGCGACGAAATCAAAGATTTTGCAGTACTTGATCCAGATGAAAGAGAAGCATACAACAAAAACCAAGAAGCACAACTGCAAAATGAACAACAAAGATTTCCTGGTATGAATACTTTTAATCCTAAGTATAAATTTGACAATTTCGTTGTGGGTAATTCTAATAAATATGTATATGCAGCATGTAAAGGTGTAGCAGAAAATCCTTTTTCAAAAATTAATCCATTATTTATATATGGTGGTGTTGGACTAGGGAAAACTCATCTTCTTCATGCTATTGGTAATGAGATAAATAAAAATCACCCTGATTTGAAAGTAATTTATTGTACTTGTGAAAAATTTATAAATGATTATGTTAAATCTTTGCAAGGTAATTTTAATTCCAAAAATGCTTTTAAGGAAAAATATAGAAATCTTGATGTTTTGATAATTGATGATATTCAATTTATATCCAAAGCAGAGAGTACTCAAGAAGAATTTTTCCATACTTTCAATGATTTATATGAAAATGGCAAACAAATTATTATTGCTTCTGACCGTCCACCAAGAGAGATTGCAACTCTTCAGGAAAGGTTACGCAGTAGGTTTAGCATGGGATTGATTCAAGATATACAATCTCCTGATTATGAAACTAGACTTGCTATTCTTATGAGAAAGGCTCAAGAAGAAAATTATACTGTAGCAGATGAAGTTCAAGAATATTTGGCAGAACATTTTGATACAAATATTAGAGAAATGGAAGGAATTCTTTCAAAAGTTTGGTTTTATGCGAGTTTAACTGGAAAAAAATCTGCAACAATGGAAGATGTAAAAGAGGCGCTAAAAGACCATGATTTTAGCAATAAACAAAATTTAACGGCAGAAAGAATAATAGATTGTGTGTGTAAATATTTTTCAGTTCGCAGAGATGATTTGTTAGGAAAGAAAAAAAATAAAGAAATTGTTGAGCCTAGACAAATATGTATGTATACAATTTGTAATTTGCTAGATATGCCATTATTATCTGTTGGTCAATTATTCGGAAAAGACCATACAACAGTTATTCATGCAAGAGACAAAATCACTCAATTAATTAGTGAAAATCAAAGAATAAAAGTTGCAGTTGAAGACATAAGGGCAATGGCTACAAAAAATTAATTTAATCTTTACACTTGAAAAATTTTCAAGTGTTTTTTTCTTTCAATTTTTTTTCAATTTTTTTCTTTCAATTTTTTTTCTTTGCAAATTTATAAAGTAGTGTTATGTAAATTTTTTTTAGTATATACAAAACAATAAGTCATATAAATTAGGGAAATTGGGATTTTTATTTATTTACTTATTTTGGAAATGCAAAATTTGCATAAAAAATATTCATAAAACCAAAATAAATTAAATAAATAGGAGGTAAGAATAATGGATGCAAATCTTAAAAAAGTGCTTTTGAATGTAGTGTACTACTCTTTGATTGCAGTAATGGTGGCATTTGAAGTATTCTTTATGATAACTCTTGCTAATGCTAGTATGGCTGTATGGGAAAAAGTTTGTTACTATATTCTATCGGGAGCGCTTGTAGGCGTAGTTGTTTATGACATAGTGTGTACTTGTTTACATAGACAAAAATATATTGCAGGATTTATACTTTATGTCGTAACGTTATGTTTGGTAATTTTGAGTTTGATTGTAATGGCTCTTAATTCTGCTAATGGTAGATTACTAATAGATATTAGTGAAAGATTTTTCAGAATAATATTGTTTAGTTATTTAATCAATGCTTTGGCAGTTTTGATTTACTGTACAGGCGAAAAACTAATTGTTCATGTAACAAATCGTGCAAAAAAATAGTATAAAAACAAAAAAACTTATCAATAAGCACTTGATAAGTTTTTTTGTATACAAATTTGTATACAAAGTATGTTTGGCTATTGCTTTACAAATTCAAAATTATAATATATACTCAATGTATTAATTTTGTAAGGTGATAATATGTTTGATTACGGGGACGAAAAATTAAAGCGAATGCTTGACAATAGACCTAAGGCTCCAAAAAGGGCTGTGGTAACTGGTGGTATGCCATATGGAAATAAAGACTTGCATTATGGACATGTATTGGGAATGTTTCTATATGCAGATTTTATGGCAAGATTTTTGAGAGATAGAATTGGCAAAGATAATGTGATTTTTGTGTCAGGAACCGATTGCTATGGTTCTCCAGCATTAGAAACATATCGAAAAAAATGTGATAATGGATATACGGGTTCTATTGAAGATATGGTACGAGAATACCATGAAAGACACAAAGAAGATTTGAAAAAATTCGAAATATCATTAAATTTCTTTGGTGCAAGTGCAATTGGTGAGGCAGTACCATTTCATAACCAGGTAAGTGCAGATATTTTCAATAAATTGTATGACAACGGTTGCTTAAAGAAAATGTCAACATTGCAATTTTTTGATGAAGAGAAAAATACATTCTTGAATGGAAGACAAGTTGTTGGAAAGTGCCCTTATGAAAATTGTGCAAGCGAAAAGGGATATGCTGATGAATGTGATTTGGGACATCAGTATATGCCTAAGGAATTGATTGATCCAATAAGTACATTGAGTGGCAAAAAGCCTGTTTTGAAAGAAATCACAAATTGGTATTTTGATATGCCTAAATATTTGGATTTATTGAATGACTGGTTGGAATTAGAAGAAAAAACCGAACTTAGACCATTTGTCGCAAAAGAACTAAAAGAATTTTTGAAAAAACCAGAAATTTATATAAAAAAAGACCAAATAGACAAGTTCGAAGAAGTTAGATTTCTATTGCCAATATTTGAGTTTAGAGAAGAAAAAAGCAAAGCGTCTTTTGTTCTTGTTTTTGATAAACTTGAAAATAGAGAATATGCTGACGAAATATTGACTAGCAATGGCATTAGGTATAGAAATGGCAAAACTCTAACACCTTTTCGACTAAGTGGCAATATCTCTTGGGGGGTGCCTGTTCCAGTAAAAGATGGGCTCAAAGATTTGACTTTTTATGTTTGGCCAGAAAGTTTATGGGCGCCAATAAGTTTTACAAAAACTTATCTAAATAAAATTAACAAATTAGACACTTGGAAAGATTATTGGTGTCGAAAAGATAGTTATATTTATCAGGTTTTGGGCGAAGATAATATGTATTTTTATGGTCCCGTTCAGCATGCAATGTGGTTGTGTACTCAAGATAATACGCCTACTGTAGATGTTCCTAATGGTGAATTGCAAATGTCTCATCTAATAGTAAATAAACATTCGCTTTTCTTAGGGAACAAAGCAAGTAGTTCGGGAAACATAAAACCACCTAAACCAGAAGAGTTGCTTAAATATTATACTGTTGATCAATTGCGTATGCATTTTTTGGGTTTGAATGTTGGAAATACTTCTTCTTCATTCATGCCGAAGCCTTTTGATCCAGATGCAAAAGTTGATGATGTAGATCCTGTAATCAAAGATGGAAATTTGCTCACAAATGTTTATAATAGAATTCTTAGAACATTGTTCTACACATGGCAATCAAAATTTGATGGTGTTGTACCTAATAGAGAAATTAGTATCGATATTTTGAAAACTTCGACAATGACAATTTTGAAATATGAAAAATTGATGTTTGATAATAAATTTCATATGGTTATGTATGAGTTGGATAATTATATCAGAAATATAAACAAGTATTGGGTTGCAAACATAAAAACATCTGAAAATGATTTGGAAAAATTATCTCAACTAATTGCAGATACTTTGCATATGTGCAAAGTGGCTATGGTTCTTCTTCATCCAGTGTGTCCAAAGAATATCGAAAAATTAGCAGAAGATTTGAAAGTTTCGTTAGACATATTTGATTGGAATACTATAAATGAACCAATTTATAATTTTGTATCTGATAAATTTAATTATAGACCAAAATTTATAGAGTCCAAATATGATTTTTTTGCAAAGCATTCAAGTCAATTAAATTTTGACTAAAAAAGACTAGTCATTGAAGTGAAAACAAAACGCTTCAAACTAGTCTTTTTTTGTTTTTGATTGTTTCTAAATATCAAATATCAATTATTAAAGATGATATCGTTTTTACACCTGCAAGAAAACCTTGTTTGAAATCTTCACTTTGTGTATATACATCACTTGTTGCATATTTCAAATTTTCAAATTCGTGTATAATCTTTCTCATTTCTACATATTTTTCGTACAATTTTTCTTCAAATGAAAATTCATCTCGTATATATCTTTCATAATTTTTATTTTTTTCAAACATTTTTATTCTCCTATGATGTTTTAAACAGTTTAAAACTGATTTATAATTATTATACAGTTTAAAACTGCATAATGCAAGTATATGGAAAAGAATAATTTTAATGAAATCTATAAATATTTACAAAACTTTGCCAAAAATTTAAAAGCAGAAAGATTATCAAGAAATTTAACACAAAAGCAAGTATCAATAATGCTTGATATCAAACCACAAAGTTATCAGGCATATGAAAATGGTGTTTCGATGCCTAATGTTGTTAATTTATTGAAACTTGCTGTAATTTTTGATTTGTCTATTGATGAATTATTTGAATTATAGATACTTTTGAATAATTTGGGATATAGTACGATATTAATTTTTTGAAAATTAGTATTATATAGAGGTTGAAAACTCAAGATAGTTAAATGCTCTATCTATTTTTTGTATATAGGCAAATATTAAAAAAGCGACAAATATTATTAATAAAATTTTGTCGCTTTTTTGTTTGTAAATATTAAATTACAAAATCATAATTACTGCTAATAGCATTATTTGTGCTGAGTAATAAAGAATATGATTCAATATGATTAGAAGTTTATTATTAATTTTTCCACCAAAATATTGAAAAGAAAGAATTATGTCTGACAAGAAGAACAAAATCATTCCGACAAATGCAAGCCATGGTAGTCCACCAACAATTAGCAATACAAGAGAATAAACAGTCATGAATGATAAAATCATTGTATATGCAACAGTTTGCCATAAAAATTTGCCGAAATTAAGTTTCATTTTTTTGCTAGATAATGTTATCGCTATAGTAAGAATAAGAGCAGATGCTATTGACACAAGGATAGGCAAAAGTAAATCGACATATAAATTGATTGCATATAGACTAAAAGCAGAGAAGTAGAATAAATGCCCCAAACCAAAACTTAGCATTCCTGAATTTAAATATATCTTATCATTATCATATATTACTTTCAAATCAAGCAATATATCTCCTAACAATCCCAAAAGCAATCCAATACCTATAAGGCAAGCAACAATTTTTATTTCCTGACTTGCATCAAGTAGAGCAAGAGAGACAAATGCACTTGCGACAAAGCCAAAAGAAGCAAGTGTTTTGAAAAGCAACGCTATAAGTCCACCAACTTTTGCTCTTACAATTACAAAAATGACTGCAAGTAGAGAACATATACTAAGCAAAACAATTTGTAAGTTTTCCATATTTCCATCTCCAAAGTTTTTTCTAGTATAACAAACAAATTGGAAATGGTCTAATAATTTAAATTATATAAAAATAAAAAAACACTTGAAGACGCACAAATTAATGTCTAATCTCCAAGTGTTTTGCTTAATAAGTATATTATAGCATATTTTCTATAATTTGTCAATAATTTTTTGAAAAAAATAAAAAATACTTTTCGGTATTTTTTATTTGATTATCACTTGTGAAAAAGTTTTTTGTTTATAAAATTATAATAATATAAAATAAATTTTTATTATAAATTTTGATTATTGGGAACTTTTTAATTTAAAATTTACAATATTGTTGTTAGTTTAACTATTTTTCTATGAAATAAATGTTTATTTAAAATAAATGAAAGAAAAGAGAGTTTAAAATAAGAAAAGTTGATAAAGCAAACAAATAATAACTAAAATATTGAAGTTTGCAACGTTTAACAAACTCAACCATGACTTTGATACAAAGTAGTCCTACAACAAAACATAATATAAATGCAACAATTATTCCAGGAATATTTACACCTGAAAGAGTTGCTCCATCTATAATTTCTAGTAGTAAACTACCTATTATAATAGGTATGCTTATCAAAAAAGAATATTTTGCACTAATTTGGTCGCAACCCAAAATTCTTGATGTTGCTATGGTTGTTCCACTTCTACTTATACCAGGAATACAAGCAATACCTTGTGATACACCAATAATAATTGCTTGAGTGTATGTTAGTGGTAAATTTTGCATATATTCCGAATAATTGATTGTAGAAGAATTTTCAATTACTCCAATTTTCTTTTTTTTGTTAGCAACTATATCACTTACGATTAGCAAAATACCTGTAATTACAAAAAATATACTTATGTAATCTCCACCAAATCCTAAATCAATTATAGGTTTGATTGCTAGAACAACCAAACAAGTAAAAATAGTTGTTACTAATAATTTTCTATTTGTATGACACAGTGGGTGAGTAATTAAAATCCAAATATCTTTTCTGTAATAAATAAGTACAGCAAGTAATGTTGCAAGGTGCAATAGAATACTCAATATTACAGTATTGTCTTCTATTCCAAAGATTTCGTACAAAACTACCAAATGTCCACTACTACTAACAGGAAGAAATTCGGTCAAACCTTGTATAATTCCTAGTATTATCAAAATCCAAAAACCCATATAAACCTCTATTGTTTAATTGTAAATATAATACGTTTGATTGTACCAAAATATTATTTCAAAGTCAAGACTATATTTCTTTTTTTATTATTTTGCTATTAAAAATTATTTTTTTGTGTTAGAATAGATAGACGTTTATTAGGAGATATATTATGAAAGTTGGAATAGTTGGACTACCAAATGTAGGAAAAAGCACTTTATTTAATGCAATTACAAAGAAAAAAATACCTAGCGAAAACTATCCTTTTTGTACTATTGAGCCAAATGTGGCAATTGTAGGAGTTCCAGACAATAGATTGGAAGTTTTGGGGAAAATGTACAATACAAAAAAAATTACGCCAGCAATTCTGGAAGTTGTGGATATTGCAGGTTTGGTCAAGGGTGCGTCGAAAGGAGAAGGACTGGGCAATAAATTTCTTAGTCATATAAGAGAAGTCGATGCAATAATTCATGTTGTTAGATGTTTTGAAAATGCAAAAATAATTCACGTAGAAGGCAGTATAGACCCAGTAAGAGATGTGGAAGAAATCAATTTGGAACTAATCCTTGCTGACCTTGAGAGCGTAAACAAAAGACTTGAAAAATCTACAAAATCTCTTAGAAATGGGGATAAAAAACTAAGTTTGGAATGCGATTTGCTAAACAAACTAAAAAATTTACTTGAAAATGAAAAACCAGTTAGAGCATATAATGCAAATGACGATGAGAAAGAATTAATAAAGAGTTTTTTCTTAATTACTAGCAAACCTGTTATATATTGTGCAAATATTTCTGAAGTGGGCAATACAAATGCGCAAGAAGCAGAAAATGTGGCAAAACTAAAAGATTTGGCATCAAAAGATAATTCAGAAGTTATAGTTGTTTCAGCGAAGATGGAAGAAGAGTTGTGCGAGTTAGACGATGATGAAAGAGAGTTGTTCAAAGCAGAACTTGGTATACAAAGTTTTGGACTAGACAAACTAGTCGTTGCAGGATACAAAGCGTTGGGTTTGATTTCTTATTTGACAGCAGGAGAACAGGAAGTTAGGGCTTGGACTATTACAAAAGGAACAAAAGCTCCTGGTGCAGCAGGTAAAATTCACACCGATTTCGAAAAGGGATTTATAAAAGCAGAAGTTATTGATTATGACGAATTGGTGCGTCTTGGAAATTATAATCTTGCCAAAGAAAAAGGGCTTGTCAGAATTGAAGGCAAAGACTACGAAGTAAAAGATGGCGATGTCATGTTGTTTAGATTTAATGTATAGGTGACATTATGAAAGAAAGATTTTTAGAAGAAGATATCAATGTTTGCATCAAGCAAAAATCAGGACAAGTACTGATGAATGAAGATTGTTGTACTGTTGTGAATTTTGTGCTTAAAAACAATGGTGATTTGGCTTCAAGTTTTTTTGGTAATCATAATTTGGATATTGTAAAAGCGATTGAAAAAGGATATAAGATTTATTTTCGAAAGTTAAAAAAAGAATTGAAGCATCAAAAGGCTATAGAAAAAACAAATGCAGTTTCTATAAATTTGCAAAAAGAGAAATTGGATTTTGAAAATGTAAACAAATTGAATTAGACAAATATTTGTCAAGCAAAAACTAATATATACAAAACTAAATTAATCTTGTAAATTATCAAAAAATGCAAAATATTTTATAGAAGTTTTTAGATATAGAGGAATAATTATGAATAGAGTAAAAATTGGAGAACTAGAATTTAATCAGCCTTGCACAATCAAGGGGTGGCTAGAAAAAATCAGAGATTCGAAATATATGATATTTTTGGTTGTAAAAGATATAACAGGCAAAATTCAAGTAACAATAGAAAAAGAAAAAATGCCACAACTAGTTGAAAAACTAAAAGGAATTATTGCAAATTCTGTTGTTAGCGTAGATGGTACAGCATATCAGAGCGAATATGTCAAGATGGGTGGAAAGGAATTCATTCCAACAAATATAGAAGTTTTGTCTGTTGCAGAAGCCTTGCCAATTATGGACGATGCAAATATTGATAATAAACTTGACTATCGTTGGATTGATTTGAGAACAGATAGAAACATTTTAATTTTCAAAATACAAAGTTGTTTTACTAATGCAATGCGTGAATTTTTAATAAAAAATGATTTTATAGAAATCCACACTCCAAAATTAATTGGTACAGCAAGTGAAAGTGGTGCCGACGTTTTTGAAGTTAAGTATTTTGACAAAAAAGCATATTTGGCTCAAAGTCCACAATTTTACAAGCAAATGGCAATGTCAGCTGGTTTTGAAAGAATTTTTGAAAGTGGACCTGTATTTAGGGCAGAACATTCATACACAAATCGTCATTCAACCGAATTTTCTGGTTTTGATCTAGAATTTAGTTATATTGATAGCGTTGAAGATGTTATGAGTTTGGAAGAAGATTTGTTAATTTATGCACTAAGAAAAACAAAAGAACAGTATGGTGATGTTGTCAAGGAAGTATTTGGTACAGAAATTATAGTGCCTGAAAAACCTTTTCCAAGAATGAAACTAGCCGATGTTTATAAAGAACTTGTTAAATATGGATATATAGAAACAGAAGAAGACAAATTGGATCTTTCAACCGAAGCAGAAAAACTTGTTTATAATCTTGCAAAGGATAAATTCAATCATGAATTTATGTTTATTACTGACTATCCTAAGGATAAACGTGCATTTTATCATATGAGGAAAAATGGAGTTCCTCAAGGATATGATTTGGTTTGGCGTGGTGTTGAAATTACAACAGGTGCTCAACGCGAACATAGATACGAGATTTTGAAGCAACAAGCAGAAGAAAAAGGTCTTGGCGAAGATGTGAAGTTTTATTTGGAATTTTTCAAATATGGTTGTCCACCACATGGTGGATTTGGCTTGGGTTTGGATAGAATTACAATGTTGCTTTTGAATATACCAACTATCAAGGAAGTTGAATTTATATTCCGTGGCCCAAACAGAATTACTCCTTAAATAAGTATTATATATTAAATTTGTTTTCCAAAAATAATCTTCATTTGGTTTTTCTAAAAATAAAAATAATGTCAGTCTATGACTTTTCAAAAAAAAAGAACAATGTTATACTGAAGTGAACCCCGTAGGGGTCACTTCAATACAATACATTGTCTTTTTTTATAATTCAAACATTCGTGCACAAATTATATTTGTTTATTCTCTAGTTTCTTTTACTTTAATCATACGCTTTTTCCAAAGCCAAGGTATTTGAAATTGAAGACCACACATAGCACATATCATCATAGGAATAATTGTCAAAGCACACATGCCAAGAATTACAAATCCAAGTAAGACACTTACAAATATTATTGTTTCAAGCGTGCCTGTTGTTTTTGTGAATATGAAGTATGGCAGTACTAGAATAGCGCCTAGAATTTCCATAATATTAATCTCTAAACCTTCATTTGCGTGAATTCTTGCAAATCGATTGTTTTTATTGATAAGTAAAGGTATAAAGAATAGTAAGTAAGCAAGCCAAGCATATCCCTTTGCTTCTCTTATTTCCATTTTGTCCAAATTAATTTTATAATTAACTGGACGCTTGTCTTTAGGTGGTTTGATTGCTGGTCCTAATTTCTTTGCGTCTATTTTTACTATTTGTTCACTTGCTTCTTTTAGTCCTGCCATTTCTTTGGTAAACGTACTATTGTCTACTTGTTGAGGTTGATTATCTTGAGTGTTTTCAGTGTTTTCAAGATTTTCATTCTCTGATTCTTTTTCAACATTTTCTTCAGGTGCTTCTTCTTTGACAACTGTACTTGGATCTCTTGCAACAACTCTTTCCAAAATGGTTTCTTGTTTCAAAACTTCAGCTGGATTTACTGTTTCTTCAGGTTTGACTTCTTGTTGTTCTTCTTCTTTTTCTTCTTCCTGAATATCAGTGTTGAAATCTTCTGGGTGAATGTATTCACCTTCATATAATGGCGTAAAAACAGAATTGTCTTTTGGCGTAAAAGTTTCCACTAATGCTTCATCTTTGTACAAAGACTTTAGAGTGGCTTGTTTTGCTTTCTCTTCGTTTACTTGTTTTAGTTTATTAAGTTTTCCTATTACTTCGGGATCGATAGTTAGTGTATATTCTGATTGGTCAATCGGTTTGCCAGTGATATTATCCATAATTGTATAATTTCTAGTATCTACAGGCAAATCTCGAAGTTCCATTTTTTCTTCATCCATTTTATCACCTATTTTTGTATAGTTTGTTTGAGATTTTATTTTTAAGCAGATTCTTCTACCGAAGGGGTTTCTACTGATGGTTCCTCTGCTGATGGGTTTTCTGTATCTGTAGTAGTTGTATTTTTATCTTCAGAAGTTATTTTGTCTATTATTTCGTCTATCTTTTCTTTGGTTAATTGCTTTTCTACAAAGTCGTCTACATATTTATAAACAAAACTTGTTACCTTAGTTTCTGCAATTTTATCTGTAATAGTCGTACCAATGACAGGGACGCCTGAGAGTGCACTGCAAAGAACAAGTGCTACAATAACATAAAGAGAACCTTTTGCTAGTCCAAAAAGCATACCAAATACTCTATTTATTCCACTAATTGTAGGGCTGTTCTTTGTTACGCTTTCGAATATTTTTGCAAGAATAAAGATTGCAAGTTTGATTATCAAGAATAACAAAATGACCGTTACAATCCAAGTGCAAAATTTGGCAACTTCGGAATTGGAATATTCGGCACCAAAAATAGTGACAGAGCCCGTGTTGTTGGCATCAAGTTTGTCTAGGACAAATTTTTCGATATTAATAATATTATTGATCCAACCTGAAACATACTTAGCAGTAAATACAGCTATAGCAAAAGCTATACCTGTACCTAATAAACTTAGCAGTGAATCAAAAAAACCTTTTACGATACCAATAATTGTACAAATCAATACAATAAGTATCAAAACTCCATCAATGATGTAACTCCACATATTAGTATGCTCCTTGCATTTGACAAAACGCACTTGATTATAATTTTAAGTATATAAAATAATAACATATATAAAAAAATTTGTCATTTAATGTAATTACATTTTTTAAATTTTTTATTATTTAATAATGTATTATAATTATGTCCAGAATAAACTATTTTTAGCGCTTTTTATAAATTTTTGTTATTTTCGTTAAAATATACTAAATATGAAAAAATCTTCTAAAATTAGCCAAAAAATTCAATTTTATTTAAATATTGACAGTAAATATATAGTTATTGACTAATTCAAAAAATGCTTTTGTGGTTTTAAAAATTTGTGAATATGTTAAAAATTGTTTCAAGGAGAAAGTATGGAACAATTTGATTTAAGCGAAAAATCTTTGAAACAATTTGGATTATCATTGCTTCAAAAGTTGAGAAAATATGAAATGCCAATTTTTTTGTGTGTTGGGAGCGATAAATATGTTTGTGATAGTTTAGCACCAATTATTAGCGAAATGCTTACCAAAAAATATAATATTCCTGCATATGTTTATGGAGGTCTTGATTATAATATTAATGCCAATAATTTGATTCAAGCATTGAGTTATATAGAGACTGAACATCCAAACAATCCAAAAGTTTTGATTGATGCTACTTTAGGTGACAATGTGGGCAAAGTACTTTTGACAAGTGGTAGTTATGCAGGTATGGGAAAAGTTCTACCGATAAAGAAAATTGGAAATTTTAGTATTTTGGGAGTAGTTAATCATAAGTACAAAACATTTGATTTGAATTCTACAAAACTAAAAACTGTTCTTGAAATTGCGAAATTTATTTCCAAGGGAATTGCTATGGTCTGTGAACAACTTTACAAAGAAAAATTACAAAGAAAGTTAAGTCTGACAAAGGTTATTTAACTATATGTAATAAAATTTTGTTCTACTCGACAAAATTGTACAAATTTGCTGTTTATAATGATATATGTTGTTTTTAAGTTTTGTAATTTTGTTTGTGAATTTATCAAAAAAAAGTTGTATTTAAATGCTTGTTATGGTATTATATATTTGCTTTATAAAAGCCAAATAAATGATATTAGTTCTATCATTATATTTTGAATAATGTTTTTGAATTTATCAATTAAAATCAAAAAATAAAATATAAATTTTGGCATAAACATAAGAAAAAGATGGTAATTAAATTGGAGGTTGATTTGAATAAAGGTAGTAAACTTAGAAGTTTTGGATTGATACTTGCTTTCTTGCTTGTATTTGGACTTATGTTCTATTTTGCAAATAGGGGGAATGCTGGACAATTACTTAACTCTACACAGGTAGAAGATATAATTTTCTATGGATATTTTATTGAAGAAACAAAGGACAAAGATGGAAATGTTGTAAATTCCAAAGTTGAAACTGGATATGTAACAGACATGTATGCTTCAGGTGGAGTTTGTTATATAAGAGTTCAAAAAACAGATTTGGAAAACAAGAGTTTTCCTAAGTTTGCCGATTATTATTTTACTTATGCTAGAACCAATGCACAAACTCTTGAATATTTCTATACTTTCAATGCTATGGTTGATTATGCAAAGGCAAATCCAGATGAAACAATCTTTACAGATGGAAACATCTCTAGACCTATTGAAGGTTATGAGAATTTGCAAAAAATTAGCATTACAGAAATTGTTCCTCAAGAAAGTTTCTTGTCAACAGCAATGCCTTATATAATTATGCTTATCGTACTTGGTCTATCAATATTTATTTTACTAAAAATGTTCTCTGGCAAAGGTAGTGGAGCAACATCATTTACACGCAATAGAGCAAGAATGGTAGAAAAGTGTAATGTTAAATTTTCTGATATCGCTGGTGCAGAAGAGGAGAAAGAAGAAACAAGAGAAATCGTTGAATTTCTGAAAGATCCTGCTAAATTTAGAGCACTTGGTGCTAGAATTCCAAAGGGAGTACTTCTTGTAGGAAACCCTGGAACAGGAAAAACACTTCTTGCAAAAGCAGTTGCAGGAGAAAGTAATGTTCCGTTCTTTAGTATAAGTGGTAGTGATTTTGTAGAATTATATGTAGGTGTAGGTGCAAGTAGGGTTAGAGATTTGTTTGAAACAGCCAAAAAAAATGCGCCTTGTATAGTATTCATAGATGAAATCGATGCAGTAGGAAGACAGAGAGGCGCAGGACTAGGTGGCGGAAATGACGAAAGAGAGCAAACACTAAATCAATTACTTGTTGAGATGGATGGATTTGACAGCAATCAAGGAATAATTATTTTGGCAGCAACTAATAGAGCAGATGTTTTGGATCCTGCACTACTTAGACCAGGTAGATTTGATAGACAAATTTATGTTAATGTTCCAGATGTCAAGGGAAGAGAAGGAATTATAAAAATTCATGCAAGCAACAAACCTATTGAAGAAAGCGTGAATTTCAAAGATATAGCAAGGCTTACAAGTGGTTTCACTGGAGCAGATATAGAAAACTTCCTAAATGAGGCTGCAATTCTTGCGGCAAGAGATAATAGATTGACTATCACAATGGAAGATATAACCGAAGGTATTAACAAAGTAATTATGGGTCCACAAAAGAAAAGTCGTTTGGTTACCGAAAATGATAGAAAACTGACGGCATATCATGAAAGTGGTCATGCAATTATTGCAAAATTTATGGATTGTGGCGATACCGTTCATGAAGTATCAATTATACCTAGAGGTATGGCTGGTGGTTACACAAATATACGCCCAAGTGACGACGATAGCCATTATTCACTTAGCAAACTAAATAATAGAATTTGCATGATGATGGGTGGTAGAATTGCAGAAGAAATAATGTTTAATGATATAAGTGCTGGAGCAAGTAGCGACATACAAAGAGCAACTGAACTTGCACGAAAAATGGTCGTTGAATGGGGAATGAGTGACAAACTGGGTTTTATGAGTTTTGGCAAAAACAATGAAGTATTCATTGGAAGAGATTATCAAGTACAGAACCAATATAGTGAAGCAACAGCAAAAATCATTGATGAAGAAATCAAGAAAATTTTGGATACAAACTATGAGCGTGCAAAAAAACTATTAATGAGCAAAAAAGAATTGCTTAACAATATGGCTGACTTGTTGCTAAAAGAAGAAACTATATATGGCGAAGAAGTTGATGCCTTGATTGAAGGAAAAAGTTGTGAAGATATTGAAAAAAGACTTCATGAGAAAGAACAAAAACGCAAAGAAAAAGAAGATGTAATAAGAAAAGAACAAGAGTTGATAAAACAAGCAAAATTGCAAGAACTAAAAATCAAAGCGGCTGAAGCACTAAAATCTGCTGGAGTTTTGGGACAAGATGAATATGACAAACTAAAAAGTGATTATGAAAAAATTTCCAAAGAAAAAGACGATTTTTTGAAATCACGAAACGAGGAACTAAAAGAAAACACAGAGAAAAAATTAAACGAGAAAGAAAAAACTCAAAAAACTCAAACTAAATCAACAAAACCTGTGAAGAAATTAACAAATGCAGAAGTTACAAAACGAAAAGAAACCAAAACAAAGTCAACAACAAACAACAAAAATAATTCTTCAAAACCAAAATCAACAAAACAAAACACTGAAGAAAATAAGTCGAACAAAGACAATTAAAATATTTGACAACCATACAAAAATATTATATGCTAAAATGTAACTTGTTTAAGAAAAAACTATTGAAAAGGAAAACTTAAATGAAAACCAAGAACGTAAAGAAAATACTATCAATAACAATAATTAGTTTGATTGTTGCGATAACTATTGCGACAGTAATTTTGGCAATAATTCCTAAGAAACTATATAATCCTATTCCAACTAATTATTCGGCTGTGACTGTGTATAAAGACAAAAATAAAAATAATTACTCTGAAGCAATTAGTGATGAAAACAAAGCAATTATCGACAAAATTAATGAACTACAGGCAAAATCAGTGAAAGATAATATGCTAAGCGCTCTATTCCAGGGTACAGGAAGTTATGAATGTCGAGTAGTAAGTTACAACGAAGGAAATGTAATGACTTCAATTGCAGATGTTAGTGGTGCAGTTTGTTTAGTATTCCAGTATTTAGAAGAACAAGAATTGATTTGGCAGGGCGAAAAATATACAAACCCACAAGCAACTAATCCAAATAAAGTTGTAACTTATACCAAAATATTTATGCCAATTAGTTCAAATGAGTCATTTGAAGAGTGCACTGTTTATTTGGCAGATAATTCAAATAAATCATCTTACCAAATCAAATTTTTGGCACACCAAAGCGAATTGTATGATTATTTAATTAGTTTAGAATGGCCAATGGTTAGTGAATAAAAAAATAATTTAATATCATTTGGAGCACAAAGGTAGAAATTAATTTCAAATCTTTGTGTTCTTTTTTTGCTTTTTGTATTGATAAAAATTATTTTAGGTAAAAAAATTATTCATAATATCAATTAGAATTATTGTTTTCAAAAACAATTAAAATTATTAATAAAGAATATATCTAATTTTGAAATGTAATAATATTAATCTTTCAGCAAAAAAAACAAAATATTTAAAACAATGTTGCTTGGTAAATCAAAAATTATTGTTGACAATTGATATTATATTTATTATACTAAAAAGGCTAATTTTATAAATTTTGCTATTTATAATTTAGATTATGCAAAATTTGATTTGTGAGCAACAAATCAAATAATTTAATTTAACTTAGATGAAAAACTCTACTTACAAAAAGTGGATTTTCATATATTAGAAATAAAGGAAGGAATAGATTATGAAGAGAACTTATCAACCTAAGAAGAGACAAAGAAGCAAAGTTCATGGCTTCAGAGCAAGAATGAAAACAAAAGGTGGCAAAAGAGTTTTAAAAAATAGAAGAAATCGTGGCAGAAAAAAATTAAGTGCATAGGTTTAAATGCTTGTTAGTGTTTACAGTATTTTGTAAGCACTTTTAGTGTTTTTTATGTAAGACCAACGAACTCAAAAAGGCAGGGAGCTATGTTAAAAAGCATTAATCGATTGAAAAAACGCAAGGAGTTTGCTTACTTATACAAAAATGGTATTGCAAAACATACTGAAAATTTAACCATTGTTTATCTGCCAACAAAACATAGACCACTCAAAATAGGATTTTCAATTAATAAGAAAATAGGCAAAGCGCATATTAGAAATTTGATTAAGCGTAGGCTTAGAGCCTGTGTTAGACCAATTGTCCCAAATTTAAAAAATAATTATAACGTAGTTTTTATAGCGAAATCGGGAATAGAAAAATTATCTTATTCAGATATAGAAAAACAAGTTATAAAATTATTAGAGCAAACGGAACTATCAAATTAATGTTTCTAAAAATTATGTTTGATGCGCTACTATATTCGATAAAAATCCTAATATTTGACTTGATTTATATTTATAAATTTTTAATTAGCCCGTTGTTTCCAAAAACTTGTAGATTTTATCCAACGTGTTCGACTTATATGATTTTGTGCATAAAAGAATTTGGAATTTGGAAAGGAATAGGTCTTGGTCTAAGAAGAATTTGTAAATGTACTCCTCATGGTGAGCATGGTTATGATTTTGTACCTTTAAATATAAAAGGAGAATTAAAATGGACCTACTAAATGCAATTACATTAACTAAGCCAGTAGGGCTATGGGATAGCATTATATTTGGCTTGGAAGGTGCAGTGAAAAATTATGCCCTTGCATTAATAATTGTTACAATTCTAATAAAATTAGTAATGGTTCCTCTTGATTTTGTAAATAGATACGCTTCTAAAAAAAGCGCGCGAAAACAAGCAGAATTAAAGCCAGAATTAGACAAAATTAATGCTAAATATGCAAATGATAAAAACTTGCTAAATCAAAAAACAATGGAACTTTATAAGTCACATAATTACAATGTTACAGGAACATGCCTAGGTATGCTTACATATTTGATTGTGACAATGGTAGTTTTCTGGACATTGTTTGGTGCTCTTAATAATATATCAGCATACAAAATTGGTGATCAATACTTGCAAGTAAGGAAAGAATATTTTGCGTCTTATAATGTCGATGTTGATACTTTGGATGAAAATACAACTGCACTTGCAGAACTAGAAAAGATAACATCGTCACTTACTGAAGAAGAAAAAGTAAACATGCAGACAGAAGCAAATAGAAAAGCGAAAGAGAAATATTTGGATATTAATAATAGCTTTTTGTGGATAGAAAACATATGGTTAGCAGATACCACAATCAATCCAATAATGGAATATGATGATTTCATAAAAAAATCAAGTTTGACAGAAAAGCAAATCTCTCAAGATGAATATAATTTGATTATGAATCCTATTAAAGAAGATGCAAGGAAAAATAATGGTTATTTTATTTTGGCAATTCTTGCCGCTGGATTTAATTACTTGTCTTTCGGTTTGAACGAATGGATATCAAGAGCAAGAAACAAAAAGAAAGGTATAGATCCAAAAATGGCAGGCAACAACACAAACAAAATATTATCAATAATTATGCCAATAATTATGGGAATATTTACATTGTTTTACAATTCAGCATTTGGCCTATATATCGTAGCAGGAGCATTGATAACTCTTATCACAAGTCCTCTTGTAACTTTGTTTGTAGATATGTTGGAATACGACGCAATTACAAAAGAAAGGAAGAGAACTACGGCCATTTATGATAGAAAAAGGAAGTAAGGTATGAGAAATATAGAAGTAACGGCAAAAACTGTTGAACAAGCAATTGAAAAAGGATTGCAAATGTTGGGTGTTGAAAGGGCAGATATAGAATATAAGGTAATCAATGAAGGCAGTATGTTAAAGAAAGCTGTTGTGGAAATATACACATTTGCAAATGAAGAAGAAAGAGAAGAATTCAAAAAAGAAAATAACAAAAAAAATGAAATAAAATTAATAAAAAAAGAAGAAACTTCTGTAGATATTCCAATGGAAGGAGTAGAGGAAGTTACAGAAATAGCTACCTCATTTTTAGAAGGCTTGCTTGCAAATATGAAAATAGAGGGGACTATAACGCGTGGTGTACGCAATGGTGATATTGTTTTCAAAGTAAATGGAGAAAATATCAATAATTTGATAGGATATCACGGAGAAACTCTTGAAGCAGTACAGTACATTGTTAATACTATTGTGCGTGCAAAAGTAAAAAATTATCACAAAAAAGTCTATATTGATGTTGAAAATTATCGTCGTAAACGACAAGAAAGTGTTGAACAATTAGCAGAAAAAATGGCAAAAAAAGTTATTGCAACAAAAAGAAGCATAAAACTAGAACCTATGAATTCTTATGAAAGAAAAGCCATACATTTCGTGTTGTCTGGAATAGAACATATTGGAACTCATAGTGAAGGTGTTGAGCCAAATAGATGTTTGGTAATTGATTATATAGAATAAAAATAGCAACTATTATGTTAGTTGCTTTTTTTTACTAAAAATTCATTACCAAAAAATAATGTTATATATTTACTACTTAATTACAATTTTGCAAATTCTTAAAATTTATATATATATTAAATTCTTATATATTAAAATTTTGATTTTTTAATACTTGAAATTTAAATTATTTTAATTAATAAAAAAATTCCAAAATCTAGAAAGTTTTTTCTTTTTTTTGGAATTATTTTTTATCTACCTATTGAACTTGTTCTAATTCATCAATAACTTTTTGTTCAATTACCTTATCAGTTTCAGTTTCATATTTAGATTCAAATTCGTCAATTTTATCATATTCATCGCCCATAATTTTCATTATGTTTTCATAAATAGTTTGGCTTATTTCAGAATCGTCAACATTTTTCCCTAATTTTTCAATTATTTTGTCAAGTTCATTTTTTCTTTGATAAAACTCTTTTAAATAAATAGTTTCATCGTCGATTAATGGCTTTTGATTTAACTTTTTTAGTCTTCTGTTCTCTATTAGTAAATCTCTAGCACTTTCAAAAAACATTATATCTCTGCCAGCACAATATACATATGCCATAGGATATATGTTCCAATCATTAACAACATATTTGCCATCTTTTTGATAATAATTTCTAGGACATTTATAAATAACTTCTTCTCCATAAGGCGCTTTTGAAAAATTGAATTCACTATTTACAATTTTGCCATCAGGACTCAAAAAATTATATTCTCTAGCAACGATGTCTTTGTTCCCAGTTTCTTTGTTTTCTTCGGAACGATAAATTTCAATGGGATAAAATCCCGACCTTTCGTCCACGCTATTAATTATTACTGATGGTCTAGGTGCTCTTATTACTTTGCCTGTCATTCCATCAATAAGCATATTCCCACAATCTTGATAATTTTCCAAATTACTATTAATAGTTGCGACTAAAATATTTCCGTTCATGTCAACTTGAGTATAATCTCTTCCTGTTGGAATAGCATATGTTTGACCGATTGGACCTCTTTTGCCTTCTTCAATTGCTTCAATAAATTCTTCATAAGTTTCATTATCTTCTCTTTTGAAAAAGCCAAAATAAGATTCTCCAATATTTTTTTGTTCATTGGAATTCATAGGTTGACCACCTAACTTCTTTTGAATGTAGTCCAAAAATTCTTGACGCAAATCTCTATTTGTTCCAGTTGTAAACGAAAAATAATAGATTCCGTTAGATCCTTTTACAAAACTATCTTCTTCATACTTTTTTGTATTTGAAGCAAATTGTACATATTTGTTTTTTGCCATAAAACACTCCACATAATTTTCATTATAACTAGTTTAACATAAAATTTTCAAAATGTAAATAGCCTATTTATTTTGTTTTTTGCAGTAATCAAAAAGAAAAACAAAAGGAAACTCATACAATTTTGAATTTCCTTCTAAACTTCTTATTGTTGTCTTTCATCAACGGAACGTGATGAATCATCATTTTGTTGTTCATTATCACCAAGTTTCTTGTTTTGTTTTTGTTTTGCTTTATTGAAAATTTCAGATAATCCTTTTATTTCTTTGAATGGTACATTGATGTCTTTTGATACTAGCTCTGTAGACAATAAATTTGGGTCCCCCGTAACAAACTCATGTGCTATTGAATTTAGAAATAAACTAGCTAAAGGGGCATCTTTCAAATATCTATCGCACGCTTCAAATGTAGATATTTGTTTGTAATCGCTATTATCTAAATTTATTTCTTCTTTTGTTAATATATCAATATAATTATTTTCATTTTTTTGTGTAACTGGAATTATTTTAAGTTTGTTCTCTAGCCATTCTAATGATCCTAAATTAATTGCTTCTTTTTGTTTCATATGTTTTCTCCTAAGATTTCTTTATGTAATTTTAGTTTAATTTTTGTATTTTGTCAAGTTGTCATTAATTTTTTATTATTTTTGTTGTAAGTACTATAATCTAAAAATAATACGAAAAACAAAACCAACTGTTTTTTTGTTTGTAAAAATGTCTAATATTTGATAAAATAATAAATGCTAGAGGTATGCTAGATTAATTAATAATAAAGGAAAATTATATGGACATTGCAAAAGAATTAAGTATGGAATTTGGATTAACACAAAGCCATACGAATAACATTATAAATTTATTAGACGAAGGTTGTACAATTCCTTTTATTGCTAGATATAGAAAAGAACTAACAGGGAGTTGTGATGACCAAACATTAAGAGCTTTTGATGATAGATTAAAATACCTAAGAAACTTGACAAAGAGAAAAGAAGAAGTTGCCAATTTAATTACAGAGCAAGGCAATATGACTGATGAAATTCAGAAGTCTCTTGATGATGCATTGACTTTGACAGAGGTGGAAGATATTTATAGACCTTTCAAACCAAAAAGAAAAACTCGTGCGTCTGTTGCTATTGCCAAAGGTTTACAACCATTAGCAGACAAAATATTAGAACAAAAACCATTTGATTTAGATGCGGAATGTGATTTGTATATTGATGAAGAAAAGGGCGTATCAAATAGAGCTGAGGCATTGCAAGGAGCAAAAGATATTATTGCAGAAATGATTTCTGACAATGCAAATATTCGAAAAGAATTGAGAGAAGCACTTTTCAACAAAGGCTTTGTTAAATGTAAACTTGACGAAGAAAAAGAAGGTGCATTTACTTATGAAATGTACAAAGATTATAATAGCGAAATCAAAAAACTTCCATCGCATAGAATTCTTGCTATAAATCGTGGCGAAAAAGAAGATTACCTAAAAGTTAATTTGACACTATCCGAAGAGATTGCACACGAGATGGTAGAAAACAAAGTGCTTAAGAAAAATAGTGCATTTGAAGAGCTTATAAAAGAAGTTTGTTTAGATAGTTATGATAGACTTATTTTCCCTAGTATTGAAAGAGAAGTCAGAAGTGAACTTACAGACAAAGCAAATGAACAAGCCATAAAAATGTTTGAAGTTAATCTTAAACCTTTGCTAATGCAACCACCACTAAGAAACAAGGTTATATTGGGTCTTGATCCAGCATATAGAACGGGTTGCAAAATAGCAGTAATTGATGCAAATGGCAAAGTTTTGGATACTTCTGTTGTATATCCTACTCCTCCACAAAACAAAATAGAAGAAGCAACGCGTATTTTAACACAATTAATTATGAGACATGATGTTGATGTTATTTCTATAGGAAATGGAACAGCAACAAAAGAAAGTGAAATTTTTGTTGCTAATCTAATCAAAGATTTGCCAAGGAAAGTAACCTATGCAGTAGTTAATGAGGCTGGAGCATCAGTATATAGTGCAAGCAAATTAGGTGCTAGTGAATTTCCAAATTTTGATGTTGCTCTTCGTAGTGCAGTTTCAATTGCAAGGAGGTTGCAAGATCCACTTGCCGAACTTATCAAAATTGATGTTAAATCAATAGGTGTTGGGCAATATCAACATGATATGCCACAAAATAGATTGACCGAAGTTTTGAATGGTGTGGTAGAAAATTGTGTAAATACAGTAGGTGTTGATGTAAATACAGCAAGTCCAAGTTTGCTTAGTTTTGTTGCAGGATTGAATTCCTCAGTTGCAAAAAATATTGAAAAATATAGACAAGAGAACGGTGCGTTCAAAGATAGAAATGATCTGAAGAAAGTCTCAAAATTAGGTGACAAGGCTTTCGAACAATGTGCAGGATTTTTAAGAATCCAAGATGGAAATAATATTCTTGATAATACTGGAGTCCATCCAGAAAGTTATGATAGCGCCTATAAACTACTTGAATATTTTGATTTAAATATAAAAGATGTAAAAGGCGACAATTTGCAATTGCTACCAAAAATGGTAGAAAAAGAAGGTGCAGAGAAAATTGCAGAAAAAATAAAAGTTGGCGTTCCTACTCTTATAGATATTGCCAATGAACTAGCAAAGCCAGGACGAGATGTGCGTGATGACTTGCCAAAACCAATTCTAAAAAGTGCTTTGCTTGGTATAGAAAATCTAAAAGTTGGAATGGTTATGACTGGAGTAGTAAGAAATGTAACTGACTTCGGCGCTTTTGTAGATATATCGGTGCATCAAGATGGCTTAGTTCATATATCAGAAATTAGCAAAGACTATATCAAACATCCTAGCGAAGTACTAAAAGTTGGAGATGTTGTAAAAGTAAAAGTCATAGGTGTAGATATTGACAAAAAACGTATATCTTTAACCATAAAAGGTGCCGTTGATGACGAATTAACAGAAGGCTTATAAAAAATAAACACATCAAAGAAAAATATTTTGAACTTTGATGTGTTTTTTTTGAAAGTATTTATAGCAAATATGCAAAATAAATTTTATAATTAAATAACATAATTTATATGCAAATTAATTTTTATATCCATGTTTTCCAAGTAGTTTTCTTTGTCGTCAAGAGTAGATAAATAATCTTGCCATTCACTATGTTTAAATGCATTAAATTTTGAATATAATCCCAAAATATCATTTTTTTCTTGTTGCATAATTTTTACGGTATTTTCTAATTTTTGATTAATTTGAGTTACTATTTCATCTTTTGCTGTATTGCTCAAAAAATTTTGTAACGAATCTATAGAAGCAAAAGCAAAATTGTCTGAACTTTTGATTTCGTTTACCATAGTATTTAGCCATATTTCATATTGAACATACGGCTTTCCACTATTGAATTTATAAAGAGGCAAACTAAATTTGTCTACTTGTTGATAAACTTCCAAACTGTTTGTTACATATTGGTCATTTATATTCTCTATTTCGATACTTAAATAATTACTGTGTTGTGCTAATAAATTATATATGAATTTTTCATCTTCGGATATTTCTCGTACAAATTTGCCTTCTTGAATTAATGCTATTTTTTGATCATTTTTTATTTTCTTTTGTGATTGATTTTCTGAACTAGAACTACTAGAAGAACTTTGTGAATTTCCAGAAGAACTTTCATTACTTGAAGAAGCTTCTTCTATAGAAAGTATAGGGAGAAAAAATGTTCCTGATTTAGTAAATGTTTTTCTATAAAAATTTTCTATTGTAGTATTTTGAAGCAGAGAATTTTCTTCTTGAAAGGATACTATGTCTCTTAAACTTAAATCAAGCAAATTATTACTGCTTTTGGTTGCTTCAATCAATTCTTTTGATTTTTTGTCTGTTGTTAAAATGGTTGCGTTGGTAGTTAAATTTGAAGTTCGTATAAAGTAATCTAGTATTTCCATTATATTATCTTTTGTTATATCAAGTGAAAGTATTATGCTGTCGCAATGTGCAAGTCCAACATGTTTTCCTGTATTTGCAGAAATTGAATTCAAAGCATCGCTTATTGTCTTACCTTTTCCTGAAAAAATTTCCAAATTAGCATTTGTGTCTGTACTCATATTAGGAATAATGGCTAACGCTGTTACTTCTACTTCTCCACTTTCTGTTTTGTCTATTCCAATTGTAGATACTATAAGTCTTGTATTATTATCAGATTGCATATATATAGTAGAAGGAAACATCAATATTATTAGAAATAACATACAATAAAAAATTTTATTGCGCGATAATTTTTTTATTATACTCCCCATCAGTTCCTCCTCCTTTCTGCTTTGCATATTTTGTTTTATTTTGTTTACTCATATAAATAAAATAACTAATAACTAATAAAATGAAAAATAATAAATGCAAAACACAAGTTATAATTGCAAAAACATTGCTTGTAGCGATTTTTATGATTGATTCTAATTTCAAATAAAGTGAAGCATAAACAACAGTAAGAGCCACAACTAAGACAATTGATGGTGTTTTATTGTCAGAAAGTTTAAATATTTGTTTGAAACATTCACAACAACATTTACCTATTATTACTGTTTGTATTATTAATATAGCAGTCCACATAATAATTGTTAACCACTCAAGACGACCGAATGTTGATGGGTTAGGATTGTGTAGAGGTAATTCTCCAATAGCAAGTGATTTGTTTACAGATGTTGACCCAAAGGCTCCAACAAATATTACATAAAAACTAAAAATAAAATAAAGTATAGAAGCAAAATAAAGCATTATTTTTTTTGTTGATTTCTTAGAGAAATTTACTTTGCCCATTAGAATTAAAAGTACCATATAATCTCCATAAGCAAAAGAAGTTCTGGCAAAACCATTGTATGCAGGATATAGACCATCTTCAAACAAGGGCAAAAGATTGACCAAATCAATATTTTTAATAGGATAAAGTAGTGTAAACAAAATTCCCAACGCCAAGGGCCAAAAACAAACTTCAATCAGTCTTCCTATAGTACGAAAACCTTTGTTAAACAAAAAGAGTAAAAGTAGCATAAGTGCGATAATAAAGAAAAATGGATTTAATTGTTCAAACAATGCAACAATATAGTAGTCTTGTAATTCTAATAGAGCAATCAGCAATTTTAGAAAAAAATAGAAAAATAATATCAAATACAAAAATATTGCTACAGGTTTGCTTAGTGTTTCTTTTATCAAATCAAAAAAATTTTTTTGAGGAATTTTTTGCATAATAATAACTATAACAAAAGTTAACAAAAAATCAATTGCAAGAGAAACAAAAGAAACAACATAAGCATTGTTTCCTGCAAAGTCACAAGTTATTGCTGGCAAAACAGATAGTTTAAGAGCGACAGTAAAAATAATTAAAATTAAACTAAGTTGGTTAGTTGTGATTGTTTTTTCCATTGTTTGATTTCCTTTGACGAATAAGGTTTTTTCGATTATTCAAAATTGACTTAGGTCTTGTTTTGATATTTATAATATCTGTTTTGTATAATGAATCTTTCAAATCATTTTCTACAAATGGTGCAAGTGGGGCAAAGTAAGCACTTCCATATGAGTCAAAATCACACAAATAACTAATTACAAAAATCATTAGAGCAGTTATTCCAAAGAAACCAAGCATTGCACCGGCAAAAGTAAATAACATACGCAAAATATATAATTGTGGTGCTTGATCTGGAATACAATATATCGTAAGCCCAGATATGGCAACAATCATAACTGCAGGCGGAGATATAAGACCTGCTTTTACAGCAGTGTCTCCAAGAATCAAAGCACCAACTATTGATAAAGCAAGTCCTAGATATTTTGGCATTCTTAAACTTGCTTCATATAAAATTTCAAATAGTAACAATATAAACAATATCTCTGCAAAAGGTGTTAGTGGAAGTCCTTGTGTGGTATTAACTATGGTAATCAAAAATTTGAGAGGAATTGCTTTGTAATGGTGCAAAACTATTGCAATATAAATTGCAGGCGTCAGAATTGTAATAAATATACTAAAAATCCTTATCCACCTTACAATGCTTGCTCTTGCACTATTAGAATAGTAATCGTCGCCACTTTGCAAGTCTTCGACATAGATAAAAGGTACAGTCAAAACGATTGGTGAGCCGTCTACAATTATCGCTATCCTTCCCTCCAATAATTTTGATGCAACAATATCGGGCTTTTCAGATGAGCCTATTTGTTTAAACATGCTATTGGGGTGCTCTTCTAAAAATTTAGATACATAGTAACTGTCAATAATACCGTCTATATTGATATTTTCTATCTTTTTTTTGACATTATCTACTATAGATTGATCGGCAATGTTATCGATATAAACTATAGATATTAGAGTGTCAGTGTGTTTGCCAACTTTAAGGGATATTGTTCTAAGTTTTGGTGTAGCTAGAATTTTTCTAAGAGAAGAAAGATTAGTTTTTAGATTTTCTACAAAGCCACTTCTAGGGCCTTTCAAAATAGTGGAAGTTGGTGGTTCGGAAATTGATCTTTCTTTGAATTTATCTACAGACAAAATTAAACATTCTTTCAAATTATCTACAAGCAAAATGGCTTTGCCTTTTAGAATATTTGAAATAATCTCTTTGTTGTCTGTTTCTTCGGTGGCCTCACTTAGTGTTATTGTATTCATCGTTAAACTTTTCAAATTAGATATTTTACCTTTTATTTGCATTAGTGGATTGATAACTAATTTACTCAAAATTTCTGTATCACACAATCCAAGCATATATACTATTGCACACTTTGTTTTGCCACACAAAATTTCTTTTACAATTAATTCTTTGCTATTGCCTAGTTGAGATTTTAGATAATTAATGTTTTTGTTTATGTTTTTTTGCATATAATATTTCACCCTGCTGATAGTTAATTTTGTAATTAAAAATTAAAATAATAAATTCTGTTTAGCATTGCTTATGTTACACAAATACATTTACTATTAAGATATTTATTATTTTTAATATGAGAATTTAAAAAAGATTTTATGTAAGTACTTGCAAATAAAAATTTTATTTGATATAATTTAGCCAGTAAATGAAATTTACTACTGCTTTATGAAATATAAAGCCGAATAGACCATAGGAGGTAAATTATGAACAAATATGAATTGCTAACAATCTTTAATGCAAGTCTTAGTGACGAACAAAAAGATGCAATCGTAGATAAGTATTCAAAACTTATGGAGAAAGATGGAGGCAAAGTTACAACTGTAAACAAGGGAACACCTTGGGGACTTAGAAAGCTTGCTTATCCAATTCAATATAAGAATGATGGATACTATGTATTGTATCAATTTGAAAGTACTGCTGATGTAGCTAAAAATGTTGTTGCGCTTATGAGAATTGATGAAAGTGTTTTAAGATCAATGTGTTTGCGTTGTGACAAATAATCTATTTAGGAGAGAATATGAATAAATGTATTTTAGTTGGTAATCTTGCCAGAGATCCAGAACTTACTACAACATCTAATGGAGTTGCAGTTTGTAGATTTTCTATTGCTGTATCAAGAAGATATGCAAATAGCGATGGAGAAAGGGAAACTGACTTTTTGAATATCGTAGTGTGGAGAAATTTAGGAGAGAATTGTCACAAATTCTTAAAGAAAGGTAGCAAAGTTGGTATTGTAGGAAATATTCAAAGTAGATCTTATGATGCTACAGATGGTACAAAGAGATATGTTACAGAGATTGTTGCTGAAGAAGTGGAATTTTTGTCAACAAAAGCTCAAGATGAATCTGCTTCGAAATCAATGGGAGAAGATATTGCAAAACTACAACCTATTGATGATGATGGATTGCCTTTCTAAAAATAATAACTGGTAGGCAAACTATTTTTGTTTGCTAATATATAAAGGAGAGAAAAATGAGCGAAGAAATTATTGAAAGTGCTGAAATTGAAGAAAAAGTAGCACCTAAAAAATACAAAAAACTTGGCAAAAAGAAAGTATGTTCGTTTTGCGTTGACCATGTAGAAGTTATAGACTACAAAGATGTAGCAAAATTAAGAAGATACATTACTGAAAAAGGAAAAATTTTGCCAAGAAGACAAACAGGAACTTGCGCTAGACATCAAAGAGAATTGACGGTAGCAATCAAACGTGCAAGAGAAATGGCTCTTATACCATACGTTGGAGAGTAGTCACTTAGCGTGACGGCAAATTTCGCAATAGACAATTTCGTTGTCTATTGTTTTTTTATGCCCGAAACAAGCCAAAGTTTATAAAAAACAAAGTCCCTGATTGGAAGTTGTAAGACTTCCTTATTGGGACTTTTTTTTGTTTTAAAAATCACCATTTTTACTACTGAAGATAGCGTCAGGAGAGTATTGAGATAGTATTTTCTTGAAAATTCTTCCAAGTTATAATACGGATAGTATCTATATTTTTAAATAAACAAATAACTAATTATGGATATTACTAAGACAATAATTAATCTTTTAATCCTAAAACTTTTATTTTCTTTACCTTCTAATTTTTTTTGTTTATGCCAAGTACAAATAAAAGCTATTGCATCTATAAAAATAAAACACCCTAAAAATTGTAACATATCTACCATAGTTAACTTCTCCTAATTTGTTGTATTTTGTATATTATACATACTACAAGTATTTATGTCAAGCATAAAATTCTTTAAGTATGTAAGATTTGATATTACATACAATATAATATAGATATGGAAAATTTAATGCAAGATTTTGAAAGTTTTAAAAAATTTATTAGGAATAGATTTGCTGTAATTCGTAATGCCCATAATATTTCTGCACGAAAACTAAGTGTAGAAATGGGACAGAGTACGGAGTATATTAACCAAATAGAAAATGGAAGAAAGATGCCTTCAATGGA
>CALWJZ010000007.1 GCA_944381145.1 uncultured Clostridia bacterium
AATATGAGTTTTTGAATTGACTATCGATAATAGTTGTTGGAGTAAATGTGAATTTAGTTCCGTCGTAATCAATATTCAAACAAGATACTTCATTTTGATTTTTGATATCCCATTCTTGCCCGTCTCCGTCTATCCAATCAAAATCTAGTCCACTATAATGCATAAGCATTAAGTTATTAGAAATTGGAGATACATACAAGGTCATTCCATATGGAATATTTGCAAATTTGATTACAGTATTATTTTCTTCAACTATTTTCTCGTATGTAACACTAATTACGTTACTTTCGTTTCCATTATTGTAAACAAGATTATCTATAATAACTTGTATAGTTGCAGTCTCGCTAAAAGGCTGAGGTTCTCCATAACTGCTACTTGTCCTGTACCTTAGTTGTCCCTCATTGTTATTAACTACAAATGAAGCATCAAATCTAAATATTTGAATATTGATTTGGTATACTTGATTATTTAATTTCAAAGATTCAATTTTGAAATTATAAGTAATATTCATATTTCCATCATCAGTGTTAGTTGTTTTTTGCAAAATTGCATTGTATGAATCAGTTGTAGAATTTTTTGAGTAACTAACATTTAAATAATCTGTTGTTTCCACATCATCAAAGTTATCGATATTACTTATACTTGAAATCACATATCCATTAGTCTTAATTATAAATTCTGGAACATATGGGCTTCCATATATTGTTGTATAAACAATGGTTTTTGGATTGCTACCTATCATAGTTACATTGTTTATCTCTACATATTTTTCGTCATATGTATACTCAATCTTTGCATATTTTGGAACAATATTATCATTTCCATCGCCCAAAGTTATTGTTGCTTTTATAGCCAATTTAGCGTATAAATTGATTACTAATCCTTGAGTAGTTGATAATTCTACAGTATATGTACCATTACTATTTGTAAACTTTAATGAGTATGTTCCATTATTTGATGTAACTTTGAATGTTTCAATTCTATTATCATTATCTAAATAATATTCTGAGCCAGTTTGCGACTCTTTTACATAATTCCAACCAAGTACAGTTGGATTACCAGTATACTCATCAGTATTCAAAGCAAATTCACCCATCAAAATACTGCCACTTGCTACATTATAATTGCGATCAATAGATAGTGACAATGTTTTCCATAGTTCAAATCCACTTGTGCTAACTGATGGTTTGTACAAATTAATTGTAATGTCAATAGTTACAAAGATTATAATAGTATGATCATACTTTTTGAATGAAGAACTTGAAAAAGTTATTGAATCTTCAGATATTGTTACATTATTATCAGCAAAATTAACATAGTAAATATTTTTGATTAAATTCATGTTTTGCTGTAAAGTATTTTTCAAATAATTAGTAATTGAAATTGTTTCTCCATCAACAACTCTTTGATAATTGTCTTCTGATTGACCTGCCAAAAGTTCCCCTTGATCTGTCCTAAATTCTACTATGTATTCATCTACAAAATCAGGATACAAATATAATGTATTTACAATTGGCAAAAGTTCATACAAAGTACTCTGTACCATAGGAGTTACAGGTATCCATTTTGAAAATCTCATATCAGGTTTTTCAAAAATATTTTCTATTGTCCTCACATCTAGTGTTTGTCCAAATGTAAATTCTACATAATTATTAGTGAAACCTTTTGCTTCTGCTTTTTCTTGAGAGTCATATAGATTTACTCTCAATGTCACAGGTGTCCAGACTGCATACAATGTTGTATTGCCTGTTAATTTAAAGTTTGCAAGTTCTTCTTGTGACAAAATATTAGGCTCATCTTTGGTTAATGACCAACCAGCAAAATAATAATATGAATTTAACCATGTTACATAATTTAGTTCTATTTGATCACTTGTTGGATAAATATTTAAATCACTAAATTGATTCAAATTAGACAAATCTAATGTTTCATCAACAGTCCAAAGTGAACCATAAGAGTATTGAGAATAATAAGTGTTCCCATTAACAACTTTTCCTGAATCTTTGCTTACAACTAAAGTATCAGAACCCGAATAATATGGATATCCTGTGTAATTAATTATATCTTGAACAGTTCCAGAAATTCTATATGTTGACATAACGTTAGCAAACTTGTTCAAGTCAAAATTCATATCAAGAGTTAATGAATATCCTTCTTGCCACCATGGTGTATATGTTACATCTTCTCTTCCTATAAATGGTATTGTACATTCATTATTTACAAAAGGTCTATTGATGTCATCTGTACTTTGCCAGCCGATCCACTTCATACTTCCATTTGTCAAAGTTGTATTAGTTGGATTAGGAGCATAAATCAAATCTCCCATACCATAAGTACCTGACATTATTGTATCTCCACTGTCATTTTGGAAAGTGACTGTTCGTTTTGCTTCCCAAATTGCAAACAGAGTTATTGGAGAAGTTTTATTTGCAATCAATGATTTTAGTTCATCAGTAATTTCTACTATATTTTTTCTTTCATATCTATTGTCTTCATCATAAATACTTACATATTTTCCATCGTAACTTCCATTATTCAAATTTGTAATGTCATCAAATGTTGCCAATTTCTCAATTGACCAACCATAGAATTTGTAGTTAGATGTCAAACCATTATTATCAGTAAAATATGAAGAAGATGTATTGATTCCGTTAGTGATAACAAATTGTGCATTTTGTTCATTAGATAAATCATATTCAAGCAATAAAATTTGATTTATTGTTTCGGCGTCCACCAACCATGATACGTATTCTAAATCTCTTGTAGAATTTGATTTTTGACTTAAATACAATACTTCTTCAGTATTTGTAGGATTTGTAATATAGAATAAAATTCTAACATAATTACTGTTAATTGCAGTAAGAGTAATTGTATTGCTTGCGTCATCTACATCATATTCATTAAATTCGTACACCGAATTATTCTCATATTGATTATTTAGTTTGCTTGACCAACCTATAAATGCGTAGCCACTTTCACTTGTAACCTCATAATCTGGAATAATTAATTGATTTAATCTTTCAAAATTTGCATTTTCATGTTTTTGAACTGATATAGTGTTTGGAGTATCAATTGTACTTGCATAATAATAATCAACATTTTCAAAAATTATATTTTGTGCTATTATGCTTTGTGCTGTTTCTTTCGATGTTGGATAATTAGAAACATCGAAATCTGTTTGACCAGCGCTATACAAAATATAATATTTTCTAATTGTATCAGCTACAATTGTAGCAACAACATTGCCGTTTTCAATTGCTAAAGCTTCGTTATTAAAAGTCAAAATTTGAATTTGCTCGCCAAACTGATAAGACTCATTATCAAAAGACCAACCTAAACTTATTCTATCATCTAATTCCACAACTACATATGGCAATTCGATATATTCTCCATATGAAATTTCTGGAGTATCAATACCCAAAATCTCTGTTTGAGTACCTGATGAATTTTCTATTACATACTTGATTGTCACATTCATTGGTGCAAATTCTGCAACTAAATACAAATCTTCTGTAACTTGAATTGAATTAAATCCACTTTCAACAAAATCAACCAAAGAATTTGTTTCTGGATTTAAATATTTCCATTTTAAGAAATTATAGTTATTCAATTGAGGTACTGCAAAATCTTCGGCAGACAAAATTGAATTACACATAATTTCAGCAAAATAATTATACCTTATACCACCAGACATTATTGATGTATTTATTATGTTACTTTGAGTAATAACATTTTCATTGGCATGGTATTTTATTTCGCTGACAGTTCCATATAATTCTTGTCCACTTAACTCAGTTACTGCACTAATATAAACATTATATGTTTTGATATCATATAGTACTTGTATTAAAATTTTGTTTAATTCGTCATCTATTGCAGATTCATCTACACTAAACGTCATAGTGTTTGTTCTATAAGTATAAAAACCTAATTTAAATGAATCTATATCGTACTGTTCTTTTATTAAGTCAGCAGTAGATATTGTCAAAGTTGAGCCATATTTTGCTTGTAATTTTTTTGTAGCAGTGAAATTAATTTCATCTACAATTGTCTCTATATCATCAACACTGTCATTTGTTCCATCTGACAATAATAAATCTAGTTTTACATCTAATGTATGTCCTAAATTATTAGTAGAAGAAATTTCAATTTCAATATCAACCAAATTTTCTGTAAATATAGCAACTATTGTTAAACTTTGTTTTATATTATTTAAGTTTATATAATCTCCATTATCAATCACAGTCATAAATTCTGATAGATCATGGAAAGAATATTGAATATTGTCAGGATCACTGTCGTCTATTGACAATACTTTCCAACCCTCAAAATTATATCCTTTTGCACCCCACATCTGATTAGCTCTCACGAATTTGTCAGCGTCAAAAATATATAAATTGTCTAAATAGGTTAGAGTAATATTATTGTAATTGAATACATCATTATCAAAATTAGATGGATATATTATACGTCTTTGATTATTAGAATCGTAACTTTCAGAGCCATCGTCATTTATTTCATCTTCAGTTAATGCATATTCAGCATTAGCACCATTTCTATTAACTAAAGTTTCGTCATATGAATATGAGCCATCTTCATTTTTGATAACTGCCATAGTTTGCAAAATTATTTTGTGTTTTACTGGCAAATAGGATAAGTATAATCTATTCTCTTGGCTATTCTCTCCTGAATATGTTTGAGTATAATATAAACTATTACTATCTTCTGTACCTTCGATCACCATAGCATATAAATCTGTAGTATTGTTTATAGTAACGACACCAGAAGTTTCATATTGGTTTTCTGCAAATACATCGAAGAAATCATATATATTTGATACAGTTTTTCCATTGATTGTCAATGGGTTGTTTGTTAAATAATCATCAAAAATTGTTTTTGCTAATTTTTCACCATTTTCTCCTAGTACTGGTTCACCATTTATATCTTTGAGTACTTCTAGATTCCAACTTCCATCAGGATTGGTAGTATAAGAATAAGCCATGTCTTCTAATTGTCTTGATATAGGAGTTCCTAGTTGAGTATAGAATTCATCTTTTCTTGATGCTTGTTCTTCTGGAGTCAACGCATAATAATTTTGTAAATCTTCAAAAGTTTCAAAATAATATAATGATACTGAATAACTAGTGTCAAAATATATACTTAATTTAATTCTATAATTATCAGATACAACATAATTTTGATTTATATCACTTAGCTCAAATAAATGTGTATCATTGGCACCATCAAAGAAATTAACAATGGTCTTGTCAACTCTCTCTCCATACCAATAACATAGTGTATGTCCAGTCCAACTGATATCATCTAAACTATATTTAATACTTAATTCTTGACCAATTTCAAATACTTCTTCTCCAAGAACTGTATCAATTTGACTTGGTTCGTTATCTTGATATGATGCTCCTGCAGGCAAAATATATTGAACTCTATATATAGGATTAAATAGAACTACAATATTTGAAGATTGATTAAGTTTGTATAATTTATCTTGTGATTCAGATGTGATAATAATATCATTACCTTCGTTATCTTGACCAATAACAAAGCCATAAAGTTTGAAGTAATCAAATTTAGAGACAATATCATTAATTTGATTTGTTAGTATTTCGTAATTTGTTTGATATAAATTATTTTCATAAGAGAAGTTCAAATCTATATCTTCATCATAATATTTAATTAATGCATCTTGCCCATTAAGATAATAATCTTCTAACATGTTTTGATTTGAATTGTTATACCCTTCGAATGTAAATGTTATAGTATATGACCTTTTTTGCCAAGTAGCATAAATTACTAGATTCTCTCCACTTATATTTTGATCGTTGAAAGTGTATTCCAAATTTGCATTTTCGCCATTATCCAAATTGCTATAGCCCAAAAATTCATATTTTGAATTATCATAGTTTTGATATACATATACAAATGAATATTGTTCTAAATCAATAGTATTTGTTTCGTTTATTCCAACATAAATTTGTGGAAGAGTTATTTCATTAAATACAAAATTTGTTTCGTCACTTTCGTCAATACCAATTGTTTCAAAATTGATATTATAAATTTTTGATTGTGCAGGATAAAGATTGTAGGTACTCGCTACAATATTTTCTCCAAAATTATAGAAGTCATCATTTGATGTGATAGTTGCGTCAATTTCTGTTGCCCAACCTACCCACTTATGATTATCTTTGACTACATTATATTTTTTGTCTTTGTTTACCGAATTAAATGTTTCTTCTGTAACTAAAATTATGCTTTCTTGATCAGCATCATAATAATCTCTTAGTTCAATAATTTCGGTTTCATTTTCATCAAAATAATAAACTACAAATCTTTCTTCCCAAATAGGAAGTAATTCATATCTGAACGCACCAGCAATATTTCTATCGCTTTCATTTCCAAAATAAATTTCTCTACTTGATAATACGTCATCTGCTACTGAATATGCAATTATTGTATATCCAACAAGACTGTATTTCTTCCAATCTAATCCTGTTTTTTGAATGTCATATGTTGTATTAGTCGCTTTTAATTCCCAAGTTATTGTGTCATGATTGTTACTTATTGATTCTTCCAAAATATTTGGCAAATAATTATCAAGAAGTAAGTTATCTGTATAAAAACTTATTGTCCAATCAGATTTTAAAATTTCTTCTGTATTATTTGGATTTGTAATAATATATTTTATTTCGCTTGTTCCACTTGCAGGTACAAATTGAGGCGTCAATCTATATTTGATAGGAGTATTTATATCAACACCATCTTCAAATGGAGAAAGCAAGTTCAATATTCCACCAGCAATCAAAATTGTTTCTGGTAATTCAGTGTAATTTAGTCCACCATTAATTGAATATTCAACTAAATATTTTGAAAATACTACAGTATCATCTTGACTTATAGGAATAACTGAATTTATGTTGTAATTCAAATCGTTAGGATCACAAGATGAACCATCTTGTGAAGTTGTATTCACATAAACTATTTGTTGATTAAACAAATCAGCATTTGTTAAACCATCTGTAACATAATTTATTTCGTACTTATATTTATCATAATAAACTGCAGTAAATGTTAACATTGTATTTTCACTATCATAAATATATCCTAATTGCGAAAATTCAAATGTTTTTCCTGCCTCAAATGTAATACCATTATACAACCAACCATAAATATATGAAGTTTCAGAAATTGTTGCATCTGCTAAATCGTTTTCAGTCAATGTTGTAAATTGTTGTCCATTAGAAATAATTACAGTTTTTCCTAAATCATTGCCATTATATACATAATTAATATTTATATCATTACCTTGATAAACAGCAACCAAAATATATGATTTGTTTATTTGTAATGTACTATTGTCGCTGATTATGTTTTGTGTACTATTATCAATCCAATGCAAAAGAGTATATCCTTCGATATTTCTTGCCTCTTCAATTCCAACAGTGATCTCACTACCTGCTGGTATCCCACCAACAACCTTTACATTTCCTTGATATATATATTGAACACTAAAGGCATTATCATCAAAATCTTCGATAAATGTAGTGTTTTTGGTTATTTCATAAGTTGTAACATAAGTTTTGGTTGCGTCACCACTCAAATAAAATCCTTTGAATTGTCCACTTATATAAGTTAAATCTTGTGCTGTTGGCAAAGTAATTAATGTGTTTTTGTAAACAGTTGCCACACCTTTTTCGATAACAAATTCTAAGTCGCCAGCAAATAATTCGCTAGTACCAAAAATTGTTGTACCTTCGTTAATAGCACCTTTATTCATCATAAAAGTAACGGTATAAGTTATAGGTTTAGCAATTATATCGATGGAAGCAACATAATATCCTTCAGGATTTTTATCTGTACTTATACTTAAATCTGCAATTGAAATATATCTACCGTTCGACAATTTCACTGCTTCGTCACCAGATAGTAATTCATATGTGTAATATGTACTAAGATTACTTAGCATATATTCAATTGTTGATAATGATGAAACATTAATAGAATAATTTTGATTTTGAGCACCTATATTTCCTTGGAACGCTATGTATTCAGCATCGATGCCTGAGAATGTTAAGATACCGTCATCAACATTGTCCTTTAATTCAACTTGATAACTTAAATTTATATTTAATTTAATTTTTTTGGTAGTATAGTATACATCTAAATAATGTTCATGATCATCATGAGATGATTCAAACATTTCACTGCCTAAAATAGTTCTTATATTTGAGCCTTCTGCAGAAGTACCAACACCTTCAAATCTATCGAATTCATACGCTACACTCGATGGACTATCTGCAGTAATTGTCACCAAAGAATATTTAGACAAATTCAACACATAAGTTTTTCCCTGCTCAATTACATCATCGAAAATTCCTGTGAATTCTGCAACATATCCATTATTAATCAAAGTAGATTCAGCAGATATACTTGCATTTCCGTTGTTAGAAGAAATGGTAATACTTTCTGCTTCAAGTGCATATACAGGATATAATTTTAAACTAAATTGATTTTTCAATAAATCATTATTTAAAGTGATATCTTGACCAATTGAGAAATATTCTGAACTTTCTACTTCTTCTCCTAAACGATAAAGTGTTGTACTAAATCCAATCAATCTATATCCTGCAATAGAAAGCGATGTTCCATTAATCATTAATGTGTTGGAATTTGTACCAATAGTAAATGTTGTATTATATTCCAATTCAGCATTTATTGCACCATCAGGCTTATTGAATTGATAGTTATTTACAGCATATTTTCTCTGACCATTTACATAAATGAAGTTTCCAAGGTTAGCAAAAGGAATACCACTTCCATCTAAAGAATTAGCATAATAATTATATGGATCTACAAGCGTTGTTTCTGTTAAATCTGTATCAATAACATCTGCTAAAGCATATACAAATACGTCAACATATTCGTAAGTCCATTCCAAGTATAAAGTGTATTCTTGTGTAAATTCTAGTTGCAAATTATTAGTAAGTGTTCTAAGTTCACTTGATGTAATTGTTATGCTATCTTGGTTACTTAGAACATAACGTGTAGCAGATGTGCTATTCTCTTCAGGAGAAGTTGACCATGCATATGCTGAGTAATAAGGTCGAGTTACTCCTGTAGGCTGAGGCAAAACAAACTCCACAAGTCCATTAGGATTATCAATAGTTACATCTACCAACTTACCTGATTTTGTATCACTAATATATATTACGTAATCAGGAGAATTAATTTCCCCCTCTACACCTTCTTTGTCGGCTGTAGAATATACAATAGTATATATATCAAAAGTATTTAATGTAATAGTAATATTTTCATTGATATTATAACTAGAACTAGCAAAGTCTTCGTTACATAAATCATCAATTGACATTACATACGATACACCGTTTTTGATTACTTTGAAGCCGTCTAGATATAAATTTTTGTTGTTAAATGAATATGCCTGATGTCCTAAATTCATAAGACTTGTAATAGGTGTAAAGTAATTATTTTGTGCATTACCTGCATTTAAATAATTGATAAGTATTGTTTTGTTTATTTTATTATCTTTTGTTAAAGGCAACTCAAATAATTTTGTTGTTGAAAGACCTGAAGAAGTTGATAAAGATAATTGGAATACTGCCTTTCTATCACTAGCCCAAATAGCATATAGTGAGATATTTGAAGATTCCATTGTTATATCAAAATCAATTCCTAATTCTGCGTTCTTGTCTGTATTCCAACCTAAGAATGTAAATTTGTCTCTTGATATTTTGTATTTATCATCATTTACATTTATAGAATAGCCTTCTCTCAAAAATTCATCAGGTATATCTGTTTTGTTGCCACCACTTTCTGTTGTGTTATCATAAAATTCAACTTTGTATACTTTTTCCAAAATAGGAGTCAAAGTCATATTTTGATTTTGTGCTTCAAAACTAGGGAAACTATTGTTTTCACCTATTAATAACTTTTCTCCCGACCATTCGCAATTAAAAGCAACAACTTGATAATAATCATTTGAATTTCCAATTACCACATATTTACCATTTTCATAGTAAACTGTACTATAGCCTTTGGCATAAATATTTTTTATTACATTATTTATATCAATATTTTCCCCTGGTAAATAATAAGAAGTTGATATTACTGGATTATATCCAAATTCGTTAGTTTCAGTTGCAAAAGTAAGTGAATATTTATTTTGCCAAACTGAGTATAAATTTAAGTTACTTTTTATATTTGTCAAAACTTCATTTATAACTGATGTACTACCCAAAGAATCTGTCCAGCCTATTATCCCTCTACTATCATTTTCTAGTGCCAAAACTTGTGGTGTCAATAATTCTCTAACACCGTAGGTAGAACCAAATGGAACTTCAATTTGAATTTTATAGTCTTCCAAAACTTCATAAGTATTATCAGGATTTACGATATTAAGTATAATATCATATGTTACTGTTGTCCATGAGCCTACAAAAGTATATGATTGACTCTCTCCAGGATATGGTAGGTAATGAGTACCAGTTCCATCAGCATTTCCAACATAATTATAAGTTTTGTAGATATCTGAATTCAAAACAATAGTATCACCAACATAAATTTCTATTTGCGTACCATTACTTTCATATATCCAATAATTAAATTCTATACCGTCAACATTTATTCTTGGTGTTTCAACTAAAGTATATGGTTCACCTTTCCTAATTGATTTACTTTTGATATCGTATTCTGCTGTAGAGTAATTTGATGGTTGTGTGAAGTTTACTGTATATTTTTCAATCCAAACACCAACAAATTCAAATACTTGATCTTGATTAATTGCTACAGGTACGACAAAATTATCTCCAATTAAGTATTCATCAGTTCCGTCTTTTACACGCCATTTATATAAGTCATGTGTTATACTTGTCCACTCACTACTAGCACCATCTGTTCCTGCAAAAGTATAGGTTTGACCATTTGTAACTTTAATTGTTTTTGTGTCCTGAGACCCTGCCTCTTTGTAAAGAATAATTGTTGCATCAATTGTTCCCTCTGTAGGGGCTTCAAAAACTGGTACAAAAATTATATTATCGCTTGGAAGTACAAATGACTCACCTATTGCATAAATTTTTTCGCTTAATGTTCCATCAGACATCTTCATTTTCCAACCAACAAATGAAAAACCTGATTTTAATGCTGAATTATTTATTGAAATTTCACTTGTTTGAACATTGTCATAACCGATATCATATGTTTCAATTTTTGGTTCTGTTGTCAAGTCTTCAAAAGTTTCAGATGTAGTATCATTTAATTGATAAGTCACAGTATATTCTTTGGTATAATAAGTCCTTAGAATTATATTATATCCATCAACTGCAATATCTATGCCTAATTGTATTTGTTCTTGACTATAAGCATTATTATTATATTTTAGACCGAAATATTTATATCCTTGTGGTATTTGATCTATTGTCAAATTTGGTAATTGATCAATTCTTACTCTATCAATATATGTATATTGATTTGTAATTTCATCATAACTTTCCAAAAGATTGATTGTTTCAGTAGAAAGAGTTTGTTCGGTAATTAAATTTTCTTCAATACTTACAAGTATATACCTAATTTCAAAAGTCATATTTGCATATAAATCGACTACATAATTATCTTTTGATACTGGTATTCTATCTACTTTTTGACCTAAATAGTACCAACCCTCAAATTTCAAATCTCCAAATACAACTTCGTCACCTGACAAAAGTTCTGGAGTGTCAATACCATAAACAAATTCAATTGTCTTTACATTTTTTATCCCCGTTCCATCGTAAGCATAGTAATTTACAGTGCAAATTTGTTGAGTATTAGCATAAATAATTATAGTGCCTGTTCCAGTTGTACTATCCCAATCGATATATTTCTGCATATCGTTTAGATTTGCAAAAGCACCACCCTTTCCAACCAATAGACTTGCACAATCAACATACAATCTATTTGATGTACTGTCAGGATTTGTAGGGTCAATCAAATACCACGAATTGATTTCAAGCCCTCCACCTAAATCAAAGAACTCATTATTTTCTAAAGTGATTGTCGATGCAAAATTTAAGTTTTCTACTTTTTTGCTCTCTGCACCACTTTCTTCGCTACTTCTATAATCAAGCACTATTGAATTAGGTTGCCATTTTGTAGCAAGTATCATTCCGTTTGTATTTCTATCCAAAATTTTAAAGTCAGTGCTACTAAAGTACTTATTTAATTCAAATTTATCATCAAAACCACCTGTAGCAAACAAACCTTCAAGATAATATCCTTTTAGCATTCCAGTTGTTTCATTTAAAACATTATCTTTCAAAACTTCAATAATTAAATCATAAGTCTTAGACATGATTTTATTATATATTCCTTCGGTAATTTGACTATTTCTTTCATAGTTCCCCAACAGAATTGTTGTTACAATTTGACTTCCATTTGCATATGGGTTTGTAATCCCTAACTCGATTCGATATGTTTCTACTTCAAATTTTGCATATATTATCAAAGTATCATTTTCATCATGATATATTGCTTTGTCGCCAGTTACAATTTGTACTTCTTGACCATTTTTCAAATAATACCAATATTTAAATACATATTTGCTATCGCCATAATCAGTCCCTGTCACAATAGGCAAAGTTAAAACTTCACCATAGTCAATAATACCTGTAGAACCAGTAGATGGTTTGTAATCTTTAGTATATTGACTATCACTACCCTCATTATAAACAAACTGATATTTCAAAGTAATTTTTTTTTCGGAATAAACAGTATAGAAAGTTAAATTAGAATTAATTGTATTTGCTTTAATTACAGGCATATCTTCTGGATCATATTCATAATCAATATTGCCACCTTTTGATGTAGAAAAACCTTCTAATTTATAACCAATTTTATTATCAAAAGGTACTCCCAACGCATTGTTTAATGGGAAAGTATAAGGTTGATCAAATGCAACTTCATCAGTTCTAACACCTGCAGTTTCGCCTTCGTTTGCTAGAGTATCAATAATTCTTATACTATATTTCTTTGGCTCCCAATTAGCAACCAAAACTACTTGTTTGCCATTTAATAAATGCAAATCAAACTTATCTTCGTCTGGAATAGTTATTCCTTCTGCTCTGTAGTCGTAGTATTTATTTTCATAAAAATCAAATGTTGTTCGTTTTGTAGAACTTGTTTGAATTAAATGGTCAGACACTTCGGTATCGCTAATTTTCAAATTCCAGCCTTGGAAAATATAATTATCGCTAGTTATACTAATTCCTTTTCCAACATAAAGATTAACTTTTAGATCAAACAATGAATTTGTACTTCCTACCAACTCACTATATTTGTATGTTGTTTTGGAAGAACTAGAAAACTCACCACCATTGGCATCATATACTATTTCATAATCAATAGACCAACTTGCATAATAAGAAGTATCACCTTCTACTTTGAAATTAGACGAGCTTGTATAAGCCATTTGATTAGATGTAAGCGATGTAGAATTATCCTTGGCTTCTCTTCTTGCCTTTGCGTAACCACCATCTAAATAATCGGTTTTCGACCAACCATCAAAAATATATCCAACTCTTGTAGGTGCACTAGGAAAATACTTGAAAGTTCCACCATATGCTGGGGCATAAGTTTCAACTAGATTTCCAGCGCCACCTCCATTATCATCGTTCATATAAAAATTAATGGTATATGGTGTTCTCATCCATAGAACAATTAGTGTTGAACTTGTTCTACCGATTGTATATTTGTAATTTGGATTTAATGTTCCATCGTCTAGTTTATTTAAATATTTTGTAGCAATTGAACTAGTACCAGTCGTCCAACCTGCAAAATAATTATAAGTTTTTTCCCAAATTTCACCTATTGGGTTCTTGTCTTTTATAGACATGTCTGGCAAAATAAACCACTCGCCTTCAATACCACTAATGATAAAATTTTTCTGATTAGTTCCAGTAGCATAAGCAAATTTTATATCATAAATTTGCGACCATTGTGCATAAAGTGTTTGATCTTGACTAATATTGTGCGAATAAATTGGATTTGCATAAGTAATAAGCCCAGTAACCCTACTCGCTCCTAATTCTTCCGTCCAAGGTTCTTGTTGCCACAAACTATACCATTTGGTATTTTCATTTTTTACATCTGTACTGTCAGTCCAGCCAACTAATCTATATTTGTTGTTACTATCTCTAAATGCTTGATTAACGACATCCAAAGTCTCTAAATTTACTCTGTTGTAATGTCCTCCATTTGCGTACCCATCATACGTAAACTCACCATCATCATAATATTTGCCAAATTCATCAATTATTTGACCTTGTTCATCTCTAAAGACTCTATATAATTTGATTGATTCAATTTTTCCGTTTGAACGATTTGAATTTTTGTTAAAATCAATCGTATATGCTTTTCTTTGCCACTTTGAATACAAATCAAACTCATAAATTGGATTATTATCAGCATCAACTTCGCCCGTATCAGTAGGATAAATATATTTATCTAAATTGTCATCTTTCCATGTTAGCAAAGGCATGCCATTATCATCAACAATTAATGTAACATTTTCATCATCAACAGAAATTGTATAATTAGAATCCAAATACCAACCTTTGAACTCATACTCTCCATAAGCCATTCCCGCATTCTTTTCTGTCAATGTAATATCTTTGTATTTTTCAGAAAGAAGACTGACATTATCCAAATATTTTAGTTTATCATTGAATAAACTTTCTAACTCATTAGTTGGATCATCACTTATATTATGAATTATGTACTCTCCACTTCCATCTTTAACTGGATTTCCACTTCCATCTAATTCATATTCAATACCTGTATGCATATTAAAAGTGTATTCATTTTTCTCAAAGTATGCATACAAATCAATATTGCTAGGCACATCGATGATAAATTTATTACCTGCATAATATAAATATTTATTTAGTTCGGGATCATCTTCTGTAATTACTTTGGTTGTCCAACCTACAAAATGGAAACCCTTTCTATTGCTAAACATAGGAAGAAGATTATTGAAATTATCCCTACCAGTAGGAAGTATTATTTCGGAGCCATAATCATATTGTCCAAGATAACCATTTGGTTCGTATGTAACATAAACATACTGTTGAGTAATTGGATCATATTCTTGAACATGATATGTAACCTTGTAACTATTAACCTCATAGTTTGCATAAAGGTTAAGAACATCGGTATCAAGTTCTTTATCAGGGTCAAGTTGACGACCACCAAAATCATCATAAGACCAATAAACAAAAGTATATCCTTGTTTTTCGATACCTGGCAATGAAGAAATTGTGGAATATTTTTTGACTTCAAAAGTATCTATTATCCTATAGTCGCTATCGTACAAAACTACTTTTGTTTTTGGATACAAATATACATAAAGGATTGTTGCTAAAAAACACAACAAAATCAGAATTACAATTAAAATAGTCCTAATCAGCAAACTTTTTCTTTCGCTACTTTCTCTTTCAACCATTTCACTCACCCTAATTATTTTAGGCATTAGATAGAAATTCAAAAAGATTAATTTTTCCTATTCCCCATGCACTAAAATTTTTCTTCTTATATCATTAATATAATAATATTATTAATAAAAAAAGTTGTCAAATTATTTAGACAAAAATCGAAAAATTAATAATTTTGAAAAGATTTGTTATTTTATGTAAAATTATGAAAAACACAAAAAATTAGCCATTTTTTTATATACGATTATTTTATACAAAAATTTTTAATTTATATATATTTTTATTTAGTTTCTTCTAAAAATAAAAAATTTTAATTCATATGAATATGAATTAAAAAATTTAAATAAATTGATTTTGTCAAAAAAGTATAACTTTTTGTCATTATTATATAATTTTTTATGAAATTAAATTAATTTTATGCAAAATAGTAAACAATATAATAATTTTACAAAAAAAATTGCAAAAACATTTTGCAACTTTTTTTCAATACTTATACAACAAACTTTTGATTTAAAAACATAACCTAATACAAGTTCAATTATTCAATATTGTTTTTCTTTCTAAAGTCCATACGTCCTCTTGTTACATGGTCAAGAATAATTTTTCTTAATCTTAAACTTTTTGGAGTAACTTCTAATAATTCATCATCTTCCAAAAATTCTAAGCATTCTTCCAAAGTCATGATTTTTGGTGGTTCCAATCTCAATGCTTCATCACTCGCAGACGAACGCATATTTGTCAATTGTTTTTTCTTGCAAACATTAACTACAATATCAACACCTTTTGGGTTCATTCCAACTATCATACCACCATAGACTTGAGTACCTGGCGATATAAACATTCTACCTCTTTCTTGTGAATTGTATAAACCATACTGACATGCTTCACCATTTTCATAAGCAATTAAAGCACCATAATTTCTTCTTTCAATATTTCCTTTGAACACATCATATTTTTCAAACACACTTGACATAATTCCTTCGCCTTTTGTGTCAGTCAAAAATTGCGATTTGTACCCAAACAAACCTCTTGATGGTATCAAAAATTCAAGACGTGTTCTATTTCCATGCGTTGTCATTGTTAACAATTCGCCTTTTCTGTTTCCAATCTCGCTCATTACTGCACCAACAGCATCTTCAGGAACATCAGCAACAAATCTATCTATAGGTTCACACTTAACCCCATCAATTTCTTTGTATAATACTTTTGGCATAGAAACTTGAAATTCATAGCCGTCTCTACGCATATTTTCAATCAAAATTGATATATGCATTTCTCCTCTACCAAGAACTGTAAAACTATCTGCACTATCAGTGTCAAACACTTTCAAACTTAAATCTCTAATGCTTTCTTTCATAAGTCTATCTCTCAAGTGTCTACTAGTGCAATATTTCCCTTCTTTGCCTGCAAACGGACTATTATTAACACTAAAAGTCATTTGAACAGATGGTTCACTAATTTTCACAAAAGGTATTGCTTCTACCATCGTTTTGTCACAAATTGTATCTCCAATAGTTACATCTTGACTTCCAGCAATACAAACAATATCCCCAGCATAACCACAAGTCAACGGAACTCTTTTTAAGCCCTCAAATGCAAAAATATTAACTACTTTGAAAGGTTTTGCTTTACATTCGCCATAATAATTTGTAACTTCAACAGTGTCATTTACATGAATTACACCTCTTTCTATTTTTCCAATAGACAATTTTCCTAAATAATCATTATGTTCTGATGAACTGACAAGCATTTGAAAAGGTGCATTATAATCACATTTTGGTGCTGGAATATGCTCTATTATTGTTCTAAATAATGGAGTCAAATCAGTACCTGGCTTATCAGCATCAAGACTTGCAATTCCTTGCCTACAAGAACAAAAAACAAAAGGGCTCTCTAATTGTTCTTCGGTAGCATTTAAGTCTAATAATAATTCCAAAACTTCATCAACTACTTCTTTTGGTCTTGCTTCGGCTTTGTCTATTTTGTTTACTACAACTATAACTTTATGATTTAATTCTAATGCTTTTTGCAAAACAAATCTTGTTTGTGGCATAGGTCCTTCATAAGCATCTACAACCAAAATTACTCCATCTACCATTTTTAATACTCTTTCCACTTCGCCACCAAAATCAGCATGTCCTGGAGTATCTATAATATTTATTTTTACATTATCAAAAAGAACTGCTGTATTTTTGCTTAAAATAGTAATACCCCTTTCTTTTTCAAGAGCATTACTATCCATTACTCTATCTTCAATAACTTGATTATCTCTAAAAACATGCCCCTGTTTCAATAATTCATTAACCAAACTTGTTTTGCCATGGTCAACGTGCGCTATAATTGCTACATTTCTAATTTCTTGCATTTTTTCTCCTTTTTATTTCAAATTTAATAAATGATTTATATTTCAATTCCCAAATCATGCTAATAATAATGTGAATAAAATTATTACTACAATTAAGAAATTTTTATTAATTGTTTTAGAATATACAAAAACAATACAAATACAAAGTATTTTAGCACAACTTTTTTTTATTGAAAAGTACTTTATAAAAATTTTCTAATTATTTAAAAAAAGTATGCAAGTTTAAAAATGCATACTTTCTTGTAAATTACTTTAAGCCTCGTCTTTCTTTTTTGCAGAATCTTTTTTCTCTTTTTTATTTTCTTTTTCTTTTTTTTCAGAATTATCTATTTGATTTTTTTCTACATTATCCGATGTTTCATTTTCTTGATTATTATTCGCCTCACCAACATCAATTACTTTAACAAAAATTTCTTTTATTCTATTATCTTCTACTTTAGTAAGTGTAAAATGAATTTCTACAAGTACTGAAATATAAACACCATCTTTTACTCTTTCATCTACCGTTTTGAAAACAATTACTTTACCTTCTTCAGGTAATTCTTCGGATAAATTAAATAAAAAACCACCTACAGAATTATATTCAGTATCAGGCATATGCTCAATCTCTAACATTTCAAATAAATCTTTGACATTCATGTCAGGATCAACAACATATTCATGATCATTTTTCTTATCTACATATTCTTTTACTTCGTCATCATGCTCGTCGTAAATTTCTCCAACCATTTCTTCGATACAATCTTCCATTGTAACAATTCCACTAGTACCACCATGTTCATCTAAAACGATTGCCATATGTTTTTGACTTGATTGCATCTTTCTAATAACATCATCAACTTTCATGTTTTCGTTTATAAATAGAGGTTCAGCCATTATTTTTTTTATCAAAATTTTCTCTCCAGAAAGCATAGCCTTGAAGAAATCTTTTTGATTAAGTACGCCAATTATTTTGTCTATTGTCTCATCATATACAGGTAATCTCGAGAACATTGTTTGCATATAGATATCTTGTATTGTTTTGACACTATCTGTATATTTAATGGCAGAAACATCCACTCTTGGTGTCATTATATCATACGCTGTTCTACTTGGTAATTCCAAAACTCCTTGCATAATATCGGCGTTATCATGATCTATTACACCTTCTTCTTCCATTGTATCTATTATGCTTTCTAATTCTCCTTCAGTTACAGTTGGTTCTTCTTCTGATTGCAAAGCTTTTGCTTTTCGTTTAGTGGCTAATTTTTGAATACTCAAAAAGAAAAACGATATCGGTGTAAATAGTTTTATAATAAAATACATTACTCCACTTGTTCTCAAGGCAAATTTTTGAGGTTCTAATTTAGCAATTGTTTTTGGCAATATTTCGCCAAACATAAGAATTATAATTGTCATAATTACAGTATTCAAAACATTTGCTAATGCAGGATTAGTTAATAATGTACTAAACACATATGCACATATTGTTGTTAGACCAATATTAACTAGGTTGTTCCCTATTAATATAGTTGACAAAGTTTTTTCATAATGTTCAATGATATATATTGCTTTTCTTGCTCCTCTAACTTTGTTGTCTGCCAAATTTTTTAATCTAATTTGATTTACAGTTGTGAAAGCAATTTCACTTGCAGAGAAATATGCTGAACATCCTAACAATATTACAGCCAAGACATATAGCCAAATATTTACTCCACCAATTGTTATTGCACACAACTGTTGCGTCGGCACTGATTCCATTTTTGTTTAATTATCTCCTTTAAATAAATATATCTCAAGTCGCAAATATTTGCATTACAAAAGATTACAAAAACAATATATCACACAAATCAATAAATGTAAAGTGCTTCCATGTTTTATTAAGCACTTGCAACTAAAAGTAATAAAAATTATAACTTTTTGAGCACAAAAATAAATTGCTAATATTTCGACAAAGTTAAATCTTATTTTTCAAATCTAATGTAATATAATTTGACAAGTTGTATACAAAAATATAATATATAATATATGAAGAAAAAGAAAAAAAAGATTACAAAAAACAAAAAAAAGTTTTTTATAATACTGGCTTGCTATGTTGCTGTTTTTTTGATTACATGTATAACTACAGTAGCAACTCTTGCATGGTTTAACAGCAGTACATGGTCAGACACTACACTATATATGGGAGGTCCCGTATATCTTTATTTTTCTGATACATCAGGAGTTAAAGAAACAAGTAAAGCAGGTAATTTAACTCTTAATACCCCACCAGGATGGGAATTTTTGTATCCAGGCATGAATTTACACTTAGAAGCAAGAGCCGTTGTACAAGGTGCAACTTTTGAAAATGTTGCTAAAAATGGAGAAACTACAATTGTTTACTCAACAGGTGCAATTCTAAGAGCAAGAATCATGATTAAAGTAAAAGATCCTAATGGGAATTTTGATACTCAAATTTCCCAAGATGTATATGATAATGTTTGGAGTCAAGTTAAAGCAAAAGCATTGACCATTCAAGATGATAGAAATGATGGTGTCTGGGTAATGGACGATGATTATAACTATACAACTTCGAATTTGGAAGAAGACCATTTCTTTTATTATGTAAAAAAGGGCCAAAGTTTCGATAATAGTGGAAAATATGAACTACTGGAAGTTGGTGGTGGCGCCGACAATGTTTCTGTTGGATTTCTTGATAACGCAGTAATAACTCTTTCTGGCAAAGAACTCACAAACATACACGCAGACTGCGAATTACAATTTACTATCGTTTTTCACGCTTTGCAAGCGTTTTTGCCTTATGAAAATGAAGATATAGGTACACCATACTTAGGCGACACAACCGACAGATCTCCTACCGTTATTTTTTCTGATGTTGGTATGCCAAAACCTTTAACTATCGAAAACAGCAGAGATTATTTCAAAGAAGCATTTTCATCTATTTATGACGATCCTAATGAAATATTTTAATCAAAACTTAAGGAGTAAATATGACTGATATAGAAATTGCAGAAAGCACAAAACCAAAAAAAATAAAAGCAATTGCAAAAAAATTGGGACTAAAAAATTCTGAAATTATTTTGTATGGAGATTACAAAGCAAAAATTAAGAAAAAAATAAATAATCCAAATGGGAAATTAGTACTTGTAACAGCAATCAATCCTACAAGTGCTGGAATTGGCAAGACCACCGTTTCCATTGGAATTGCAGATGCTTTGAATTATTTGGGTGAAAGCACTTGCTTGGCACTTAGAGAACCTTCTTTAGGTCCTGTTTTTGGAATAAAAGGAGGTGCTACAGGTGGTGGACATAGTCAAATTGTTCCAATGTCAGACATTAATCTGCATTTCAACGGAGATTTTCACGCAATCACAAGCGCAAACAACTTGCTATGTTCTACTATAGACAATCATATTTTTCAAGGAAACAACTTGAATATTGACCCTAATAATATTTTATTTCATAGATGTTTAGATTTAAACGATAGAGCACTAAGAAGCGTAACTGTATCGCAAACAAAATTAGAAACTCCTCGTCAAGATAGTTTTACAATAACAGCCGCAAGTGAAATTATGGCAATTATGTGTTTATCAAAAGATATAAGCGACCTTAAACGTCGACTTGGAAACATAATTGTTGCACTTAATAAAAAAGGCAAGCCTATTTATGCTAGAGATTTGCATATTCAAGACGCAATGGCAATTTTACTCAAAGATGCCCTACTTCCAAATTTAGTACAAACACTAGAAGGAACTCCTGCTATAGTACATCTTGGACCTTTTGCAAATATTGCTCATGGCTGTAATAGCATAAATGCAACCAAATTAAGTATGAGTCTTGTTGATTATACAATAACAGAAGCAGGATTTGGTGCTGATTTAGGAGCAGAAAAATTTCTTGATTTGAAGTGCAGAGTCGCTAGTATTAAACCTAATTGTGTAGTATTAGTAGCAACAATACAAGCACTGAAACTGCATGGTGGAGTACAGAAAGAAAACCTAAAAGAAGAAAACATTGAGGCTTTAAAAATAGGCATTGAGAATTTGAAAAGGCATATAGGTATCATAAAAAATGTTTATAAACTTCCCCTAATAGTTACATTAAACAAATACAATTCCGATACGCAAAAAGAAGTAGACTTTGTTATTCAAACATTAAAAAACTTATCTTGCGATTATTCTATCAACGATGCTTGGGCACTAGGTGGAAAAGGTGCAATTGATTTAGCAAACAAGATTATTAAATTATGTCAAGAAGACAATTCAAATTTTGAATATAGTTATACTCTTGAAAACTCAGTAGAAAAAAAGATAACTGATATATGCACAAAAATTTATGGAGCAAAAGGTGTTGTATTTACCGAAAAAGCAAAGGAAAGTATAAACACAATCAACAAACTCAAACTAAATCATTATCCAATAGTGATTGCAAAAACTCAGTATTCGTTATCTGATAATCCTAAACTTTTAGGTGCTCCAGAAAAATTTGAAGTAACCATTCGAGATATTGAGATAAGAAATGGTGCTGAATTTTTAGTAGCACTTGCTGGAGACATGTTACTAATGCCAGGCTTAGGAAAAAATCCTGCAGGAGTTAACATGAAAATTTCCAATTCAGGCAAAATTAGTGGGTTATTCTAAAAATTAAATTATAATACAAAATAGGAAATTACAATGGAAGAAATATTTGATTTAATCATTATTGGTGGTGGTCCTGCCAGTATGAGCGCAGGAATTTATGCCATGCAGACAAAATTAAAAACTTTGCTTATAGAAAGAAACACTTTTGGTGGTCAAATTGCTACAACTAGTAGTGTCGACAATTATTTGGGATTTCAAAAAATTAGCGGAGAAGAATTGTCAAAAAAAATGTATGAACATTTATTATCCACTAATATAAAAATTTGTAATGAGGAAGTCACAAAAACAATTCTTAATGAAAATATAAAACAAGTTTTCACGCATAATAATTGTTACAAAAGTAGAACAGTTATTATAGGAATTGGTACAAGTATTCGAAAACTGGGCGTTGATAATGAAAACAAATATTTGGGGCATGGACTAAGTTATTCGACACTTAATGATAGGGATAAATTTCAAAATAAATGTGTTGCTGTAGTTGGTGGTGGAAATTCTGCTATAGAAGATGCAATTTATCTTAGTGAAAAAGTAAAAAAAGTCTATTTGATACATAGAAGAAATGAATTTAGAGCAGACAGAAAACTAGTAGAAATGCTTTATGAAAAAATAAATAATAATACACAAATTGAACTAAAACTTGAATATAAGCCTATTTCAATAGTTGGCGAAAACGAAATTAATCAACTAAAAATAATTCATATACCAGACGAAAAAATAGAAACTATTGATGTAGATGGAATTTTTGTTGCAATTGGTAGAGGTGCCGATACTGATATAATCGACATTAATGTAAATAGAAATAATTCTGGATATATCATAACTGATGAGCAAATGAAAACCAATCTTCCAGGAGTTTTTGCTGTTGGAGACATAAGAAACACCCCACTTAGACAAATTGTAACAGCAACTTCTGATGGTGCTATTGCATCAATTTCTGCACTAAATTATATCAAAGGGAATATATAAAATTTATATTCCAAACAAAGAAAAAATAATTTACAAAAATTATATTTTCATAAATTAAAATCAAACAAAATTATTTGCAAAATTATTTTGATAATATCCAAAAAAACCACAGACAAAGGAGAATGAAATGGAAATATTAGTCACTGGAGGACTTGGGTTTATTGGTTCTCACACAGTAGTCGAATTAATTGAAAACGGTCATAATGTTATAATAATTGACAATTTAAGCAATTCAAAAATTGAAGTTTTGGGAAAAATAGAATTAATAACTGGAACAAAGCCAAAATTTTATCAAATGGATTTGTTAAATTTTGAGACTTTACAGAAAGTTTTCAAAGAAAACAAGATTGATGGGGTTATTCATTTTGCTGGTTTAAAAGCAGTAGCAGAAAGTATTCAAATTCCACTGAAATATTACGAAAACAATATTATTGGAACAATAAATTTGTTGAAATGTATGCAAGATAACGATATCAAAAATTTTGTATTTAGTTCAAGCGCATGTGTTTATGGATTTCCAAACAAAAACCCTATTGATGAAGATTCTCCAAGTAATTGTGCTACAAACCCATATGGCAGAACCAAATGCTTTATTGAAGAAATTCTTAAAGATTGTTATATGGCAAATCCAACATTCAATTTTACAATTCTTAGATATTTCAATCCAATTGGCGCTCATAAATCTGGACTTATAGGCGAAGACCCAAATGGAATTCCTAATAATCTAATGCCATATATTTTGCGTGTAGCAGAGGGCAAGTCTGACAAACTTCACATATTTGGTAATGATTATGACACTCAAGATGGTACTTGCATAAGAGATTTTATTCATGTAGTTGATTTAGCAAAAGGTCATGTAAAAGCGCTAGAACACATCAACAACAGTGGACTTAATATATATAATTTGGGCACTGGAAAAGGAACAAGCGTTCTTGAACTAGTAAATTCATTTAACAGCGTTAATGGTAATCTTGTAAATTATGACTTTGTAGAAAGACGACCTGGTGATGTTCCTGTAAATTTTGCAAAAACAGACAAAGCAAAAAATGAACTTGGTTTTGAAACAAAATTAAATATAGAAGATATGTGCAAAGACTCTTGGCACTTTAGTCAAACTAAAAACAAACTTTAAGGATAATTTATGAAAAAAATTATATTAGCAACTAATAATCAACATAAAATTAATGAAATTAAACGAATATTTAAACTATATCAATTTCTGACACTCAAAGATATTGGATTTAACGAAGAAATTGTAGAAGACGGACTAACCATAGAAGAAAATGCTATAATAAAAGCAAAAACAGTTTATAATTACTCAAAAAACAAATTAAAGTTAGACTGTGCAGTACTCGCCGATGATAGCGGACTTTGCGTCAAAGCAATAAATTATGAACCAGGCGTATATAGTGCTAGATATAGTGGTCAAGGAGACGAAGCAAACAGACAAAAGGTATTACAAAAATTACTAACAATTCAAGATAGAACTGCGTATATGCAATGCTTTGCTGTACTTATTATGCCCGATGGTGAAATGAGAGTAGAAGAAGGGAAAGTATATGGACTTATAACCAAATCAAAAATAGGAGACGAAAGTTTTGGTTATGATTGCATTTTCTGGGTAGATAGGCTTCAAAAAACTTTTGGTCAAGCAACTCCTGAAGAAAAGGACAGTGTTTCACATAGAGCAATTGCAATGAAAAAATTAAAAGATTATTTGGACAGTATAAATTACAGAGGAACAGACGATAGTGAATTCTAATTTGCTATTATATACTTTTAAATTAATTATTTTGTTAGAATAACTTTCAAATTGTTTTGTAAAAAAAACCATTAATAAGAATATTGATGGTTTTTGTTTTTTAATAATATTAACAATTTTAATTCATATATAGAATTCTTGCAATTTGCACCCAATTATACACTTAACTATAATACAAAAACTTAATCTTATAAATATTCAACTGCCTCTACAACTGTTACATCATATTTACCACATTACAACTCCAAATTTTAATAATTTTTTTAATACAAAAAACAAAAATTAATAATGCATGCAATATAATAGGCAATTAGCAAAAAAAAATTTTTTAACATATATGAATATAAAAAAAGGCTTTTGCCAAAGTATACAAGGAGTTAATATGATTTATACAGTATCTCGAGGCGACACACTATATAAAATTGCACAAAGTTATAACACAACAATTGAAAAATTGATACAAGACAATGGATTAACTAGACCAAATGATTTAGTTGTTGGTCAAAATTTGATTATTCCATCTAACAACCCAAGTACATATACTGTTGTTGGTGGAGATACATTATTTAAGATATCAAACAGACTTGGAGTTTCTATTAATGATATACTTAAAATCAACCCCCAAATCACTAATCCCGACCAGATTCAAATAGGACAAATTATAAATATTCCAAATACCAAACTATCCATTGAAGTAAACGGTTATGCAATTGCAAATATCAGCGAAAGTACACTTTCTAGAACATTACCCTATTTAACTTATTTAAGCATTTTTAGTTATCAAGCAAAATCTGATGGTTCATTGTACATTCTATATGGAGATAGTTTAATCACACAAAGCGGGCAAAATTCAGTTGCCCCTATTATGGTAGTTACAAACATAGGTGATAGTGGTGGCTTCGATAGTGATATAGCAAACACAATTTTGACAAACACGCAAACTCAAAATATTTTTATAAATAACATTATCTCTATACTTAATGCCAAAAACTATTATGGTGTTGACATAGACTTTGAATATCTTTATCCTACTGACAAAGAAAATTATATAAACTTTTTGAGAAATCTAAAAGCACAACTTGTAGCAAACAATAAAACATTGAGTGTTGCTGTTGCACCCAAATATAGAGATAATCAAAGTGGTATTTTATATGAAGCACACGATTATCGTGCAATAGGAGAGATTGCAGATAGAGTTATAATTATGACTTACGAATGGGGATATGTATATGGTGAACCTATGGCGATTAGTCCATATTCAGAAGTAAACGCTGTTTTGTCCTACGCTGTTACTAGAATTCCATCAAACAAAATTCTGATGGGAATGCCCAATTATGCATATGACTGGATACTTCCTTTTAGTCCAGGAACAAGCGCAACAACGCTTACAAACACGCAAGCACTTGAGTTGGCAATAGATAATGGCGCAGTTATAAAATTTGACACAAAAGCACAAACACCTTATTTTAATTATACTGACGCATCGGGAAAACTTCATGTGGTTTGGTTCGAAGATGCAAAAAGTATTCAAGCACGACTTAGTTTGGTATCAAAATATAATTTAGCAGGAGTTAGTTACTGGACCATAAATAACTTTAATGCAGTTAATTGGACAGTACTAACGGATATGTTTAATGTAAAAAAGGTTCTATAATTTTGATTTAATTTTTTATTTTTGAATATAAAAATAAAAATATAATTATTTAATATAAAAAATGGCTTAATTTATTCAAATTTTTGCAAAAAAGTATTGTTTTTATATAAAAACATGATATACTTTTATAAATTAAGTCATTTTTGTTGCATTTTTGAATAAAATTAGGCATAATAAATATCCAAATTATATTTTTGATTATTATTTTAATACAAATTTATGTCTTTGTTGTGTGAAACATAATTTTAATAAAATCAAAAATGCAAAAATTTTAGTGAAACTTAAAAAATATATGTAATTAAATTTTACAACACAAAAGGAAGTGAATTCTATGGAAAGAAAAATATTTTTTGAAGATGCTAGAAAAAATGTTTTGGAAATGTTTTCTATAGAATTTCCATCTCTTCCAATACAAAATATAGACTTGTTTATGGGAATGTTCTATCAATTAGTAAATTATGAAGAAGAAGGACAAAAAATAAAGCCTAGTATATTAATTACTAACAATATAAATCACGTTGTAAAAAATGTCCCAAAATCAAAAAAAATAATTTTTTATGAAGACGACAACACAATAAATTTCAGAGCGCATATCAAAGCCTTGATGTGCTTCTGCAAAAGAGATTGGAACATTTACATTAATTTTGGAGAAAACATAATAGAATATGGAATCATAAAAACACTAAATTCTCTAAAAGAAAAATCGTTATTGCAAATTTTAAATGAAGAAGATACGCTTACAAATATTGCAAAAAAAACAAGTTTAGTAATCATTAATGTTTTTGGTGGTGGTGTATGTAGACTTATAGGTGCAAAGGGCAATAAGGTTTCAGTATGCTTCAATTTAAATTCACAATATGAATACAACTGGAACGATGAAATAGTTGAATTTGTTGAAGCGTGTGTTTCAAAAATAAAAACAACAAAACGAAAGTTGCAAGATATAAAAAATTTGTTAGGAAACATTTTTCACTCTGTTTTGAAAGGGCTACATGGCACCATATGTATGGTTGTTGACAAAGAGTTCAAAGATAAATCAGGATTTTTTCAAGATGGTACATGGCTAAAAGAACCTATAGAATTTATTAAGTTATTTTTGAGAAGTTCAACTTTTGATGAAAATATATTGCGTAGTTATGCCGATGTATTGACTACAATGCTAGACTTCGACGGCATTACTATTATTGATAATGCCGGAAGAATTAGAGCATATAATGTTTTTATTGAATCCACTCAAGAAAAACAAAAATCTATAGTCGGCGGAGCAAGACGAAGAGCAGCTTATTCTATACTTCAAAACAAAAACAAAAAAATAATTGGTGTTTATTTCCAATCTCAAGACGGAGATAATTTCTACAAAGAAAAAGCAGATCTAAAAAAGAAAAAGAAAGTCAAAATTATAGGTGGTGAGGTTATCAATGAAGATGATAACATGCTTCCACTTGAAATTATTGCCAAACTTCAACAATCTAAGAAAAAAGAAGAAGAGAAATTAAAAGAACAAGCAGAAAAATTAAAAGTACAAGAAGAGAGATTGAAAGTACAAGAAGAAAAGTTAAAAGAACAGGCAGAAAAACTAAAAGAAACTGAAATTAAAAATTCTGAAACTGAAGTACAAATCACTCCACAAAATGACAATACAGTTGAAAACAATATAAGTGAAATTTTAGAACAAAAAGATTCTCAAAATTCTATTAGTCCACAAGAGTAAAAAAATGCAAATACTCATTACTTTGAGTTATTTGCATTTTTTTTTGAAACTTCCAACAGTGCTTCAAAATTATCATCTATAGCCGATTTGTTTCTAACAATTTTGCCACATTTCTTACATTTAAACACTATTATATATCCTTTTTTTGTGCTATTTTCCACTGCAATAGGCTCAAGAATTCCCTTGCAAGTGTTTGCCCTATCGCCAGGTTCTATATCAACATGCAATGAATACAAACAAAATGGGCAATGATTTCGGCTAGTATATCCCAATTTTTCTACTTGTTTGCCACAATTTACACAAACAAAACTATTATCATTTTTTATCATAATCATCACCGTACTTAGCCATGTTTTGTGCAACACCCTTGGTAATTAGAACATCTTTTATTGATTCTCTATATTTGTCTATTTTGCCCGATTGTCTATAACTATAAAACCCATCTTCTCCAACAATAACATGATCCAACAAAAAACTATCATTTAATGATAGACTTAAAACTAACGCTTTTGTCAAGTTGTCATCTTCTATGGACGGTTCAGCTATTCCTTTTGGATGATTGTGTGCAATAATTATATTATTAACTTTATTTCGCGATATTGCATCAGTTATTTTTCTAATAGTAATACTTGCCTGACTATTTGTTCCTTGAGATATTCTCTCAGTCTTAACTATTTTGTTATTTGGTAGCAAACTAACCAAATATATTTCTTCGATTAATTTTCCTGCGAAGAAACTTTTTACATGTTCATATGCTTCTTCTGGATTTTTTATAGAACCATTTTTGTTTACCTTTTCTTTTTCATAACAGCCATAAATTTTAAGTATTGATGTCAAGAATTGTGCGCTTACCTCACTTATACCTTTGACTTCTTGTAAATTTTCTTCATCTGCTTCTAATACTGCTGACAAAGAACCAAATTTTGCAATTAATTCATGTGCTATGGGATTGGTATCTTTGTAAGGCAAAACAAAAGAAAGCGCATACTCTAGCACTTGATAATCTTGAAAATTGTCTAATCCCTCTTTTCTAACTCTTTCTCTTAATCTTATTCTATGTCCGTAATGTGGGTGTTTTTCCATATAACCTTAAAAAATTATAAAAAAGCAATATTACTTTTGTTTTTGTATCAATACATTTTTTATATTTTACATCTTTTTTTGCAACTTTGCAAACATATTTAAGTTATTTAATTTGACGCGCTTTGTTGTAGATTATATAATATATATAATATTATCTAACTTTATTATAAATATGGAGTTTATTATGAGTTATAAAATTACGTGCGAAAGCAGTGCTGATCTTAATCAAGATATGTACAAAAAATTAGGCGTGCCTGTCATACCATTTCATATAATACTTGGGGACAAAACTTATACAGATAGCATTGATATTACCAACGATGAGTTATTCAAATTTTTCGAAGAAACCAAACAACTACCTAAGACTTCGGCACTTAATGATTTTGATTACGAAGAATTTTTCAAAAAAGAACTAGAAGGAACTGATGGATTAATACATTTTTGTATTAGTAGTCAAATAAGTTCAACTTATAATCATGCAGTTGAAGCGTCAAAAAAATTCAAGAATGTCTTTGTAATAGATAGTATGTCTTTGTCTAGTGGAATAGGATTGCAAGTAATGTATGCAACTTCTCTTAGGGACAAAGAAACTCCAATAGAAGAAGCCGTGGAATTAATAAATGCACGAAGAAATAATGTACAAATTAGTTTCGTAATTGACAGACTAAATTATTTATACAAAGGTGGTAGATGTTCAGCACTATCTCTTTTGGGAGCCAACATGTTATCTATAAGACCATCAATACAAGTAAAAAATGGAAAAATGATTGTTGGTAAAAAATATATTGGCAAAATACATAAAATCATAGATAAATATATAAATGATACTCTTGAGCAATTTAATAATCCAGACAAAAGCATCTGTTTTATCACTTATAGTAGTGCCACAGATGAAATGCTGAAAGTTGCAAGAGAAACTCTAAAAAGCAAAAATATTTTTAAAAAGATTTATGAAACAACTGCAGGTTGTACAGTTACAACACATTGTGGGCCAAATACTCTTGGAATTATATACTACAATGATGGTGGAGAAATAAGCAAATAAATAAGCAAATAAATAAGTAAATAAATAAAAAATCTTGGAATTATACCAAGATTTTTTTTCAATTAATTCACATCAATAAAATTTATAGTAGTTTTTTTCCTTTTGTTTGAATACTTATTTATCAAAACCAAAATTGTAATTAATGAAATTAAACATATAAATAATAATGAAACAATTAGAATTAAATTATTTTCGGTAAATGTATTTTCTTCGATTATTACAATTTCATCATTTATATGTGCATCAAATTCCAAAACATTTCTATCTATTACAAAGTCAATTTCTTGTAGCTGTCCATTCTTTAGAGTATAAACTTTGATATAATCGGAATTATTCAAATCTAGCGTATTTACTTTTAGAGAAACTTTTATATCTTTTTGGTTTTCTTCGTCATCAATTTTAATTTTGAAACAATCAAAATTTTTTATGTTTGAATTAATTTTGTAAATTTCCTTTTCTATAATATCTTCATTTATACTTTCCAAATTTATTTTTGAGCTTTCGGAAAACCCATCACCTTTAACTGTAATTTCTAAATTTTCGTTTATATAAGTTTTTGTATCAGTCAAAATTTCGAAAGTTAAAGTATCTATACCATAAATTACATAATTGCTGTTTTCGTTTAATTCTACTTTTGCTATATATTGACCAGCCATAATAGGAGTTTTGTTGTAAATTATCTTATATCCTTGAAAATTTTCATCTACTAAACCTATAAAATTAACATTGATTTCGTGCTTTTGACCATCTTCTAAAATATTTGTATAGTTGGAAAATTCAATTAAAATAGGTCTAGGCAAGATAACAACTTCTGCTTTTAATCTATTTGGAGCAATATAATTGGGATTTATTACAGAAAACTCAGCATAAACTACATATTCTCCGACATTAATCATAGATTGTTTTACGATATTTACCGAAACTCTTTCTGGCAAATTACCATTAAATAAAGGACTGTGTTCTTTACCATCGTATGTCACTTCTATATCGTTAAACGAAATTGTTGACAAATCTATTTGTGCTTTGGTAATTTCATACTTAAGAATATTGTTTTCTACAATATAATTATCATTACCAACACTTATTACTTGTGCAAAATAAACTCCTGCATTGGTTTTTGTATTTCCATTTAAACTAATATTTATATTATCTTCGCCTACTACTCCAGAAGCATACGCACTAACGGTAATTGGCTCACCGGTATATGTAAAGATGGATTTTTCTAAACTTATTGTTATTGGTTTTGGCAAAATATTAATTTCACAATACAAATTTTCTACTGGCTTGTAATTTTTGTTTTCAATACTAAACGACACACTTGCATTGCTTGTGCCTACATTTTTTCTTTCATTATTTATATATTCTTTGATAGTTACACCATCTGGCAAATTACCAACAATTTCAACTCTTTTTACTTGACCATCGTATATTGCGTTCAAATCATCAAAAGATATATTTGACATATCATATTCAGCTTGTAAAATTGTCAAATTTGCAGAAGATATTTGATTGTTTATTAAAACATAATTTGAATTACTACAAACAATTTGTGCTTCGATAGTATAGATTCCAGCATCTACAAAATTATTACCAGAATAAATTACATTTAAATTTTCGGGAAGATTTTCAACATAAATGGAGTGTTCTTGACCATCATATGTAACTATCTTATTTTCGAACAAAACATTTTTGCAATCTATTTCTTTTGGTAATATTATCAGTTTTGCTTCCATATTTGAAATTGGCTCATAATTATCGACTTCATCTTGCAAAAAATTAAATTCTGCAACCACTTTATATTCTCCAACTTGGCTAACGCTACAATCACTTCCACTTGCAACTAAATTATTATCTAAGAAATATTCATAATTAATTGCTAAATAATCTGGCACTATGCCCTGTACTTCTAATTTATAAGTATGCTCATTTTCATAATTATAAGTCACGCTCTCAAATATAAGATTTGAAACATTTGTAATTTTTTTGAGAATTTTTAATTTTGCTGTTAATACGATTTGATTTTCTGGAATTGGATTATAATTTTTGGTGTCTAGTAATATTAATTTTATATTTTGAATATATTCACCTGCATTAATTTGACTAGATGATTTATATTCAAAGTTCAAAATGTTTGGATCTATTCCAAATGGTTCTATTATATGTTCGTTACCATCATATTCAACTACTAAATCTTCATAAATTATTTGATTTAGGTCCACATCTGCTTTAGAAATATATATTTTTGTTTTTATTTCTAGTGGTTCTATTTTGTAATTGTTTATATAACTTTGCTTAATTACAAATTTGGCTTTTGCTTCGTAAGGAATATCACTAGCATCTTTTTGAATATTGTTTGAGTATACAACTCTTGAAATTTGTTCTGGCAACTCACTTGTAATTTTTGCTTCCACATAACTTCCATCATATACATGATTAATTTCTGGAAATTGAATAGTGCTTGTATCAATTATTTGAGGAGTAATCGTAATTTTGGCATACATTATATTGTTTGTTATAGGATAATACAAGTTTGTATCTATCACATAAAAAGTAGCTGTTGCACTATGATATCCTTGCTGTACATTTACATTTGTATGTGAATTATTTAAATATTTAACTTCTACCCCTTCAGGCACAAAGTTTACTTCAGCAGTGTAAACAATGTTTGGATCATACACTCCTACCACGTCATTAAATTCGACTTTGGACATATCAATTGTAGCCTTGTCAACAAAAAGTTCACATCTATAATTATCTAGATAATAGTTAGAGTTGCTTAGTGCAATTTCAACTGTTTGACTACCAGGAATTATCCTTTCATTATTAGAAAAAACAACTTCACAATCGTCATTATTCAAAACACCAACTAATTCACCAGTTACACTTTTGATTGTGCCATCATATACAAAATCAGTATTTAAATTGATATTTAATTTTGCTGGTAAAATTTCTATTTCAAATTCATTATTTAAATAAACAATGTTTTCATTCGAACTCTCTATAATTAGTTTGTATTTTCCTGCATTTATTATTTCTTTTACTTCTTCATTTTCTGAATTTAGAAATCTATATTCCGAATTTTCCAAATATACAATATCTTCTTCATTTATGTAATAAGGCTTGAAATTATTTATTTGATTTTGTGAATTATATGTAGAAGTTTGATTATCAACTTTTATTTCCAATTCTTTTGGTTCCATAGTTACTGGTTTTAGATAAACATTTATAACTTCTTTTGTTGCATTCTCACTAACTTTTATATTTAAGCAAACAAATTGCAGAGAATTATTTAAAATATCTATAGAAATATTGTTTGACGCAATATTGTAATAATCAAATTCAAATGAATTTAAATCTACAAAGCTTGCAATTTGTGAATTTTTTGAAGTTATAATTTCTTTTTCATCTACTAAGTCAAAATCATTATTATAAACTTTCATTGTAATTAGTGTATCTTGATAAAGTGTTTCCTGATATACAGTACTGACTCCTCCAGTAGGGCTACCAGCAAATGTTGTAATATTATCTAAAGATGTAATAACTGATTGTGATGTGCGCTTTACTATTCCCGATGTTTCATCTTCAGTTAGTAAATATGCTTTTACTTTATATGACAAATAATTAGGATTATATTTCAAAAACAAATTTGCTGTAGCATACTTACCTGCAAAAACAATTTTGTTTAACGACCCATCAGAAAGTCTTTCGTTTGTATAAATAGAAAATTTTGTTAATATTAAATCTCCACTTTCTAATATGTTTATCCCATTTATAGCATTTACTTCAAATCCGTCGTTCGCTACATTTAAATCATCACCAATTATCCCAACATAATCCATATAAATTTTGTCTTTTAGCATCAAAAAAGGATCAGAATTTTGTTGAGACGCTCTAATTAAATCTGCTTCACATGGAGCACCAACATAATTAAAATGATTCATGTAGTAATTTGCATAAGTATTTCGACCTTTAACCAAAACCCTACCAATATAATCATCGTTTAAAACTTGATATGGTGTAGACAACTCAATATCTATTGTCCCATTTATATTACTTGTTTCGTGAACTGTGACATAACCTTCAGATAATATTATGGAATCTATATCTCCAGGATTTACTGAATTCAAAATTATACTATCTGCAACTACAGAATTATTATAAATAGTCGTTTGAGTTTTTGCATTTGCAAAATTTGCACTATTTAAATTTATTACTCCTTCGTTATTAATGCCATATTGACTATTTATCATACTTTTGATTACAACATTATTTAATGTAAGAAATGCCCCGTTATCCACTCTAAATATGTCTTGCATATCAACTACACTATTTAAACATGTAATAGTGACATTCTCAAACAACACATTTGCATTATCTGTAATATGTATAGCATAAGTTTGATTAATATCTTTAATTTCAAAGTCTACATCTTTGATTATACAATCTTCACTTATTTTTAGAGTTCCAATTTGTTCCTGTGCATAAACGCTTGATTGTTTATTTATCAAAAATATTATTACAATAAACACTAGTATCAAAATATAATTCTTAAAAATTTTCATATGTAAACCTTATAATTAATTTTTTATTTATTTCATGTATTTTCAAAAAAAATATGCGTTAAACAACGCACGATAAATATGATACATTTAAATCATTATTTTGTCAATATAAGACAAAATTATACAAAACTTATTTTTGAAAAAAACAAGTACCAAACATCTAATATAAGTAATTATTTTTGCTAATCTATAAATTTTACAAAATTTGTAAAAAATACAATTAATCTTGATCCAAATCACTATCTGTTACAAAATTTTGTACAGTGAAATTATACTTTTTGTTTATAACTTCTAATCGTTCTCTAATTGCTTGAATGATATCACTTTGAGCCTTTGTTAATATTCTTTTGTTTTCTATATAACTTACCATGTAAATAGTATCAAAAAATGTTTTTTTAATTCTTTCTATTGGCATATTTTTCAAATCATTTATATTATCAAGTCTATCTGCCAATTTTATTATCAAAGCATAACTAGACATATATCTCATTTTGTGTGCCAAATAAACTTGCTTTCCAATCATTTTAGGTACATAGCCCGAACTTGTAACTTCCATAACAAGAGAAGCAACTTCCAAACCGAATCTATCTATAATCTCTCTATAACTTGTGTATGTATCTTCCAATATATCATGCAGTAATGCTCCTGCAGAAATTATATTTTGATTACTAGAATGCTTGAATTTATTAACAATTTCCATTACTCGAATAGGATGTGTAATATAAGGTGTTCCGTCTATACGCACCTGACCCTTATGGCGCTCAGTCGCGAACTCCAACACAGCATTAATATCAATTTTGTCATCAATATCTAAATGCATATTTTCTCCTATTACAAAAATTTTCTATTAAAGAAAAAAATATAAATTATTTTATAAAATATATCAAAAATTGTCAAATATATTTTTGAAGACACCAAAATTAGTCGAATGTAAAAACATTTAACAACAATAATTTTTCTAATTTACATTTAATTTTATACACATGTTTTACTTCATTATAATTCTTATACTTTAACTGAAAATCTATTTACGACTTTCGAAGTAATTATTTGTTTTGAAATTTTTTTCTGTTTTTTTGGAGAAAACAAATCAAAAAAGTCTCCACAATTGATTTGTCTTAAATTATTCAGAAATTCTATTGGTGTAGTTGCAAAATTATTATTCATGCATATCTCCACAGCAAACTCTCCCAATACATAACTCAAATAATGTCCTGGATATTGGGTATAATCAAGCATATAATCCAAAGCCTTTGTTTTTGGGTATTTACCAAGCAAATAGACATAAACATTTTCATATGCTTTTTCTAAATTTCCATGTAATAAAAAATTGGCAATATTAGCACCTTCTATCAGAAAGTTTTGTGAATATGCAGTATTTTTGTTGTGACACATTGCATACATTGCCCAACCATTTATAAGAAATGTAGCACCATTATCAAAGCAATTACTTTTTGTTAAATCATCAACTACAGTATTGTAAAAATGCCCGTATCCTGGATAAACATTGAAATAAACCATATGTTTCAGTTCTACATCTGTAAGTCTATTATTATTTGAGTAAATAAAAAATCTATTGTTGTTGTAACTAACATTTTTGCTTAACCATTTACCATATCCATAATCATCTACAATAGAGATTGGAATATTTTTTCTTATACTGCTACGGCCATAAATAATTGATAATTGATAATCATATTGTAGGTCATATATTAATTGTCTAGCCGTATTTTCTATCGCTTCGGGTTTCAAAACTTTGCTAACAGTTGGAATTTCTTTTTGCTTGCTTGCAAACTTCACTTTTCTCATAACAGGTTTATAAAAATGACCTAGAACGCTTTTGCAAAACGCTGGCATTAAATTTGCTTTACTTTGATTACACGCCTTGTTTAGCATTATAAAAAAGAATTCTTTGAAGTCCGAAAATTCACTTCTTATTATCTTTGTCATATAACTTTTTAACTGATAAGGCAAATACAAAATTTTATTTTGTCTTTTAAGGACTGCTTTTATAAAAATTTCTTTATCTTTATCCGATTTGAGTTTCTTGAAATGCTCCATAACTTGAAGCAAAGAAAAATTGTTACGATAAAAATCAATTTGTTTATTCATTAATGCCCTTTCGTAACTATTTAATTGCAAAGAAAATCTTTTTACATCTTTGTATATAACATTATCAAATGCAATTCTTTTTTTCCAATCTGAATATGTAAGTATTTTCATAATATCTCCATTTTTCACACGACTATTTTATTTTTTTTTGCTTAAAAACATTGCCAACATAATTACAATTTGACCTACAATTCCCACTATAAATATAAACCATAGTTGAGAATTTGATATGCTCAAAAAAATCGAAACTATACAACCCCACAAAAATGCACTAGCAGACAAAAACACATATATTTTTTTGAACCAAATTGCAGAAAAAATCATAAGCAAAATTGAATTGACGGGAATAGTATATATAAATGTTAAATAACATCTATTTAGCGAAGTTACATTATCTAAAACAAAATATAAGATTGTTGCAACAAACCAAATTGATGCACTTATAAGCAAAGTCAAAAACAAATGAGTTTTGTGAAACTCTCTAATTACACTTTTTTTCTTTGTATATATCAAATCGTTAACTGTTATACCAAAAAATTCTGATATATGAGTAAGAGTTTCAACATCAGGCAAAACACTCCCAACTTCCCATTTTGAAACTGCCTTATCCGAATAATTAAGTTTTTCAGCTAATTGCAGTTGCGTTAGATTTTTTTCTTTACGAAGTTTTATTAAGTTTTGTGAAAAATTTGTCTTTATTTGTTCTTGTGTCATATTTGTCCTTCTACAATATTATCTAAAACAAATTATAAAAATTAAAATATCTTATTTTTTTCAAATTATAACACATTTCTACAATTTTCACAATTAAAATTATTCACTCTCTTGACAAGAGAGTTCAACTTTTTTACAATAGAATTAATTAAATACAAATAGAAAATAAAACAAAAAAAATAGGGTGTATTTTTCTTTTCCATTTAATACAATGTTTAAGAGATTAAAGTAGCAAAATTTTTTGTATTTTAATTTGATTTTTATTTTTTTATTAATCGAAATTTTTAATTAAGGAGAATATTATGAAGATTGTAATATCTGCTGAAAGCACTATAGACATTCCACCTGAGATGTTAAAAGAATACAACATACAAACTTTGCCATTTGGAATTAATTTTGATGACAAACTGGTAGATGACAAATTCGGTATCTCAAATGAAATATTTGAGTTTGTAGAAAAAACAAAAAAACTACCAAAAACATCTGCAGTAAGTCCAGAACAATATGAGGTCCATTTTGAAAAACTAAAAAAAGAATATGATGCAATAATACATATTTCTCTTAGTTCTTATATGAGTAGCGCATACAACAATGCGTGTAGTATTGCTAGTAATATGGAAAATGTATATGTATTAGATAGCAAATCTCTATCAACAGGAATAGCATTACTTGCAATCAAGGGCAAAGAATTAATTGATGCAGGAAAAGACTTCAAAACCATATGCGAAATTTTAGAACAAGCAGTTTCAAAAGTACAAGCTAGTTTTGTTATCGAAAAACTAAACTATTTATACAAAGGAGGTAGATGTTCAGCTTTAACACTACTAGGCACCAATTTATTAAAAATAAAACCACAAATTATTGTCAAAGAAGGCAGAATGATTGTGGGAAGAAAATACATAGGAAATTTACCAAAAATTATTGAGAAATATAGTAATGATATTTTGGCTGATAATAAGGATCCCGATCTAAAACATGTTTTTATAACTCATTCTTCTCCTATGCCAGAAATAGAAGAAAAAATATACAAATTACTAAAAGAGCGTGGGTTCGAGAATATACACAACACTTTGGCTGGAGGTACTATATCTAGTCACTGTGGACCAAATTGTATAGGTATATTATTTATAAATAAATAAAATCTCGAAGAATATTTATACCGACAAATAAAAAATCGAATAATTAGAAAATTAATTATTCGATTTTTTTATAAAATATTTTTTTGTTTTCTACGAAGCCATTTAAGGTTTATATTTGGTTCTGGGGTTAGATCTAGACCTGCAAGTCCTCTTCCCGAAATAATCTGAAAATAACCCTCACTTGCAATCATTGCTCCATTATCTCCAGTCAAATTTTTCTCTGGGAAATACACACTGAAATTTTTTTCTTTTGCACATTGAGTTAATTTTTCTCTCAAACACGAATTGGCAGATACGCCTCCACCTATTACCAATTTTTTTTCTTTATATTTCAAAACTGCTTTTACACTCTTGTCCACTAGTTCATCTATAACTTGATTTTGAAAAGAAGTACATATATTATTAATTGGAATATTTTCGTTTGCTTGTGTTAGTTTATGAACATAATTAATTACTTGGGTTTTCACACCGCTGAAACTAAAATCAAACGAATTTGGCAATATTGAGTGCTTTATAAATGGAATATTATTTTCTCCTAATTTTGCGTTTTTGTCAATAACTATGCCTCCAGGATATCCCAACCCCAAACATTTTGCCACTTTGTCATAGCATTCGCCAACAGCATCATCTATAGTAGAGCCAAGCAATTCAAATTTATCATATGTCTTCATTCTAATTAATGCAGTATGTCCACCACTTACAATTAGAGCAACAAATGGTGGTGTCAACTCTGGATAAGTCAGATAATTTGCACAAATATGCCCTTTTATATGATTAACTGCTATTAAAGGTATTTCAAGTGCAAAGGACAAAGCTTTTGCATAATTAACCCCCACCATTAATGCTCCAACAAGTCCAGCGCCGTAAGTTACTGCAATAGCGTCAATTTGAGTTAAATTGATTTTTGCTTGTTCTAGAGCTTGGTCCAATACTTGGTCAATTGCCATCAAGTGATTACGACTAGCAATCTCTGGCACAACTCCTCCAAATCTAGCATGAATATCAATTTGTGTTGCAACAACATTACTAAGAATTTCCCTTCCATTTTTTACAACTGCAATACTTGTCTCATCACAACTACTTTCTATTCCTAATACTAGAATATCTTTATTTTTATAATTCTTATTTAAATTATTAAATTTTTCTTTCACTATTTCTTTGTACATCTTTTCACCTTAATACAAAATAAATTGTATTTTTTTATTAATTTATAAGTTTCAAAAATTCAAATATAAAATCAAGTATATTTCCATTCATAACACCATAAACATCGCTAGTTTCAAAACCTGTTCTATGGTCTTTTACCATTGTGTATGGACAAAATACATAACTACGAATTTGGCTACCCCATTCAATTTTTTTTGCATCACCTTTCAAAGATAATGTTTCTTGCATTTTTTTGTCAAGTTCCAAAGATAGCAATTTTTGTTTTAACATTTCCATAGCCATTTCACGATTTTTTAGTTGTGAGCGCTCTTGCTGACAAGCAACAATTACTCCAGTAGGGATATGTGTAATTCTGACTGCACTATCTGTTGTGTTTACATGCTGTCCTCCCGCACCACCTGATCTATATACATCAATTTTCAAATCTTCTGGTCTAATATCAACTTCTACTTCTTGATTTAATTCTGGCATTACTTCTACTGATGCAAAACTTGTATGTCTACGTTTATTAGCATCAAATGGACTTATTCTAACAAGCCTATGTACGCCCATTTCACTTTTTAAGTATCCATAAGCATTATCTCCTACGATTTTTAAAGTTACGCTTTTCACACCAGCGCCATCTCCATCAATTTTATCCAGCATAGTCCATTTAAAATTATTTTTATCGGCAAACATTTGATACATCCTTTGCAACATTTCTGCCCAATCACACGCTTCTGTTCCACCGGCACCACTATGTACTTTGATTATTGCATTATTATTGTCATATTCCCCTGAAAGAAGTGTTTGCAAATATAAATTTTCGGTTTCTTTTGATAGAAGAGTATAAGACGACTCAATATCATCTAACATCGATTCGTCCCCTTCATTTTCACATAGTTCAATATATTCGGATAATTCATTTAATTTATTTTTTAACTTATGCAAAGATTCTATTTTGCTTGTCATTACTTTCAAATCTTTATTTATTTTTGCACAAAGTTCGGCATTTACATACACTTCAGGCTTTAGACTAAGTTCTCTTTTTTCTTCGATTTCTTTCAAAAGTTTTTCTTCGTCAAAGACAGTCGGCAATAATTTGAATATTGCCGACTAATTTATTAACTTTTTCTTTCTGTTCATTTAAAATCATACAAACCTCACACATTTTCAAAAGTATTTTAACACACTTTCTATATTCAAGTCAATGAAGATATAAATTCATAAAATGAATTAGAAATAATTTTCAAAAAAATTATACAATTAAACAAAATATATCTTACAAAATAATTTTATTTAAATAAAAAA
>CALWJZ010000008.1 GCA_944381145.1 uncultured Clostridia bacterium
GTTCAAGGTTTTTTCATTTTAAAAATTACAATTTTTTGGCGTTCTTGGGAAAGGTAATACATCTCTAATATTGGTCATGCCAGTTACATACATAATAAATCTATCAAATCCCATTCCAAAGCCACTATGTTTAACAGAACCAAATTTTCTTAAGTTCAAATACCACCAATAGTTTTCTTCATCGAGATTAAGTTCTTTTATTCTATTTAATAAAACGTCATATCTTTCTTCTCTTTCGCTAGCACCACAAAGTTCGCCAATTCCAGGTACAAGCAAGTCAGTTGCTTTGACTGTTTTGCCATCATCATTTAATCTCATATAAAATGCTTTTATGTCTTTTGGATAATTATAAACAAAAACAGGTTTGCCATATACCTTTTCAGATAAATATTTTTCATGTTCTGTTTGAAGGTCACAACCCCAACTTGCCTTAAATTCAAAGTTTTGATTGTTTTTCTCTAATTCTTTTATTGCATCAGTATATGTCACTCTAGCGAATTCGTTATCTGTAACATTGTGCAATTTTTTAAGTAAACCTTTTTCAACAAAACTATCAAAAAACTTTAATTCGTTTTCGCATTTTTCGAATAAATAATTGATAACGTATTTTATCATTCCTTCCATAACGTCCATATCATCTTGTAATTCATAGAAAGCCATTTCTGGTTCGATATGCCAAAACTCGTTTAAATGCTTGATAGTATTGCTATTTTCTGCTCTAAATGATGGACCAAAGGTATAAATTTTGTTTAGAGCAAGGGCAAATGCTTCGCCTTCTAATTGACAAGATGGCGAAAGATAAACAGCTTTGCCAAGCAACTCGTCTTCAGGATTCAATTTTTTGCCTGAATATATATCTTGTGTACTTACTTTAAACAATTCTCCTGCACCTTCGCAATCAGAAGATGTAAGAATTGGTGCGTGTACGTAAACAAAACCCAAGTTGTTGAAGTATTGATGCAGAGCAAAACTTGCTTCACTTCTTACTCTAAAAATAGCATTAAATAAGTTTGTTCTAGGTCGTAGGTATGCTTGTTCTCTTAGAAATTCTGGAGAATGTCCTTTCTTTTGCAAAGGATAAGTTTCATCAGTTGCACATAAAATTTTGATTTCTGATGCTTGTATCTCAAATGGTTGTTTGGCATTTGGTGTAATAATTACTTTTCCTGTGACAATGATTGAAGAACCAGCATTTAATTTTGCAACATTGGTATAATTATCAAGGTTGTTATTTATAACTATCTGTGCACCTTTGAATGTTGACCCATCATTAAGGTCAATAAATCCAAAATTTTTCATATCTCTTACTGATCTTACCCAACCACCTAAAACTACATCTTTGTCTCTATATTTCTCTAAATCTTTGTAAATATATGTTATATCAGTTTTTTTCATGTTGTCTCCATTTTTAATAATTTTGAGTATATATCTTTTTTTGCGTTTTGGCAATGTTTTTTTACACTTTTGATAATAATATAGTTAATTATTTGACAAATATTTAAGAAATATATAAATTAAAAGTGATAATATAAATTTAGGAGAAAATTATGGAAAAAAAATACGAACCATTGTTTACACCTTGGAAGATTGGGAATGTTGAAATAAAAAATAGAATAGTTGTCTGTCCAATGGGTGGAACATCGCTTTTTGGTTGGATGGAACCACATCATTTTGACAAAGATGCTGGTGACTTTTTCATGGAAATTGCAAAAAATAATGCAGGTCTTATTATTCCTGGCATTGCACCAATAAGAAATATGATTGGTAACTCTTGGCTTTACAAAGCAAAAGGCGCATTTAGAAAATTAAAAAAGTATATGGAAGAAATTCATAAAACTGGTGCAAAGTTATTTATTCAATTAACTGCTGGTTTTGGTAGGTCTTTTTCACTTCCAAATTCTTTGGTGGGTATCAAGAAAAACAAATTATTAAGTTCGATGTTGAAACCAATTATTGATGTAGAAAGGCTTTGTGCTGCTCCTAGTAAACTACCTCTTAGATGGAAAGATGATTTGCAATCAAGGGAAATGACAAAAAAAGAAATTCGTCAAATGGTTGATGCTTTTGCAAAAACTGCATTGATGTGTAAAGAAGCTGGTGTAGATGGTGTTGAAATTCATGCCGTTCATGAAGGATATCTTCTAGATCAATTTACAACTACATATACAAACAAAAGAACTGATGAATATGGTGGAAGTTTCGAAAATAGATATCGTTTTCCAGTTGAAATAGTCAAGGCTATCAAAAGTGCCTGTGGTCAAGATTATCCAGTGTCTGTAAGATATTCTGTTGTAAGCAAAACAAAAGGATTTTGTGAAGGTGCTATGCCTGGTGAAAAATTCAAAGAAGTTGGTCGTGATATGGCAGAAAGTGAAAAAGCAGCCAAGTATCTTCAAGATGCAGGATATGATATGCTTAATGCCGATAATGGAACTTATGATGCATGGTATTGGGCTCATCCACCAGTATATATGCCTACTAATTGCAACTTGGAAGATTGTGCACATATTAGAAAATTTGTAGATATTCCAGTTGTTTGTGCTGGGAAAATGGATCCAGAAACAAGTGCAAAAGCAATAAAAAATGGTGAAATTGATGGAATGGGAGTTGCACGACAATTCTTAGTAGACAATAAATGGATTACCAAACTTATGAAAGGAAATGAAGATGATATTATGCCTTGTATAAATTGTCATAATGCTTGTCTTGCTTTCTCTCATTATAAGGGTGTTGCTAATTCTGGAAAAATGTCTGATACTTCTCATATGTCTAGATGCGCATTAAATCCAATGACAATGGACGGCGGAAAGTATGATTTAAAACGCACCAAAAAACCAAAAAAAGTGGCTATTATTGGTGGTGGAATTGGAGGTATGGAAGTTGCAAGAGTCCTAAAAATGAGAGGACATAATCCAACTATTTACGAAAAAACAGATAAGTTGGGTGGCGTATTTATTCCAGCATCAAGTTTTGATTTCAAAGAAAATGATAAAAAACTTATAAGTTGGTATAATAAACAAATCAAAGACTTGAAAATTCCAGTTAAATTTAATACAGAAATTACTGATATTAATAAATTAAATGCAGATGAAATTATTATTGCTACAGGTTCGAAACCAAAAAATATAAAAATACCTGGCGTTGAAAGATGCGTTGAGGCAATTGATTATTGCAATGGAAAAGATGTAGGTCAAAATGTGGTTGTTATTGGTGGTGGACTTACTGGTTGTGAAATCGCTTATGATTTGTATTTAAAAGGTAAAAAACCAACTATCGTTGAGTTCAAAAATGATTTAATGGTTGTAGATGGCTTGTGTTTGGCAAATTCATCTTATTTGAGAGATTTCTTCAAGACAAATAAAGTACCAGTTTATCTTGAAAGTAGTGCAAAATCAATTGATGAAAAATCAGTAATAATCAAAACTAAAGATGGCGAAAAAAAGATAAAAGCCGATGATGTTATTTTGGCAATAGGATATAACTCAGCACCTATATGTAAACAAAGCAAACACGTTCATATAGTTGGAGATGCATATTCGGTAGGAAATCTTAGAACAGTTATTTGGCGTGCTTGGGATGTAGCAAAAGAAATTTAAGGGGAAAATTATGAAATTAACTCAAGAAGAAAAAGATATCTTGAATGGTTCTCAAGGTGAAACAATGGCAAAAATCATGAAAACAGTTGTCGATTTTGGCGATGTTTTTGGTGCAAAAAAACTTGTACCAATTACTCATGCTAGTCATTTTGTTACATCTTTTGGTATTGGTCTATTAAAACCATTATTTAGGACAATGGACGAAATAATTTCTGCAGGTATCAAAACAAAAGAACCTTTTACAGTAGACCCTAGACCTATTGATTACAAAAATGTTAAATGTGGGTTGCTTAATAAACTAATTTTTAGCAAAATAATGTACAAAGAACAAAAAAGATATGAAGAACAATTGAAAAAAATTGGACTTAAAGATGAAAAAGGTTTCACTTGTACTTCTTACTTTGAAGAAGTGGGCAATTTGCCAAAATATGGTGATATTTTAGGTTGGGCAGAAAGTAGTGCTGTAGTATATGCAAATTCTGTAATTGGTGCTAGATGCAATAGAAATAGTGGAATGCTTGACTTGTTTTCAGCAATAATTGGCAAAGTACCAGAATTTGGATTGCTTACCGACGAGGGAAGAAAGGCTGATTGGATTATTGATATTCAAACATCTAAATTGCCTGAAGCACAAATATTAGGTAGTGCAATTGGATTGAAAGTTATGGAAGATGTTCCATATATCAAAGGCTTGGACAAATTTTTGGGAACTGAGTTGAATGATGATGTAAAATCTTATCTAAAAGACTTTGGTGCTGCAAGTGCTTCTAATGGCTCAGTTGCTTTGTATCATGTAGGTGGTCTAACTCCAGAAGCAAAGGAACAAGGTAAAAAACTTATAAAAAAAGATGCCAAAGTTTATACAATAACAGACAAAGAATTGGATAGAGTTTATAAATCGTATCCGATTCTTTGGAAAAATTTAAATGCAAAACCTAAACTTTGTTTTATAGGTTGTCCACATTTATCAATGTCTCAACTCAAAGTTTGGGCAACTAATATAATTAACAACTTGAAAATTAATAATCGCAAAAAAGTTACGGTTAGAACTATTTTGACTACTAGTCCACAAATTGCAGATGAGTTTAGAAATACAGAGTTATACAAAAAATTACAAAAAACTGGCGTAAAAGTGAGTTCAATTTGCCCACTAATGTATACTAATAATCCTATCGCAGGAAGCAAACCAATCATTACATCTTCTAATAAGTTGCGTACTTATTCTTCTTCTAGATTCTACAAAAATGATGATATTTTGAGAATTATTACAGGAGGTAATAAGTAATGAAAAAATTTGTTGGTAGAGTAGTTGCTGGTGGCAAAATTAGTGGAGAAGCAATTGTAAGTAAACAGGGAATGAATACACTAGCAACCTTTCAAAAAAGTGCATTAAAAAATGCAAAAATAGTTATAAGTTCAGATCAAAATAATCCTGATTTATACAAAAAAGTTATTACTGGCAAAATTTTATGCTTGCCAAAAACAATAGGCTCTACAACTGGTGGTCTTGTAATTCAAACTATTTGTTCTATGGGAATAAACCCAAGTGCGATGTTATTCAGTGAAGAAATTGATAGTTTGGCAGCATCAGGCATAATTCTTGCGCGTAATTGGGAAAATAGTCAAATAATTGCTATAGACAAATTAGGAGACAAGTTTTTGAAGTATGTAGAAACTGGTGATAAAATTACAATTGAAGAAGATGGAACTGTAATTGTTGAAAAGAAATAAAAAAATGTTATGTTTAAAAACGATAAGTAAGTCGATTTTAAACATAACTTTTTTTCAAATTTTATGAACAATTACATGAATTAATTTTACATCTTCCAACACAAGTATTATCTTTTTTTCGATTTTGTAATTCCTTTATTGGATTTTTTTCTGTTTCGAATCTAAAGTCTTGTTCAAATTTTTTTATATGTTTATTTATTACCATGTGACCTGGTTCACTATCTGGTGCATTATTTATTAAATTATTATATTCAAAAAATCTATGAGAATCATCTAAAGAATTTATATCAACATAATTTTCCATATCTGAAGTTATATTGGCAGTATTAAATAATACTTGTCTTATATATTCTATATTACTACCAAATGAAAGAAGTTTAGGGAAAGATGGCTTTGGTAAAACATCATTTATAGTCAAATCACTATATTTTTCCAAACACTCGCATGCTTTTTTTAGATGTGCGCATTCCATATAATAATGCTCTTGCCAAATACTTTTAATATCTTCATCTGTTTCGTCTTGCCAAGCACTATAATATAAATAGCATTCAGTGTACTCATGCATTACCCATTGTTCAAGCCATGTACAATTAGGGTCTTTCAAACTTTCATATTGTGTAACATGTTCTTCTTCGACCATTCCAATTTCAGCAAATAACTTTCTACCTAAATCATTTTTGTACATTTGTGACATATTCATATAAAAATTCATTGTTTGCTGTTCTGCTGCTGTTATAATATTGGCAACAAGTTTTGTGTATAAGTCTGCTTTGCTTGAGTCCATGTGTTTTTTTACATTATCTATTGGGTTTCTATGATGGGATATTGTTGGTCGGCCTGGTGTTATTTCTGTAAATTTGCCAACTAGTATATCTGCGTCTATTCCAAAGTCTGTGTGTAATAAATTTGCAAATCTATATAAATGATCAAAATCTTCCAGCAAAGCAAAATCAAGAGAGGCTTTTGTATTTTTGCACTTTACATTTTGTGCTAAAATCGCAGTTAATTCAATTGCTAATTGTTCATATGATATCGTTGTTTCTAGCATATTTTCGTTTATAGGCTTTAGACAACTTATTCGTTTTTGTTGCTGTTGTTCTTGATTTCTTACAAGCGCTATATCTCTTTTTAGGTCTTGATTATCAATATTTCTAGCCATTTGGTGAAGAAACCAATTACTTTCAAATTCAGTTCCATTCATTAAAATTATTCTTGTTTTTGTGAACGGTGAAACGCTTTGTTTATTATAACTTTTTGGATACATTTTTTCTAAGTTTATAAAATAGTTATTCAAATCTTTTACATTTTCATTTAATGGATTCATGTTCTACTCCTTTTTATAAATTATTGACAATTACATTTATTTCATAACATTTTATAAAATTTAGTAAAAAAACGAGAAAAGGCAAGGATAAACCTTGCCTTAATTCTCGCTAGAAGAAAGGAATATTGAATATATTTAAATAAACCTTTCTTATTAATACTTTGTGTAATATTTTTAATATTATTCAATAAATTATATTTTTTTTATTTTATTTCTAATATTTGAACTTTTCCATTGATCCATGACTCAATAATATCTCTTAAGTTGCATTTTGCAACTTTTTCAAATGCATTAACTAGTTTGTTTGGTGTGGAAATTTTGAATTTATTATCTTCAAAATATACTTGTAAGCATTTTATGAATTTTTTGTGCCCTAAAAGTTCGTGAAGATTGTCAAATAATAACATTCCTTTTACATAGGCAATATATACATATTCACTTTCGTTATTATATTCGTTTAATTTTCTGTTCATTGAAGTATCAACAGTATTAAATACTTTTGTGTATATTTCTACAAATGTTACATAACTATTTGTAGTATTTTTTATAAGTTCAGAAGTGTTTACATTATATTCAGGATTTTCATTATAAAAAAGAATCGTTGAATATTCGGTTAAACCTTCATCTAACCAGCCATATTTATATTCGTCATTCCCAACTATTCCATACCACCATTGATGAGCAATTTCATGAATAATTACATTTATATAATCACTCTGAACATCTACCATATCTGATATAAGTACTAAGTTTGGATATTCCATACCACCATGAACAAAGTCAGACTCTACAACACTTAAAGTTTCATAAGGATATTCTCCAAACAATCTATTAAATGTCGAAACTGCGTCTATACTAGCCTTTATTGCTTCGTTGGGATATTGATTATTATAATAATAATAATTTACAGTAGTATTGCCAACTTTGTCAGAAACTATAGAAAATTTGTCAGAAAGTATCATTGCAAAGTCTCTTACAGTCAATGCGTTAATATTGTAAGTGGTAATATTATTATCTGTGTTTTTGTTTTTTATGTTACCTGTAGTTGCCAAAACTAAATTGCTAGGAACTTTCAAATTTACATTATAATTGGCTACCTCAGAATAGAAAGGATCACCGTTATAATGATAACTATCTATTACAAATTCTCCATCTTCATAAATACATGCTATCGGATAAAAATTAGCAAGATTTATTGTATCATCGCCATATCCAAATCTATGATTAATATTTGGTATTGTAACTGTGTATTCAAAATAAATGCTAAGTTTTTCATTAGGGTTCAAATTTTTTTCTAGTTTAACATTGACAATATCTTCATCATTACCAGTTATTTCAGGCTCTACTTCATTATTATTTATAGATAATTTTGTTATTTGTAAATCTCCGAAACTAACGCCATTGTAATAACATTTATTGTAATTAAGAGAACTTATTACGCTAGATTTGGCTCCTTGTCTAAAACTTCTAGGATATAGATGAAACATAATATTCTCTAAACTCGTATCTGTATTGTTTCGATAGTCAACTGTTTGTGAACATGTTAGAGTATGGTCATCATTGTATACTATATCTATAGTATAAGTTGATAAATTTTTTGATGCTGTTATTACACTATTATTTTTGCAACCACTGAAAATAAATATCAAAGGTAGAATTAATAATATTAAATACTTTTTAAATTTCATAAAATTATTCCTTCAAAAAAATCTTTAAAACAATATATGGTAAGCACATTTAAAATATGAGTCATTGATTATTTTTGTTTCAAAATTTTTTGAAATTTATGTATTTTGTGATAGTATATAAATTGTGGAAAGTTTTAGATATAATAGATTGAATACATATTTGAAAAAAAAGTTTGGAACTCGTACACTAAAAATATGTGTAGATGGTGGTTTCACATGCCCAAATCGTGATGGAACAAAGGGAGTTGGAGGCTGTATTTTTTGTAATGAATGTGGGGCTGGAGAAAGAATAAAGGGAAAAACTGCAGAATCATTACAATCAATTGAAAATCAAATTAACAGTTTTTTAGAGAGTTATCGTGGGCAAAGAGCAGAAAAATATATCGTTTATTTTCAAGCATTTAGTGGAACTTATGATAGTGTTCAAAACTTGCAAAAAAAATATAATCTGGCACTAAGTTTAAGTTCGATGATAGTAGGTTTACAAATAGCCACGCGTCCAGATTTGATAAATAAAGAAATAGTTGAACTTTTGAAATCGTTCAAAGATAAATTTTATGTTTGTGTTGAATTGGGTTTGCAAACGGCAAATGATAAGATAGGAGATATTATAAATAGAAAATACTCTACAAAAGACTTTGAACTGGCTTGTCAGTTATTAAATAATGCAGGAATAGACATTGTTGCACATATGATGGTAGGTTTGCCTAATGAAACAGAAAAAGATATTTTAGATACAGTTCAAGTAATAAACACATGTAAATGTAGTGGCATTAAAATACACTCTACTTACATTTTGAAAAATACAAAATTGTGTGAAATGTTTGAGAGCGGGCAATATATACCTATAACTCAAGACTACTATATTGAAAGTGTTTGCAAAGTTATATCAAAGTTAAGCAAAAATATTATTATTCATAGATTAACTGGAGATCCGCCAAAAGAAAGTTTGATAGCACCACTTTGGACAATTCACAAAAAGATTGTCTTAAATAATATAAGCCAAGCGCTAAAAGAAAAAAATATTTATCAAGGTATAAATTTCAAGGAGAATTAAAATGAAAAAGATTATTATAATTGGTTGTGGAAATGTTGGAATGAGTTATGCATATGCTATGGTTATAAATGGCGTAGGTATAGATGAATTGGTTTTGATTGATATAAACAAAGAAAAAGCAGAAGGAGAGGCTCTGGACTTAAGTCATGCTATGTCATATGCTCCAAAAAATTTTAAATGCTATTCTGGAGATTATAGTGATTGCAAAGATGCTACAATTGTTTGTATTTGTGCTGGTAAAAATCAAGATGTGGGAGAAACAAGAACAGATTTAATTCACAAGAATTATGATGTGTTCAAAAGTATAATTTCAAACGTAAAAAAATCAGGGTTTGATGGTATATACTTAGTTGCAACTAATCCACTTGATATTATGACTGATATTACTTATAGATTGTCTGGATTTACACCAAACAAAGTTATTGGAAGTGGTACAACTTTGGATAGTGCAAGACTAAGATATTTAATAGGGAATATTACTAATATCAATCCAAAAAGTATACATGGTTATGTTATGGGAGAACATGGAGATAGTGAATTTATTCCATGGGATAACGTTATGATAGGGTTAGAAAAAGCAAATAAATTTCTAACAAAAAAACAAATGGAAGAAATTTCTAATGAAGTTTGTAATAGTGCGTATGAAATTATCAAGAAAAAAGGTAATACAAGTTATGGTATTGGTATGTCATTATTAAAAATTACAAACGCTATTTTGAATAATGAAAATGCAATTATTACAGTATCAGCATATAATAAAGAACATGATTGTTATTTTTCGAAACCATCAATTGTGAATAAAACAGGAATAAAAAAATCATTGTTTATAACGCTATCAACTGAAGATGAAAGAAAATTAGCACAATCTATAGAACAGATCAAAAAAAATAAATTACAAATTGGAATAAAATAAAAACTGTGTTTAGTTACTTTTGATTTCTTAGTAATTTCAAAAAGAGAAGAGTACGAATTAAGTTAAATCTCAAAAAAGCGTATTTAAGATTTAACTTGATTTTTTTCTTTTTAATTATTGCAACATATAATATATAAATCATAATAACTTCTGTTGTTTGATTAAATATAATTATATAATCTTAATCTTTCCATTGAAATTTTTCAGTATAATTCACTTATAAAACATTAAAAAACAGGTTTTTTGTATACTCAATTAAATATTGAATATAGTATAATTATATCAAAGGCTTCATAATATACAATTTTTAGATATGTATAATCGACCAAACAGATTTTTATTAAATAATCATTTTAATTTTATGGTCATGATTATTATAGTATTTAAAACTTGATTATTTTTGCTTAATTAGATATACTACTAATGTAACAAATATTTGATTTGTATAATTTGTAAAATTGTATAAAAAAAGGAGAAAATATGATAAAACCAAATTTCATAAAAAATAAAATTATAATTTGGACTTTAACTTTGCTTATATTTTTACCATGTATTATTTTTTTAAGTGCTTGTGGTAATAAAAATTATTCAGTAAATATAAGGGTTGATGGAAAATATTTATATTTAGATATGTTTGGTTCGGGGAATATTTCATTTAAAAAAGATGACTTAAAAAACATGGGTTTAACCTTATATGGTTATGATGTTTATGATTATAGCGAACTAAAAGTTTTAATTAACGGAAAAGAAAATGACGAATTGTTTTCAAAAAATAATAATTCTAGTAATAAGTATAGTGATCAAATCACAGGTCAAACAATTCAAGTTGGCACCTTTATGTTAAGCGAAATAGATGAAAATGTTACAATTACTATAACAGGAGCCAAGGAAAAAGAAGTTTCTCTTGCTTTTATGAGAGCAGATGATGAAAGGCTTGGGGAAGATAAACTTAATTTAAAATTGGACGCACAATTAACTTTTGATGAAAATTACGCTAACTACATTGAAAATTATTCGACAAAATTAAAAGAAAGAGATTATCAATATTTCGATACTTATTATGACGGTGAAAATATCGCAAGTGTAACTAACAACGGTTACACTAGCGTTGATTGGCTTTTCAAAGATAATAAAAATAAAATTTTGTATGAAAATGAGATAGAGGGAATTACTTTTTATCAACCTTACGAATTTAAATTTAATGCGTCCGAGTTTTTCAACAAACATTTAGTAACTTTTTATACTTATATTAAATCTGATGGTAGTTTTATGGGCTCTTCGAATGGTGAAAAACTTGACAATCTTCCTAGTGGAACAAAAGAATATAAATATCAAGCATATATCTTTACTAATGGTGAATTATTTTGGACTAGTGGTTATGATAACTATGCTATATTTGAGGTTTTGTCTAATAAAAAACATGGTTATTATGGTGGTGTCGAAATAATAAGTTATGAATATAATTTTGAAAATTATGGTACTGGTAATAGTATTTTAGATAATTATGGCAATACTGTTCCAGAAGTTTACAAACCAATAAACAAAGAAAATATAACTGTTCAACAATTACGCCAACAAAGTAATTATGTTTTCGAGTTATATGAAAAAAATCTTTTGGTATTTGATTTTTCTAATATGCAAGTCAAACAAAAAAATATATTGCTATCTAATATTGATGCACTCCTTTCGGCTGATTTTAGTGATTATGAACCAAATTTATATGATATAGGTGGGGTTGATACAAAATCAACATTTTATATAATGAATTTGCCGAACAAAATTGATGGCGTATCTGGAATTGATTTTTCAAATGCAGAAATTTATGTTAATGGAACAAAACTAGATGATGCTCTTGGTGGTTATGAATATTTTCCAGCAAATCAAGAAACGGGTGTAGAAGAATACTTTAAATGTTATATTGATGCTGACATTGTCGAAGTTGATTGCTATTCAAAAGAAAGTTTATTAGATAGTAATTTGATATTAAATAATAATGGTAATGAAAAATTTGAAATAACAATAAAAAATGTAAATTTTGATAATGCAACTGGTTTGTCAAAAATAAAAGTAACCGATAAAACAAATTCAAATTTGCCTTATATTTCTTCTGGTACTTACGATGATATATTCTTAAATAAAGTGTATAGTTGGAGTGAAGATTATACTGCTTATGCTTATGTTCAAACAGGAAGTGTGGATAATCCTACTAAAATCTTGGTTAGTTTTGTATCGTATGGGGAACAAAATACTACACCTATACTTACAATTAAGCAAAGCGATATTAAAGAAATTGATGTTATGGCTCAAATCAACAAAGGTTTGTCAGATCCAAGTTCTCTACAAGATTTTAAAAATGAAACAGAAGAAAATGGTCCTAGATATATAAGTTGGATAGAAGATGATTCTGAAATAAAAGTCGAATTTTACAATTCTGAAGCAACTGTTCAAACTATTCAAACTATAAGTATAACAACACAAATTGATGCATCTTATACAGATTGGATAGAAATAGATTGTAAATATATCTAAATATTTACACCAAATAATATAATGAGAATAGAATAAATAAATTTATAATTTTGTAAATATAAAAATTTCAGAAAGTTACAAAATTGTAATTGAGATATGTATATTTTGTATTAAGAAAATAAAGAAGGAACTTTACTATTTTGTAAAGTTCTTTTTGTTGTTATATTAAATTTTGAAAAAATTAAATTTGTCTGTTAAATTGAAACAAAAAAAACAATTAAAATTAATCAAATGGATTTTTTTTATTTTTTGCAAGTCTAAAAATAATTTTATCTTGATACAACTTTTTCTAAAAAATTACATAATTATTATTAATATTGTATGTTTCATAAAGAACTAAGTACAAATAATATTATTTGATTTGATAATCAATACGGCAAATTTTTTTGTGTCTGACAGTAAAATTTCTAATTAATTTTTGTTTGTGAATATTATATCATTCTTTTGTATTTAATTATTGATTATAAATATTTTTGTTGAAAATTTTTTGATTTTGGGGTAGAATATGAAAGTAACAAATATCAAATTTAGCAATTTGAAAAAACTAAATTATACAGGTATTACAGAAAAAAATAAAGAGTTAAAAAATTTAACAACTTTTAGAGTCGGTGGACGTGCAAAATTATATTTAGAAATTAATACTCTAGAATACTTTATAAAGGTCATGACCTATCTAAAAAACTCTAACCTAAATATTTTTGTACTTGGTAATGGAAGTAATGTTTTGGTGTCAAGTCTAGGCTTTGATGGAATAGTTATCAAATTGAAAGGAGACTTTTCAAGAATTTCTATCCGTGGCGAATTGTTAGAAATTGGTGCTGGAGTTATGCTAAGCCAAATTATAAATTTTACGAAGAACAAAAATTTAAGTGGTTTTGAGTATGGTATTGGAATCCCTGGAACAATAGGGGGTGCAACTTGTATGAATGCAAGTGCATATGATTTTGAAATGTCCAAAATTATTAAATATGTTGTAGCCTATGATTATGATAAAATAATATATTTGAAAAATGAAGATTGCAAATTTGGTTATAGAGATAGTATTTTTCAACATGGTAAATACATAATTTTGAGAGTTGGAGTGGAATTAAAGAAGAGTAGCAGACATGAAATTGAAAATATAATAAAAGAAGTTTGTGAAAAAAGAAATATTAGTCAACCTTTGGGTACTTACAATGCAGGCTCTGTTTTTAAGAAAAAAGATAATATTTGTGTTAGTAAATTACTCGACGAAATGGGTGTTAAAGGACTTTGTGTAAACGGAGCAGTTGTTTCAAACAAACACGCAAATTTTATTATAAACAAAGGGAATGCGAGTTCCGAAGATGTAATAAACCTAATTCAAAAAATAAAAAATATGTTTTTTGAAAAATATAAAATAAATTTAGAATTGGAAATTAAATTAATAGGAGAATTCAATGAAATTGACAGGTGATTTTCATACTCACACAACCTATACTCATGGGACAAGCACTATTGAAGAAAATGTAAAACAAGCAGAAAATTTAGGGCTAAAAAATATAGCAATTACAGAGCATTCATATAATTCTTGCTATCATATAAATCATGGTGATTTGGATAAAATGAGAAAGGATATTGATGCAATAAAAGACAAGTACAAAATAAAAATTTTGTTGGGCATTGAAGCAAATTTGATATCTCGAAATGGAGATTTGGACATTGATGATAGCGAATTAGACAAGTTAGATTTGGTCATAGTGGGATTTCATAAATTTACAAAAGTCAAATTTAAAGAATGGTTATTTTTTGTACTACCTAATTTAATTAGAAAGCGTCCGAGCAAAAAACAAATTGAACGCAATACAAAAGCGTATTTAAATTGTATAAAAAAACACAGAGTTAATATTCTTGCGCATTTGCAGTATGGTGGTTGCTATGTTGATTGTGAAAAGATAGCTAAAGAATGTGTAAAAAGAAATATATACATCGAACTTAATGGAAAGAGAATAAATTTTTCAAAAATTGAAATTGATAAAATGGTAAAAACTGGTGTGAAATTTATAATCAATAGTGATGCTCACGATATATATAGTGTAGGTAAAAACCATAGAGCATTTAACTTGATTGAAAAATATAAAATTCCTTTGGAACAAATTGCTAATTTAGATAAAATACCAGATTTTAAATAGGAGAAAATATGTCATTTGCAACAAATGCAAAATTGGAAGTTTTGAAAAGTAATATAGAGAACGATTGTTGCTCTATTGCTTTTTTGAGTGCTATAATTAAATGTTGTGGAGAATTAAGTATTTCAAAAAATGAGACTAAGGTTGAAATTTTTACTGAAATTCCTGAGTTATTTCAAAAAATAAAAAACATTATTGAGCAATATTATGGCAAAGAATGTAATATGACTATGATTGAAAATACAAATTTGTCAAAAACAAGCAGGTACAAAATAACTTTGCCTAGTGATATAACAAATCAATTATTGAAAGATTTGGGAATCATGTCGGTAGATGAAAATGGCATGTTGGCTCTTGATAATGGCATTGCAGATTTTATTATTATAGATGATTGTTGCAAAAGAAGTTATGTCAAAGGTGCTTTTGTTGCTTGTGCAACAAGTAATATTGTTATCAAAAATTATGACAATGATAGAGGCAATAGTGGATATCATTTGGAGTTTGTTTTCAATTTTGAAAAAATTGCAGAAGACTTTGTAAAATTACTTCAATATTTCGAAATAACAGCAAAAATTACAATAAGAAAAAATTCACCTATTGTATACATCAAAGAATATCAATTAATTTGTGATACATTGGCATTGGTGGGAGCAAACAAAGCGGTACTTGATTTGCAAAATGAAGCAGCAATAAGAGAACTTAGAAACAATGTAAATAGACAAAATAATTGCTTAAATGCAAATCTTAACAAGACTGTTCAAGCCTCTGTAAAGCAATTAAATGCAATAAAAAATATTCAGGAAAATATGGGGCTTGAACATCTAAATGAAAATTTAATGGAACTAGCATTACTAAGGCTAGCAAATCCAGAAGCATCACTTGAAGAATTGCGTTTGCTTTGCAGTGAAAAACTCACAAAAAGTGGAATTAATCATAGATTTTCAAAAATTATTGAAATTAGTGATAATATTACAAAAAATAAATTTAAAATAACTACCCTTTAGGAGATTGTATGAAAGAATTTGTTCACTTACACCTTCATACTGAATATAGTTTGCTTGATGGTGCTGCAAGAATAGATAAAGTAGTAAAAGTTGCAAAAAGCATGAATATGCCTGCAATTGCTATAACTGATCATGGTAATATGTATGGTGCAGTTGCATTTTTTGATGCGTGTGTTGCAAACGATATCAAGGCTATATTTGGTTGTGAATTTTATGTTTGTGACGATTTACATGTAAAACAGGGAAAAACAAAATTGAATCATTTGGTTTTGCTTGCAAAAGATGAACAGGGTTATCACAATTTATGCAAATTAAATTCAATTGCTTTTGCAGAAGGGTTTTATTACAAACCTAGAATTGATTTGAAAACTTTGAAAGAACATAGTGATGGCTTAATTTGTTTAAGTGCATGTTTAGCAGGAGAAATTCCACAAGCGATTTTGAATAGACAGTATGATGAAGCAGAAAATTTAGTCAAATGGTTTAAAGATGTTTTCAAAGATGATTTTTATTTGGAATTGCAAAATCATTTTTTGCAAGAACAAATTGAAGTAAATGCAAAACTAAAAGAATTTGCAAAAAAATATAATATCAAAACTGTTGCGACTAATGATGTGCATTACATATATAAAGAAGATGCCATTACTCAAGATGTTCTTATGTGTGTACAAATGAGCAAAACGATTGATGACCCTGATAGAATGAAATTTCCAAATGATGAATTTTATCTCAAAAGTTATGATGAAATGGCACAAATTTTTCCAAATGATTTAGATGCATTGGACACAACTTTAGAGATAGCGAACAAATGCAATTTTAGTTTGGTTTATGGTCATTACATGTATCCAAAATATGTACCTGTTACAGGACAAGCACCATATGATTATTTTAGAGATTTGATAGAAGCTGGACTAAAGAAAAAATACAAGGAAGTAACGCCTGAAATTAGAGAAAGAGTGGAATACGAATTAGGAGTTATATCCAAACTTGGTTATGTTGAATATTATCTAATTGTTTGGGATTATATTAACGCAGCAAGGGAAAGAGGTATTTCTGTAGGTCCAGGACGTGGAAGTGGTGTTGGAAGTATTGTTGCATATCTTGTTGGAATTACAGATGTAGATCCTATAAAGTATGGTTTGTTCTTTGAAAGATTTTTAAATCCTGAAAGAGTATCTGCACCCGATTTTGATGTTGACTTTGAAGATAGTAGGAGAAGTGAAGTCTTTGAATATGTCAAAGAAAAATATGGAGAAGATAGAGTTGTAAAAATTATCACTTTTGGTACAATGGCTGCAAAAAATGCTATAAAAGATGTAGGTAGAGTTCTGAAAGTTCCTTATAGTGAATTGGATCAAGTTACCAAGGCTATTCCAAATACAGTGAAAAGACCTAATATAATTGCAAAAGTATTTGGTATAAATCACAAAGAAGGGACTCCCGATGAGAGTGTGCCAGAATTGGTAGAAATCTATAAAAATAGTGATGATATCAAAAAAGTAGTTGATATTGCGTATAAATTAGAAGATAGTCCAAGACAAACAGGTATTCATGCTTGTGGTGTTATTATTGGTGGAGATGTTCTTGATAAACATATTCCTCTTGCAAAAAATGGAGATATATTAACAAGCCAATATGTTGGTGGTGAATTAGAACATCTAGGTTTGCTAAAAATGGATTTTTTGGGACTAAGAAACTTGTCTGATATAAAGCAAGCAATTGATTTGATAAAAGAAAATTATGGCGTTGAAATCCATTTTGAAAATATGGAGTATGATGATCCTGAAGTTTACAAAATGATTTCAATGGGAAATACAATGGCAGTCTTTCAATTAGAATCGGGTGGATTTCAAAAATTTATGAAAGAATTGCAACCCACTTGTCTTGAAGATATTATTGCAGGTGTATCACTATACAGACCTGGTCCAATGGATAGTATTCCAACGTTTGTAAAAAACAAGCATAATCCTGAAGAAATAACTTATGTAAGTCCTTTGTTAGAACCTATTTTAGATGTAACCTATGGTTGTATTGTATATCAAGAGCAAGTTATGAAAATTGTACAAGTTCTTGCTGGTTATACATTAGGAAGAGCAGATAGTGTTCGAAAAATGATGGGTAAGAAAAAATTGAAAGATCTGAAATTAGAAAGAGAAGTTTTCTTGAATGGTTGTGAATCAACTAACGGAAAACCAGGTGTAGATGGAGCAATCAAAAGAGGTCTTGACCCTGATGTAGCAAATAAATTATGGGACGAAATGGAGAAATTTGGATCGTATGCTTTCAATAAATCTCATGCAGCAGCGTATGCTCATGTTACTTATCAGACTGCTTATCTAAAATGTCATTACGAGGCTGAATTTTTGACCGCAGTACTTAATAATAGAATTACAAATTCAGATGAAATCAAAAATTATATTACTTATGCAAAAGAAGAAAAAATTGAAGTATTGGCTCCTGATATTAATTTGTCGGATACTTACTTTACAGTAAAAAATAATAAAATTAGATTTGGTCTTGCTGCTCTAAAAAATGTTGGAGTCAACGTAGTTGAACAAATTGTTAATGAAAGAAAAAATAATGGAGATTACAAAGACTTAAATGATTTTATTAGTAGATTAGACACTTCTTTGTTAAACAAAAGATGTGTTGAAAGTATGATACTATCTGGTGCATTTGATTGCTTTGGTGCAAAACGAAGTCAGATGATGAGAGTTTATCCAAGTATTATAGAAAAAGTTGTTTCCGATAGAAAAAGTCAGGCTACTGGACAATTTAGTTTGTTTGGCGATATCCTAAAAGAAGATAAAATAAATTCAGTTCAATATCCAAATATACCAGAGTATGATGATCAAACAAAATTAAAATTAGAAAAAGAAGTTGTAGGTATTTATATCTCTGGCCACCCATTAGGTAATTATATAGATTATTTCAAAAACTTCAATTTTAATGGTGGAATGTTACAAGTTGAAAGTCTAGACAAAGAAGAAATTGATGATTTGGAAGAAGAAAAAAAATATGATGGTGTGGAAGATAACATGGAAGTTACTTGTGGTGGTATTGTAACTGAAATGAAAAAAGTTTATAGCAAAAAAGATGGCAGTGAGATGGCTATAATCAAAGTGGAAGATTTATATGGATCTTTTGATGCTATGTTGTTTGGTAGAAATTATACCAATAATAAATCGTGGCTTGAGATTGACAAAATTGTAAAAATCAAAGGAAAACTTTCTATAAATGATAAAGGTGTTTGTGTTAGAGTTGAAAACATAAGCGAAATAGAAAATGACGTTGATGTACAATTGGTTCAGCCCAAAAAAATAGAAAACAAACAAAGTCAAACTTTATACCTTATGTTTGACCTGACAGATGAAAAATTAACTAACAATATAAATAGTTTGCTTTTAAATTATCCTGGGGATAGTCCAGTCATTGTGAAATGTAGCAAACAAAACAAAGCATTTAAATTGAATATCAAAGTTAATCCAAGAGGATTTCTAATAAACGAACTTCATGCTTACATTGATGATGATTTTATAAAAGTTTTATAAATTTATTAAATTTCTAATTATTTATTAATTTATTTGGAAAAAACTAAATTGTATGGTAAATTAGGAGAGAATAAAAGGAATAACAATATGAAAAGAATAGCAGTACTTTGTAGTGGTGGTGATAGCCAAGGAATGAATGCTTGTATAAAAGCAATAGTTGATACTTGTACATCAAATAATGTAACAGTTTTGGGTATAAATAGAGGTTATCAAGGCCTAATAGAAAATGATATAAGAGAATTAAATAAGTTAGATGTTGCAAATATAGAAACTATTGCAGGTGCAATTATAAAAACTAGTCGTAGCGCTGAATTTATGACCGAAGAAGGATTCAAAAAGGCTATAAACAATCTTAAAATTAATGATATTGAGGGGTTGATAGTTATAGGAGGTAATGGATCATTTAGAGGTTGTAGAGATTTGGTTCATGCTGGAATTAATGTAATTGGTATACCTGGAACTATTGATAATGATTTGTATTATACCGAAAGATCTTTAGGTTTTGATACTGCAGTACAACAAGCAGTAAATACAGTTACTGATGTTAAACAAACAATGTATGCAAATAGTCGTGCTGTTGTTTTCAAATGTATGGGTAGGCATTGTGGAGATATTGCTTTGCATACTGCTGTTGCTGTAGAAGCAGATTCTTTGGCTGTAAATGAAATAGATTATTCAATATCCGAAATTATTTCAGATGTCAAAAATTCATTAAAACATGGTGTAACTTCTCCTGTAGTTATATTGAGCGAGGGGTGCAAATTAGATATGGACGAAGTAGTCTATGAAATTCAAGCACAGACTCACTTAACAACTAGAGGCATAGAAATAGGTTATATCCAAAGAGGTGGCGAGCCAACTTATTATGATAGAATGTTGGGTGTCAGATGGGGAGTGCTTGCTGTTCAATTATTAATGCAAGATATGACAAATTTGGCTTTAGGCATAAAAAATGACAAAATATTTACAACTCCACTTATAGAAGTTGAACATGTTTTGCAAGAGTTTCGAGTCGACATGGTTAATGACTTAAGAACTTTACATGCATTACCAAAAATATAAAGTTTAATTTACAAATCAAGTATATTACTTAATAAGTGAATTATAGTATAAAAATAAAGCCTATATGGAGATTAGTATGGTAGAAATTCTTAAATATAATGATGATGATCTAAAAGATAATGAAATAGATCAAGTTGTAACTAGAGTCAAAGCATTTATTGTATCAAGTAAAAATAATATGTTAATAGGCAAAACAGATGAAGGTTATCAACTACTTGGTGGTTATGTTGCTGATGATGAAGAATATGTGCAAGCATTAAGCAAAGCAATATACAATGAAACTGGAATTGAACTTGACAAAAAAGATAGTGTAGAGCCATTTTTCGAGGTAAGATATTATAATAAAGATTATAAGGGGTCGGGGATTAATAGACTTTCAGATATGATTTATTTTTTGGTAAAAACAGATAAATTACCAAACTACAAAAAATTAAAATTATCTGAAAAAGAAATTGCTGAAAAATTACCAATTGAAGTGATAAGACGAAGCATGTTTCATAAAACTTTGAAAACATACATTGATGAAGAACAAAATCCTTTAAACAAGATAAAAACAAAAGAAATACTTCTTGCATTCGAAAAAATGAAAGAAATTTATAAATTTTAAAAATCTATATAAAAAAAGTCTATGAACTAATTTTCTTTACGAAAATAATTAATTTCATAGACTTTTTTAATAATTTCCTTTAATTATTATTTTTTCATGATTTATTTCAGTTCCAAAATTTTTTATGTCTTCAATCAATTGAATTTTTATTTCTTGAGGAACTAGCGATAAGTCAGATAATTTTTGAATATCAATTAGTTGTGGAATGTATATGCCCCCAATATTATCTTTTTCATACTCTTCACCTTGACCGGTTCCAAAACAACCAGAAATCCATTTACTAGTAAAATAATGATGAATTGATTTGGAATCTTCGTAATAATATATTTCTTTTTGTGGTATGATATCAATTCCTAGTTCTTCTTTGATTTCTCTTATAACGCAATTAGATAAATCTTCATTATCTTCTAATCCACCACCAGGCAAAGTATAATAAACTCTATTACTATTTTCTCTATACATTAGAATAATTTGATTGTCACAAAAAATTATTGCTCTTGATGTTATTCTTTTTTCCATTTTTCTTTGTTCCCAGTTCAACTTACTTGCTTTCTTCGTTAGTAAGACCACTCGAATTTTCTTCTTCCTTTTGGTCAAGATCTTTTAGAGATTCTTCGTATTCTGCATCTTGTTTTTGTATCAAGTAATTTTCGTAGGCAAAAGAACCTGCAAGAAAAATGACAATGAATACAATCATTATTGTTATAATAATGTTAATTTTTTTCTTTGTCATACTTCCTCCTTATTGAAAACACTTTTATTTAATTACCATAATTTTACTACGAAAAATGTCTATTGTCAATATGTAATTTTTATATTTGTCTTTATTTGATTTGACAATGTTTATCGAATAAAAGTAATATTATTGTATAACTTATATTAATTATATTTAGCAATTAAATGAACAATATAAATATTATCAATTAATTAATCAATAAAAATTTTAGTTTAGTTACAAAACATGTTTTAAAAAAAGTGTTTAATTATTAGGGAGTAATTATGAAAAAAAGAAGTCAAATAGCAGAAAAATATAAGTGGAATTTAAATGATATATTTAAATGTGACGAAGAACTTAATAATAATATTGAAATATTAAAATCTTATCCTGAAAAATTATCTGCTTTCAAGGGGAAATTGGGAAAGATAGACAAATGTCTAGAATTTTTTAAACTTTGTACAGAAATGAGCAAAGTGGCAGATAAAGTAAATGTTTTTATTTCTTTGAAATTGTCGGAAGATTTAGAAGATACCAAATTTTTGGAACTAAGTAGTGTTGTGTCTAATATTATGAAAAATATTTCTGTGTCAACATCTTTTGAAGAAACAGAATTATTGGGTTATGGTGAGAAGTATATAAATAAATTAATCAAAGATGTTAGATTTGCAAATTATACATTATCACTTAAAAATTTTCTTCGAAACAAAGAACACATATTAAATGAAAAAGAAGAAATTTTATTAAGCAAAGCCATGAAGTCTCTTGGTGGATATTCTGATGTATATGATAATATTGATACTCTTGACTTGAAATTTGAAAATGTAGTTGATTCAAAAAATAGAAAACATGAAGTAAATCAGCACAATTATAGTGAACTAATGGAAAGCAACGATAGAACTTTGAGAAAAAATGCTTATCTTTCGTATTTAAAGGGATATCACAGTTTGTGCAATACAATTTCTACAAATTATATTGGTTCATTAGAAGGTGATTGGTTTGTTGCTGATTGTTATAAATTTAATTCAACACTTGAGATGTCTTTGTTTGGAGAAAATATAAATAAAAATGTTTATAATAAACTTATAGAAAATGTCAATAAAAATTTGGATTTAATGCATAAATTTTATTTGTTAAAGAAAAAAGCTTTGAAACTTCCAGAATTTTATTACTACGACAGATCAGTCAAAATTACAAATTTGAATAAAAAAATGTCATATGAAGAAAGTTTTGATACTGTCATAAAAGCGATGAGTGTTCTAGGAAATGAATACATCGAAGGACTAAATTTGGCAAGAAATAATCGATGGATTGATGTTTTTCCATGCGAAAAAAAGACGACTGGTGGGTTCTGTTGCAATATGTATGCACCTCACCCATACATACTTTTGAACACTGTAGATGATAGTAGAAGCATATATACTTTAGCACATGAATTAGGTCATGCAATGCATGGATATTTAAGTGCAAAAAATCAACCATATGAAACTCATGACCACACTATATTTTTGGCAGAAATTGCTAGTACTGTTAATGAAGTTTTGTTATTTAAATATTTATATAATAATGCTACTACAAAAAAAGAAAAACTTGCACTTTTAGAAAAATATTTAAGCAATATTTTTGCTACAATATATGTACAAAGTATGTATAGTGAATTTGAATATTATGCTCACGATTTAATAGAAAAAGGATTGCCAATTAGCAAAGATTTACTAAATAAAAAATACAAAGAATTAAATATTAAATACTATGGAAAAGCAGTCAAAATGCCCAAAGAAGATATTGGAGAAACATGGATGAGAATTCCGCATTTTTATAGAGCTTTTTATGTATACAAATATGCAACGGGGATGACAAGTGCTTTGAATTTTGCAATAAAAATTATGGCAGGCGACAAGGTTGCTTTGGAAAAATACTTAACTTTCCTAAAAAGTGGTTCTAGTGATTATTCTATAAACATATTGAGAAATGCAGGAGTTGATTTAGAACAAGATGAAAGTTACAATATAATGTTTAACGAAATAGAATCGGCATTAGAAGAAATGAAAAATTTAATATAAAAAAATAAAACCTAATATATTAGGTTTTATTTTTTAAATTCATATAATGCTATTCCTACTGACATAGATAAATTTAAACTATCAATTTTGTCGCTATGCTTTATAATTAAAGGAGTGCCTATGTCTAAAAATTTTTTGTCAAGTCCGCACGCTTCATTTCCAAAAATCAATGTGTGAGGAGTTTGTTTGTTCTCTAAATTTTGCAAAGTTTGTGTAGCCTGTAGCATAAAAGGATATTTGTAATTTTTATTTAATTTTAAATACTCATTGATACTATCAAATAGTTCAATGTTAATTCCAAAAATTGCTCCCATGCTAGCCCTAATAACTTTGGGATTAAAAATGTCTATACAAGGCTTTATGATACTCAAGTTGTTGTATCCGAAACCAAGCATAACTCTAATTATAGTTCCTAAGTTTCCCATATCGCTAGGGTTGACTAGCAAAACTTGATTTTGTTTGTGGTCAACCTTGCTTTCATATTTTTGGAAAACTCCTATTATATAAATATTTTCTTTGTCTGATATCTTTTGTATAAGTTTGCCATTGGTGATAATTTCTATTTTTTTTTCTTTGGCTAATTTCAATATTTTTTGGATATCAGGACTTATTTCAAGTTTTTCATGAATGAGAATTGATAATACTTTTTCGCTTTTGTTTTTGATTAATTCATAAGTTGGGAATGCTCCTAAACAAAAACTTATATTTCCTTCTTTTGAATATTTTTTTATCTCCATAATTTATAAACCTTATATTAATGTCAATATAAACATATTTTTTGACAACAAATCAATATTTTAAGTCACAAATTAAACATATTGTTATCGTTTAAAATAAATTTTATAACTTCTTTTTTTAGTGAATTATCCATTGGTGCACCTGAAGCCTTTATGTGTCCACCTCCTCCATAAAGTGATGCTATTTCTGCAACATTTATATCTTCTTTGATGCATCGAAATGATAAACCTTGTTGCATATTAATAATAACTATAAAGTCCAACATATATGAATATTTTTGTGCTAGATAATTTCCAAGCAAACTTCTATTTTGTTCGGCAAAAACTATTCCACATTTTTTTCCACAGAGAGTTGCATGAAACATTGTTTTTTCTGTTTCTTCAAGGTATCTTTGAATTCTGTCTTGTTCGATTTCTAATAAATATTCTTGTTCTTTAGTAAAATAAAGTTTATTATTATTCTGAAAAAATTTCACAAAGTATTTTATATAATTGTCTCTTCCCATTATGTCGTGCAAATCATTCAATTTTTTCGCTTCAAGGTTATTTGTTTTTACCCAATCCCAAGTATCACTTAGCCTTATTAGTTCGCTATAATGTTCTATTGCAGGATTATCAAAAATTTCGGGATATTCTTTTTTTAAATATTTATAAAAAAGTGATGTTGCACATTCGTTTATTCCTTCCTCATTTGTGCTTATAGCAGTTCCGAAAGGGTATTCGTTTGCTACTAAATTGAATGCATGATGATCAAACAAATGAAATTTATTTGAATTATTACTTTGCATAATTAATTCACAAGAATGTTTGTCCAAAGTTAAATCTGTAATATATATCTCGTCATAAAGTTCGTATGTTTTGTTTGAAATTATTTCATTAATTTTTTGATTTATATCATTTGCGTTAAGAAGCTGATAATCCAAATTGTTTCTTAATAATTTCAAAAAGATTATTGGACTTATGCCATCTGGATCAGCTTTGTGAGTAAGTAAAAGTGTTTTCATAATTGTTTCCTTTATATTCTTAGTTCTTTTGGATAATAATTTTGTAGTTTGCCGTTTGTTATTTTGCCACCACCAATTGGAATATTGAGATATGTAACAACACATAGACCATTGGGACAAGAAACTTCTAATTGCTCTCCATGTAGGTATTGTTTAATTTGATTTTTGTCTAAATCAATTTTATTTTTAAAGTATTCGCCATAAGTGTGGTAAAAATCATGTTGAATTTTGAGTTTTTGATTTTCTATTGATCCTAGTAAACAACCAAAAGTCAAAACATTTAAGTTTTGCATGTTAATCTTAAATTTTGGCAAAATATAAATATTTTCATTTTTCTTTAAATAATCAAAATTGTATTCATTTAATGTATTAGAAAAAAATTTATTTATAAGATTTAATTCTTTAATATTCAATTCATCAAAATTTTTGGCTTTTGAAAATTTAATTGGTTTGTTAGAAGAATTATCTTGATTGTCTGAAGTTTTTTCGAGTGCAATCATAAATTGTCCCTCGCCTCTATGAAGATGTGGATATCTTCTAAATCCCAAATTGGTAGAAAAGTTATGTACCTTTATGCCTTTTTCCATAACATCATTAAACTCACTAAGTTTCACAATTTTGAAATTAGTATTTTTTTCTAGAAATTTAGCAATAACAAATTCATTTTCTCTTATGTCATAAGTACAAGTGGAATATACCAGTCTTCCACCAATTTTTAATAAATTTTTCATACTTTCCAATATTTTTAATTGCCTAAAACTATTAGATTCTATAGATTTTGGATTGTAATTTTTAATATCAAAATTGTTCTTTCTAAACATTCCTTCACCTCCACATGGGGCGTCTACCAAAATTTTGTCAAATTTAAATTGGAATTCTTCAAAATCTTCGGGATTGTTGCAAGTAACTATGCAATTTTTTGCTCCAATTCGTACTATATTTTGTTGCAATATTTTTGCTCTATTATATACTATTTCGTTTGAAATAAGGAGTCCATCTTCACTTAATTTTTCAAGAATTTGTATTGATTTTCCACCAGGAGAAGCACAAATGTCCAAAACAATATCAGAAGGTTTAATATCTAATAATTCTACAGGATACATGGCACTTGGGTCTTGAGAATATATTATACCTAAATGATTAAAAATATTTTCACTGAATTTAAAATTATTTACATAGTATCCATTTTCAATATGTTTTATTTTTTCTTTTTCAAAGTCGCAATACTTGTCAAAAGTATTATGATTAATTCTTTTGTAATTAACGGTAATACCTTTTTGTGATGGACAAGAAAGACATTCAAAAAAAGAATCGACAGAGTCTGTCAATAGAGTTTTCATTTTGTTTTTGAATTCTTCTGGTAAATCCATGGTTGTGCCTTTTGTCCAATTTTGTTACTTTGGTAGTATATCACAAAAGTAACAAAATTCAAAAGATATGATATATTTTTACAATCTTTATTGACAAAATACATCAAGCATGATATTTTAATAATAAATTGTAAGGTGGTAATATGGAAAACAATTTAGATGAATCAATTTATATATTCTATCCTGTAAATTTTGGTAGATTAAATGGTTATGATTGGGAAGATGTAATGACTTACGGCTTTTTTGTAGGTAATAGACCTAAATTGGTAGGTGATGGTTGCTTCTGGGGAAATGCACAGGTAATGAAAGAGGAACAAGTAAAAAATTTAGGTACAGATAATATTTGTAAACAGATATTGAGTGCAAAAAATGAACAAAATCAGGGACATTTTGATACTTGTGTGGTAGCAAAAATACCAAATATTTATTTGGGTTGTGAAAAAAATTCTTCAATAGCTTTAAGTCCAATTTTGAAAAAAGATGTTGTTAATAATGCAAATCCAGAAAAGAATGTTAATTATTATTTAACTACAAGATTGATAGATGGTATTTATTCTACAAACAATCAAATTGGAGGATATATAAATAATCCAAATTATAGCAAAGTAATTGCTCCTGTAGGCGTATTTTCTGAAGAACAAAAAGAAGCTATGAGATATTATGGTTGGCAATCACAGTTGGATTTCGCTGAAAATATTGAAAATAAAGGTTCGACTTATAGTGTTGTAACGGATAAAAGTCAATTTGATAAAATTTTAAATTATTATCGTGGATATAAAAATTGTTATTCTGAATTGTTAAAAAATCCTGAATTGTCTAAAAAATTTTATTCGGATTTAGATAAAGATGAGATATTAAAAAATATACAAATGCAAATTAGGAATAATAATAAAAGCATGATTTGAAAGCAAGTTTAAGTACTTGCTTTTTTTTAAATTGGGTATTGACTGTTGCTTATCATCATGTTAGACTTAATAATAATTAATTTTTAGGGGTTGGGAAATGAAAAAATATAGTAAATTTACTTATGTTTTGTGTCCTAAATTAATAGATAGGCAAGATGTTGAAAATTATACACTACATGAAATATCCAAATTAATTCCAAATTGCACATTGAATGAAGCGAAAGCATATACTCATGTAAAAAAAGATAAATTAGTTGATATGATTTACAAAGCATTTAATTTTTGTTTGCCAGATTCAGATCACGATTTGAAAAATATAAAAGTTAGCGAAGATACAGTTAATGCTTATGGCTTAGATAGAATAGTATGGAATGTTCAAAGACATATGAAATGTCAACCACATGCTATATGGGTTGTGAAATTTCCTTCGCGGTTTATAGATGAGGCTATGAGTGATGACTTTTCGTATGAAACATGTAGTTCTGCTAGATCTGATAATCAAAAATATTTGAATAGTTTATATTATGTACATAAGAATGAAAAAAATGGATATGATACAGGTTATAGTGGAAATTACATTGACAGGGTATATTTGTATTATCCTGATTGTAGAGTTATTGTAAATGAAAATTGGAAATCAATTAGCGATTATGCAAATGGTCTAATTTTAAGTCCTGAACAATTGAAAATTGCAAATATTTTTTATTCCAATTACTCATATCTTATTGATGAAGATATTAAAAAACAACGATTAGTAATTGAAAATTCATATACAACAGAACAATTGGATGAAGAATTTAAATACAATTATGATACTCATAATGATTATAATTATTTTATGTCTAGATTTGAATATGAAACAAAAATGCAAACTATTGAAGATAAGGGTAATAATGCTTTTTTACATCCTCAAATGTCAAAAAAGGATATAGATATCAAATTGGCAATATCAAGTTTAGATCATGGAATTCTTGATTTATATAAAGGAATATGATTATGGGAAATTATAAAGAATATATTTATTTTGCTTATCCAGATTTAAGTTTTGTTAAAAACTGTCATGTGGACAGATCAAATGATTTGAGTTCAATATTTAAGACGTTAACAGAAGGGCTTACTATAATGAAAGATATAGACTTTTATGGTGGACAGGTTTTGTATTCAGCTCTTTTTGAAATTTATAAACCAGAGGAAGTATTAAAAGTTTTAAGTGATAAATTTAAGTCAAATTATTATTTTTTCAAAAAATTTAAGCAAAACGAATCAGTACCAGTGTATTTGATAAAAATGCCATTGAATTATTTGGGAATTAAAATAGAAGACAATGTAAATACTATACCTTTACCGATTTTTAAAAAATATAATGATTTAGGATTTAATGTGTCAGGATTTTCACAACCTAAAACCAATAATTATTATGTTGATAGCACCTTAGAATATGGATATACAAGATTACCAAAAGAATTAATTTATTCGGTGTATTATCCCCCAGTTGGATATATTGAAAATCCAGCATGGACGCCATTTTATGATTTGTTGGGATTAACATTTAATAGATTTCAATATTCAAAATTGCTGGAAATAAATGAAAAAAGAATATTGGATTTTCACCTAAAAGCAGAATCTTCTGATAAGATAAAAGAATATGAATTAAGTAGAAATGGCGAAATATTTGACAATATTAAAAATGAAACTTTTTTTGAGTATTATCATAACAAGTTTTCTAAAGATATTCAGCAAAATGATACGCCAAAAGATATAAAATTCGAAGATTTATTAAATAAATTTTTGGGGGATTATGATCCTACAACTAATTTGGAACCTATAAAATAAAAAAATTAAGAATATAATTTGTAGTTATATTCTTGATTTTTTTAGCAATAATTATTTACACAAATTGCAATTGCAAGTGCACCCGGTCCAATATGACAAGCAACACTTAAAGATAAAGGGTCTATAAATTTAAATCTTATATTTGGTATAGCTTCTAGGATTTCATCTTTAAATTTTAGCGCTTCAGTTTCATTTTGTGTGTGCGCAACAGAAATTACCATTTTCCCTTGTTTGTATTCTTCTTGAAATTCATTTTCAAGTTCAGATTTTATTTTTTCTATCATTTTCTTTTTTGCTTGAGATAATGACATTGACATAGAAAATTTGTCGAATTTTTCTCCCCTTGAACACAATATTGGCTTTACTTTCAAAAGTGAACCAATTGTTGCAACGGCAGGATTTATTCTACCACCTTTTTTTATATACTTCAGTGTTCCTAAAGTAATATAAATAGAATTTTTGGCTTTTGTATTTTCTAAATAATCTTTTATATCCTTGACAGATTTGCCTTGTTTACATAGTTCAATTGCTTCCAATACACTCTCTTTTTGAGTTACAGATATTCTTTTGTTGTCAACTACTGTTACTTTTCCTTTAAAATTCTCTGCATATCTAATGGCATTTGAGCATGTTGCACTTAGTCCACTGCTCATAGGAATATATAAAATCTCATCGTAATTTTTCAAAATTTCGTTCCATAGATTTTCCAAATAATACTGTGATGGCTGGGAAGTTTTCACATCTGCATCAGTTTTGAGATATTCATAAAATTTATTTTGATCTATTGTTATTTCTTCTAAAAATTCTTCATTATTGATTGTAAAAGGCATAGGAATAACAGTTATGTTTAGTTGTTCGGCTTCTGATTGTAGTATGCCTGAGTTACTATCAGTAATAATTTTAATTTTTGACATAATGTCTCCTTAATATTTTTTTAACATAGATAATTATATCAAAATGTTTTCAAATGTCCAAATTTTTATATACTATATAGAAAAAATGTTTATTTTTTAAACAATGGATATTTAACTATACATATTTACGAAATAAAATAGATGAAATTTGATTAAATCTCTATACAAATTAATTATAAAAATAATAAAATTATACTTTTACTAAAAAGCCAAATCTATTTAAAAAAATTTAAAAATATGTTATCATTTATATAGTCTTGTATCATTACTCATGATACAATTCTATTGAGGAATAGAATGTATGAACGAGTCAAAAGAATTAAAGATGTAATACAAGAACCTACAGAAAAAAACAAATAAATTTGGAGTTAAAACCTGCAATGATTGAAACTGAAAAAATCTTTCAATAGTTTCTAGAATTATAAAAATTATATAGAAAAGTTGAGATGTAGTATATTAACAGAGAGTTTAGTACTAAAGAAGTTGAACAATAATTGCAAAAAAATTGAAAATCAAAAAGACAAAAAAGATTGCTGATGCCGACCAAAGTATATTATTTCTTTTGACCAAATATTAGTTATAATATGTGAAAACATATAAAACAATTATATTAAATTCAATGGCTTTTGAAATGGACAAAACGAAAAAGATAATGATCATTTAAGTTTTCTGTGGTTATAAAATAAAAGGATTCTACTGATTGATTATTTCAACAAAATACATATTAAAATTATAATTTAAATTTGTGTTTAAAAATTAAATAGAGAAGGTGGAAAAGTTTATATATTGAATTATTTATTTAAAGGGGATTTTTATATTGATTTTTCTAAAAATAAAGTGATAAAAATTTAATAATAAAAAAGCGAAATAAACTGAGATTATAGATGATGAATTTTACATAGATAAAAAATATATTTACTGCTAAAAAATTATAGTCAAATAATTAAATATATATCAGAAATTTTGAATAAAGTTGATATAAAAAAGGTATGATAAAAAAACTGAATGTGGTAAAGTTTTTTTGATGTGTTTTTGAATAAGAAAGGAAATGATTTTAATGAACAAATATTACGATAGTTTAAATGATGAAGTAAAAGAATATTTTGGTATTCTATCACCAGAATTTCCAGAATGGTTGTTAGAATATATTGATACGCCTGAAATGAAGAGAATTGGTAAAATAAGTATGAGTTGTGGTACCGATTATTCTAAATGTTTTAATGTTAGATATTGGTATTCTAATTTGGATCATAGTGTTGGTGTTGCATTAATTATTTGGCATTTTACACACGATAAAAAGCAAACATTGGCCGGTTTATTCCACGATATTGCTACGCCTGTATTTAAGCATTGCATAGATTTTATGAACGGTGATTCGGAAATACAAGAATCTACTGAAGAAAAAACATCTGATATTATTAGAAATTCTTCAAAAATTATGAGTTTGTTAAAAAGAGATGGTATAAAATTAGAAGAAGTAAATGATTATAAAATTTATCCTATTGCTGATAATGACACTCCAAAGTTGTCTGCGGATAGATTTGAATATTCTTTTGCAAGTGGATTAACTTTCTTTAGGGTTTGGGAATTAGATAAAATTAGAAAAATATATAATAATATTGTGGTAACTATAAATGAAGATGGTATACAAGAACTTGCTTTTAAAGATAAAGAAGTTTGTGAAGAATATATAGATACAATTTCAAAATTATGGCCTGAATGGGTAAGTGATAAAGATAGAACTGTAATGCAATTTTTAGCAGATATGTGTAAGTCAATGAAAAATGCTGGTTATTTAACAATAGAAGATTTATATACGCTATCTGAACAAGAAATAATTGATAAAATTTTAACATGTGAAGATAAATATTTATCAGATAGTTTTAAACTATTTCAAAATGCAAATAAAGTTTATAAAAATTCAGTACCTGTTGTTGAAAAATATTGTGTTAATGTTAAAGCAAAAACAAGATATGTTGTACCATTAGTTAAAATTGGTGATAGTGCTGTTAGAATAAATCAAATATCAGATACTACAGCCCAAAAAATTTCTGAATATTTAAAAAGTCCAAAAGGTGGATATTATACATATTTTGATTTTCAATTTGTGCCTTACAAAGATGTAATTAGTAAGAAATTTATTAAAAATGAAAATGCTTAGTTGGAAATTGTCTTTGTCATTTTTAATAAATATTAATGTTTTTTTATCTCACTATTTTTTAAAATTTATTTAATTTCAATTGCTTTTTTATTTTTAAAATATACTAAATAATGAAATATGTTTTCAATTTGATTAAACAATTGATATTTTCTTCTTTAATTTCACAATCTCAATATAAAAATATCTTTGTTTTTTAAAGAACTGATAAAATTGGTTATTTATAATAGCCTTGTGAGACTCTACATACGCTAAGTTCGTGTGTTCGAAAATTATTAAGGGAGTTGTTTATTAAATAGGGTAATTGTTAAATTTGCTATATCAACGAATTTTGGATTTCAGTTCATTATTCATATTGATTTTTTTATTATTTTAATCATATTACATCACACCTTTCTTTGCAATAACGCACAAAAAAATCAACCTTTTCAGATTGATTTAATTTATAATGTCACATTAGTGCAACAATTTTAATTTATGGAGCAGGTGAAGGGAATCGAACCCTCGTAGTCGGCTTGGGAAGCCGATATTCTACCATTGAACTACACCTGCATAAATATTTTTTCCAATATTTGTGTTGGAGCTGGTGGTGGGACTCGAACCCACGACCTACGCATTACGAATGCATTGCTCTACCAACTGAGCCACACCAGCACAAACATATGTGTATTATATCACATAATTTCATATTTGAAAAGTAATGCATTATATTTTTATATGAAAAAAGCAACTCGAATTATTTAAGTTGCTTTTTATTTTTATGCGCTTAATGATTGTCTAAAATCATTAATTTGTTTTTGTATTTTTTCTTTGTTATTTTGGAATTGATTTCTATGTTGTTCCATTAAATTTTTCATTTCTTCAACTTGATTTTTGAAATTATTTTTCAAGTTATTTAATGCTGTTTCTGCCATAGTTAAATTTTGTTGTAAACGAGTTATATTTTGAGAAAATTTGTTGGTTAAATTTTGTAATTCAAGTTTTGCTTGTTCCAAATTTTGTTGTATAACTTGTGCTTCGTCGCCAGTCAATGTCTTTAGCAACTCTTCAAAATTCGCAATTGCTTGTTCTGCTTTTTCTTTATTTTCTAAATAATCTGCATAATAACTGTCATAACTAGTATAGAACGCTTGTAGGTTATCCAAATTTAAGTCTTCAATTATATTAGCAATTTTGTTATATTGTTCCATAAGTTCATTTTCAGTTTTCGAATTTACATCGGTTGCTGTATTTTTTATTGCAAGAACAGCATCTTTTAAACCATCTGTAATGTTTGAAATTGCTCCAGCAATGATTCCATTTTCGTCAAAATAACTATTTATACTTTCAATAATTGTGCTTTTCATATCAGAATAATCTTTGTTTAATCCACTAATTGCAATATTAACAATAGTACCTTCTGTTTCTAAATCAATATAACCTGCTTCTGTTGTTAATTTAACAAATAAGTTTGTTGCTTCTTCTACATTTAGTCCTATAAATTCAGCATTTAAAATCAAAGCCTTGCCTTCATTGTTAAGAGCAACAACTCTCATTACTTTTTCGTTTCCATTCAAAATTATTTGAATTTGAGGTTTCTCAGAATCTGCATCATCGGGGATTGCACTTGAATTTATTGTTGTGCTATTTTCTTCCCAAAGTGAACATGTAAGAATAGTTGTTTGAGTTTTTTCTCTTTTGTTGTTATTTACAATAAGAACGATTGCTGTTATTGCAAGAGCTAATGCAACAGCAACACTTACTATAATAATAATTAATTTCTGAGTTTTTGTCATAATTTCCTCCGAAAATATTATAATTCATAATCATTTTATCAATCGCAAACTTTGTTGTCAATTATTTTTATAAATAATTAGATAATCAATCAAATTTTATTAATTTTATGTGATAATTGATTTAATGATTTTATGTTGTTTATTTGATTGACTTAATCACTAGTGTTTATTAAAATATAATTATATAATATTATAAATAATTTCTACGAATACTAATTATAAGTAGGTAGTGAAGATGAAATTTTGGAAAACTTTTTTTATTTGTTTGTTTTTAGTGATTACATGCATAACTTTTAATGCGTGTAGTTGTTCGCGTGCAAAACCCGAAGTGTCTATAGACTTAGATGGCGATGGCATAATTTCTGACTGGGAAACAATATTTGAAAATGTTGGTGCCTCAGATAGAATAATTCCTAGTACAACTCAATTAACGGAAATAAGTAGTTTGGAAGATTTGAAATCTATAAATGATAATGTTAATGAATCTAAAAATTATATTTTAACCAAAAATATAGATTGTAAAGGGGAAACATTATCTATAAATCTTGGAACTTCTGTTTTGTATGGAAATAATAAGGTAATTAAAAATTTCAAATTAGGCAGTTGTAATTTTGAAACTTCTGAAGATCAAACTATTGATGCAAATATATACGGATTATTTTATAATGGTGCTGGTATATTTGATTTAAGAGTCTTTTTGGGATATCAAAATATTTCAATTAATAATACCAAAACATATAGTTCTGCAAGTACATTTGTAAATATTGCAAATTTGGAAAATATAATTATAAAAGGTAAAATTGACTTTAATCGTTTGAGAACTGAAGGATTAAATCCAATCAATTATGTTGATTTATCCATAGTATATAATAATGTAAACAATATTATTGATGATAGTTTTGTTAAGGATACTTTTATAAGGGAAATCCAAGTCATAGGTCAAATTAACTATGGGGAGCAAGGGGATACTGGTCAAACACGATTAAGATTAGGAAGTGTATCTTCGGCAATCAATGATAATTCAACTTTGTATAATGCTTCTTCTGATGTTGATATTAGTGCAAGCACTGGAGGTTATCTAGTAGTTGGTGGCATAGTTGGCGAAAATAATGATATGGTTACAACTTGCGAGTACAATGGAACTATTTCATCTAATAATATACCTAATTGGGATAATAAAATAGGTGGAATTGTAGGATTAAATGGTAGAGATGGCGAAATAAAAAATGCAACTTGTAATGGTAATATTTCATATACTACAGAAATTGAGACATCAGATAAATATGATTTGAATATAGGTGGAATTAGTGGTAGTAATTATGGAGTGGTAGAATATTGTGTCAATAATTCAACTATAAATGTTAGCAAAGCAAACAAAGCTCAAATTGGTGGTATAAGTGGATATTCGGAAGATGGAATTTTTTCTAATATCATAAATAGGGGCAAAATTGATTGTAAGAATATAACCGATTTGTATATAGCAGAAATGGTGGGCATTACTAAAAATGGTTATTTCGAAACAATTATTGATAATACAACGATATCTGTTGATAATCATGAAATCAATTCAAATGTTAAACTTGGAATGCTAACAATATTTGAAGATGTATCCCTTTTGTTTAGTCCAGATAATGAATATAATGCCTTATACACGCCTAGTTTCTCAGGTATATTATTAGCAGGAACAGTTAATGTGAACATGAAACCACAGACTACAAATTCAAATATTTTTGTATATAATTTGGGTTTGAGAAATAAATATGAGGCCTATGTTCGTGATGAGTCTGGTTATCCAATAACTAAACCTGTGCTTGACGAAAATGGTAAGCCTGTATTAGATGAAAATAACGATCCTTTGTATGAATATGAAACCATAACATATCTTCCAGATGTGTATAGCAAACTTTTTGTACTTGAAACATATTCACTAAAGAAATATTCAACAAATGATAATTCATCTCCACAAGATGTTCTAGATATAACATATGCAAAAGATAATAGCAATGCTAATCTTGTTTCAAGTTGTTCTTCAAGTAGATTGCAAGTTAATTTCTTTGTAAGAGACTTAGGATTTAAATATGGTGTAAATCATAATGAAATAGATTTGAGTGAAATAGATCTGATGAAAATTAAATTTAATCTTGATGAAAATAAATCTACTACAAAGTATTTTGAAGAAAAAAGTTATAATGGAGAACTAGTTAGTTTTGATAAATTTATAGAAAATGCATGTACTTATGATAAAAATGATGAAATGTATAGTTTGCTTAATAGTTTAATTTTGTCTGATTCTACATCACTTTATATTCCTCTTAAAATTTCTGGTAAATTTGCTATTACATCTGAAACTGATCTTCCAAACTCTGATTCATCGGATGATATGTCAGATGAGGAAATTGATACTTCAATAACATTACAAAAAAATTTTGCTAATAACATTAATATTATTATTAAAAATATGTTAAATGTTTCATCTACAATAATAGAATTAACGGACAAAAAAACAGATATTCAAGATTCTTTTGATTTAAATGCAATTGTAAAATACGAAAGACTAAGATTTAGAGATTCAAATTATATTTATGAATTAACCTTTAATGTGTCACAACTTGTTGAAGATAGTGATAAAACAGATGAAGAAATTAAGTCTAATTCATATATAGTTTATTTGCAATATGTAAAAACTAATCGATATTAAAAGCAAGTTTTAACTTGCTTTTTTTGTTATAAACTTAATTTTTTTATAATTTTGTACAATTAATGTAGATATTTTTACAAAAATTATTTGGTTTAAAAATTATATTTATGATAAACTATAAAAAATAAAAAAAGTAGGGTTTGTTATGGAAGAAAATAATGTTTCAAATGAAAAACAACAAATTGACAATAACAACAAAAAAATTTCTCAAGAACAAAACTTAGAAAATGCAAACAACAATAAAAATGACAATATATTACATGAAAATATTACACCTCCTAGTGGAGTTTTGACCAAAATGTACATGACAAGGTTGGGAAAAATTCTATCAAATATTTCTATATTTTGTTTATTTGTTAGTTTGGCTTCAATGACGGCAATGATATTATCATTATTATGGTTAGTTATTGCGTTAATTCTTATTATAGGGACATTAGGAGCAATTTATGTAATAATTCCAAACTTTAGATTGGTAAACACAGCAGAAAGTATTGGTAACTTTGCTGAATTTCTTAGCAAAATTGTTCCTTATAGTTTGGCAATTGGTATTGTATGTGCTATTGCTTCGCTTGTATTATTAATTTGGGATAGAAATAATATTCCATGGTTTAGAGTAGTATTTTCTATAATAGTAATAGTGGTATTATTAATTGTGGCTATTGCATTATTTCTATAGGAGAATTGTATGAAAGAATTAAACTTAAAAATTTTAGGGTCAGCACAAATAAAACCTACTATATTGATCGATAATAAAAAGGTAAAGTCAAAAAAAAATAAATATGGTTCATATGATATTTTATATACTACCGAAAAAGACCATGTAGAAGTTTCTATTTGCAAATATTTAGAAATAAATGGAAAACTTTGGTTTTTGATGTCAATGCTTTTTTGGTTAATATCATTTTTTGGAATATTTGATGTCCCATATGATAGGAAATGCATTGTTTTGAATTGCAAATTTAATTTGGAGTTAAAAGAAAAAAATAATGTAAGCGTTAAGTTTAATACCATAAAAACTCAAGGTGAAGCTGTTACAATTGAAACTGATTCAAAATATGAAATCTTATCAAATTTCTATTATTTAGATAAAAAAGCAAAAAAGAGAATTGTATTTCTTAGAATTTTTAAATTGATTTCGTTTGTATTGGTTGTGATTCTTGTTACAGTTCTTGGTGTGAAAGGTATGTTTACAAATATAAATTAAATTACAAAGGAGATATTATGAAAGTTTACGTAAAAAATAAATTATTTTCAATCGGTGGTAGTTCTTCAGTTTTGAATGAGAATAAAGAACCAGTTTATAATGTAAAAGGTAAATGGCTTAGTTTCACTAGAAAAAAAAGAATATGTGATTTGGACGGAAATGTCTTATATACAGTTAGAAATAAATGGTTTAATTGGTTTGTACATAGTGCATATATATATGATGCAAACAAAAACAAAATTGCAAAAGTAAAAGATAAATGGTTTAATGTCAAAAGAGAATATATTATAGAAGGGTATGAAAGTGAAATAAGTATTCAAGGTAATTTCTTTTCATTAACTAGTGAGATAATAAGGAATAATGAAGTAATAGGGACAATCAGACGTCAAATAACTTTTATACAAGATGCGTTTGAAGTAGAAGCAAGTGAAGAAGACATGCCATTTGTGATAGCGCTTGTTATTGCAATTGATAATATTACTGATAAAAAAAGAAGATAAAAACAATTTTTGTGGAAGGTGGATTTATGAATAAAAAAATTATATCTTTTTTGATTGCGCTTGCATTGTTTATTCCTACTTTAATTTTAGTATCAGGTTGTAACAAAACTGTTAGCAAAATCAAAGCCAAAGATGTATATGCTTTTTCTGCCCTTTCAAGCGTAGAATACTTGAAAAATATGGACGAAATGAACATTTCTGAGTTAAATTCTTCAAATGCAACTTCTAGGCCCAGTATTATAGAAGATAAAGATGTGCAAGGAATTAAAGATTGTTTGACAATGTTTGATAGCATTTTAAACAATGGATATAAGCAGTCAACCAAAGAAAATGATTCACAACAAGAAGATTTATCTATTTATAAATTTAAAATGACAATATCTATTCCACAATCAAATGAAACTTTAACTATGTACTATGACGAAATTGATGCTGTTACAAAAGTTGATATTGAGGAAGGAGAAGAAGAAACCTCCACTAGACTACAAGGAATACTTGTTGCTGGCGACAGAAAATTTGATGTTTTCGGTGAAAAGGAAGTAGAAAAAGAAAGAAATGAGATAGAAATTTCTGTTGAATTTACCACAAAGAGTAGAGTAAATCCAAATAATTATATAGAGGTAAGTCAGTCTTTTGAAAACGATGAAATAGAATACGAGTATAAAATATTTGAAAATGGCAGGAAAGTTCAAGATTTAGAAGTTGAATATGAAAGTGAAAAAAACAAAACTGAACTAGAGTTTCAACTAAAAGATTTAACAAGTGGAGTTTTTGTAGAAACTAAGTATAAAGTAAACGCAATTACACAAGGTTTTAGAGTCATAGTTCAAAAAAATAGACAAACAGAAACAATAACTGTTGAAAAATTAGAAAATGGATATAAATTTACTTATCTATCAAATGGTTTTGTAGAAAATGTTTAAGATGTGAAACACGCAAATATAATGCGTGTTTTTTGATTGTTTCAATTTTTAGATTGTGTTAAAATTAGTATGAAAGAGGTAAGAATATGGTTAAAGCTAATTCATGGTGGAAAATTTTCATAAAAATATTGGCTATTATACTCGCTTTTATTATTTTGCTGATAGGTTCTTATGTGTTATATGTTATCCTGCAATACAAAAGAATAGAAGACAATCTTTCAATTAACATCAATAACAATCAAATAGAAAAAGTGAAAATTGCAGAAACATATTCAATTTCTACATATAATATAGGTTTTGGTGCTTATTCGCAAGACTTTTCGTTTTTTATGGATAGTGGTGAAACCCTTGATGGAACAAAACTTCAAGGTACAGGCAGTGTAGCAAAAGATAAAGAAACAGTTTTGAAAAATACCCAAGGTGCTATAAATACTATAAAACAACATGATGTCGATTTTGCTTTTTTTCAAGAAGTCGATGTGGAAGCTACGAGGAGTTATAAAGTAAATCAATTTAAGGAAATTCAAGAGAATTTCCCCGGTTATTCGAATTCTATATCTATTAATTTTGATAGTGCATATCTTTTGTATCCTTTAAATAGTCCTCATGGCAAAACTAAAGCCGGCATTGTAACACTTTCTAAATATAATATTTCAAATGCTATTAGACGCAGTCTTCCAGTTGATGATAGTTTTCCAACTAAATTTTTTGATTTGGATAGATGTTTTCAATTGACTAGATTACCTATTGATAATTCTGAAAAAGAACTCGTTTTGATCAATATTCACATGAGTGCATACGATGAGGGAGGAAAGATTAGAGCTAAACAATTGAAAATGTTAAATGAAGTCCTAAAAAATGAAAATGAATTAAATAATTATGTAATTGTTGGTGGAGATTTTAATCATGATATCTCAATTTTACAACCTAATTGGCAAACAAACAGAAAAACTCCAGAATGGGCAGTTAAATTAAATAACGAAGATTTAACTGAAGGTTATAGAATAGTTTCGAGTATCAATGCTCCTACTTGTAGATCTACAGATACAGCTTATATAAAAAATGAAAATTATTTAGTAGTTATTGATGGTTATATATGTTCAAATAATGTAAACATAGTTTCAATAGAAAATATAGATACTGATTTTTTGTATTCTGATCACAATCCAGCACTTTTGAATTTTCAATTATCATAAAAAGAGACCTTATAACTAGGTCTCTTTTTGTATTCTTTATGATATTTATTCTCCCAAATAAGTTATTATCATAGTAGCAAGGGGATTTATTAAATATGACTTGCTTTCTGAAATAATGTTAATTGGGGATTTTAATATAATTGATTTTTTTGACAAATTAGCCAATTCATAAATGTTATCAATACAATTAACTTTAAATATCCCAGCTCCTGATATTGGTTGA
>CALWJZ010000009.1 GCA_944381145.1 uncultured Clostridia bacterium
TCCTTTTTACCATTTGGTATATATATTATATATTTACCATTTGGTAAAAGTCAAGTATTTTATTACCATTTGGTATATACTCCTATATATAAGGAGTTTTTATATGAATAAGTTTGCAGAAAGATTAAAAGAATTACGAGAAGAAAAAAATCTTACTCAATATGAATTATCAAAACAAATAGGAATAAGCACTGCTTGTATCAACCGTTGGGAGAAGAGTTTAAGAATTCCTAACATTGACAGCATTATTATTCTTTGCAAATTTTTTAATTGTTCTGCTGATTATTTAATAGGCTTGGAGGATTAATATGAAAAGAATACAAATTGTTCCGTTGTCAAGAATGGAAGAAATGAGAAAATATTTTTATGATTACTTAATTGAACTATCTGAATTTGATCCAGATATAAAATTTGATGATAAAGGAATACCAATTTATAATTGGTATGAGTGCTATTGGGACGACAAAGATAGATTTCCTTTTTATTTTTTAGTAGATAACAAAATTGCAGGTCTTGCTATGATTAGAGAACTTGGGAATATGATTTATGAGATTGCAGAATTTTATGTTTGTCCTGAATTTAGAAAAGATAATAATGCTATTTGGTTTGCAACTGAAATTACTAATTTATTTGAAGGTCAATTTGTATTTTCAACTAGATTTACCAATCCAAGAGCAATAAAATTCTGGGATAAATTTGCTTTACAGTTTGAAGATAATTCTTATTATGATGATGACATATGGAGAAATTGGACAATAAGAAAAACAAACTTTCAAACTCATACTTTGAATTTACATCCTACATATTTTAATCTTATAAAAGAAAAAGAGAAAACGCTTGAAGGCAGATTGAATGATGAAAAACGCCAAAACTTTAATATTGGCGACACAATCACTTTTTATAAAGAACCTGAAAAAATCGAAACAATGAAAGCAATTATTTTAGATAAATTTATCTATAAAGATTTTGATGAAATGGCAAGCATTTTAGATAAAAAATATTTAGGTTTTTCAAATTCCACAAAAGAAGAAATGATAAATGTTTATAGAACAATTTACACAAGAGAAGATGAAAATAAATATGGCGTTGTGATATTTAAAATAAAGGTTATTTCTTAAAAACATTATCGGGTGTGAGATTATTTATATCTCCACCTTTTTTAATGTAATTAAAAGATAATTACTTAAAGTTTCGACAATACTTTGGGTTACTGACAACTAAAAATTTGCTGTTTTTTAATTTTTTATTGGTTTTAAGATTTATGCTTTAAATATTTTTAATAATCAATATGATTGATACTCTTTTTATTATAATATAACAAAACCGAAATTGACAAAGTAATTGCTGTCTGATAAGTAATGTTATAATTTCTCGTCAGCATTTTTTGTTTAATGCCTTAATTAAATTTATACAACAAATTTGAATCAATAATATTTTGTTTCTAATCTAGTTAATACTTAAATAGTTATATTTATTTGAAATGTTATTTGTGTTAGTCGTATCAACTTTATAATATAAAAATAAAAAAAGAGTAATTTAATTAAGCTACTCTTTCCCCAATTAATTTTGTTTGATATTATTAACTTTTAATAAAATATCTTGTAATTTTTTTAATTCAAAATCGCTCATTTCTGGAATATTTTCTAAACGATAAGGAATTTTTAAATCCTTGTATTTGTGTACACCAAAAGTTTTGTATGGCAATAATTCCACATTATCTACATTTTTTATAGTTGAAATAAAATTTTTTAAACTTTCTATATTTTGTGTGTTATCATTTAATTTAGGGACTATTACTTGTCTTATCCAAACTTTACATTTTTTAGTATTTAAAACTGACAAAAAACGATTAAATTCAGACATATCTTTGCCTGTAATTTTTTTATAATTACTTTCATCAGAAGCTTTTATATCCAAAATTACCAAATCTACAAGTTCCAAAATTTCTTCGTAATGCCCTATTCCAACACCAGCTGTATCAATTGCCGAATTGATATTGTATTTTTTACACAGTTTCAAACATTCTATCAAAAACTCAGGTTGAAGCAAAGGTTCACCACCTGAAAATGTAACCCCTCCACTTTCGCCAAAATAATTTTTGTACCTTAGAATATTTTCAATAAGTTTCTCTGGAGTTATTTTTTGTACATTTTTTTGAATATCCCATGTTTCTGGATTATGACAATATAAACATCTTAACTTACAACCTTGCATAAAAACGACATATCTAATTCCTGGACCGTCAACAAGACCCATAGTTTCTACGCTATTTATGTTTCCATAAATCTTGTTCATTTTCTCACCCTAAATTTTTTCATGAAAGGTTCTTGCAATAACTTCTTCTTGATGGGCTCTACTTAATTTATTGAAATTAACTGCATAACCTGAAACTCTAATTGTAAGAGTAGGATATTTATCTGGATTATTCATAGCGTCTATTAACTTTTCTCTATCTAACACATTTACATTAATATGTTGTGCTCCTTGTTTGAAATACCCATCTAAAATACTAACTAAATTTTTAATTCTTGAATTTTCATTATTACCTAAAGCGTTCGGAATAATTGAAAATGTATTTGAAACACCATCTTGACAACAATCACAATAAGGAATTTTTGCAACAGAATTTAGCGATGCTAAAGCTCCAGAATTATCTCTACCATGCATAGGATTTGCACCTGGTGCAAAAGGCTCCCCTGCCTTTCTACCATCTGGAGTATTACCCGTTTTCTTGCCATACATTACATTAGAAGTTATGGTCAAAGCTGACAAAGTATGTTTAGCATTTCTATATAATTTGTGTCTTTTTAGTGAAGATATAAAATGTTCTACAACTTCTACAGCAATTTTATCAACTCTATCGTCATCATTACCATACTTAGGATAATCTCCTACTACTTCAAAATCTGTAGCTATACCTAATTCATTTCTAATTGGTGTAACTTTTGCATATTTTATTGCAGACAACGAGTCAACTGCAACAGAAAGTCCCGCAATACCAAAAGCCATAAGTCTTTCTACATTTGTATCATGCAAAGCCATCTGTCCAGCTTCGTATGCATATTTGTCATGCATATAGTGAATTACATTCATAGCATCTATATATGTATCTGCTACTTTGTTTAATAATTCAAAGTATGCTTTTTTTACATGCTCATACTTCAAAACCCCATCATCTAGCTTTGGAATATTATATACTACTTGCTTCCCTGATTTTTCGTCTTTCCCCTCATTAATAGAATACAGAAGTGCCTTAGCCAAATTACATCTAGCGCCAAAAAATTGCATTTGTTTACCAACTTTCATAGCTGAAACACAACACGCAATAGCATAATCATTTCCATATATTGGACGCATAAGATCATCACTTTCGTACTGAATACTATCTGTCAAAATAGAAATCTTTGCACAATATTTTTTGAATTTATCTGGCAAATTAGTTGACCATAAGACTGTCAAATTTGGTTCTGGGCTAGGCTCTAAGTTAATCAAAGTATGCAAAAATCTAAATGAATTTTTGGTTACTAAACTTTTGTCTTCATTTAACATACCACCAATACTTTCTGTAACCCAAGTTGGATCACCACCAAAAACCTCATCGTATTCTGGGGTTCTTAAATGTCTAACTAAACGAAGTTTAATAATAAACTGATCTACTAGTTCCTGAGCTTGTTCTTCTGTTAAAATTCCATTACGTTTGTCTCTTTCTATATAAATATCCAAAAATGTTGATACTCTACCCAAACTCATTGCTGCACCATTATTTTCTTTAACTGTAGCAAGGTAAGCAAAATAAGTCCACTGAAATGCTTCCTTTGCATTTTTTGCAGGATTAGATATATCAAACCCATAAGTTTTTGCCATATCTTTGATTTGTTGCAATGCTCTGTATTGCATACTTAATTCTTCTCTAATTCTTATTGACTCTTCATCTGTAATTTCGAACTTATTTTCCCACTCGTATTTTTTTTCTTCCATTAAAGCGTCTATACCATAAAGGGCAACTCTTCTATAATCACCAATAATTCTTCCACGACCATATGCATCAGGAAGTCCAGTAATTAAACCTGCACTCCTTGCACGACGAATTGCTGGGCTATAAGCATCAAAAACGCCATCATTATGAGTTTTTCGTATTTGACTTTCAAAAATTTGACTTATCTTTGGGTTTAAATGCTTATTATATGCACTAAGTGCACTTTTCACCATTCTAATTCCACCAAATGGATTAACTATTCTTTTTAGTGGTTTATCTGATTGCAATCCAACAATTACTTCATTAGATTTGCTAATATATCCAGCAGGAAAATTATTAATACCAGAAATATGTTTCAAATCAACATCTAAAAGTCTTAATTTCCTTTCTTTTGCTAGTGATTTTTTACAAATGTTCCAAACTTTGCTTGTTTTTTTGCTTGAAGGTTTCAAAAAAGATTCATCACCTTTGTACTCGGTGTAATTTTGCTCTATAAAATTTTCTACATTTATTTCGTTTTTCCACACATCTCCTTTGAAAGATGTCCAACCTATATTATCTTTTATAAATTCACTTATCATATGTCTTTTCTCCCGATAAATATTATATTATAATTATATTGATATTTCAAATAATAAAACATATAAAAATATTTTATTTATTGTAATTGTTGTGTTTTATTATTTGGCATTTTTGTAAAAAATGATAAAATAAATGTAATGAATGAAATGGAGGAATAAATATGAAACAAATTAAAGTTGCTCAAATAGGTTGTGGCAAAATGAGTGCATATACAATGAGATATGTTTATGAAAAAAAAGGAACTATAGTATGCGCTTTTGACGTAGCAGAAGATAGAATCGGCAAAGACATTGGAAAAATAATAGGTTGCAAGGACACTGGAATTACTATTTCGCCAATATCCGAAATTGATAAAGTTCTAAAAAAAGCAAAACCAGATATTGCAATTATTACAACCATGAGTTTAATGAAAGATGTTGAAGAAGCATTTGAAGCCTGTGCTAGAAATGGAGTTAATGCAATTTCAACATGTGAAGAAGCTTTTTATCCATGGAATTCTTCCGAAGTACTTACCAAAAAATTGGATAAACTTGCAAAAGAAAATAATTGTACTTTATGTGGATCTGGTTATCAAGATGTTTCATGGGGAAGTCTAATAGGAATGCTGTGTGGAACAACTCAAAGTATAAAGAAAATCAAAGGTAGAAGCAGTTACAATGTAGAAGACTATGGTATTGCTCTTGCACAAGTTCACGGTGCTGGATTACCTCTTGATAGATTTGAAAAAGAAATAGCTTCTGCAGACAACGTATCAGATAAAGTTAGACAAGAGTTGATCAAAAAAGGCGAATTTTTGCCATCTTATATGTGGACAGTAAACGGTTGGCTATGTTCTTATCTAGGTTTAACTGTAACAAAACAAACACAAAAATGTATCCCACAAACTTATAAAAAAGATTTGCATTCTAGTACATTAGGTATGACAATCAAAAAAGGTTGTGCAACAGGAATGAGTGCAATTGTAACAACAGAAACTAAAGAAGGTATAGTTATAGAAAGTGAGTGCATAGGAAAAGTGTATGCACCTGAAGAATTTGATCAAAATGAATGGACAGTCGAAGGAGAGCCTACTACTACACTAATAGTTAATAAACCAGCAACTGTAGAAATGACTTGTGCTACAGTAGTAAACAGATTAATTGATGTTATTAATGCAGAACCAGGCTATGTAACAACTGAAAAAATGGGTGATGTACATTTTGTTGACGAATTAAAAAAATAGTATATCAAAAAAAATGAAACATAGAAATGTTTCATTTTTTTTAAACAACTAGTGGAAGTATAATACCAAGAATAACTACTAACAATAATACAAAATACAAAACTTTCCAAACGGCTTGTTTGTTTCTTACATACTTCCATGCCAAATAAGCAACAATACATATAGCCAAAGCTGTAGCGACACCTTGAAGAATAGCTACAAATTGTAATTGAACTCCACAAAGAGCTAAAATTGAAGCAATTAAATACAAAATTGCCATTGCTCCTATGCACCAGAAACTTGTTTTGTTAAGTCCCCATGTTCTAATTCCACTTGATTTGTGTGAACGCGTTTGAGTAGATTTTGTTTGTGTGGAAGAAGATTTGCTTGTTGTACGAGCAGGCTTCTTAGTTGTAGTAGTTTTTTTCTTTGTTTCAGCCATGAATATCATCTCCTTTTATATCTTTATTTCTAATAATTTTAACATAAATAAACAATTTTGTATAAATATTTTATATGATTATTTTAATTTTTATGATATAAAGATATCTATAATTAATATGAAACATACAAATTTTAAGTAATTTTAATTATCTATATAACTAAAATATATTTTTCTAATTTATTTAAATTTTTTTTAAAAAATACTTTATTTATTCATATAAATATTTTTATTAGAACAAAATAAAGTATTTTTTTTATTAAAAATCTTGTTTCCAAAGTCCATGAAGATTACAATAAGCATAAGCTGATTTTACTTTGTCACCATCACAAAGGCTAAAATAAACTACAGGCTCACTATCAGTTCTTAGTTTTTTTCGCTGATTGCCTTGTTCTGTTTCCAATGCAACCCAACTGATATTATGTTCTTCTGTCATAGGATGAAGTATAGAGCTTACCGTGATTTTTACTAAATTGTCTTTTTGCTCAATTACAGGTATATGTTTCTCTTGTGTTGCATCGACAGTATTTGGTTCGATTTTTTCCATTACTTCACCACAACACATAACTTTTACTCCACTGCTATGTGCATATGCTATTATATTTCCACAATGTTTACACCTGAAAAATTCCATTTCTATTCTCCTTTGTTTATAAATTATTAATAATATAATACGAGTTTAAAATTTTGTAAATTAATTATTATGATTATAGTGTAGTAACTGATGAATTAAATCATGATTACCTTTCAATAAATCTCTATAAATTTTAGTCACGCCCTCATTTTCACCAGCATTCTTAAATTTCATGTTGCCATCAACTTTATATATAGTTGAACTACGTTTCTTTATAACTTCTTCTATATCATGTTTATTATAATCTACAAAAGGTTGACCACCACCATTTACACAACCACCTGGACATGCCATTACTTCTACGAAGTCATATTTTGATTTGTCTTTTTGTAATTCTTTCATAACCTTAGGTGCATTGGCAAGACCATGAACTATAGCAAGTTTAATATTCCTTCCATTCAAATCTACAGATACTTCTTTTACGCCTTCACTGTATCTAACATCATTTACAATATCTTGTTTCTTTCCTGTTAATTTGTAAATTGCGTATCTTAATGCGGCTTCTGTAACTCCACCTGTTACACCAAATATTAAACCACCACCTGTATATTCACCAAAAGGATCATCAAAATTACTATCCTCTAATTTTTCGAAATCAATACTTTTTAGTTTAATTAATTCTGCAAGTTCTCTCGTTGTCAAACTTTTATCAATAGTTCCTCTGGCTAATATTTCTCGTTTTTTTGCTGTACATGGCATTATTGAAACTATTTTTACTTTTTTGCCTTGATTTTCAAAAAAATATTTAACCAAACTACCAAGCATTTCATTAGGAGATTTACTAGTAGAAAGATTATTTACAAATTCAGGATAAAATTTTTCACAATAATTAAACCACGCTGGACAACAACTTGTAAATAATGGTAAATTTTTATTATTTTTCAAATTTTCAATTAATTCTTGTGCTTCTTCTACTATAGTAAAATCAGCCCCCATATTAACATCGAATACATAATCAAAACCAATTTGCTTAAGTGCAGTAACCATTTTCCCTTCGGCAAAAGAACCTATTTCTTCTCCAAATTCTTCGCCAATAGCAACCCTAACACTAGGTGCAACTTGAGCAATTTTGATAACATCTTCGTCTAATATTTTTAAGACATCGTCAATTTCATTTTTTTGTGACAACGCTCCTGTTGGACATACCAAAACACATTGTCCACATCCGACACAAGAACTTTCTTGCAATGATTTATCAAAAGCTGTACCAATTTTTGTATTAAATCCTCTATTGATTTTTGTTATAGCACTACACCCCTGTTTTTTGGAACAAACTGCAACACATTTGCCACAAAGTATGCATTTACTGTCATCACGTACTATTGCATGATTACTATCATCAGTCAAATTTTCACTTACGTCACCAGCATATTTTTCGGTATTACAATGAAATTGCTTTGTAAGTGCTTGCAAATCACACTTAAGATTTTTTGTACAATTCAAACAATTTTTGTTATGATTACTAAGTAATAGTTCCAAAACTTTTTTACGTGCTTTGATTACTTTGTTAGAATTTGTTTTTATATTCATACCTTCTTTTACTTTTGTGGTACAAGAAGTTACCAATTTATCAATTCCTTCAACTTCAACTACACAAATTCTACAACTTGCAGGTTCATTTATGTTTTTCAAAAAACAAAGTGTTGGAATATCTATTTTGTTCTTTTTTGCAACTTGCAAAATTGTTTCATTTGAATCTGCAATAATTTTTTTGTTATTTATTATAACTTGTACTTTCATATTTACTCCTTTGCTATAGCTCCAAACCTACAAGTGTTATAGCATCTGCCACATCCAACGCATTTTTCTTTGTCAATTCTAAATTTCTTTTTTAATTCCCCAGAAATTGCTCCGACAGGACAAACTCGACTACAAGCACTGCAACCAATACATTTATCCATTATCACATAACTTGTAAGCGCCTTACATACACCAGCTCTACATTTATGATTAACAATGTGCTCAATGTATTCGTCCCTAAAATATTTAAGTGTGCTCAAAACTGGATTTGGACTTGTTTGTCCTAAACCACAAAGTGAATCTTCTTTGACATAATGACATAAATCTTCTAGTTTGTCCAAATCTTCTAGAGTTGCTCTGCCTTCTGTAATATTTGTTAATATTTCCAAAATTCTTTTGTTTCCAATTCTACAAGGCGTACATTTTCCACAACTTTCATCAACTGTAAATTGCAAAAAGAATCTTGCCAAATCAACCATGCAACTATCTTCATCAACAACAATCATTCCACCACTACCCATCATAGAGCCTAATTCGGAAAGACTTTTGTAATCAATTGGAGTATCTAAATATTCTGCAGGAATACAACCACCACTTGGACCACCCATTTGTACGGCTTTGAATTTTTTTCCATTAGGAATTCCACCACCTATATCATATATTATTTCTCTAATTGTCGTCCCCATAGGAAGTTCTATCAATCCCGAATTTTTTATTTTGCCAGTAAGTGCAAAAACCTTTGTTCCTTTGCTATCTTGAGTTCCTATTGAATTAAACCACGAAGCACCATTATTAATGATTTGAGCTACGTTTGCCAAAGTTTCAACATTGTTTATCACTGTTGGACACCCAAACAATCCTTTTTCTGCAGGATAAGGAGGCTTTAGAGTTGGTTCTCCACGATTGCCCTCAATACTTCTCATAAGGGCTGTTTCCTCTCCACAAACAAATGCCCCTGCTCCATATTTTATTTCAAGTTTAAATGAAAAACTTGTTTCAAAAATATTATCTCCTAATAGTCCTTTTTCATTTGCTTCATCAATAGCCTTTTGCAATCTTTCACCCGCAAGTGGATATTCTGCTCTTAAATAGACAAAACCTTTGCTTGCACCTATTGCATATCCTGCTATTGCCATTGCTTCAACAATTGCATGAGGATTACCCTCAATAATGCTTCTATCCATAAAAGCTCCCGGATCGCCCTCGTCAGCATTACAAATAACATATTTTTGTGGAGCATCAACTACTTTTGTGTACTCCCATTTTTGACCAGTTGAAAATCCAGCACCCCCTCGTCCTCTAAGACCACTATCCTTTATAATTTTTATAACCTCTTCTGGTTTCATAGTGGTAATAACTTTGTACAAAGCACTATATCCTTCGAGTGCAATATAATCACCCAACATATTGTCTAAGCTCATAAATTCTGCATTGTTTCTTGCAATATATTTTTGCTTTTTGCAAAATTGTAATTCATTTTTTTTGGTTATTTTTTTCCCATTTTCTTCTGGCAATAATCTTTCTACCAATTCGCCACCAATTAATTTGTCAATAATTTCTTCAACATCATCTATGCTAACTTTGATGTACATTGCATCTTGTGGATAAATTAATATTACAGGACCATTGACACAAAGACCAAAACAACCTACTCCGTGAACTTTTATATCTCTTTCCAAATTTTTTGATTTGATTACTTCAATTAATTTTTCTTCGATACTTTTACTTTTGCAACTACGACAACCTGTACCACCACATACCATAATATCGTATTTATAATCAACTTGACTTCCATCTGCATTTTTTCTAAAATTAATTTCTGCCAAATATTTTTGTTTTATTTCTTGTAATTTTTCAAAATCCATAATTTCTCCTTAATCAGCAAAATTATCAAGTATTCTATCTATGTCTTCGACTTTTAATTTACCATAAACTTCTCCATTTATGGTCATAGCTGGAGCAAGGCCACAACACCCCAAGCAACGACAACTTGTTACAATCCATTTGCCGTCTTGAGTCATTTCTCCCACTCGTACATTCAATTTACTTAATATTTTGTTCAGAACGTCTTGTGCCCCCAAAACAAAGCATGCAGTACCCAAACAAATATCTATGTTGTATTTTGCCTTTGGCGTTAATGTAAACTGACTATAAAATGAAATAATGCCGTATATTTCACTTTCTGGCATTTCTAAATTTTCAGCAATAATTTTTACTGATTTTTCTGGAATATATCCAAATATATTTTGAGTAGTTTGAAGAACAACCATTATATTATCTTTATTGCCTTTGTATTTCGATAATACATCATAAAATTCTTTTACTTGTTCTTCAGTCCCTAATCTTTCACACTGACACATATTTTCTCCTTATTTAGTTTGAAACTATCTTTATTTTAGCAAAATAATTATTTTACTCAAATTATTTTTTTATTAAATATAAACAAAAAGGCAACAATTTTGCATTATTGCCCTTATTATTATCGATTTCCAAATATTACATCACTATACATTGACCAGTATGTTAATTTCAAATACTCTGTGATTAGTGATGATGGCACAAAAATTTTTAAATTTTGTGCACCACCATAGTTTCTATAAGTACCAAAAAATATTCCATTAGAATTATTTGGTTCAGCACTTCCCTCTACATTACTTAAAATTACATTTGTAGAGAAAATTTCAAAATTATGCAAATAATTACAACCTGCAAAGGCTTTGCTTCCAATAAATTCAACTTTATTGAGTTTAATTGATTTCATATTTGCATTTATAAAAGCACTATCTGAAATATTTTCTACATTTTTTAAATCAAGTTCAACATTTTTTGTTCTATCAAAAGCACCATTAAAAGTATTACTTTCTATTTCTGTTACTTTTGTAGGAAAGTGAAATTGAATTAATTTGCTACAATTTTCAAATGCACCTTCTCCTATTCTTTCAACATTATCACCACAAAAAATAACTTGTTCTAAACTTTCGCAATCTCTAAAAGCACAATCTCCTATTTCTATTAATTCACTATTCAAATAAATAATTTTCAAACTATTTACGCCCGTATCATCAGTCAAAACATTTTGCCAAACACTCTGATATGTTCCATCTTGGTCATTTAAATTTTCGCCACTTTGACCTGTTAAAAATTTGTCGTATTCAATATTTTTTATTTTTTTTACAGTACTTGGCAAGATAATCTTATTACATTCCCCCAAGTATCTATTGAGAGTGCCATCTTCTGATATACTAAATTTTTTTTCGTCAGTATCAAACCATCTACCATAAATATCAATATTTTGGTTGACAACAAACGTTTTTGTATCAAAAGGTTCTCCGGTACATTCAGGATTGTCATACCACAATAATTGTTCTCCATAATGGTCACTACCTACTTTAGTATTATAAATCAAAGGCAAATCGTAACTTGAACCCGGTTCAACATATTGTTCATAATATCCTTTCAAATCATTGATTGGCAAATCCTGATTCTCTTCTCCTTCAGCAAAATTTAATCTTACTGCAAAACCTTCTTCCCACTTTACATATAATGTAAAACTATTCCATATTCTAGTTCCAAATTGAAATTTGCTATTTAGATTACTATCCTTGCTCCAATAATCAATATAATAACCTTCTTTTTTAACTTTTTCTGGCTCAAACACTTTACTTAAAAAATTATACTGTGTTTCTTTTAACTCTTGCTTATACACACTACCACCATTAAGTTCATATGTCACAGTATATTTAAATAAAGATTTAACAAAGAAATACATAGCAGTAATAGATATTATTGCTATAAGTAATGCTATCCCAGCAATTTTTAACTTATTATATTTAGTATATGTATGAAAAACCTGAGCTTCTTTTGGTTCGTTATTCATTAACGTTTCCTTTTTGTATTTTTTAAATTTGATTGATAAATATATCTTAGTTTATGCAAATTTTTTGATTTGTTTTTCTTGTATAAAATTATACACAATATTAAAACTGCAACAATAAATAATGCAATTAAATATACATACCAAATGTTTACAAGTTGAACATATATAATTGTATCATCTGTGATATTTTTCAAAGATGTACTATATGTTGCTACTTGAAATATGCTTTTAGAAATATTTGGTTTTGGTGCTGTTTCACCATATTTTGTCATAAGTATTTGTTTATCGCCGTTTGGTAAAATATAAGTTATCAAATATTCTTCTAGTTCCCACTTAGGATATAATTCTAAATCACCATGTGAACCTTGACTAATTTCTGTTATTTGATAAGCAAAATTCTTATCTAAAAACCAACCCATAAAAATGTGCCCTTCTTTTTCTGGATCTTCTAGTACATAGGTAGGGCTTTCAAAATTATAAGAACTTGGGTTGTTTACATTGTAAGCATCGGTATTATAATCGATGTTATATTCAATAGGTATCCATTTAGCATATAGATATTTATCTCCAAAAGTATACTTATCTGTAAACAATTGTGGAATACCTTCAAAATTAGCAGATGAGTACCAATCAACAAAAGCATAATATGGTCTGCTTGGCTTATAATAATGAATTGGCTTTTCTATAGAATAAACGTCCTGCATTCTCAAATTTTTTATTTCTTCGAGTTCATTATTTGTCAAATAATTGTATATAACATTATATTCAATTGGCGACCATTCAATTTTGAATACGACATTTTCTGAAATTACATATTCATCAACTTGAACTTCGTTACCTTCTACCGTCCATACATAATCATAATATCTAAGGACAGACTGATAGATTTCTGGCGACGATACTTTGTCTCCATATTTACATGTAACATTTATGTTTTGTAATTTATCAGTTATTATATTTGGCAAAAAATTTTCTATTCTTTCTGTATTGAAATCAAAAGTAACTCTAATATCTTCAGCCAAAACAACTTTGGTAGTTTTGAAAAAACCAACAATTGCAATAACTATTAAAATAAAACAAAGATAAAAATTTTTTTTCATGACCAAACGCAGAATTTCTACATAATTTTATAAATTATAACAAAATTATTTAGAATATACAACTTTTATAACCATGTGTTTATAAATTAAAAATTAACATTTAAATTTCTTAAAAATTTGTATTTCGTATAATTATGGGGCTTAATAATTTAATTTAAAAAAATGTATTTGATTCGTATCTTTTATATCTCTATAAACTTGCAAAAAATTCTTGATTATGGTATCATACTTTATATTTTTAAAACAAAAATTTAATAAAATTTTTTTAATTTAAGGAATACAATTATGAGTGACATAGAAAAAAAATGGCAAGATATTTGGGAAAAAGAAAAAAGATTTGAAGTTCCAAATCACGTGGAAGGAAAAGAAAATAAATATATTCTTATTGAATTTCCGTATCCAAGTGGAATAGGTTTACATATGGGACATTGTCGAAGCTATACAGCAATTGACGCGTATGCTAGAAAAAAACGTTTAGAGGGATATAATGTAATGTTTCCATTTGGAACTGATGCATATGGCTTAGAAGCTGAAAGAACGGCAATAAAAGAAAAGAAAAAACCACAAGAAATTGTTGAAAGAAACATAAAAACTTTTCAAAACCAAGTTAAGTCTATTGGCATGAGTATAGATTGGTCAAGGACAATCAATACTTGCGATCCTGAATATTACAAATGGACACAATGGCAATTTATACAATTTTTTAATCATGGATTAGCAGAAAAAAGAAATATGACAGTTAACTATTGTCCAAACTGTGGCGTTTTGGCAAATGAAGAAGTTGAAGACGGAAAATGTTGTCAATGTCATAGCGAAACTACACAGAAAGCAAAATCTCAATGGGTTCTAAAAATGACTGAATATGGCGAAAGACTTGCAGATGATTTAAAAAACACTGATTTTATGGAACACATAAAAACAAGTCAAATAAATTGGATAGGAAAAAGCCAAGGTGTCGAAGTAGAATTTGAAATTGTCGGAGGTGGAAAATTTTCTATATTTACCACTTGTATAGAAACTATATATGGTATTACATTTATGGTTATTGCACCCGAAAGTTCTATAGTGGACGAATTAAAACCAAGAATAAAAAATTGGAGTGAAGTCGAAGCCTATAGAAAAGAAACTGCAAAAAAATCTGAATTCGATAGAAGCGAATTAAACAAAGACAAAACAGGAGTTATACTTGAGGGAATTTTTGCTATCAATCCAGTAAACAACAAAAAAGTACCAATTTTTTTAGGTGACTTTGTTATAGCAAGTTATGGTACTGGGGCTGTCATGGCAGTACCTACACATGACCAAAGAGATTTTGAATTTGCAAAAAAGTACAATATAGAGATGATTCAAGTAATTGATGGACAAGATGTTTCAGAAAAAGCTTTTGAAAAGCAAGATTATTTAGGCAAGAATTGCAAATTAATCAATAGCGAAGAATTTAGTGGATTAACTGTAGAAGAATCAAAGGAAAAAATTACTGAAAAATTAGTAAAATTAGGTGTTGCAAAAAAGAAATTAAACTTCAAAATGCGTGATTGGATATTTAGTCGTCAAAGATATTGGGGAGAACCTATACCAATGATTTATTGTGATCATTGTGGGTGGGTGCCTGTACCAGATAAAGATTTGCCTGTAACACTACCTGATGTAGAAGTGTATGAACCTACAAAAGATGGCGAAAGTCCTCTATCTGTTATAAAAGACTGGGTCAATACTACTTGTCCAAAATGTGGACAACCTGCAAAACGAGAAACCGACACAATGCCTGGTTGGGCTGGTTCAAGTTGGTATTACCTTAGATACTGTGATCCTCATAATAATCAGGAGTTAGCAAGTAAAGAAGCACTTAAATCATGGCTTCCTATCGACCTATATAACGGTGGAAACGAGCATACTACTAGACATTTATTATATGCAAGATTTTGGAATAAATTTTTGTATGATATTGGTTTAAGCCCTGTTTCAGAGCCTTTCAAAAGAAGAATTTCTCAAGGTTTAATTTTGGGTTCTGATGGTAAAAAAATGAGTAAAAGTGCTGGTAATGGTGTCGACCCTAAAGAAATAATTGATAAATACAGCGCTGATGCTCTAAGACTTTGGATGTCTTTTATTGGAGATTATTTTGAAAGTGCAAGTTGGAGTGAAGATGGAGTCAAAGCTTGTCAGAAATTTATAGGCAGAGTAATAAATTTACAAGATATTTTATACGACGGAAATGATTTTTCAAAAGAACTAGAAGTTGCATTTCATACAGCAATAAAGAAAGTAAGTTTAGATATAGACAACATCAAATTTAATACAGCCATTTCAGCACTGATGATTTTACTTAATGAAATAACGAAAGTCGGTAAAATTAATAATTATGAATACAAAATCTTACTTACTCTTTTGAATCCATTTGCTCCACATATTACCGAAGAGATTTGGACAAATTTGGGTTACTCCCCTGCAATCAAAGATACTGTATGGCCTAAGTGGAATGAAAATAAACTTGTCAAATCTGAAGTAGAATATGCTATACAAATAAATAATAAAATCATTACTAGATTATTTATTTCTACATCTTTGAATAATGAAGAAATTGAACAATTAGTAAAATCTAATGAGAAAGTCGTTTCTGCATTGAATAACAGACAAATTTTCAAATCAATCATCATACCAAATAGACTGATAAATTTGATTGTAAAATAAATTTATATTGCAAATATCCAATAGTTTCATTTGTTATTTTGCAAAATTATATAAAAAATCTGCAATTAAAAAAATTTTTAATTTTTCTAATGTAGATTTTTTTATGGTCTATTTTGCTTTCACATGTGACTGATATATTTGACTATAAAAAAATATTTTTATAAAATAAAGTAAAGAAATATAAAAAATAATTTTTTGTAAAAACAAAAATTTTATTTTGTTATTTGAGATTAATTATTTATTGTTTTTTTAAGTGGAGTGAAAAATGTCAAAATTATATTTTAAATATGGCGCTATGGGAAGTGGAAAAACAGCTCAAGCCTTAATGTGCAAATTCAATTATGAACAAGTTGGATTTGATGTTTTTCTTATTAAACCCATCATAGATACAAGAGACAAAGAAAACAATAAAATAATTGTAAAAAGCAGAATTAATTTAAAATCAGAATGTTATACTTTTGATCAAAATGAAAATTTATACAAATTTATATTTAATTACAACCAATTCAAAGACAAAGCTGTTGTTATTGTTGACGAAGCCCATTTTTGTACAAAAGAACAAGTTAATGAACTAAAAGAAGTTTCTCTTCATATTCCTGTTCTTTGTTATGGACTACTTACAAACTTCAAAACCGAACTCTTTGAAGGGTCAAAAAGACTTGTTGAAATTGCAGATAGTTTGATGGAAATAAAGTCTGCATGTAGTTGTGGACGAAAAGCAACTGTCAACGCTAGATTTCTAAATGGAAAACTTTGCTTAGATGGAGACGAAATTTTGATAGGTGGAGACGAAACTTACAAAGCTGTTTGCTATAAATGCTATACCGATTTAAAGAAGGAACTTTCAAATGAAAACAAAATTGCTACTACATAGTTGTTGTGCTCCATGCACAAGTGGAGTAATATGGCAACTTATAAATGATTATGACATTACTTTATTGTTTTATAATCCTAATATTAACACTCTTGAGGAATACAACAAAAGATTAGACGCTCTAAAAATATTAGTCAAATCACTTAATTCAGAATATAATAGTCAAATCAAAATTATTGATATTCCATATGACCATTCAGATTTTGCAAATCTTATTCTTGGCAAAGAAAATGAAAAAGAAGGTGGTCAAAGATGCAGTATATGTTTTTCAATGCGTCTTGATTTTACGGCTAAATATGCAAAAGAACATGGATATGACCAATTTTGCACAACATTAACGGTTAGTCCTCATAAAAACTTTGAAGTTATTAATAACATTGGTTTGAATTTACAAAAAAAATACCAAATTTCATATTTGGAAAGCAACTTTAAGAAAAACAATGGTTATTTAATTTCAATTCAAAACTCAAAAAAATATGGACTTTATAGGCAAAATTATTGTGGATGTAATCCCAATTTGAATAATAAATAAGTCAAAAAAACAAATTAATATTATGAAGACTTTTTAATTCATGTCATAATTAAAATTTGATAATTATCAACAGTAAACTTACACAAAAAAATAAGGATAATTTTGATTATCCTTATTTTTTTTAAACTCTTGCATTATAAAATTCAGCACCACCTGCAATAAGAGATCCTATTAACATATAAATTCCTGCACCAATTAAACCTTTTGTTGCTTTAATCTCTATTAGTCCTCCCAATGATCCTTCTACAGTATACTTACTTGCGACAATCAATGCAAATATAAATGTTAAAATCGCAAGTACAACTAACACTATACCCAAAATTGAATTAATTAATTTGAATCTTAAACCTATTAGTGACAAAACTTGGAATACAATTACCACAGCACTTGCACAAACTAATATTATGTACAACCACATAAATACAGTTGCTACAAAAGCAGTTTCGTCAGCTATTTTTAGAGCATAAAGTGAAGCAGTACCACCAGTCATTTCAAGAGAAGCCTCTCCAGCAAACGCAGCAGCAAAAACATCTGTTCCTTTGGCAGTCATTACTGTATTATCAGCAACTGTCTGTAAAATTACGGGCATAAATAAACTACAAACAGTCAAAATAGCAAGTGCCAAAATAACAATTGACAATACAAGTTTAGTAGTATTGTTTTTTGATTTTTTCTTAGGCATAACAATCCCTCCTTATATTTTATATTATTATAGTACTGAAAAGACTTAATAATGTCAAACATATTACATATTCTAAAAATTATAAGTTTAAATAAAATTTTACTTGAAAAATAATTTTGTTACAAAAAAAACGATTACTCGTATAAACGAGTAATCTTTATATGACTAACAACTCGGAAAGTTTCAAAAGAGTTGTGTTAAGGGAAAGGTATAGGTGAATCTTGTTTTGGGAATTTTCTTTTGTTTTTTTATCACCTATACACTTCATATTATTCTTAAATAAGATTATTTGTGCTAATTTATTTTAGATTTTAAAATTTCTTTTATTAGTGGCATAATATATTCAATTTTTGCTTTGCCATTCGTAGATTTTACAATTCTTCCTATACAATAATTGATTATATCTTCTGGATTATCTTTATAAGATTTTACTATATTTGGATTTTCATTAATTAAATGACCCATTAAATCTACAATATCTTTCTTATTTACATCTCCAATTAAATCCAATTCTTTTATTAAGTTTTTTACTTCCTTACCAGTATTGATAATTTGCTCAAACAAAATTTTTGCATTATTCCTTGTCAGTTGTTTAGTAATAATCAAATCTATTATATACGCCAAACTTTCTGGACTGATTAATTTTGCAATATCTGTATTTGGCATTTCTTTTGTAATTCTTAAAATCTCAGTCATCATCCAATTTGCAATTTCTTTATAATTACTTGAATATTTCAAAACTTCATCAAAATAATCAGCAATAAATTTTTCATCAGTCAAAGTGTCAATTTCATAATCACTAAGACCTAATCTTTTATATCTAATTATTCTATCGAAGTAAGTTTCTGGTATATTTTTTTTGATACTTTCAATATCGTGTTTGCTAATTTTTATTGGCACAATATCAGGGTCTGGGAAATATCTATAATCATTTACATTCTCTTTTTCTCGAATACCATAAGTAATTTCATCTTCATCATTCCACGCCCTGGTTTCTTGAATAATTTGGTTTCCACTTTCAATTTCTTTTATTTGTCTATTAGTTTCATATTCTATTGCTTTTTTTACAGCTTTAAAGGAATTAAGATTTTTCATTTCTACTCTTACGCCAAGATTATCTGTATTTTTTTCTTTTACAGACAAATTTATATCAAATCTCAAACCACCCTCTTGCATAATACATTTTGAAACTCCACTATACAAAAGTATTCGCCTTAGATTTGTTAAAAACTCTATTACTTCATTCGAATTAGACAAATCTGGTTCTGTTACCATTTCAATCAATGGCACTCCACCTCTATTAAAATCAATTAAAGTTTCATCACAATCATCTTTGTGTATTAATTTCCCTGCGTCTTCTTCTAAATGTATTCTATTAAATCTTACAAATTTACCATTCTTCAATTTGATTCCACCATTTTTGCAAATAGGTTTTTGAAATTGACTAATTTGATATGATTTTGATAAATCTGGATAAAAGTAATTTTTTCGTTCAAATATGGTTTCTTCATTTATGTCACAACCAAAGACAAGTCCAGCAATTATACATTTTTCAACTGCTTTTTTATTTAAAATAGGTAGCGTTCCTGGAAGACCTAAACATATAGGACACACTTGTGTATTTGGTAATGCACCAAATTCATTTTTGCAAAAACAAAATGCTTTTGTTTTTGTATCAATTTCAGCGTGTATCTCTAAACCTATCACTAAATCATATTCTTTCATATTTCACCCCTATGCAAGAAAACAAAATTAGCCATACAATACAATTCCTTTTCATTTAATTCAGCAGACAAAACTTGAAGACCCAAAGGTAAACCATTTTCACCTACACCAATTGGGATACTTATTGCAGGTATACCTACAATATTTGCAGTGACGGTAAACATATCTTCTATGTACATACTCACAGGATCTTGTGTTTTTGATCCAATATCAAAAGCTTCTCCATAAGTCGTCGGCATAAAAACAATATCATTTTGCATAAAGATTTTTTCAAATTCTTTTTTTAGCATAATGGATATATTTTTTGCTTTTAAATAATAAGAACTATATTGCTCACTTGACAAAACAAAATTTCCAAGCATAATTCTTCTCTTGACTTCTTTTCCCAAAAATTTAGAACGCGTCTTTGAATATATTTCACTAATATTTTTGCAATCTTTTACATTGCTAGTATATTTGACTCCATCGAATCTTCCCATGTTTGAAGACCCTTCAGCAGGAGCAATTGTATAATAAACAGGCAAAACTTTTGTATAATTTTTTATGCTTACTTCTGTCAAAATTGCACCATGATTTTGACAATAATTAAGCACTTTTTGGTAAATATTATAGTATTTTGTTTTTTTCACTAATTCTTGAACTTCTTTGATTATTGCGATTTTCTTTCCATTTATATTATCACTTAAATAATCTATATAGCTGTCCACTTTTGCTTTTTTTGATGTACCATCTAATTTGTCATCTCCAGCCAATATAGATAACAAAAAAGCATTATCTTTTACATCTTTTGTAAATATACCAACTGTATCTAACGAACTAGCAAAAGCACATAATCCATATCTACTTATTCTGCCATATGTTGGCTTGAGACCAACTATTCCATTAAAAGAAGCAGGTTGCCTAACACTACCACCAGTGTCACTACCCAAAGAAAATGCACACATATCCAAAGCAACAGCAACGGCACTCCCCCCACTACTACCACCTGAAACTTTTGTGTCATCATAAGCATTTTTGCATGGTCCATATGCAGAATTTTCACAACTACCACCCATAGCAAATTCGTCCATATTTGTTCGCCCCAAAATAATAGCACCTTCATCAAGCAATTTTTGTACTACTGTTGAATTATATTCAGCAACATAATTTTCTAACATTTTTGAGCCAGACGATGATATTTTGCCCTTGTACAAAATATTATCTTTGATTAAAACTGGAATTCCTATTAATTTTGGTAAAATTTTTTTTGTATTAATTATTAAATCACATTTCTCTGCTTGTAACAATGCATCATCAAAAATTTCAAGTACAGCATTTTTATAATTAAATTTCTTTATTCTATCTATATAATATTTTGTAAGTTCTACTGCTGATATTTTTTTTGCTTTTAATAAATCTAATAATTCTAAAACGCTTTTATTTTCTAAATTCATAAGTCAACCACCTTTGGAACTACAAAATAACCTTCGCTCTTTCTTGGAGCATTTTTCAAAACTTCATCTTTATCTAAACTCACTTTCACCTCATCTTCTCGTAGTTCAGAAAGTAATTCAAATGTTTCGTTTGAGACATTGCTAACATCAACTTCTGCACACTCATTCAACATTGCAATAATATTATTAACTTGTGAAATTAATTCTTTTTTTTCTTCTTCATTAAATTCAATTGCTGACAATTCACTTAAATAATTTATATCTTCTAAAGTTATATTATTTTTCATATATCACCTTTTATCTTAATATTATTAATTTTATCATACTAATAATAATTTATTAATCATTTTTTTGATATTTTTAAAATATACCTATTTTTAGTATAAATAAAAAAAACACACCATAAGGTGTATTTTATAAATATTTACAATTTAATAAACTAAATTATTTTATACTATAATTTTCAATTATATTGTTAAAAAATTATTTCTATTGCTACATGATGAACACGACGAACAAGAATTACACGAACCTGTATTACATAAATTTTCTAATGTTCTACTATTATTTAAAACTAATAAAAGCAAAAGTAAAAAGTTTGTATTACTTGCATAATCAACTTCACCATTTTCATCTGTTGGACTAGAAAGAATTGATAGCAATAAAATTAACAAAACATCATTACTCAAATTCATACTTCCCCCAAAATTATCTCTTTTTATTAATTATGCTACAATTTTTGATTTTGTGAGCATTTTTTGAAAATAATTTTTTTTGATAAAATATAATTAATTCAAATAAAAATAATAAGCGAGTTAGTATGGATAAATTAATTCATTTGCACAAGTTGACAGAGCAAACTATAAAAAGCAATTTGCCAAACAAAAAAGTTATTAATAAATTAACTTATTTTTATAGTATATTTAATGATAGTACACGAATAAAAATATTGATTGCTCTACTACTTAGCAAAATGTGTGTAAATGATTTATCAAAAATATTAGATTTGAATCAAACAACTGTAAGCCATCAATTGAAATATTTAAAATCATGTGGTGTTGTTAGTTCTACTCGAATAAATAAATTTAATTTTTATGAAGTTTCCAACAAATTTGTTGAGTTAGTAATGCTAAATGGTTTTGATTATATTTTAGAAAAAAATGCAATATAAAAAAACTTGAAATAAAATTGATAATTATTTTATTTCAAGTTTTTTTATATTTTTAAAACTCTTTTTTATTGCTACTAAATTAATTATTAGTAATTATTAATTATAATTATATAACTCAAATTTTTATTACATATTAGAAACAAAGTGGTATTATTGTTAGCAAACGAACAAATAAATTTTTCAATCTCAATAGTTTATAAAATCAAAAAATTACAATTTAAACATTAGTTTTGTTAGTAATAGTCTATGTTTACAGACAAATCTTACGATAATATACAAATTTGTTTCTAAATATTTTAACTCTTTTTAAAAAATTTTTTTATATTTTTATAATAATTACTATTATTTTTTAGACAATACACTCTCCAACAAGCATATTTGTCTATAAATTTTAATTTAGTAGTCTTTGATTAATCAAATATGAATATCTTTTTGTTTTTGTGTGAACACAAATTTTTTTGGTTCTAATTATGATTTTTTCTACTTCTACAAAAATTTTTTTTGGAAAAACCATAAACAAAAATTTAAATGTCCAAGTTGCACATACAATTTGTAAAATAATGATAAATATACCTATAAAAGAAGGCAAATCAAACATTACTTTGAAACCAACATACATTCTCGCAATCAAAGATTGTATATTGCTATCAATATTTAAATTTTGAATTAAATCACGTATTAAACAAACAGTTTGTTTATCTACGAGTAGTAAAAACACAAAAAACATTACAATTGCTTGCAACAAAAACATAAAAAATTTTGAATTTAATTTTTTCTTTGCAATAATCATATATCTCAAGCATTTATTTGTATATTTAATAGTGTTTTACTATCAGTACAATTATATAATTTTTTTTATTCGTGGTCAATCAAAATCAATACATGTGATTTGCAAAAAAAGGCTTATTTGTAAATTTTCCAAATAAGTCTTTTCTATAAAATATTTAATTTTATCTTATTATTCCCAATTTTGAATAAACTCGATTTATAGTTTCTCTCGCTTTTATTTGTGCTTTTTGTCTACCCTTTTCTAAAATTTCATCAAGATATTCTTTATTTGACAAATACTTATAATATTTTTCTTGAAGAGATGTCAAAGTTTTGACAATAGTATCTGCTACTTCAGTTTTCAAAGTGCCATAATTAGAATTTTTGAAGTGTTCTTCTGCTTGTTTAATCTCAATATTATTTAAACAAGCATAAATAGTAAGCAAGTTACTTACCCCTGGTTTATTTTCAACATCATAACGAACAGTACTTTCGCTATCAGTTACTGCACGTTTTATTTTTTTCTTTATTTCTTCTTCTGTATCTTCAATAAATATTGTCCCTGTATCTCCCCTATCAGATTTACTCATCTTTTTTGTAGGTTCCGATAGTCCACAAATTTTGTAACCTTCTTTTCTAATCATGACATCTGGAATCTTTAAGGTTTCGCCCATTTTATGATTAAATCTTATTGCTATATTTCTACATAACTCTACGTGTTGTTTTTGATCTATACCAACTGGAACTATGTCAGTATCATACAAAAGAATATCTCCTGCCATAAGTATTGGATAATTAAGCAATCCCATATTTACTTCTTTTGATTTTGCTTGATAATCTTTAAACTGTGTCATTCTTGTTGCTTCACCGTACATAGTAAAATTGGATAATATCCAATTCATTTCTGCATGTTCGTGCACCTGACTTTGTAGATACAATGTTGTATTTTCAGTATCAATACCTAATGATAAATACAAAGCAAGTAATTTGTAAGTATTGTTTTTCAATTCTTGTGGATCAGGATTGATAGTCAATGCGTGCAAATCTGCTATACAAATATAAGAATTATAATTTTCAGTAATACTTTTTAAATTTTGTGCTATTCCAATATAACCACCGAGAGTCAATACTCCCGTTGGCTTTATAGCAGTATAAGCAATTTTCTTATCCATAAAAATCTCCTTAGAGAGTTATTTTTTCAAGTTTTTCTTTTTGTTCTGCTATAGACAAATTTGAAATTAAATCATCTAAATCCCCATTTAAAAATGGCTCTAAATTATATGAAGTATAATTAATTCTGTGATCAGTCAATCTACTTTGAGGATAATTATATGTTCTTATTCTTTCGCTTCTATCTCCCGTTCCTACCTGATTACGTCTATTCCTTGCATATTCTTCATCTAGTTGCATTTGATAATAATCATAGAGTTTACTTTTCAATATTGACATAGCTTTTTCTCTATTTTTCAATTGAGATCGTTCGTCTTGACATGCTACAACTATGCCTGTTGGGATATGAGTTATTCTTACAGCACTGTCAGTTGTATTTACATGTTGACCACCAGCACCACCCGATCTATATACATCGATTTCCAAATCTTTTTCGTTAATTTCTACATCAACTTCTTCATGTTCTGGAAGTACTGCAACTGTTGCAGTGCTAGTATGAATTCTTCCTGAACTTTCTGTTTCTGGTACTCTTTGAACTCTGTGTACGCCACTTTCATATTTAAATTTACTATATGCGCCTTTGCCACTAATTCTAATACTTGCGTCTTTTATACCACCTAATTCGGTTTCATTAACGGAAAGAATTTCTACCTTCCAACGTTTACTTTCTGCATACATAGAATACATTCGTAGTAGTACTCCACCAAATAGACTAGCTTCCTCGCCACCTGCACCAGACCTAATTTCCAAGATGACATTACGGTCATCATTATCGTCTTTTGGTAATAATAATATTTTGATTTTTTCATCAAGCGCTTCTAATTTTTTTTTGCAGTCTTCCACTTCTGAATTAAGCAAAGATCTCATTTCGTTATCTTTTTCTGTTTCTAAAAGTTTGGTGTCGCTTTCTATTGTATTGAGTATTTGCGAATATTCATCGTACACTTGACTAATAGGCTCTAATTCATTGTATTCTTTACATAATTCAGTGTATTTTTTATTATCTGAAATTATTTCTGGACGCAACATCTCTTTCTCTATTTCTAGGCACTTTTCTTTTAAAAATCTTATCTTATTAAGCATTGTTCTCTCTCTTTTTTGCTATTATAAATCTATCTATTTTTGCATAATCTTTCATTACTTCAATATTGTCAAAATTCTTTTCGAGCATTTTTACAATATCCTCACATTGATTAATGCCAATTTCCAAATATAGTCTTCCATTTTCGTTTAAATATTTATGTGCATCATTAATCACTTTTCTATAAAATTTTAAACCATCTTTCCCTCCATCTAGAGCAAGTTTAGGATCAAAGTCACGCACTTCAATTTCTAGTTTTTTTAGGTCATGAGTTTTTATGTATGGAGGGTTACATACTATAATATCAAATTTGTAATCAATTTTGTCAAATAAATCACTCACAACAAAATTAGGTTCTACTGGTGGTAATGACATGTTGGTTCTTTCAATATTATTAAGTCTTGCATTTTCTTTTGCTATTTTTATAACTCTGCGACTTTTGTCTGACATTGTAACTATTGCATTAGTAGAATTTGCAATTGCTAAACCTATACAACCACTTCCAGTACACAAATCAAGAACACTAATAGGCTGGAATTCATTTTTTAGATTTATTTGTTTATAAATTAATTTTATATCCTTTATAATCCTATCTGCCAATAATTCGGTCTCTTGTCTTGGTGTAAGAACATTTTTATTGAAAGGAATTTTGATATTATAGAAATTAGTAAATTCCATAATTTTGTCCAAAGGTACGTGTTTTTGTCTTAATTTTATTAACTTTATGAATTCTTTATGCTCTTCATCACTTAATGTTTTTATAATATCAAACTTTTTTTCTGATACTTTTTCCATAATAAACCTTATTGAATTATCTATATCAGAAATGTTTTTTTTCGATAATATTTCTTTTGCTTCTAATACACAATCTGATTTTTTAAACATAAATTTTGTTCCCTCCAAAAAATAAAAAAATAGGCAAGAAATATACCTGCCTGATTTTTTGAATTAATCTAAATTGTGTTTTTTCTTAAATTTCTCTACTCTACCAGCAGTATCTACAAGTTTTTGCTTACCAGAATAGAATGGGTGACATTTATCACACACATCAATTCTAATAGTATCGCCTTGGATAGTAGATTTTGTCTTGAATTTAGAGCCACAAACACAAACAACTTCCACTTCATGATAATCTGGATGTATGTTTTGTTTCATAATCTCACCTCACTATTTTTATATAACATTATCCTAAAAATTTATCTAACAATATTAATTGTATTTAAATTTTAATCTACAATAGATTATATATTAGTGTTGAGACTAAGTCAAGACTTTTAGTAATTTATTTATATTTTTTTGCTAAATTTTGATATAAATTTGGAAAATATTAATCATAATTATTTCAATTTTTTGCGCAGATTTTCTGCCAAATCTCCAGCGCCTAAAACTAAAATGCAGTCGAATTCAAACAACTTTATTTTTTCATTAATTTTTGTTAGTAAATCACTAAGATTATCAGCGTAATCACAATCTGTGCCAAATATTTGTTCATACAAATCACAAGCTCTTCCACCTATTATTTCGCTTTCTCGTGCTGGGTATGTTTTGTATATAATTAAGTGATTTAACTTGCTTAAGGCAAAAACAAAATCATTAAATAGTTTAAGCGTTCGTGAAAAGGTATGTGGTTGGAAAATTACAAGTATATTTTTGAACGCATTTTTTATTCCATCTATACTATTCTTTATTTCAGTCGGATGATGTGCATAATCTATTATTACAGGCAAATTTTGAATAACTCCTATCTTTTCATATCTTCTTCTAACTCCATTGAAATTTTCAAGAGCAGTTTTCATAGTGTCTATAGGAACTTGGAAAAAATCAGCCACAGCGATTGCAAATAGAGCATTATACACATTATGTAATCCCAACATATTAAGTCTAAATTTTCCAAAAAATTGACTATATTTATATACAACAAAATCATATCCTAAATTACTATAATTGACTTCTTTTAGCAAATAAATTTTGTCAACATTAATAACATTTTTCTTTTTTATATTAGTAGAACTATTAGTTATTACAGTTTGCGAATTTTTTGCAAATCTACCAAAAGAATTAACTATACTTTTTAAATTTTTATAATAATCTAAATGGTCACATTCTATATTTGTAATGACTGATAATTGTGGACGCAAAAACCTAAAACTTTCTCTATATTCACAAGCTTCAACTATTAAATATTGATACTCACCAATGATTGTATTTGACTTTAAATTTACACTTTCGCCACCTAAATGTATAGTTGGTTTCATATTGTTATTTATAAACATTTCGCCAATCATTGCTGTTGTAGTTGTTTTTCCATGAGTTCCAGAAACTGCTATAACCGTCGCAAATTGCTTGGAGATATACCCCAAAAATTTTGATCTTTCAATAACTGGAATTTTATATTTTTTTGCAGTAATTAGTTCGATATTATTATCGTGAATTGCACCTGAAAACACGACTAAGTCACAATTTTTTTTGATATTTTGGCTTTTGTGTCCATAATATACTTTTATATTTAAATTTTCTAAATCTATAGTTTCTTGATTTTTAGTTATATCACTGCCTTCAACTTTAGCACCAAAATGCAAAGACATTTTTGCTAGTCCTGACATACTGACACCACCAATACCCACAAAAAATATTTTTAAATTTTTTAAATTATTTAACTTTTTCATAATATTTTATATGAAACTATAAAAATAAGTTGTGCTTATTTAAATAATTGTGCTAAAATAACAGTAGCAGAAATGCAAATAATATAAGGAAAGGTACACATAATTGAAAATTACTGACATACGTATTCGTTTGATTCCAAATGGTGAGAGTAAACTTAAAGCTGTTGCATCTATTACAATTGATGATTGCTTTGTAGTACATGACATTAAAGTTCTTGAAGGAAATCAAGGATTCTTTGTAAGTATGCCAAGTCGTAAGACTCCTGAAGGCGAATACAAAGACGTAGCTCACCCTATCAATACTCCTACTAGAGAAGAAATTAACAAACTTGTTCTTGCTAAATACGAGGAAGAATTAAAAGCCAACGCTTAATTTTAGGCATAATACTTTTCTAATAAGATTGATGAAAATTGAACAATTTATATTGTATAAATAAATTTATAATAAATTAATTTTTGTACACTATTTATCGGAATCAAAAAAAGATATTAATCACTTCGATTAATATCTTTTTTTGTTTTTTAAATATAAAAATTTTACATTTCTTGTTTTAGTGTAGGATAACTACCATTTGACAAATTCCAAATTCCAGATGAGAAATTTTTATCTAGATATGTTTGACGTTTTGTCATATCCCTTGTTGATTTCTCAGATTTTACATCGTCAAACCATGCATCGTGATTATAAATAGTACCTCTTGGAGTAATACTTGTATCAAACAAATAATTAAAACAATATCCAGAAGTTCTATTTTTGTCGGTATGAATTAATGAACAAGTAATAGCATAATTATTGCCGTTGCCTTCGAATTTGCAAGCACTATAACAATTTTCCACTATACCAGCATTTCCAGTACCACCATATTCACCAAATCCAGTTGAATCTATATAACTAGCAAAACCAGCTTTTACAACCGTTCCTTTTGATGCTCCAGACAATGTAGCTTGAGTATAACAATTTGCTACAACACCCGATTTTATAACTCCGAATAATCCACCAACTTGATTGCCTTTAACTATTACATCATTTTTAACAGCGACTATTGATACATTAGTAGAATAACTTGAAGAAGACAAATCTTGTTTTCTAAAGCCCTTGCCTACTTCATCAAATCTTAATGTAATTTTTGTATTTACATTAATAACTCCACCAATACCACCTGCATAGTAACCAGAAATTGTTGCATCTTGTATAGTTGCTTTATTTATATTTCCTGTTGTATATCCAACTATACCACCTGCATAGTCATTATCAGAATCATTTGCAGATATTGTTGCTGAAACATATGAACTATTAATATTAGAACTACTATAACCAGCAATACCACCTGCATAACCATAGATTGAACTACCCAAAGCAATTGAACCTTGAATATCTACAGTGTTATTTGTAAGCGTTGTTGCACTTACGCGTCCAGATATTCCACCAACTGCTCTTGAACCACTATAATTTCCGTTTATCGCTTTTATATTCGTTATGCCATTTACAACGCAATCCGAAATTGTTGAAGATGTCATTATTTGACCTACAACACCACCTGCATTTGCATAAGCAGTTATATAAGTACTATTTATTTGTACTCCATTTATTTTTACAGATACGCCAGTTCCAAGCAATGTTCCAACATTTTTACCTTTAACATTTGCATTATTAATTCTCAAATCTTCAAAGGTAGCATTTTTTGTATATCCAAATAATCCAGCATAATAGTAATCGCCATCAACATTTACATTACTAATAGTGTAGTTGCCAAGATTGCTTATTCTACCAGTAAATGGTGAAGTTAATGTACCAATTGGTTCCCAATCAAATTCACTTAAATCTATATTCCCAGCAATAACAAATTCTTTGTCTAGATGATATCTTACAGAATTTAATTGTTGTGGTGTGTAAATATATCTACTATATGCATTTGGATCATTAGCAGTTATTACGGCAGTTGCAGAAACAGAGCCAATACTTGCTGTAATATTAAGAGTGCCAGCATTATTCATAGTTACTTTTATACTATTATTGTTTATTTGTGAAATAGTTGCAAGTGATGGATTTGAATAATTCCACTTTATATTTGCATCTTTGTTACAATGTGCAGTTATACTAATTGTCTCTCCCACATTGACAACGCTTTGCGCAGGAGTAAGAGATAAAATAGTTGGTTCATTTTCAAGAACAGTTATATAACAAGTAGCCTGTGCATAAGTTCCATTATCTCTCTTGATTGATGCTATAATTTGTGCAGTTCCTTTGCCTACTGCTCTTACTAAACCTCCACTTACTGTAACAACATTTGAATTTGTAGTTGTCCAAGTTGGAGTTTTGTTAGTGCCTGTTGCTAATAATTGTAAAGTTGTGCCAGCATACATTGTATATGATGCGTAATTTAAGTATATATTTTCTTCAACTTGAACATCATTTGATACAATAAATTTTACCAAAACTGTACCAAAGTAATTTTCATCATCAACGTATACAGAAACATCTGTTGTTCCAGTTCCTTTTATAATATAACTACCGTCATTTGAAACTTCTACAATATTTGTATTATGAGATGTATATCCAAAAGTCAATACATCTTTCAAATCTGTAGTATTTGGATCATTAATATCATAAGCTTTTATAATTGAAATTTTGCCTGAAATATTAGAATTAGACAAAGTTGCAATTATTTCATTTTTCTCTAAAACTATTGCTACATATTTATTAGTTTGATCTTCACGCACTATAACAGGTATTTGTATTTGAGTATTTCCTGCTGAAACTAAAAGTGTAGTATTACCAACATTAACCCCAGTAACAATTCCTGCTGTATTAACTGTAGCAATATTGTTATCTAACATTAAATAATTCAAAGTTGTAGAAGGACTAACTTGAATATTGTCAAGTGAATAAGTTTGTCCTTTGATTATTTCAATTTTTGATGGATAATTTGTTATTACATATGGTTTTTCTGTAATAATCAATGTAATAGTGTCACCTATTCCACTTTCATTGGTAACAGTAATTGTAACTACGCCAATTTTCTTCGCTGTAACAATTCCTTTTTGATCAACTTCTGCTATATCACTATCACTACTTACCCAATCGAAACTAAATCCAGCAGGGCTAACTTTGATTTCATAAGTGTCACCCACTTGTAATTGTAATCGACCATTTGTACCACTAATAATAGTAGGTGTTACTTCAATATATCCCTTTTCAAATCTATATGTTGTATTATTTTCAACAATAGGAACACCAGCAGTAGCGAAGTCATCAGGAATATATACCAATTGATAATTAAGATATGGCATTCCATTATTAGTATCTAAATCTATTGCCCATACTGTTCCAAACAACCATGTAATATCAGTTGATTGAATACCAAGAGACTCTCCATTTTCGTCGAAATTGATTTCTTGAGTTGTATGAGATACAAAATTATCTCCAACTTTCATTTCTTCTTCGGTCAATCCATAAACTATCATTTTTGTATCTGCAAAAGGAATAAGTTTAGAATCAAAGTTAAATTCAGAAATACCACCAAAATTTTTTGTTATTCCTTCTTGATAGAAATTTAGGTTATCTTTGTTGTAATAAACACCTATCAAATAATTATATACTTTTTGTTTAGTTGGATCATCTTCATATAGCTCATTAGAAATATCATTGTTGATCGCTATTGCTCCAGCAAATCTATTTGCTTCGTTTGTAAGTTCTACTGCAAATGTTGTTTTCAAGTTTGAATAACAATCTTTTATATTGCCACCTTGAATTGGAGAAGTATATTGTCCAGCAAATTTAGTAAGATTTATGTAAGAATTATTTGCAATAAGTCCACCATATATAATTGCTGATTCTGCATCACTAGAAAAAGCAATTTCGCCATTTGCATAAGAATAAACAATTGTTCCACCTTGGTTATCACCAACTAAGCCACCAACTAGTCCATTCATGCCCAAAATTTCTTCACTAGGTACACCATCAACATAAATTACCTTTTTACCAGCAGTCATATAAATGCTACATCTGTCAATTCTTGCTATATTTCTTATGTATGTATCATTTTCTCCATTTTCAGTTGTAATATTTTTGCCAACAAGTCCACCAAAAATTTCGCTTTCAACACTTAAATATGCACTAGAAACTTCTATTCTTTCAATTGTTCCATAATTAATACCAGCTATTACTCCAAAATTAGTGTATATTCCACTTGCAGAAACATTATCAAGTTTCAAGTTGTACACTATACCATTAGGCATAATTTTTTGAAATAAACCTACATTTTCTGTAGAGAAAATATTTGGATCATAAGTCGAAGAATCTTCAAAAGTTTGAGTATACATATCTTTGTCAATATTGATATTTCTAATTGTTAGACCATTACCATCAAAACGTCCACTGAAAGGTCTAAGAGGAACCCAAAATCCTTCATTAATATCTTTTGCATCAATATTACTTACCAATTTATAACATTTATCTGAAGAATATTCAGGATAATTACCAGCTCCAGCATAAACTCCAGTAGGAACACCTTTCTCAACAATTTCTACACCCATTCCTATAGATGCTAATTGCTCTGGCGTTGAAATATAATATGGACTCTCAATAGTTCCATCTCCAACTATGACGTCACACCATAAGTTTCTAAATTTAGCATTAGTTGTACGAAAATTAATTCTTGCAACGCCACCAGATTTAGCAGTAAAAGTATTACTAGCACTATCATATGATACAATGTTTGCGTTACTTGTAGAAATTGTTATACTAGTATAAGATTTTTTGTTTTCATGATTGATATCTATAGTAAATGTATCCCCAGCATCTTTATAAATAGAAGCACTTGAAATAGAAATAACTTCGTTATCTCTAACCAAATAAAATACAGCAAAACCTATGGATACTGCTACAACTATTACTAGCAAATACACAATAAATTTTTTCATATTTCCCCCAATCTAACACCAGAAATCAATAAACTCACAAATTACGATGAGTGGTGCATAATTTTATTAATAATATAATACATTATATACCCTATTTTGTCAATACCCACAATTATATTATTGATGCGAAAATCTATGCAAAATAAATTATTTCATAACATATACTATTTTATCTTTTCCAAAAATATTGAACAATATATTTATTTATAAAAAACAATATAAAAAAAGCTAACTTAGCAAGTTAGCCATAATTAATAATTAATCATATAAATCTTCATCTTCGTCATCATTATAGTCTTCTTCATCTTCGTCATCATCATAGTCATCTTCTTCATCATCAATTACATCAAAATCATCTTCATCGTCAGACAACTCTTCGATTTGCTCATCATCTAAATCGTCATCAAATTCGCTTTCTAAATCTTTTGCAAAAGCACCTTCCAATTCTTCATCAATTTCATCATCTTCTTCGATTGGCAACAAATCAAGTTCTTCGTCTTCTGCATCTGTTTTATCAACAAATCCTCTCCAATCTGGTTCATCATCTTTTTGAACACTTTCCATTTGTTCTTCCTGACAACTACTGCACATTGTTTCACCTTCTGTAATATAATTGACTTTACATATAGGACAAAGTGTTAGACCTTCGTCAAAATCTTCCATTTCACTTTCTTCTAATATACCTGCTTTCATTTCACTTTTACATACATCACAATATTTGTCTTTTTTCAAGATGTAATTTAATTCACATCTAGGACATTTTATATATTGCACTTGCTTACTCATAATTACTCCCTAACTATGTAAATTTTAAAACTACTCTAGTTTATCTAAGTATTATGAAAATGTAAACTATTTTTATACATATTTTTTAAAAATATATTTAATATTCTTTTTAATTTTAGTGAATATTTTATTAAGTTATCAGACAAGAAAAAAACTAGTATAAATATACTAGTAATTTTTTAAGCCCCTTCTATAAGCATTTTGTCTGCCACTAATGCAATAAATTCACCGTTTGTTGGTTTTTCATTATTTCCATAAACTCTAATACCAAATAAATTATTAATATTTTCTATTTTCCCTCTATTCCAAGCAACTTCAATTGCATGTCTTATAGCTCTTTCAACTTTGCTTGCTGAGGTATCGAATTTATCAGCAATTGATGGATACAATTTTTTTGTTATAGAATTAATAATTTCTGGACTATCGATAGCCATTTTTATTGCTTCTCTTAGAAACTGATAACCTTTTATATGTGCTGGAATTCCAACTGTAATGAAAATGTTGGTAATTCTTTCATCTAATTGTTTGCTTTTGGGTTTATTAATATTATTGTTAGTAACTATATTTGAATTATTGTTGTTATTTATAAATTCGTCTTTTAATATATCTATTAATCTACTTTCTAACAATTCATAGTTTACTGGTTTTATCATATAATATGACACACCCATGTTAAATGCTTTTTGAATAAATCCCTCTCCTGTTAACGCACTCACAATTACAATCTTTGGAGTTTTTGCAAGACCTAAGGCCTTTATTTCATTAATAAGATCATAACCGTCTGCATTAGGTATGACAATATCAGTTATAACAATATCTACATCATTATCGCTTATGTATTCTACAGCATCAATTATATTATTAAAGCTTGCCACAACTCTTAGATCTTCTCTACTTTCTAAAAAGTAGTCTTTTAGTCCTTGACAAAAACTTTCATTACTATCCACCACTACTATTTTTGACATTCTTTTTTCCATATTACTTTCTCCATATTTTTTATATTTTTTATACTAAAAATATATCAAATTACTTATTCTTTTGCAAATTATTACAAATGCAAAAAATGCCTATTTAAAGCAATTATTTGAAATTATTATACCTATTTGTCGAAGAAAGTAAAATGTGTTTTTTTTATTCATTTTAAATGTAAATTTTTACACATTTTTGCGATTTTAAAACAAAAAAACACTATCATAATTTTAGTTCTATTAATAAAATTATGATAGTGCTAGATTTTAGTCTATGTGAGGCACATATTCTACATCTGGGTCTTCGCCGTATCCATCATTTTGTTCTGGCTTTTCAGGAATATCTTTGCTTTCAAATTTTCCAACAAATCTTTCTTCTAAATCTTCTGTAATATAATTAAGATATGTGTTTGAAACTCCTGCTTCTGATGTGTAATCAACAAAGACATAAACTCTTTGATTATCAAAATCAATATATTTTTCATTTATGATTGTATGTGTTTTGTTTTCATCTGTAATCAACTCTGTTTCAATTTCTCCATCGACAAATTGTCCACGAATATTGAATCTATACAATTTATTTTCTGTGGAGTAATAAGCATATCCGCCATATACATTCAAAATTGTTTGTTGTGTATTTAAAACTTTGGTTGATACACGATTTTCGATTACATAAGTTCCATTGCTATCGCTTGCAATAATTAAATTATCTCCAAAATCACAAAAATAATAATTTGTATATACTGCATTACTCAATTGAACTTCTACCGAATTATTCCATGAAGATATAATTGTTTTCTTAAATAATAAATCGTTACCATTAATTTTTGTATCTTTTTTGGAATAATAAACATTACTTTCGTCTACATATTTAATTGTATAAGTATTATTTTTGCTAGTTTCAAGGGTGGTAATTTTTCCAGTTGCAATATTAACTTTGCATACAGCATTTCCAACATAATCTACACTTAAGCCATCACTTGAAGTAATTGCTCTTGTATAGTAAATATAGTTATGCATTTCCTTATCTTTTACTGCTCCTGTATGATAATCTGTTTCATCTAAGAAAGCATATGATGTACTATCTGATACCTCAACAACAGTTTTTTGTGTAGTTGTATTATAAATAATGATTTTGCTAGCAACATAAGTCGTTAAGTAAACATTATTATCAATTTTATAAAGTGACCAATCTAAATTGTCTTCATTTTGAGACGTAACAAAAAGTGTCTCATCATTTGTTCCGTCAATATTAATTCTATGAAACTCTACTCTATTTGATTGTAAATTTCCATCTCTATCTAAATTCATATAAGGTGTAGCATAATAAATATAATCATCTATTATATAAAAACCACCATTGCTAAATCCAACTATTTTAGATACAACTAAATCTGTGTTTTCCAAAAATCCATCTTTATCTTTTACAATTTGTCCATTAACAAGTTTAGTTCTATATATTCCAGCACGAGAAATATCTCCGTACTTATTATCATCTTTTGTCAATGTAGTTTCATCTATATATCCATTTACATAATAAAGATAATCACCTTTTACAACAGTCATACCACCATTACTGATAACCTTTGCATCTGTTGGAGGATTGTCTTTCAAACCTTTTTCTGTACAAGAACAACCTGTAAAAAATATTGATACTGCCATAATGCACATACAGAATAGCATTAATAATTTTTTCTTCATAAATTTACTCCAAATTGATATTATAATAATCTACAAAAAAAACTCAAAATATACCTTTTTTAAGTAGTATATAATCAAAATATATATACATTTAAGTTTAACAAAATAATATAATTTCGTCAATGAAAATATAAAGCTTTTGTTATATTAAAGATATATTTATATTCCAATAAATACAATCCTGTTCATATATAAATTTGTCAAAAAAAGAGAAGTCAAATTTGACTCTCTATATTTTTGCTAATTCTTCAGATTGTGACAAATAGTACTTAATTGCATCTATGTGAGAATTTGTTAAATTTGCACCAGCTTCATGTTTTTGATCAGCAATACATTGATCTATATTATAATTAGCTATTTGATTTATAACGTCTTTATATTTTTCATCTAGCAATCCATTTTTTAACAAAGATTTTATTCCTTCAATTTGCATTCTAGGAGTAATTGTTATTCTCCCATTAGAAGAAGAACAAGAATTAGAATAAATTTCACATTGATTTTCGAAATGATCCTTGATTTCTTGTAGAGACGCATTTTTAAAAACCAAGTCATCATACGCTCTTTCGTCTATACCTACTCTACAAATATCTGTAAATTTGTTTTGTCCAAATTCTTTTAATAAAATAGTATTAGTTGAATGCATATCTGTTTCTCCTGACAATATAGCCAAAATAACAGAATTTATCAAATCATCAAAGCAACTTGCAGTCATTTCTTTTAAATATTCATCTTTGTTTTCAAGCATATCCATTAGATGTAGAAAAAAATTAGGTGAAGAATATACTAATTTTTGTTTATTGTATCCTTTCAAAGTTTTTAGATCTTGAGTTATACTATAATATAATTTTCCCCAATAAGTATTTTGGTATCCAACTGAAGCTTCTACTGAATTAATTCCACAATCATTATATACTTTTCCAAAAATTGCTTCTGTATTAACTTTTGTTGGATTATTTACATTATGTTTTATTTCTGGAGAATTTGAAATTTCACGTTCTCTTACTAAATAAGTAGAATATGGAGATTTCAAAATATAATTTTTATATGGTCTTTTTGGTTCTTTTGTACCTGGATAATAAGGCTTACGACAATGTAATTTGTCTGCATGAATTCTTTCTATATATTTATCAAGTATTATTTGATTAGTATCATAATTCCTATCTATATCATCATATTTTGTTAAATTTATAAGATAATCTTTTACTTTAATACTTCCCATAATTTTCCCCAAAATTTAAAACTTTTCGTTAACTATTGTAGATTTTGATTTCTCGTATGCCATATTAAAATTATCATGAGCATTAGTTATAACTTCCTTAACTAAACTTCTTACATTTGAATTAGAAACTGTTTTATGAATAATTTTATTTAAATATCCATTTTCAATTAATTCATCAAATTTATCCTTGATTTGTTGAACTTCATTAGGATAATTTTCCATTAAATATGGAAGTTCATAATTAAGCATGGTTCCTTCTGATCTAATGTCAAACGAATATTCCATATCATAATTTGGAGCCAATCTTCCATTATTATTTTCATCAATTATGATACTACAGTTGCCAAAGTCATAATCTACATCACGAACAATATGTCTTCTAAACAAATATTGCTTGACAAAATCTGACATAAATTGTTTGTAATCAATATTAAAATCATTTTGTTTATTAGTCAAAAACATGTCTTGAAATGTTTTTTTCCAGTGGTCAAAATATTGAAACCCGTCATTATGACCTAAAATATCTGATACAGAAAACATTGTCTGATTATCAGGTACACAATCAATTGATAATAACCATTTTTTTAAATCATTATCAATATATTCATCATTATAAACTGTTGGAATTCCAAATAAATTAGATATTTTTGATGCTAATATTTCAAATTCAACATTACAATCAGAATGAATTCTGCTATTTTTCAAAAATGCAGAAACATAACCTGGTCGATAATTTTTATTATTTTCTAAATATTCATCAATACAAGTTACATAAGATGAATCTTTACTTGTTATATCTTTAAACATTTTTTTTAAATAAGAAGAATTGAAATCCACAAATTTTTGGCTATTTAATGAATGTAAATTTGTATATTTTTTTCTTAAATTATGCTTTTCTACATATTCATCTGATAAATAATTACTTTTCTTTTTTAAATAATCTATTATTCCCATAATTTCCCCTTAAACTTTCATCACACATATTTTATCATATTTTATATTAAATTTCAATAGAGAAACAAAAAAACATCTATGCAGATGTTTTTAAGTATTCAAATTTTTATTTCTCAATTTCCATAATTTTATTAAATTCAAATATTTCTTTACTTTTAATTAATTGGGATTTTAATTGCTTTTTTTCAAAAAAAGATAGTGGTGATTTTTTAAGTATAGAATGCAGGTTTTGATTAGAAAATAATTCATTAAATTTATCTTTTACATAATGATATTCTTTAGGATATTTTTGTGCTATATATTTCAAATCGCCATAATTTTCTTCATCAAAATTTAATTCAAATGAAAATTCCATATCAAAACATGGTGATAAACGAAATTGATCATCTTGATCAACTATTATTCCACAATTATTAAAAGAATAATCTGAATCACGTAAAACATATTTTCTAAATAAATATTGTTTTGTAAAGTCTGACATAAAATTATTCACATTTTCTTCATTTTGATTGCTCATAATTTCTTCAAAAACTTTTTCCCAAGTAATAAAATCTAAATTTGATAAATAATTATTTGTAAGTTCAGATATTTTTATAAAATTTTCGCCATTTTTTAAAAAGTTAGCCGACAAAAGTTTATATGTTCTATCTTTGTTATAAGAAATAATATTATATACAGTAGGTACTCCAAAAAAATTTGCTAATCTAGAAGCAAATGTTTCAATTTTAGCACATGCCATTAATTTATAATAATATTCTTTTTCATATACAGGAACAAATGAAATTTTATCAATAATATCATTTTTTTCAAAGTCATTAATACTTGTTACATACGAACAATTAGGATTATTTTTTAGTTCATGAAATAATTCTGAAAAATATTTTGTATTGACATTAATTAATTTGTTTAAATTAGTTTGATGATTAATTCGTTCAAAAATTTCATCATTTTCACTTGAACTTAATACTATATTTTTATTTGAATTTTTAATTCTTAAATACTCTAAAAAATTCATTATTTTTCCTTAACTTTTCTTAATACTAAATAGATTATAACATATATTAATAAATATTTCAATACCATAAAATTTTCTAAATTACATCTTAATAATTAATTACAATTTATCTACACAGCACAATTTAAAGTTATTAGATAATTTATTTATTGTAAATATATGACAAAAAAAAGCATCTCATAATTGAGATGCTAATTGGAAAAACTGGCAATGACCTACTTTCCCGGCTCGTTTCCAAGCAAGTATCTTCGGCGCTAAAGGTCTTTACTTCTGTGTTCGGAATGAGAACAGGTGTTACTCCTTTGCTAAAATCACCAGTAATGGATGAATGAACTTAAAAGTACATTCACAACTACATATTCAAAAAACTATTAACAATTAAGAAATTACAATGAATTACGATTATCATCTAAATATATGATCAAGCCCTCTACCTATTAGTATCACTCAGCTACATACATTACTATACTTCCACCTGTGACCTATCAACCTTGTGTTCTGCAAGGGGTATTACTAACTTAAAGTTATGGGATATCTCATCTTGTGGCTGGTTTCACGCTTAGATGCTTTCAGCATTTATCCATTCCGAACTTCGCTACCCTGCAATGCCACTGGCGTGACAACAGGTACACAATAGGTTCGTCCACTCTGGTCCTTTCGTACTAAGAGCAGATCCACTCAAATATCCAACGCCCACGACGGATAGGGACCGAACTGTCTCACGACGTTCTGAACCCAGCTCGCGTACCACTTTAATCGGCGAACAGCCGAACCCTTG
>CALWJZ010000010.1 GCA_944381145.1 uncultured Clostridia bacterium
TTCATCTATGTGGAATGAAGAACTTTTATTTGTCTGCATTGTTGTTAAAACCATACTACCATTTACCCAACCACCATCAGTTTTGGACAAGTGTATTGTATATTGTTGCTTTTCATAAAATATTGCTGTTATTGTTAAATTGCTTGATGGCATATTGAATGTATAAGTGCTTTGTGTTATAAGTTGATTTCCAATTTGCCAACCATAAAAATAATAATTATCAGAAGCTGTTGCTGTTATTGTTACCTCAGTATCTTCTTCATAATTTCCACCACCTGTAACAGTTCCTTTTCCATTTTTATCAATTGTTAAATTATAAATATATGGAATATGTGCCCAATCAGGATAACTAAACCAACCTTGATTGTATTCAATTTCAAAATTAAATTCAGCATTTACAATGGTATTTGTATTTATGTTTCCTGAGCCCTTAAAAACAACACTTGCACCATTTTCTTTTGCTTCTATTTTTAAATAACTTAATGTGTTTATCCAGCCGTCCCATAAAGGATTAAGATTTAAAGGGTTTTTTAATATGTAAACATTATTTTCTTCGTTTAAAAACATATCTTCTGTAATTTGTCTAAAATCTGCGTCAGATAAAAAAGCATTTGTGTTTATTGCTGTTTGATAACTGCACTTTCCCCAAACTGAGCTTTCTGTCCTTGTTCTATGATAAGCTTCATTATAATTATGAGAATAATACCATTCATTATACCAATTTTCTGTATTGTCGTGCAGATTGTCATTTTTATCATAAGCATAAGAGCCAACAGAATTGACTTGATATGTCAAATTAACAATTCTATGATAGTTTAATTCTTCATTATCTAAATTGCCAGTTCCTGTAATTTTAAAATTGCCAGTCCTATCTTGTATTTTTGACAATACGCTAGAAACTTCTATTTGCGTTTTTTGATTATCATTGTTATTGTTACTATTTGAGCAACCTGTAAAAACAAAGCAAAGCATTACAAGTGGAATAATAAGTAAAACACTAAGCTTTATTATTTTATTCTTCATTTGCAAACCTCCAATATATAATAAAGTATATCATAAATGTGTTTTTATTGCAATAGTATTTAATGTTATTAAATATTTTATTTAATATTGGATAATATTGTATTGTATGTCAAACATAGCTAATGCTCCCAAATTGATAAAATTATATACATAAGGAGCTTAGTATTTATGGAATTAAAGGAAATTGTAGCAAGAATAGGAATAATCAGAACTCGTGCCAATTTGTCGGCTCGTGCTTTAAGTTTGATGATTGGAAAGAATGCAAGTTATATTCACCTATTAGAGAGTGAAAAAACAACATTTGAGCCATCTTTATCAGTTCTGCTTGATATTATAGAAGCTTGTGGCTCAACCCCTGCAGAATTCTTTTCAGAAGATATAAATCAATATAAAATTGATAAGCAAACTTTGGACTTTCTAAAAACATTATCTCCATATCAAAAAGAAGCAATTATGAATTTATATAAAAAGTGAAAATTAAGGTGTAAACATTTCTGCTTGCACCTTAATTTTTTTTATTTTTTAAGTGTAAATAGATATAATACTATACTTATTTATACTTATTTTAAAAACAAATAAATATAAATCTATTTACGCATATATAAAAATAAAATAATATATCATAAAAATATACTTTGTATGTGTAATTTTTTTAGTCGCCATCATAAATTTGTGAATGTCTTATATAATCAACAGGGTTTGGCTTTTCCCATTCAAATTTACATAGAAATAAATCTTTTTCTTTTTCAGTTAGCGTCATTCTAAGATATTTATCAGGAAAAAATATTCCTTTTAGTTCTCGTGGAAAAGGTAGTCTTATTTGACAATCATTTTTGCCAGCCTTTTGCAGAGTTCTACGGAAAGCAGGCACTTCAGGTCTTGGCTCAATAAATGATAAATATAAGTTGTGTTTCTTTTCGTCAATGCAAAAGTAAATATCGTCTGGTGGATTTTGATTTAAAAAATGTCTTGGGAGATTGATAAAAGTTGTTCCATTTGCAACTTTAAATAGAGAGCAAACAAAATAAGCAGGCTCATAAAAAACAAAATCCCCTTTATCATCATTATAACCACTTTTGCCATTATATTCGCATTCTTCATCTTCGACTCGCCAAAAATCCCTTGTTATTCCTAACAGCCTTTGTCCTACAAACATATCAATTTTCTCCTTTGTAATTATATTCCTTTTTTAGCTCAGTTAAATAAGCTTCGACTTTTGCTATTTCTTCGACAACAGACTCTTTGCGTTCTTTTAAATATTTGTCCCTTAAAATTAAAGGATATTCAAATTCAATCAAATAGCTTATCTCGTCTTTTTGGGTTATAGTGATTTTTTGATTATTTTTAATAATATATTTGTTTCGTAATTGAATAGGTAAAGGGACTTTTTTATAGAAGCCAGCTCTAAAAGTTTGAGCATTCCTTTTGTAGCAATCTTTAAAAATTGGTTCAACGAGAGATAAATAAATCTTATTATCTCTCTCATAAAAATATATTGTCTGAGAGGCTTTAAGTTCTGTATCTTTAATAAATTTTGCAGGCAGATTTATAAGTATTGTATTTCTACCTGCTTGATAGTGCATTGAAGCACTATATTTAATTTCTACCATTTTTTTATCTCCTTTTTTTTAAATTTAGTTTATTTAATTCTTTTTTTGCATTCTCGCTTTTATCAACTCTTCCTTGCAAAAATAACATATACTCTTGCAAATTATCTTGGCAAAATTGTGGAACGAGCTCATAAATTTGTAATGCAAACTCTTTTGATTTATCCTTGCTTATTTTCTGTGTCATCTACTGACTTTTTAAACAGAGCCCTTTTCTTCCAAAAGTTAAGGTTATGTTGTTTAACCTTATCTTTATTTTTAGCTCTCCAATCTTTATAGTAAGCTTTGCGAACTTCACTAATAAGATTGTCATCAGAGATGATTGTCTGATTTTCATTTTGCATATTTTATACCTCCTTTTTTAGATTTTTTTTTATTTTCTTTTAATTTTCGCTTGATTATTGTTACTTAATGTACTATAATGTAACTAATAAATCTAAAGCGATTATAAAACAAAAAAAAGAAAAAATCAATACATTTGTTACATATTTTTAATTAAGTAACAAATTGTAAACAAAAACTAAAAATGATTTATTATGTAACAAAAAGGAGATTTTTAAATATGGCAAATAAAGTAACTGAAAATATTTCAAAACAAGCGCCAAAAGAACTTGGCAAGAGGCTTGCTTGGATAAGGCAAAAAAGAGGAGAAAAGCAAGAAGATGTGGCTAGTAAAGTATTAAATGTTAGTCGTATTTCTCTAGCTTATTATGAAAATGATGAGAGGACAATTCCTATTGACGCTATAAAAAAACTGGCTTTACATTATAAGGTTTCAACTGACTTTATTCTTGGGCTTTCTTCTGCAGAAACAGACGACATAACAGATAATCAAATCAGTAAATCTTTAGGCATAACAAGTCAATCTATAAATTTAATTAGAACTGCTCACGAACTTGCAATGTGTGAAGCAAAATGGAAAGCTATTATCTCAGATAAGATTAAAAAAGGCTCTTTAACTGCAGAGGATTTTAATGTTGGAAATGATATTGAAAGAGCTTCAAATATAATTAAAAGTATTGAAACATTAAATTATAGTCAAACAATTTTTTTAAACAAGGCTAAGGAAATTATTGATTATATAAATGAGTATGAATTTGATGAAACAGAGGTGTAATAATGAATGTAGTTATATACGCAAGATATTCAAGCGATAAGCAGACAGAGCAAAGTATTGAGGGACAATTAAGAGTTTGCCACGAATATGCTCAAAAGAATGGATATACTGTTATCAATGAATATATAGACAGAGCTATGACAGGAAGAAATGACGACCGCCCAGATTTTCAAAGAATGATTGAAGATAGTAAGAAAAAGAACTTTGAGGCAGTTTTAGTTTATCAACTTGATAGATTTGCTCGTAATCGTGAAGATAGTGCTATGAACAAACACAAGCTTAAAAAGAATGGTGTAAGAGTTATTTCAGCTCGTGAGAATGTCAATAGTGGTGATGCAAGCGATATTATTTTAGAGTCCGTTTTAGAGGGTATGGCTGAATATTTTAGTAAAGAGTTATCTCAGAAAGTAAAACGAGGAATGCGACTTATGGCTGAAAAATGTCAATATACAGGCAGTCAAATAACATTTGGCTATAAGGTTGTTGATAAAAACTATGTTATAGACGAAGAAAAAGCAAGCATTGTAAAGCAAATATTTTCAATGTATGCACAAGGAAGCACAATAATAGAAATAGTTAAATATCTCAATGAAAGACACTTAAAAACAGGATATAACAAGCCATTTGGCAAAAACTCTTTAAATCACATTTTAGCTAATAAAAAGTATATTGGAGTTTACCATTATGGAGATATTGAAATAAAAGACGGAATACCAAGAATTATTGATGATGAACTATTTAATAAGGTGCAAGATATTTTAGAGAAAAATAAAAAGCTCAGAGCAAGAACAAAAGCACACGAAGAATATTTACTAACCTCAAAACTATTTTGTGGTCATTGTAAAGCTATGATGACTGGATATTGTGGAAGCTCTGCAAGTGGTAAAAAACATTATTATTATGCTTGCAAGAATAATGTTAAAAAACTATGTAAAAAGAAATATGCACATAAACTTTGGATAGAAGATTTGGTTGTTAAAAAGTGTTATGAAATATTAACAGATGAAAATATCGAGATTATTGCAAGAGAATGCGTAAAAGCTTCAATGATGAATAAAGATACCTCAATAATTAATTTGCTTAGAAAACAACTAAAAGACTATGAAAAAGAAATAAATAACCTTATGCAAGCTGTAGCTGAATGTCCTATTGAACAAGTCAGACAAGGTTTATATAGCAAGTTAAGTGAAACAATAGAAAATAAAAAAGAGCTTGAAGCTCAACTGGCAATAGAAAGCAACAAAGTAGGCATAATGTTAAATGAAGAACAAGTGATTTTCTTCTTAAACAAATTAAGAAAAGGCAACCCAAACGATTTACATATTCGTAGGTCATTGATTTCAACTTTTGTTGTCGCAGTATATCTTTATGATTTACCTGACGGAAACAAAAGAATAACTTACATTTTATCGGTAAATGGCACTCCAACAGAGTTGACAGAAGATATTTTAAATGCTATTGAAAATAATTCTGTTCTTATTCCAAACACATTGGGGAGCCAATCAAACTCTATACATTATGTATGGAGTTTTTTTGTTTTTTATATTCATTGTTGGTTTATACGGGCTCGAACCTACGGTTCGGTCCTGTCGGACCCAGACCGCGACAAGTCGCTCCCGGCTTTGGCTAAAAAATTGCCACCGGCAACTTTTCTTCACGCGTCGCCCCTACTTGAGGAGCCAAATGAAGTTCAAGCAGTTTGCTTGAACTTTTTTGTTTTTAATATTAAGTTGCTAAAATTAATTATATTTGATAAAATTAAACTATGAAAAACTTATCTTTTAATAAATTACATAATGATAGAAAAAAATTAATAGAAACCAATAAAAATAAAGACCATATATTATTTGTTGGCGATGGGAATATTCTTATTTCTGCCCCACATGGAGTTTCTCAAGTGAGACTTGGGAAATATAAGTATAGCGAAATAGGTTCTCTAACTACTGCATTATTTTTACATGGTGAAACAAAATGTCATCTAATAGCAAAAACAAAAAACAATAATGATGATGCAAATTTTGATGAAAAGAGCAAATACAAAGATAGTATCAAAAAATTAATACAGAAATACAATATTAAATACCTGATAGACATGCATGGTCTTTCTTCCAATAGAAATTGTGATATAAATCTTGGAACTCATATTGGGGAAAATATCAAAAACAATTTAGACATATTTAACAGACTGCATAATTTACTAATAAGTAATGGCTTTAGTGTTTCAATTGACCAACCATTTATGGCTGGACAACAAACAATATCAGGTTCAATTAATAATGAATTTAATATTTGGACATTGCAAGTTGAAATTAATTGTACTATTACAAATAAAAAAGAAAATTTTGAACGATATAAAAAATTATTAAACATACTGACTGGATGGCTAAAAACTATAAAACCTTAATTTTTCAACCTTTACACTTTCAAAATTCACAAAATTTGCAAATTTTCACACTTGTATAGTTTTATAGTTTTAGTTGTAAAAAATGGCTATATTGTGGACTTAAATAATAATTGCATAACACTTGTGATGCGGATATGCAACAGAACGGTCTTGAGGAGCCATAAAACACTCTGTCAAGAGTGTTTTTTTGTTTTTTATTAATTTGAATATAATATAATTAATATTTCAAATCAACAAAAACATTTTTATTAAAAAAATTAATTAGCATATATAAATGATAAATTGATTATGTAATAAAGTAGTGTGTTTTTAATAAATAATATTTTTTATCTAAGACACAATATCAATTTAAAAATTTAATAAATTAATAAAATTTGTTTTGCAATAAGTAAAGTGTAATTTTTTTTGGGAAATAATATAATTATATCAATTTAAAAACATTTAATATAATAATACAAAAAATAAATGTATTATGTGCTAAATTAGGTTTTGTTAAACAAATTAGTTTTGATTAGTTGCTTATTGTGATATAATATATATATTATACAAAAAGTACTTTTTTGTATTTTGCTTATTTTATATTTTTTTTCAAAAATAATATTAAAAACAAAAATCAAAGTTACTAATTTATTTCAAAACATCAAAGGAGAAAATATGATAGTTTTAGCATATGATCATGGAGCATATGAAATGTTTCAAAAAATAAAAAAATATTTAGAGAAAAATAAGATAGAATACAAAGAATTTGCAAGTGAAATATATGATTCTTTGGATAATTTTACTGTATTTGCAAATCAAGCGAATAGGGAAGTTTTGAATGGTGCTATTGGAATATATGGGTGTAGATCTGGAATAGGAATGAGCATGGCCAGCAATAGATGCAAAGGTATACGTGGCGCTTTGTGTATTGAACCTATATTTGCTGAAATGTCTAGAAAACATAATGATGCAAATGTTTGTATATTGCCTTGTGATTATATTTGTTACAAAAGAGCTATTCGAATTATCAATACTTTTCTAAACACTAATTTTCTAGGTGGAAAATATCAAAAAAGAGTCGAAGAATTAGATACTTTATTTTAATTTAATACTAAAACATAAACAAAAACATAAAAATTTAAATAATTTCATATATTTTATTAATAAATCACAAAAATAGGAATTGATGTATATGAAATTATTTTTTTTGGTTTTTTGTTCATTTATTATTTTTTGCTCTTGCTCTAATAAATATGAAAATATTCTTAAAAATAATACAGCAGAGGTAAGGGAATTTGTATTGGAAGGCAAAAGTGATAATATAAATGCCTCTTTGATTTGTGGATTGCGTGAAAAAGATTATGTAATAAATGGTTATGCAACGGAGCTTATAGAATTTGGTATTTTAACCTTTGACATTGAAAATATAAATGATTATGATGAAACAATTGCAACATATGTTTTATTGGTTGGAACAGTTAGGTATGATGGAGATTTGCAAAAGAATCCTTTTGATAATACATTAGTTGCAGATATAAAAACAATTATAAATAGTTCAGAAAATGTTACTGCAAAAATTATAATTGGTGATTTTACGCAAGAAATTAAATTAAAAAATGTTTGTAATAATTGGAGTGTTGATAGTGAAGAAGTTTATAAAATTGTTGCAAAAAATTTCAAAGATGATATAAAACAATTAATTATCAATAATGTTTTTAATGGAGAAGTTTATGTAAAAATTATTAATGATGCTGATATTAATGTAGGTGATTATTATTGGTATGTTAATATTGTAAATAGAACTGGTAGAAAATTGAGTTTAATTATATCTCCGCATACTTCTGAAATATTGGCTGTTAATAACACATTAAACAAGTAAAATATATAATAATCTCATAGTTTGCATATTAGTTTGCATAATATTAAAAATTAAAAAAAGATATTGACATTTTAAGCCTTTAATGATATAATGTTTTTAGTTTTTTTGGGGGAAAATATTATGGGATTAATTGTTGCTACAGGATTAGGGGTAATTATGGCCTTAATTATGTGTTTGAAATAATAAAAAAATCAACAACGAAATAAAAAGACGATTCTTTTGTAATTATTTATTTAAGTTGTTGATTTTTTTTATACGTTTTGTTAAACTGATTTTAGTAAAAAGTTTTATTTTGTGAGATAATTTTATGAAGATTGATTACAAAAAAATAATAATTAGTACCGTTTTATGGACATTTACATTCATATTATTATTTAGTGCAATATTTTTGATAGTTATGATATTTGCTTTTCCTAAAAATTTAGGGGATTTTTTCTATTCAATTGGCAGTAATAGGTTTGCTTCGGGTTTGTACTACAGAGTTTACGAAAAGGAAGATAATATCTACTATTGCTATAAATCTCTTTCTATTGAAATTGGTCTTGAAAACGAAGAAAAAATAATAAAATATTACGAAGATTTTGTTTCTGATGAAAATTATTCTGATTTTATGCAACAGTTGCAAGAACATAACGAAAAACAAAATGTGACGTTATTAGCAAAAAGCACATTGCTTAATGAAAATAATTTTTTAACAAACCAATACATTGGTGCACTTATTGATAATGGCCAAATCGACAAAGCATATAATGTAGCATTAAATTGTTTCAAAGACTATAATAGTTTTACATTTAAAAATCAAGGAGTATATGCACTATATCAGTTTAATGAATTAAGTAATTATAATGATTTGTACAGCATGCCAGAAGGTTATTCGCTTAATTTAATCGAGTCATTGCAAGATTATTTTGAAAAAAGTTTTGATTTGTTTAATGAAAAAAAATCATCTGATAATGAATTGGACAAAGCTTATTTAATTTCCCTTGGTAATAGAATTATTCAAGTTGGTCAAAATACAAATGCTTTTTATTCTAATCATAATGAAACTAATTTGATTTCAACAAACAAAGAATGTATGAATGAAGTAAATAACGTTATAAAGGAGATTTTATGAATTTCCCAGATAAATTAAAAAAATCTATTAAGGAAAAATTAATTGATATACAAAATTCAAACTTTGATAAATCTTTAGTAATTGAAGATTCTATACTTAATGAAATTTGCAAAATATCAGATGAGACAAAATATGAAATTTCTGTAGTTATTGATAGAAAAGGGCATATAGTTGATATTGCTTGTGGAGATAAATCTTCTATCTCACTTACTCTTGATATTGAAAATGACAAAGCTTATTCTGGCTATAGAGTTATTCATACACATCCTAATTCAACTTGCAAATTAAGTGAAATGGATTTGTCATTTTTGCGTAATAACAAATTAGATTTTATTTGTGCTGTATCAGTCAAAAATGGTCAGCCGTATGATGCTCAAATTGCATATAATATCGGTGATGATTATCTTTTTGTAAATTGTCATGATGCAAGATATATCAATAAATATGGGTTATTGGAGAAAGTTTCGGAATGTGAAAAAAAGTACAAAGATTATTTGAAAACCAAAAATCAAATTCCATTACAAAAAGCAATATTGGTTAAAGTTTCTATAAAACAAAAAGAAAATATTGAAAGAGATTTGGAAGAATTAGAAAGTTTGGCAAAAACTGCTGATATCGTGACTGTTGATAAAGTTTCGCAATTTAGAGTAAAACCAGATACAACATATTTTATTGGTCGTGGAAAAATTGATTTAATAAAAGAAATGATACAATTATATGAAGCAAATATTGTGATATTTGATAATGAATTAAGTGGAAGTAAATTGTCAAATATTTCAAATGCTTTGGGTGTCAGGGTCATTGACAGAAGCATGTTAATATTGGATATTTTTGCTAGTCGTGCTAGAACAAACGAAGGTAAGCTTCAAGTTGAATTAGCTCAATTAAAATATTCATTGCCAAGACTTGGATCTTATTTGGAAACTAGTGGAAGATTCGGTGGTGGAGTAGGAATGAGAGGGCCTGGTGAAACCAAACTAGAATTAAATCGTAGAATAGTTGAGCAAAATATTCAGAAAAAAAGTGAAGAACTTGAAAAATTAAAGTTACAAAGATCTTTGAATAGACAAAAACGTTTAAAAAATAATAAACCAACTGTTTCTATAGTTGGATATACTAATTCTGGTAAAAGTACGCTTTTAAACATTTTGGCTAAAACTGATGTATATGTGAAAAATGAACTATTTGCAACTTTGGATACTACTACGCGAAATGTCTGGCTCGGTGAAAACAAAGAGATTTTGTGTACTGATACTGTAGGGTTTATAAATAATTTACCTCATGAATTTATAGAGGCTTTTGCTAGTACATTAGAGGAAAGTGTGTATTCAGACTTAATATTACATGTTGTAGATATCAGTGATCCAAATTATAATAATCATATTGAAGTTACAAATAAAGTTCTGCATAATTTAAAATGTAGCAGTCCAGTACTTATGGTTTACAATAAGTGTGATAAATTACCAAATTTAGTAAAAGACAAAAATTGTATATATATTTCAGCTCTTAAAGGCATTGGAATAGAACAATTAAAAAACAAAATCAAAGATATATTATTTTGTTGAAAAAATTTAAAATGTTGTAACATTTTTCTTTTAAATTAAGTACTATGAAGTAGAAAGCAAACAAAAAAAATAATTACATATAATATTTGCTTTCATAATTTAGGAGGAAAACAATATGTTTGGAACTAATTGTGGATGTAACCAAGGAATGGGCCATGGAATGATTGGAAAAGGTGGAAACAATTCTTGCTGTTTATTACTACTTTTATTATTGTGTGGTTGCAATGGTTTTGGCGAAGATAATTGCTGTTGGAATATAATTTTATTACTTATTATCCTTAATTGCTGTGGTTGCAATTTGGGTTTTGGTTGCTAATTAATAAAAAATCTACTTCTTCTTATATTGATAAGCCTTCGGTTTTTTAAGCCTTAGGCTTTTTTTATTTGTTTTTATTTTGCTTTGTAATGTAAAAAAATTTGGCATTTCGAAAACTATTTTATATTGGAAATTTTTTCTAATTTTTTTTACATATTTTGGAAAAAATTACTTATACTAGAACTAACGAATAACGACTTGCAATTTATTTAAATATTTGTATTATATAGTTGACAAAAGTACAAAAAAATAATAAACTAAATTCGTTACAATTAAGATTTTAAGGAGAGATTTAACAATTATGAAAGGCAAGAAAAAAATTATTGTTCCTTTGCTACTTGCTGGGGTAACTGCTACAGGAATAGTTACAAACGTTCAGCAAAATATTAGTGTCAAGGCTGAAACTGGCGAAATTACACAAGTAGAAGGAGCTGAACTTATAGTTAAGCCATTTCTAAAAGATAGTTACAATGTTGGTGATATAGTATTAATGCCGGAAACTAGTTTCGATAATGGTAATGAAGAAACTATTGAATATTCTGTAAAGAAAGGTAATAAAAATATAACTTTGCAATCGGTTACTGCAGACGATATTTCAAATAATCCAGAATTTGAAAATAGTTCTGTTGGGGATAAATATTTTGTTGCAAGTTATGAAGGGTATTATAATGTTTCAGTAACAGCACGAAAAGAGGGACAAGTAGTTTCTACTGTTAATAATCTTTCTGTTTGGGTAGAAAAAGAAGATGCTGTAATAAATCTTCCAGTTAATAGTGAATATGTTATTCCTGCTAAAATGCAAAAAAATCAAGAAGGGTTTAAAATTCCAGCACCAAGTGTTACTGTTTCTGAAGATGGAGAAGAAGTGGAAAAATCTGCAGGAGATTTGACTGCTGATGAGTTAGTTGTGTATTTGTGTACTCCAACTAAAGAAGTTCCATTAACTTTGGATGCTACCGATTCTTACTATGAAGTTAGCAAAGATTCTTTAGCTGAAACAGGCACTTATCAAATTGTTTATGAATATAGACAAGCTGGAAATGTAATATCTAGACTTGAATCTAATTTTCAAGTAGTTAACGAATATGATACTTCAAATCTAAAATTAACTATGACATTCCTTGATAGTATGCCTTCTACAGGAAATGTTAATACTGACATAAGTATACCTAAAGTCAAAGTTACTGAGTCGGCATCATCTCTTGATGCAATCAATGCTCACATTACAGTCAAAGTTACAAACCTAAAGAATCCTAACGAAGTTATTGAAGTAAATTATGAAGATTATACTTTCCATCCAACAGAAGAAGGATATTACACAGTAACCTATTCTGCAAGTATTCCATTATTTGGTGAAAGTTGCAAAACTACAGAAGTTACTCCTGGAGATATTATTGAAGTAACTGATAAGCAAGCTCCTACTTTAATTCCAACATATGAATATGAATTTGATTCAAATGGAGAAATAATTTCTGTTAATGGTGAAACTGTTACTGCTACAGATAATATGACACAGCGTGAAGTAGCAGAAGAAATGCTTGTAAACAGAAGAGTTGATATTCCATCAGTTGCCGTTTTAAAAAATACTGATAATGGTAAATCTGTCAAAGTTAAAATACCTGCTGCTTATGCTACTGATAACTTTTATACCTACAAAGGTACAAACAATGATGATATTATTATTACAAGAACTTATCGTTCTTCAACTGGTGCTGTAAGTACAGTATCTACTCCAGCTAATGAAATTGCTGAAATTGAATTCAAAACTGCTGGAAATAGCGAAATTAGATACAAAGCTACTGACAAAGCAGGAAATACTCTAGGTGAAATAGTTTATGATATTGTAATTTATGATGTCGATTATGATTTGAGTAATGGCCAAACTAAAATAAATTTGAATGTTGGTACTGATGTAGTAAGCGACAAAGAGAAAACTTTGGTTTTTGCTAAACCTACTGCAACAGATACTTATGATACAAATGTAGAAGTAAGAACATATTATCAAGTTCCAGGGCAAGAACCTGTTGAATTGATTGAAACAAATGATGATGGACAGTATGAAATAGATATTTTAAGCTTAATCGCTGAAAATCAAGATTTAACTACTTTCGATATTTATGCAGAAGCTTATGTAGATAGTACGTTAATTGGTACTAGAGGTAGTGAAGCAGATGATCAATTAGTAGGAACTAACAAAGTTGTTTCAAAAAAATATACTATAAATGTAGTACAGTCAAATCTTGATACCGTTGCTCCTGATTTCCAAATGGCTGATTCAAAAACATGGAACCAATCATTATTTGAATTAAATTCTGATAAAATTGTTAGCAGTGATGGATTGAATACTGTTTCAGGAAAAAGTATAAATAGTGCAGGTTATTTATCAGAAGATGAAGATGTAGATGGAAATGGTGATGGAACTCCAATAAATATTAATGGTACAACTATTGGGCTTGCTCCATTTGATCAAGGTAGTACTGAAATTGAAATTCCAGCTGTAAAATTTATAGAAACTTATGATAATAATTTGACAGTTTCGTTAGTAATTACTAATCAATTTGGTGAAGTGGTATCTAAAGTACAACAAGAAGTTGTTGAATATAATAAGGCTGAAAACACTTATACAATTTCTGGCGCGAAATTTAAATTAAGCACATATGGTGTTTATACTGTAACTTATACAGCTCAAGACTTCGCTGGAAATACTACAGTTAAATCTTTTGGTATTAGAGTTAATGATAAAACTGCTCCTACAATCACAATTGATGATGAAGATAAATTCAACAAGGAAATAGAAGTAGGTGAATATTTTAGAGTACCAACAGGTAGACTAGTGAAAAACGGTGAGACTGTAGAAGGTGAAATAACTTGGGAAATTTATAAAGTTAGCAATGGTGCAACATATACAAAACAACCTAATGGATTTATACCAACATCAGAAGGAACTTTCTTCATAAGATATACAGCAGTTGACAGTGTTGGTAATCCTGCAACTTTAGAAGATGATTTGTTTACAATTACTGCAAAAGATACAGAAGATCCAATTCTTGAATTAGATTTGACATATCGTTTGCCATCTTCTTTGGAATGGGCTCCTGCTGAAGGCGATGATTATATGAATATCGAGATACCTATCGCTATAGCAACAGATAAATTAACAAAACAAGATTTAGAAGTAGTTTATACTGTTACTGGTCCAAATGGAACAAAACCATCAGTTCAAGAATATGATGAATCAGAAAATAAAGATTATGTAAGATATTTCAAAGCGACATCTGAAGGCATATATACTATTAAATATTATACAATTGATCAAGCTGGCAATGAAACAACTATTACAAAAACAATTGCTATAGGTGACTGTGAAAAACCAGTTTTAACTTGGAATAATCAAGACAAAGATTTGCCAACAGAAATTTCTTTGAATGAAACTTATGTATTAGATCTTAATAGTATGATTGAATTAAGTGATAATAAAACAAGTAAAGATAAATTGCTTGATAAACTAACAGTTTCATTAACAGCACCTGATGGTACTACTGTTACTAACTTGGTATCAGATGGAGAAGGATATGAATGGAAATTTACTCAAACCGGTAATTATTCATTGAAATTCACTGTTAAAGATGAAGTTGGAAATTCAAGTAGTTACACTTACTCAATAAATGTACCAAATGAAGACCCAGATGAAAATACTGTAAGTCCTGTTTTAGGAACTGTTCTTGTAGTTTTATCTGTAGTAGTTTTGGGTGGTGTAATAGTTTACTTTGTTGCTTCAAACAAAAAGAAATCAAATAAATCTTCTTCAAAAAAAAATAAATAATAAAAAAATATCCAACTAAATTAAAAGTTGGATATTTTTTTTGTAAATTATTAAAAATATTAATATTTAATAGTAAAAATTTACTTAATGTGATAATATATGAATATGGATAAAAAGAAAATTTTATTGCTCAATTATTTAACTAAAAATTGTAGCAATGGTTACAAGGTATTAGATGTTGATAAAATTATGCATGCTATAAAAAAATACAAAAACAACTTTGATTTGTTTAGTAAAGATATTGAATATTTATGTCAAAGAAAATATATTGATTTAAAATATCTTGATAAAAATAATATTTGCTTGACTATTCTTGATAATTCTAGAATTTTTCAAGAAAATATAAAAATAGAAAAAGATATGAAAAGCAGATATACTTGGATTTTGTTACTATGCTCTATTATAAGCTGTGTCGCATCTTTTGCTGGTGCTTTTCTTGCAAATTTATTATTTGGGTAATTGCTATTATGTTATCAAAAAAGGAACGAATTATAATGCACTATATATTACAACAAAGTGGAGGAAAGTCTACTTGTCTTTTGTCGCCTTTAGATGTTAAGCATGCTTTAGATCCGAAATATAGTACAAATGATATTGAAGTACAAGCAATTTTAGATGGTCTATCGCAAGAAAATTATATAAACCTTGTTAACTCAGATAAAAATGGGGAATTAATATATTGTATTACTATTCTCCCAAAAGGAAAAGCGTTTCATCGTGAACAAAGTAATGTAAAAAAGACTTGGTCTATTGCTATATTTAGAACTATAATTTTGGCAATTTTATCTTTTATAATAGGTATTATTTTAAAATCAATATTTTCTTAATTTATTTTATTTGTTTATATATATTTTATGATTATGATTTTATTGTTTTAAGCAATCATTAATACAATTAGTAAATTTTTCAAAAAAGTTAGTGTTAACGTATTGACGCTAATTCTTTTTGTGTTAATATTAATAAAATACAATTAATAAATTTTTTTGATGTAGTATAATCAATAACAATATTAGGAAAAATTAAATATGGAAGAAACTTTTAAATTAGTAAGTAAATATGAGCCAACTGGTGATCAACCTCAAGCAATTGATAAGTTAGTTGAAGGGCTTAATGATGGATTAAGATATCAAACATTATTAGGAGTTACAGGTTCTGGAAAAACTTTTACAATGGCTAATATCATCAATAAAACTAATAGACCAACTTTGGTTATAGCTCATAATAAAACATTGGCTGCACAACTTTGTAATGAGTTTAGAGAATTTTTTCCTCAAAATAGAGTTGAATATTTTGTATCTTATTATGATTATTATCAGCCCGAAGCTTATATAGTATCAAGTGATACATATATCGAAAAAGATATGAGTATTAATGATGAAATTGATAAATTGCGACATTCTGCAACTTGTTCATTATTTGAAAGAAAAGATGTAATTGTGGTAGCTTCTGTTTCTTGTATTTATAGTTTAGGAGCGCCTGAAGCATATTCTAGTTCATGTTTGTCTTTAAGACCAAATGAAATATATAATAAGAATCAAATAATAAAAAGATTGATTGAGTTACAATATCAAAGAAATGATATTGACTTTAAGCGTGGTACATTTAGATCAAAAGGTGATGTTATTGATATTATTCCTGCAAATAAAAGTGAAGTAGGAATTAGAATACAATTTTTTGATGACGAAATTGAACAAATATCTGAATTTGAAGTTTTAACTGGAAAAAAAATTAATAATTTGGAACATTTGTATTTGCTTCCTGCTACGCACTATATTATTAATAATGCAGAAATGGAAAAAGTTTTTGACGAAATTAAACATGATTGTCTTGTTAGAGTAAAAGAATTTGAAGAGCAAGGTAAATTAATTGAGGCGCAAAGAATCAAAGAAAGAGTTTTTTATGATCTTGAAATGATGAAAGAGGTTGGATACTGTAATGGTATCGAAAATTATTCAAGATATTTTGATGGAAGGAAACCTGGTCAAGCACCTTATACATTACTTGATTATTTCTCTGATAATTATTTAATTTTTATAGACGAAAGTCATATAACATTACCTCAGATTCGAGGTATGTTTGCGGGAGATCTTGCTAGAAAAAAGAATTTGGTCGATTATGGATTTAGACTTCCGTCGGCTTATGATAATAGACCTTTGAATTTTCAAGAATTTCAAAGTAAAATTGGTCAAGCCATATTTGTATCTGCAACGCCAGGGAATTTTGAAATTGAAAATTCAGATCAAGTTGTTGAACAAATTATTCGTCCAACAGGATTGTTAGAACCAGTTATTGACATAAAACCAGTAAAAAATCAAGTTGATGATTTAATAGGACAAATTAATAAAACTATTGAAAATGATGGAAGAGTTTTAGTAACAACTTTAACGAAAAAAATGGCTGAAAATCTAACAAATTATTTATCTGAGAAAAAAATAAAAGTTAAATATTTGCACTCAGATATTGATACTCTTGATAGGGTTAATATTATAAACGGATTAAGAAGAAAAGACTTTGATGTTTTGATCGGTATAAATTTGTTACGTGAAGGACTTGATATTCCTGAGGTTAAACTAGTAGCAATACTTGATGCTGACAAAGAAGGTTTCTTGCGTAGTGAATGGGCTTTAATCCAAACTATAGGTAGAGCAGCAAGAAATAGTGAAAGTAGAGTTATATTGTATGCTGATGTTATGACAGATTCTATAAAAAAAGCTGTTAGCGAAACAACAAGAAGACGACAAATACAAATGCTTTATAATGAACAACATCATATAATTCCAAAAACTATTATAAAACCAATTACAAATACATTAGAAATAACTAAAAAAGCAAGTTCAAATTCTAATAAATTAAGCAAACTAGACAAAGAAAAAGAAATATCTAGATTGGAGACAATGATGAAAGAGGCATCAAATATTTTAGACTTTGAACAAGCTATAGTTTTAAGAGAGAGAATAAAAGAATTAAAAGGTAAATAAAATGTTAGAAGATATTATAATAAAAGGTGCTAGAGAAAATAATTTAAAAAATATAAATTTGACCATTCCAAGAAATAAACTTATTGTGTTTACAGGGGTTAGTGGTAGTGGAAAAAGCACTCTTGCATTTGATACAATTTTTGCAGAAGGACAACGCAGATACATGGAAAGTTTGTCATCTTATGCAAGGCAATTTTTAGGGCAAATGTCAAAGCCAGATGTAGATAGTATTGATGGGCTTTCTCCAAGTATATCTATAGATCAAAAAACTACTTCAAATAATCCAAGAAGTACAGTAGGAACTGTAACAGAAATTTATGATTACTTGAGGTTGCTGTTTGCCCATATTGGAAAAGCTTTTTGTCCTAATTGTAAAAAAGAAATTTCGACTCAAACAATTGATGTAATTATTGATAAAATAATGGAATTTCAAGGCAAAAAAATTCAAGTTATGGCGTCATTAGTAAAAGGTAAAAAGGGTAGATTTGAAAAAGAATTAGACGCACTGCGAAAAGATGGTTTTGTAAGGGTTAATATAGACGGTAATAATTTCACTTTAGATGAAGATATTGCACTTGATAAAAATATAAAACATACCATATATGTTGTACTCGACAGATTAATAGTTAAAGAAGATAGTCGACAAAGAATAACAGATAGTGTTGAAAGTGCAATTAAATTATCGAAAGGAACGGTAACAATTGATATCGAAGGTGAAGAACTATTATTTAGTACTACACATTTTTGTGATGATTGTGGATACAGTATTGAAGAAATTTCACCTAGACTTTTTAGTTTCAATAGTCCTTTTGGTGCGTGTCCAGATTGCAAAGGCTTAGGATTTAAACAAATTATAGATATTGATAAAATTATAACAAAGACTGATGAGCCAATAACTAGGTGCGGTATAAGTGCAATTTCTGGTTGGTCTTATGATGCAGGAATGGCTAGAATGTTCTATAGGGCTGTTGCAAGGAAATTTGGTGTTAGCCCTGACATTAAAGTTTGCGATATGCCTGAAGGTATGTTAAACATGATTTTATATGGAACAAAAAAGGAAAAAATAGATATTGATTATGTTAGATCAGGACAACAAGTTGTAGGACAAATGGCTTTTGAGGGAATTATTCCAAATGTAGAAAGAAGGTATAGAGAAACAACAAGTGAGTATGCCAAAGAAGAAATTGGTAAACTTATGAAAGAAGAAGAATGTCCAACTTGTCACGGGAAAAGATTAAATATAGAGGCATTAAATATTTTTATCAATAAGAAAAATATCATAGAAGTTTGTGATATGTCAGTTAATCAAATTTTAGACTTTATTAACAATTTAAAATTAACAAAAAATAATGAAATAATTGCTGAACCTATTTTAAAAGAAATTAAGTCTAGATTAAAATTTTTGGTCGATGTAGGTTTAGATTATTTAACTCTATCTCGAATGGCTGGTACTTTGAGTGGTGGTGAATCTCAAAGAATTAGATTGGCAACTCAAATTGGCAGTGGACTTACTGGAGTTATTTATATTCTTGATGAACCAAGTATAGGATTACATCAAAGAGATAATGATAAATTACTTAATACTCTCACTCATTTAAGAGATTTAGGAAATACTGTAATTGTTGTAGAACATGACGAAGACACTATGCGTATTGCCGATTATATAGTAGATATTGGCAAATACGCTGGTGTTAATGGTGGTAATGTAGTAGCTCAAGGGAAATTAGAAGATATTATTAATTGCCCTGATAGCATAACAGGTCAATTTTTAAGTGGAAGTCGTAAAATAGAAGTTCCACAAAAACGACGAATAATTGATAAAGGATTTATTACAATAACAGGATGCGAACATAACAATTTAAAGAAAGTAAATTTGAGCATTCCATTAGGTGTTGTAACTGTTGTAACTGGAGTTAGTGGGAGTGGTAAAAGTAGTTTAATCAATGAAACTCTTTTCCCAATTGTTTATAATAAAATAAATAATTCTGATTTGTTTGAAGGAAAACATAAATCAGTATCAGGTTTAGAAAAAATTGATAAAGTTATAAATATCGATCAAAGTCCAATTGGAAGAACCCCTAGAAGTAATCCTGCGACATATACAAATGTTTTTACTGAAATAAGAAATTTGTTCGCTTCTACAAACAGTGCAAAAGAAAGAGGATATACTAGTGGGAGATTTAGCTTTAACATAAGTGGTGGTCGATGCGAATGTTGTGGTGGGGCTGGAATAAAAAAGATTGAAATGTTTTTTCTACCAGATGTTTATGTTACATGTGATGTTTGTCATGGTAAGCGCTACAATAGAGAAACTTTGGAAGTTAAATTTAAAGGTAAAAATATTTATGATGTGCTTGATATGACAATAAGTGAAGCAAATGATTTTTTTGAAAATATACCAAGAATAAAAAATAAATTACAAACACTTGTTGATGTTGGTCTAGGATATATAAAATTAGGACAGCCAGCAACTGAACTTAGTGGTGGTGAGGCACAAAGAGTAAAACTTGCTACAGAACTTAGTAAACGAAGTACAGGAAAATCATTATATATTCTTGATGAGCCAACCACAGGACTTCATTTATATGATGTTGAAAAATTAATTACTATCATTAATAGATTGGTTGAAAATGGTAATACAGCTGTAATTATTGAACATAATTTAGATGTAATTAAATGTGCTGATTATATTATAGACGTTGGCATGGAAGGGGGAGACAAGGGAGGCGAAATAATTGCTACTGGCACTCCTGAGGAAATAGTTAAAAACAATATTGGTTATACAGCAAAATATCTAAAAGATAAGCTAAAATAAAAAAACAATGTAAGTTTTTTCACTTACATTGCTTTTTTATTTATTAATCAATATCTTTATAGAATATTATGAATATTAAAACCCATAATATGATATCCTTTTGTAGAATATTCTTTTAAAAGAGATAATTCACTTATAGCGTTGTCGTAGTCATTATTTTTTGTATATGGTATAAGTCTATTTATGCTGTCAGTAATCGTACTTAGATCTCTATGATTAAAAATGTAGCATAACCAGTTTTCTTGTTGTTCCCAATATTCTTTGAAATCACCTAGTTCCTCATAAAATATAGTTATGTCATCTTTGTTTGTTTCATATTTGTAATTCAAATCTAGCACAATATCTTCCATTGTTGTTAGTGTTTTTTTTACATTTGTAATTTCCAAAATACCAAAAACAATTGTTGATATAAACAAAACTAAAATTGTTATGCCTTTTCTCACCAGTTTCCTCCTGAGTAATTGGTTTCGATAGTTGCAAATTTTCCTTTTCTGGGTTGTACATAAATTTTACCATCATTATTGAGTGTTAAAATCAACACATCTTTTATTGTTTTTATGCCAACTTTATTTATATTTTCGGTTAAAAATTTTTCATCTAGTTTTGCCAATTTTAAGTTTTCATTCATTATTTTACCTTTTGATATAATAATCATTGGAAGTGTAGCATTGTCTTTTGGTATTTGTAGGTCGTTTGCAGTAAGTGGGGAAAAAGGTGCTCTATTAACCACTGTAAGTGTACCGTTTGTTTGCAAAATAACATACAAAAGTTCTTCTAAATTAAAATATCCTGCGGTGTGCAAACCTTCAAGTAAATCATTAAAGTTCATATTGACTTTTTGTAAATTTTCATAATTTATACCGTCAGGATCTAATAAAATTACAGGTTTACCACTAAACAATCTTCTAAAGGTAACACTTTTTCTAGAAAGTAAACATATTAAATAATGTATACATACTAGAGTTATTAAAGGTATTATGCCTTGTATTAAAGGCAAAGCAGTTTCTGCCATTGGTATTGTGGCAAGGTCAGCGATAATTAAAGTAATAGCTAATTCAAAAGGTTGCATTTCTCCTATTTGTCTTTTACCCATTATACGTATCAAAAATAATATTAATATATATAAAATTAAACTTCTGCAAATTAGTGTAAATATCATATTAAAATAATTTACAAATTAATTAGATTTATTCATTTTAGGAGCGATTTTGAAAAATAATATAATAAATTCAAATATTGACAAGATAAAAAATATTGGATCAAACAATTTTATTTCAGATTGTGTTTTTGTTGGTGATAATATAAAAATAGGTAATAATAATACATTGAAAAATTGCATAATTGGAGAAGGAACTGAAATTTTAGATAGTTATCTTGAAGATGTTGTAATAGGTAGTTTCTGTAAAATTGGGCCTTTTTCGAGAATTAGACCAAATAGCAGGATAGGAGATAATTGCAAAATAGGTAATTTTGTTGAAATTAAAAATAGTTGTCTGGGCAATAATGTAAAAGCAAGTCATCTGTCTTACATTGGTGATGCTATTATTGGAGATAATACAAATATTGGTTGTGGAGTGGTATTTGCAAATTATAATGGATATGAAAAAAATGTAAGTAAAATAGGTAAAGACTGTTTTATAGGTTCGAATGTAAATATAATAGCTCCCGTCAAAATTGCTGATGATACATATATTTGTGCAGGTACAACTGTTACAAAAGATACTTTGAAAGGTAATTTTGTTATAGGGAGAGTGAAGGAGTCTTCAATCGAAAAGTATTCTTATTATCTAAAAAATAAAAAAAATAAATAGATTAATTTGTTATATTGTGTTATTATAAATATTAGTTATGATAGTAGAGATTGATAGATTAGGAACAAACGGTGAAGGAATTTTTATAGTTCCAGAAGGTGAACAAAAGGGTAAAATTTGCTTTGTAGATTTTGCTTTACCTGGTGAATTAGTTGATGTTGAGATTGTTAAGTCCAAGTCAAATTTTTGTGTTGCAAAATTGAATAAAATTATTAAATATAGTGAAAATCGAGAAATCCCCATTTGTCCTTTTTTTGCACATTGTGGTGGTTGTGATATTCAACATATGAAAAAGAATTTCCAAATAGATTTTAAGAAAAACAAAGTAATAAAAACACTAAGTAAATATTTAAATAATTTGGATAACATAAAATTTATCAGATTAAATGATTTGTATTATAGAAATAAAATGGTTTTCCCATTTTGTAATAAAAATGGACAAGCATGCTTAGGAATGTATTGTAAAAATTCACATGAATTTGTTGATATAAATTATTGTTATTTAACAAGTGAAAATATCAATAAAATACTTAAATTATCTAAAGATTTTTTTTCAAAGAACAAATTTGATGCTTTTGATGAAAAATTAAATAAAGGTATTTTGAAATATTTAGTAGTAAAAGAATATAACAATCAATTTTTAGTATCAATTGTGTGTACAAAATTAATAAATGTAAAGGATTTTTATAAAATATTAAATTCTGAATTTTCTGAAATTGGCTTATCTTTGATTATAAGCAATTCAAATGATGAAATTTTGACAGGTGAATATATCCATTTATATGGTTTAAAGCAATTATCGATTGAAGAATTTGGAATTAATTATAATGTGAATATTTTGGGTTTTTTACAAATAAATAATGCAATAAAAATAGAATTATACAATAATGTTTTAAATGAAATATCTTATAATGATGTTGTAATTGATGCTTATAGTGGTGCTGGCCTTTTGACTGCAATTATAGCTAAAAAAGCAAAAAATGTTTTTGGAATAGAAATTAATAGTAGTGCAAGTAAAAGTTCAAAAGAATTAGCAAAAATAAATAATTTGAAAAATGCTAAATTTATTAATTCAGATGTAAAAGATGTTTTGATTGATTATTTGCAAACATACAAAAGTTCTGTGCTGATTTTAGATCCACCAAGAAGTGGCTGTGATAAAAAACTTTTGAATAAATTAATTGAAACTAAAAATATAAGTTTTTTACCAAAAAAAATAATTTATATTTCTTGTAATTTAATGACATTAGTTAGAGATTTGGAAATACTTAATAAATATTATGATTTACAAAATGTACACGCATTAGATATGTTTCCGCAAACAAAACATGTGGAATGTGTATCTTTTCTTAATTTAAAATAATATTTTATGCAAAATATTTTGTTTATTTATAATAACAATAATTTTAAACATTAATTTTTGTCTAAATTTAAGTAAAATGGAAAAAGTTTAATTTGCAAACTAATAAAAAAAATGATATATTATTTCAAATAAGGTATCAATTTTTGAATATTAAATTGTGAGAAAATTGTAATTATTTTAATATATTATATTAAGTATCATGAATTTAATTATAATAATTAATTCTAACAATTAATTTTAATTTTGGAGACACTATGAAAAAAATAAATTTTGCAATAAGCATGAGTAGTAGTATGACTTCTATTTACAAGGCAGGAGTAGGCGTTGTTTTGCATGATAGGTCTGTGGTTGTCACTGGAATAAAAGGGAAAAATGAAGTTGCGATTGCTGTTGGAAATGATGCATATACGAGTGGATTGGAATATAGAAAAATTATCGATAAAGGTCAGATTGATTTTAGTTTGGCTGAACTTATGCTGGGGGAATATTTCAAGCAAGTACAAATTACCAAAAAAGATGGAATTGTATTTTTGGTATCTTTAGATGATATGAAATTAGTGGCAGAATACAAAAATTTGGCTTATGCATTAGGTATAAATTATGTCAAAGTGATTCCTTCTATTATTTCTACTGCATTTGGTTTTGAAATTGAAAGTTTTAGAAAATCATATTTACTTGTGGATATTGGGGCAAATACCGAAATTGCAATTATAAATAATGGCCGAATTTTGACTGGTGCAACTGTATATAATGGTGGAAACAATATTGATGAAAAAATTTCTAAATATATCTATAATGAAAAAAGTATAGATATTAGCAGAGAAACTGCAGAAATGGTAAAAAATGAATTGGCAACTCTATTGCCAAACGATATTAGATCTATTACGATAGAGGGATTTATAAAAGATACTACTGAATATGCGACAGTAAATATTAATAGTAATGATATATTTGGAATAATTGTTGAAGAATATTCTGCTATTTCAACTGCTATACTACAAATTTTGGCGAGTGTTGATAATGAAATTAATCAAGATATAAAAAAACATGGTATTTATCTATGTGGAGCATCAAGTAAAATAGTAGGTATTGAAAAATTTTTAAATGTTAAGCTTGATTTGTTGTGTTATAAATACAAACCAGAAACAGTTACTATGATTGGTGCTGGACAAATTTTAGATGAACCAGAAATAATAGATAAAATAGTACTTGAAAATTCATAAAATATAATTTGAAAAACTGTAGAAATAAAAAATAATAAGCAATCTATTGTCGATTGATAATTAATAATTAAGTAAAGGATTTTATATTCTTTACTTTTTTTTTATGATTTAATTATAATATTTCTATCGTTATAATTTAAGGTGATTGAATGGCAAGGAAATTTGTAATTACTAGTGGAAAAGGTGGAGTAGGAAAAACTACAATTGTGGCTTCTCTTGGATTAACTCTTGCTAGATTAGGTTACAAAACTTTACTTATTGATATGGATTTTGGACTAAATAATTTAGATGTTCTTATGAATATCGAGAATAAGATTGTATATGACATTATTGACGTAATAGAGGGTAAGTGTTCTCCAAAACAAGCATTAATTCAAGATTTAATTGAAAATAATTTATATATTTTTCCAAGTACACATGGTTTTTGTAGAGTTAAGTTTGGATCAAGAGAATTGCTTGCAATAATATCTAGTTTAGAAAAATATTTTGATTTTGTTCTAATTGATAGTCCAGCAGGAATTGATGGCGGATTTAGAAGAGCAATTGGTTGTGGAGATGAATATATTGTGGTGACAACTCCACATTTATCTGCAATACGTGATGCAGACAAAATTATTACAAATTTGATAAGCGAAAAGAAACCTTATTTAATTATAAATCGCGCTAGAGGCGATTTGATGCTTGATTCAAAAATGTTAAATGTAAAAACAATAATTAATTCTCTAAATGCAGAAATAATAGGTGTAATACCTGAAGATGATAATGTTTCATTACAACTTTTGACAGGAGGAGCTTTTGATGAAAATACAGCTATACAAAAATCATTAAATATGATTGCACATAATATTATTAGTGGTGAAAATAAAATATTTGATTGTACAAAAAAATATCGTGGTTTTTTGGGAACCATCAGAAAAAATTTGAAAAGTAGGTTATAATGAAAAATTTACAAATAGTTGAAAATAGATTAAAAAATATGATAGTTTCAGATAAAAAAGAAAATCCTATGAGAATTGCAAAAGTTTTAAAATCTGAAATAGTTAATGTTTTGAAAAATTATTTTGAAATAACTTGTGAAGACGTAAATTTGGACATTTTGATTGATGAGAATGGTAAATATGATATACAAATAAATGTTTTGTCAAGGGCTATAAAAATTGCAAATACTTTTGCAGATTAGCATAAAATTATTTGGACAAGCATATTATTAAGTATGGAAAAGAAAGTATTAATATTAAGTATAAAAAAAAATGAAATAATACAACAAAAAAGAAAAATAAAAAGAAACTACTTATTTAATTTGTCATTTATATTTATTTGTTTATTTACTTTATTATTTTCAAGTAGTAATAGTATTTTTTCAAATATCAAAAGTAATATGGTACAAATATATAATCCTGTAAATTCTTTGTATAGTGATAATAGTGATATTGTTTTCACAAATTCAAATGCACTAAATAAAGATACGCTTAATTTTATTGTTCCTATAAAAGGTTCAAATATTGAAGTGGATAGTAATGGTACAATTGTTATGAATGTTGTATCATATATAATAGTTACTTCTATTGAAAGTGGAATAGTAGAGGAAACTGGAATTACCAATGATGGTATCAAATACATAAAGATAAGACACAACGCTAATGTCTATTCTTTAATTGAAAATGTGGATATAATAGGTATAAATAAATTAGATACAGTTAAGAGTGGTCAAGATATTGCCACAGCCAAAGTTGGAGATAAAGTATATCTACAAATTTTTAAAGATGATAATAAAATTACAAATTTAAAAATTGATCAAAACAAAATAATATGGGAAAGTTAAAAATAAAATTTCATCCACTTTTTGTGTTGTATGTTTTTTTGTGCATATACTTTAATTGGTTTAACAAAATATTTTATTATGTTATTACTGTCACGCTTCATGAATATGGGCATTATTTTGTTGCAAAATACTTTGGTTATCAAATTGATAGCATGATTTTTTCATTAAGTGGAGCTGGAATTACAAGTAATAATAATTTTAAAAGTAAACATGACATTTTGATATCTATAGCAGGGCCATTAGTAAATTTGTTGATATTGCTTATTACAGTATGTTCTTGGTGGATTTTCCCTCTTACATATTTATATACTTATGACTTTTTGATTAGCAACTTGGTAGTAATGTTTTTTAATTTGATACCCATATATCCACTTGATGGTGGAAGAATATTGTTTGCCTTTCTTTCAATGAAAAATATAAGCAAAAGCAAACTTATGAAAATTAATAAATATGTTTGTTTAACTTTTGGTATAACTATGATTATTTTTTATATTGTGTCTTTGTTTTATATTAGTAATCTCAATTTGTTATTTATTGGCGTTTTTCTGACAATTAATAGTATTAATTGTGACAAAAATATATATTTTGACAAAATTCAAAGCTTAAATAAAAAAATGAACAAACCAGTAGAAGTCAAAGTATTCAAAGTAAACTGTGAAAATACAAAAGAATTGATAAAATATCTAAATCCTCATTATTATTCTATATTTCAAATAAGTGTAAATAACAAATCAAAAACTATTGAAGAAAAAGATTTATTTAACTAAAAATAATATTTAGATATTAAATTGAATGATTTTGCAAAATAAAAAATTTTTTATATAATATTTTCAAGATGATTTAATAAATTATTTAATTAATTGAATATTTGGATTTACTAATGACAAAAAAAAGAATTTTAAATATAAGAGTTATGTTTGTTATATTTTGCGGGCTGATGCTCGGAATTCTTTTTTGTTATGGAATAATAAAAGAAGTTTTAAATTTGTTAACTGCTAGTTTATTAATGTTATTAGTATTTTCTATTTGTGTATTTTTTCTTTTGTATTCTTATTTTACAAAAAAACATAATGAAGCGTGTAGATTCAGAAAAAATATATCTTTTATTATAAAAATTTCAAGTATAGCATTCTTTTTGTCGTTTTGTGTTGGAATGATAATTTTAATTGTGCCATTTTTCAGGATTATTAATGTTATAGATTTTACTACAGAAGTTACTGTTACTGGTGTTGTGAGTGATTATGTTGAAGAAAATTCTACGCATAAAAAATTCATATTAAAAAATTGCATAATTATTGATGACAAAAATATTTATTCAACTGATTTTAAGATTTGTGTTTATACTAATACTGTAGCAGAAATAAATTTGGGTGATAAGATTGAATTTTTTTCAGAAATTGAAAAGTATGATTATAATAAGGCTTCAGATTTTACAAAATTATCTCAACAAATTGCTTATAGGACATTTGTTGATGCGTCTAGTATAAAATATATTGATGAAAATATAAGCATAAAAGATACTATAAAAGATGCTACTAAAGATGTTTTATACAATAACTTAAGTTCGGACAATGCTGGTATTGCATATGCTGTATTATTCGGTGATAAGCAGGGATTAAGTGAAAATTTGCAAGATATGTTTTCATATGCAGGAATTTCACATATACTTGCCGTTTCTGGATTGCATATAGGAGTCTTAGTTTCTGCATTGTATATTTTTTTGAAGAAAATTAAGATAAATAAATATATTAGGTTTTTTCTATTATTTGTCATTTTAATTTTTTATAGTTATTTGTGTAATTTTACACCTAGTGTATGCAGAGCCAGTATAATGGCATTATTATTATGTTTATGTGATTTATTTGGTATAGAGTATGATATGCTTAGTAGTTTAAGTATAGCGGGTATTATCATTTTATTACTAAGTCCTTTGAGTTTGTTTACAATTTCTTTTCAATTATCTTTTTTGTGTATTTTTGCAATAATTTCTATTGCTCCTTCAATAAGCTCTTTTCTATTGAAACTAAAATTGCCCAAATTTTTGGCAAGGGCGTTGGCAATTAGCATAGCTACTAATATTGCAATTCTTCCAGTATGTCTTAATACATTTACACAAGTAAGTTTGATTGGTATATTAACCAATATTTTTGTTTTGCCAATATTTAGTGTGACTTATGTTTTTTTGTTTGTAATAACAATTTTATGTTTGTGTATAAATTTTCTTGGATTTCTTCTATTTATTCCAAATTTGTTTCTACACATTATAAAAGTTATAGCAAATTTTACAACCTCTATTAATTTTGGCATATTTAAAGTATTCAATGTTAGTTATTGGGCATTAGTTATTTTAATTTTAACTTCAATTATAATTCATTTTTTGATGATAAAAAAATTTGTAAAAAGTGGTATAACAATAATTTTTGTAGCTTTGTTAATATCTACAATGTTAAGTGGATTTTTACCTAAAAATTATAGTGGTGAAAATTTTGCTTTCAATTTTAAGTATGATTCAAATACGATGTATTATATTCAAAATGGTTCTGTGACAATGATTGGTTCTAATATTGAAAGTTCTCAAGTTTTGAGTGAATTAAAAACTTTGAGGGTAAAAAATATTGATTATATAATTGCTTACGATTTTCAATTAAACAATATTGACAATTTACTACAAATTATTAATGAAAATAATGTAAAATATGTATACTTACCAGAAAAATTTAATTATAATAGTTTGGTTAAAAAATTTGATAAAATTAAATTTTTTAAAGATAATATAACTTTGAATAATATAAATTTGAAAACTATTGAATATGGTGAGCAAATAATCGCTGTATATATTGAAAATTCAAACATAGGGGATTTACTAATTCCCGAAATAAGTCCTACAAAAGCTGAAGCACAATATCTTATGGAAAATTTTCAAACTATAGATATAATTTATTTAAACAATCTAAGTACAAATATCAATATTGATAGTTTAAATACTAAATTAATTATTATTAATGAAGGCAAAGATAATCATGTTATATCTTTAGAAAATATTGAATTTTATAGTTTGAGTAAAAAGTTAGTTAAGGAGTAGTGTTATGAGGTTTGAGGAATTAAAGAAAAATCTAGTTCAAAAAATTGAATATGTATATGTTTTATCGGGTATTGATGAATATCTTTTAGATTCTGCTTATAAACTAATTGTTAAATATTCTCAAATTGATATTCCGGATTTGAATTTAATCAAATATGGAGAAGGAATAATTGATTTTGATGATGTTATAAGATCTTTAAATACATTACCTGTTTTTTGTAATAAAAAAATTGTATATTTGGATCTAAAAAGTACAAAAAAATCAGATATTAAAAATATAAATGCATTAAATGATTATTTAAAATGTCCAAATAATTCAAGTGTTTTGATTATCAATATTGGAAGCAATTCAGATGTTTTTACACTAAATAATCCAAATATTATTCAAGTTGATTGTAGTAGATTACCATATAATATAGTTAAATTAAAAATAAAAAACATGTTAGAAAAATATAGTAAAGAAATTGAAGAAGACGCAATTGAAATTTTATATAATTTAACTTTAGGTGATTTGCAAAAAATTTCCATGGAAATTAATAAACTAATATCATTTGTTGGTGAAAACAAAAAAATTCAAGTTAAAGATATTCGTGAGATAGTTACACCAAGTCTCGAATATCAAGTTTTTGAATTAACTGATGCTTTAGCCAAAAAAGATAGTTCAAAAGTTTTTTCTATAATTAATGATATGAAGTCAAAAAAAGACGAATATAAAACTTTGCCTTCTATTATATTTTCTCACTTTAGACGACTATTTATGGTCGCTTTAAATCAAGATAGAAACAAGGTAGAATTATCAAAATTACTTAATGTAAAAGAATACGCTGTGAAAATGTCGATACAACAGGTTAATTTATTTTCTAAATCGTCACTAAAAAAAATTAATGAACTATGTAATAAAGTAGATTATGATTTAAAACAAAGTAATATTTCTTTGGATAATGCTATAAACTTAATAGTTTTAACAATTTTGAATTTATAAAAAAAATATCATTTACTAAAGTGTAAATGATATTTTTTATTACTCAGATTTTGTAGTTGCTTTTTTGGAAGATGCTTTTTTAGTAGGTTTTTCTTCAGTATCTTTTTTAGTAGATTTTTTAGAAGTTGATTTTTTTTCTGAAGCGCTATCTGTTGATGCTTTTTTTGCACTTGTTTTCTTTGTTTTTGGTTCTTCAACTATAATATCGGTGTTTTCTTCTTTTGTTTCTGAAGTTGAAGAGCTAGTTTCTATTGTTGTATTAGTTGTAGAAACTTTTGCTTTATACAAACATTGTGCTAGTCTGCCTATTTTTCTACTTGCATTGTTTTTATGAATAATTCCTTTGCTACAAGCACTATCAATATAAGAATATACTTCTTTGCTGTATTTTTCAGCTTCTTCAATTTTGCCTTCTTCTATTAATTTTCTAAATTTTTTTATTAATGTTGCAATTGTAGCTTTTATATATTTGTTTTCTTGATGTCTTCTTTCAATTGTATTTATTTTCTTTTTTGCTGATTTAATATTAGCCATTATTTTCTCCTTAATTTAAAACTATTTACTGAAATCTGCACTATTTTAGCATAATTCTTTGTAAAATGCAACAACTATTGTATTAATTTTAATTATTATTTAAATAAATGATGAATAAAGTGATTAAAATATTATTTTTAGAGAATACTTAAAAAAAATTGTATAGGGTAGAAATTATGTTTGTTTCTGAATTAATAAATGAAATAATTGAATCTAAGAATAGTGAAAGTTCCGATGAAATGGTGAAGTCAATAAAAAAAGATTATAAGATATTATCTCGTGAAAGTTATGAAATTGAAAATGATGAGCAGGCAAATTTTTATAATAAACCAAAAGGTAAGTATGACTTGTTGTCTATTCCTAATCCTAATGAATTAATTTCAAAACAAAAGACAAAAATTATAAATGTTTTAACAGAAATATTTCAAGAAATGATTGGTAATATTTCTAACAAAGATAAAATTTTGGTGGTGGGTCTGGGAAATAGGCATATAAGTGCTGATAGTTTAGGAACAAATGTAATCAAAAAAATTAATATTACTTTGTCAAATAAATATTACCCAAAAGTTATGGCAATTTGTCCATCAGTTTTGGGTCTTACAGGAATTGAAACTTATGATATTGTAAAAGGTGTCATAGATAGAATTAAGCCTAGTCATATTATTTTTATAGATAGTTTGTGTGCAAGTGATATATCTAGATTAGGGTGTTCAATTCAAATAACTAATACTGGTATTTGTCCTGGAAGTGGAATAGGGAATGCACGAAAATGCTTAGATGGATCTTTAGCAAAAAAAGTTTTTTCAATAGGAGTTCCATTACTCACTTATGCAAGTACTTTTGTTGATAATAATTTTGAAAGATGTAATATAAATTTAAATAGAATAAATAGTATTATGCAAAAATTAAAAAAATGCCAAAATTCAGATATTTTTTTGAAATTATGTGAAAGTATAAAACAATGTTTAAAGATTCAATTTAAAGATGAAATTGTAACCATAAAAGATATTGAACAATGTGTATCTACATTATCTGATTTAATTGCTTTTGCTATAAATAAAGTACTAAATGTGGCTGAATTAAATTAATTTAAAATTCATAAGATATAATATGAAAAAAAGATTTTTTTTAATATTATTAAGTTTAATTTTTGTTACTATAATAATAATTGTTTTTTTTATCGTAAAGTATCCTATAAGGCATAAAGATTTAATTAATAAGTATGCAACTGAATATGAATTGCCTAAATCTATGATAGCCAGTGTAATTAATATTGAAAGTCATTATGACAAAAATAGTATATCTAGTGCTGGTGCTGTGGGTCTTATGCAGTTATTACCGTCTACAGCTTTTGATATGGCTGAAAGGTTGGATATTGAAATTGTTTATAATGATTTGTTTGATGAAGAAATTAATATAAATATAGGGTGTTACTATTTGAAATATCTAATGACAATGTTTGATGATAATGTTATTAATGCTTTATGTGCATATAATTGGGGATTATCAAATGTAAAAGATTGGATTTTGTTAGGTAATCAAGACAAAAATGGTACAATTACAAATATACCTGTTGAAGAAACAAATAATTACATTAAAAAATATAAAAATAGCAAATTTGTTTACGAAAAAATTTATGGATTTCAATAACACAATAATTTCGAGTATTGTGTTATTTTTGTGAGAATTAATTATTTCATTGACAATTATTTGTACCTTTGTTAATATATAAAATAATTTTAGAAATATAAAAGGACGAAAAATTATGCAACAAGATGAGAATCTATATAAAGAAGTAGATATACGAGCTAAAAAAATAAAAGATTTGAAAGAATTAGGAATTAATCCTTATGCTGATAAATTTGAAGAAACTTATACTATTTCACAAGCAAGACAGCAATCTGAAAATACAAAAGTTAGTGTGGCTGGAAGAATAATTTTTAGAAGAGCTTTTGGAAAATTTATGTTTATAAAAATAAGCAATGTTTTTGATTCAATACAAGTATCTTTAAGCGTAAATGAAATTCCAGAAGACAAATATAAATTTTTCAAAGATTTTGTGGATATCGGCGATTATGTTGGAATTGATGGAGAAATATACACTACACAAACTGGTGAAATTACTATTAGAACGAGAGAATTCAAATTATTGTCGAAAGCAAAATTACCTTTGCCTGAAAAGTATCATGGATTGATAGATATTGAAACAAGGTATAGACAAAGATATTTAGATTTGATAAGTAATGAAACTAGTAGAAAGGTTCTTACTAGTAGAAGCAAACTTGTATCATTTATCAGAAACTATCTTGAAAAAAATGATTTTATAGAAGTGGAAACTCCAATTTTGCAGGGAGCTGTTTGTGGAGCTAGTGCAAAACCTTTCTTGACTCATCACAATGCTTTGGATAAAGAATGTAATTTAAGAATTGCACCAGAAGTATATTTAAAACAAGTAGTTGCTGGTGGTTTCCCTAGAGTTTTTGAAGTGGCTAAATGCTTTAGAAATGAAGGAATGGATGCTTCTCACTTACAAGAGTTTACACAAGTTGAATGGTATGCAAGTTATTGGAATTTTGAAGATAATATTAGATTTTTTAGTAAATTTATAAGAGAAATTGTCAAGTTTATGCTTGGTGGAAATGAAATTCGTATAAATGGTGAAGTTTTTGATATCTCTAAAGAATTTGCTAGATTAGACTATTCTAAAAAAATTAATGAAATTTTGGGTTTTGATGTACTAGAATATCAAGATAATTTAGACGAATTAAAAAAGGCAGTTTTGCAGACAAAACTTTTTGAAGAAGAAGAAATTCTATATCTAAAATCGCCGGGTGCAGTAATTGACTTGATTTATAAAAGAAAAATACGACCAGATATTATAAATCCAACAATTTTATATAATTATCCTGCATGTTTAGTTCCACTTGCTAGAAGAAGTGATAAAGATAATAGAATTATTGAAATGTTTCAATTTTTGATAAATGGTGAGGAATTATGTAAAGCTTATAGTGAGCTTGTCGATCCTGATATTCAAAGAAAAACTCTTGAAGAACAAGCAAGAGCAAAAGCTAATGGTGACGAAGAAGCTATGGACGTTGATGAAGACTTTCTACTTGCTATGGAACATGGAATGCCACCAATGAGCGGATTAGGAATGGGAATAGATAGACTGCTTGTTATGTTGTTTGAGCAACCATCGGTACGTGATGTTGTTTTGTTTCCTATAATGAAATAATGGAGAATTTATGAGTTTATTGTTTGTTGATAGTGCTAGTGATTTGGATTTGGAACAAATACACAAATTAGGTGTTGAAATTATTTATTTGCCTTATCTTATTAATGATAATAAATTTAATTTCAATCAAGATTTTGATTATGACAAGTTTTATTCTAAATATCGCAAAGGTGTATGTGTAGAAAATGTTGAACTTAGTCAAGAAGATTATATAAATATTTTTGAGCCTTGTTTGAAACAAGGTGATGATGTTGTTTATATACACTCAAGCGAAAATATTTTAAATTTAGAAAATCTTAAAAGTGCTAGAGATTATCTAAAAGATAAATACTCAAATAGAAAATTAGAATTGATAGATTCAAAAAATATTTCTATCGGACAAGGGTTGGTATCATATGAATGTGCATTGTTATACAGAAAAGGAGATACCATTGATGAAATTGTTGATAAGTCATTTCAAATAAAAGACGAATATGCATTTTATTTTACAAGTGATGGTGTTGAGCAATTAGCCAATCATGATTTGATAGATAGAAATTCTGTAGTCGGAACAGCATTAAACATAAAACCTATATTTTGTATTGATATTGATGGCAAAGTGCAATTGTTTGACAAGGTTAGTGGAAAAAAGAAAACTGTTCTAAAACTATTGGAAATATGTAGACAAAAGGGTGAAAATATTGCCGATTACCCAATTTCCATTTTGTATTCTACAGACCACAATTCTGCTGACGAACTTGCTTCAAAATTAAAAGAGTATTTTGGCTCTGATATTAATATTATAATGGAACAATTATCTCCTAGTAATTCTGCTATTTTAGGTAACGATGTTTTAGGGATTTCATTTCATGTATTTAAAAAAATGCACTAAAGATAAAATGTAAGAGGAAATATGGTAGAAGAAAACAAAAAAGAGTTTATAGACACATATAATAAATATATAAAAAGAGAAGGGTCTAAAGAATTACTTGAATTTCTTAAAAAAACTGATTTTTTTATAGCGCCTGCAAGTAGTCAGTTTCATTCTGCATTTGAGGGTGGGCTTTGTGAACATTCGCTAAAAGTTTTCAAAAGGTTTTTATTTGCAGTAAAACAAGAATTTGGTGAAGATTATATCAAAAAAAATATCGAAACCATTGCAATATGTGGTCTTTTGCATGATATTTGTAAAGTAGATACTTTTAAACTGGATACAAAAAATAAAAAAGTTGATGGCAATTGGGTTCAAGTTCCTTATTATACCGTAGAAGATAGTTTGCCATATGGTCATGGGGAAAAATCTGTATATATATTAAGTGGTTATATACGATTAACGCGTGAAGAGGCAATGATTATTAATTGGCATATGGGAGGATTTGATGCTAGAGTTAAAGGTGGTGCTTACGGTTTGAGTGATGCTTATTATAAATTTCCTCTTGCAGTAATATTCCATACATGTGATATGCTGGCTACATATTTAGATGAAGAAAGAAAAGAATAAACTA
>CALWJZ010000011.1 GCA_944381145.1 uncultured Clostridia bacterium
ATGTTCGGTTTTCGTTTGTGTGGCTGGGGTAGTAGGGTTCGAACCTACGAATGTTGGAGTCAGAGTCCAATGCCTTACCACTTGGCTACACCCCACTACACAAATAATTTTATCAAATTCCTTTCAAATTTGCAAGAATAAATATTTAATTTGTTTGGACATAAAAGTGCAATTTGTTAAACTATTATTATAAAAGGAAAAACTATGAATAAAATTGTAATAATAACTGGTGGAACTAGTGGCATTGGTTTAGATTTAAAAAATTTATTTACTAAGAATGGAGACATTGTTATAACTTTGTCAACAAGAGATTTAGACGAAGAAAATCATTATTCTTGCGATGTTAGTGATGAAAACAAAGTGAAAGAAACCATTTCTCTAATAGCAGAAAAATATGGACATATTGATATTGTAATAAACAATGCTGGTTTTGGAATGAGTGGAATTACAGAACTAGTACCCACAGAGAAAATACATCATTTAACAGAAGTAAATTACTTTGGCACATTATATGTGACTAGAGCTTGTTTGCCATATATGAAGAGTGGTAGTAAAATAATTAATGTATCTTCTGCAATGGCGCTTTTCCCTGTCCCTTTTAGAGCAATATATGGTTCAATAAAATCTGCTGTACTAACTCTTAGTTTTGCACTACGAATGGAACTTGCACCACTGGGTATTGATGTTGTAGCATTTTGTCCTGGTGACATCAAGACTAATTTTACTAAAAACCGAATCAAAGAATTTGAAATCAACGAGAGATATGGCAATAGACTGAAAACTGCAACTGAAAAAAGTGATAGCAGGGAAGAAAAACGCATACCAAGTTTTGTGTGTGCAAAACAAATGTTCAAAAAAATCACAAAGAAACACACAAGGCCGTTTTATATAATTGGTTTCAAATATAAACTTCTTTATGCTTTATGCAAAATAACACCCAAATCTTGGTTACTTAAAATTACAAACAAATTATATGGTGGCACAAAATAAAAAAAGTTAGTATCAAACTAACTTTTTTGTTTTTTAATTATTCTTAGTTTTTGTCAAAATCTCATTGAAAATTTGCAATAACTTATATGAAAATACCATAATTATATATAATTACATTCCTAAAACGATTTAATATTTCATGCTTTTGCACTTGTTGTAAATGTAAATACACAAGCCCTATCACCATCAGAAATTTCTTCATTTGCAGAAACAAATTCAAATTCTACATTCAAATTAGACAACTCAATTTGTTCAGCAAATAGATTTTGAACTTTTTGTACCCAAGTTGAGCCATCAATAGTATTTAACATTGAATTGGAAACATACAAGGTATACGAACCATAAATATTTTTTTGATCAAAATATTCAATTAAATGTTCTACTTCTCCTTCGGCATCTATAAGTAAATTTTGCGTCATTATATACAATATTCCAGATTTATCATTATCAGAGTAAATTCTTGTTTGGTTTTCATCTACCAAAAACAAATATTGTTCTTGAAATTTTGATGTTTTCATAACATTTGTTTGAAAGGTTGTACGCAACATATAATTATTCATTACAATTTCTTCTATTTCGTAATTCACTCCAAACAAAGTATAAACTGGAGTGTAGTTATAATAAGTCATTGTATCTGTGGCTTTGTTGTACTCACTTGCCACTAATTCAGGATTGCTATCATAATATGTTTTTTCAACACCTGTTTCACTTCTATAGGAACCTTCTCCATTAACTTTTTCGTATTCAGAAACCATATAATCATAATCTATAATTATTTCTATCGTATCTCTATTGCTCAAAAGAAAATAGTCAAACATGTCTATTAATTCTTGTGTATTAGATATTACCAAATCATGCTCTGTACCATTGTATTCAAATGTTTGATACTCATAATATCTTAAATTGTCATTTGCTTTGTATTTGCTATATTTATTTTTTCTTCCTGCATATTCAAAATGGGTTTCTTTTACATCTTCGTCGCTAAGTCCAAAATATGTGTGACTAAGTGATTCGTCTTCAGATACAATTTCTGTCCATGTAATATCTACTAAATAATATTGTGCAGGAATATCATCTTCTGGATTGATATCAATCAAAACTTTGTTCCATGCGTGACCACCAGTAGATGAGCCAACTTGTGCATCACCAACGATTCTTATACAATCTATTCCCAACATATTGCACATCAAACTATATGCTTTGGAAAAACCATCACACACAGAATATCCTGTCATAAACACTCCTTCCAAATAAAAGCAAGGAAGAGTTGTAGGATAATTTGCTACAGTGCTTGTATATCCATTTGCAACAGTATAACTAGTATAATCATAAGAAGTATTTATACATATCCAATCAAAAATACTCAATGCTTTTTCATAGTCTGTCATACTCTCTGATATTATACTTCTCAAAACATCTTTTGCTTCATTATAAATTTTGTATGCTCTTGATTCTACATTGGTTATAATTGGTGTAACTTTGTTCTCTATAGCCCAATAAAGTTGCTCACTGGTTGAAACTTCCGTGTACAAAAATTGCTGGTCAGAAACAAAGTTATCGTAATCATTGCCATATTGTTCTTCTAACATTATATAATCAACCGTATCATAATATGGTGTTGATATTGCTTGTTGATAATAACTACTTGGTCTAACAGTTGTATCACATTCTGTCACTCCACCATAACTAACTTTGACCTTGAACTCTGTCGAATTGCCCAAATTTGATACAAAGCCACCATTTGAATTTGCACTTTGATATGCCATAGTTTCATAGAATTGCTCGAAGCAATATGAAATTAGGTTATCCATTTTTTGATTGATATAAGTTCCACTAAATGAATCACTTACAAATTCTTTAAATTCAGATGATAGTTTAATATTAAATTCAGTAATACGATTGACAAAAGTATAATATACCAAATTTTGTGCTTCTTGCAAAGTTTCTATATAATAGTCGTTTATAAGCCCATCAAACAAATATATATCATCAGTATAAACACCATAATCGTCAGGATTATAATATACAATATCACTTGAAATATAGGTATTATTATCATTTTTGTATCCCATTCTAATGGCATAAATTTCATCTATGGTTAGATATGAATTTTCTATCAAATTTACAGTGTTGGTATTTGCAACATAACTATTCAATCCACTTGAATTGGAATATAAGTAAATATAATATTCTTGAACATCTATATTTTCCAAAGGCAAATAACTAAGCACACCTTTGTCTGATACTGTGAAACTTATTTTTTGCTCATTATCAATATTCCCCTCTGGTGTTGTAGGCGTAATATTTTCTTTTTTGATATAGTTAAAAGTAACTATATTACTTTTTTCACTATTTGCAATATATATAGAAGAAGTAGTAGCAACAACAAAAAATTTATACTCTCCGCTTTCATCTAATATAGCAGTCAAATCATAGATTGTAGTTGTATTATTTGAATTTTCTATTGTATCAACTTTGACTTCGTTGCAATATATATCATAATTTTCTGCATTTTCTACAGAATCCCATGTCAAGCACTTGCTTGATTCTGATAGCGAAACATAAGGACTTTTCAGTTTATTTGCAGAAGACAACGAAAAATTACAACCTACTATTATAGGAGTACTACAAAACAAAACTACTAAAATTATCAATAATATTTTCTTTATTTTATTCATTCTCATTCGTCCTAATTATTAGTATTATATTTCCCAGAAACCATATCTAGTATCCATCTTTGTGGAGCAGTTGGCCATATACCATTGACCAAATTGTTTGTATCTGCTTCAATTGATTCTACTACTACCTGAATTTGTCCATATTTGCCACCGTCGTCGCAAGTAATTGCGTCGCCACTAAATTCTAACTCAGAAAACAACTCAATTCTTCTTTGATATGGTACGCTACCACAATAATAGTAAAAGTGATCATCTTCAGTCACACCGTTTGCAAGTTCACTTTCATCTTCAAAATTGTACTTATACCAGTTGTCCGTCATAGTAGGTATTAAAATATCATATCTATCTTCGTAATCTAAAATAAGTTTGAGTCTAAATCTAACAAATACATTTGGTGGATTTATACTTCCTGTATTTACATCACCAGTATAATCATTTGCATTTCGGACATATGCACTTATAGCCAATTTATCACCAGGGTTAATTTTTCTAAGTTCTTCTTTCCCCGATTCTGTAATTACAGACAGCAACGACTTATTTTCTATTTCCATGCTTACACGGATATCATAATTTTCTTCTTCCGTTCTATTTGTTCGTCCAATTACTATAACAAAAGCTATTATAATAATTATAAGTATTATAATAAGTATTATTGCCACAATAGTCTTGATTTTAGACATTCTATTGTCATGTTGGTCAAGACTCCCTACTTGTTTTTTCAGTTTCTCTAATGCCTGTTGTTCTCGCAAAGTATGAGCACTTACTCTACTTGCATCAATACTACTTCGTTGTGGCTCTGATTTGGGTTTTGTAACATCTATAACCTTTTTGGGTTCTTTTTTAGGAGAACTCTGCGGGTTCTGATTATTTTTATTTTGATTATTGTTATCGTCTGCCACGCTCTATCCTCCTTAAAATTTTTTTTGTTTATGCTCCAACATCTTCAATATCACCTAAGGCAAAGTTCCACCATGGGCCATAGCCTTGGTACACCAAAGGATCAGGAACATTTGCGTATTGAATAGCCTCTACAACATAATTAATGTGAAATAAACAATTTGCATGTTCGTTTGTAATTTCAAGTTTATTAAGTTCTATATAACCATCAATGAACTCATATGTATCTAAATTATAGGCAACTTTTGCAACTGTTTGACCAGCGTTGGTCGTTTTCAAAACATACCAATAATCATCTTCTAATTCGGGATTGGAAATTTGACTATATTGATTGAAATTAACCAATTCCCAATTGTCTTCGTCTGGTTTGTCTTTGTATTCAATTAAATTATCTTTTGCCAAAATCTCTAGTCCACTTGTTTCGCCATTTATTATATTTTCGTATGTAATTACAAGTTTTACTCTTACATATGCAGGGCTGGCTTCTACTTCTTGAGAACCAATTTGCATACCTAGTCTCATTTTTATTTTGTCTCCAGGATATACTCTTGTATTGTAGTTTTCTAAAATGTCTGTTTTGAGTGTATGTATTTTTATAGGTTCGCCATCTTCGCCTGTTACCACATTACCTGTACCATCTTTTAACTCTTCAAATTCTGTAATATAAATATTTACAGGGTTTGACAAAATAATATCTGCACTATCAGATTTTGTTCTTATATACCATGCAGCAGTACTAGAAACAACAACTAGCACAACAATAATTATAGCAAGTGCAATTATTATTATATTTTGAGTTTGAATTCGTCTTTTTAAATCTTTCGATGCTGACATTATTTTTTACTCCTTATTTAAATTCATAAACTCCATAAAACTTTTTTTTAATTATGTTCAGTATTAATGTCGCCATCAATACTTGCAAAACTTTTGAATATCTCTGGTGCTGTTGGCCAGACATCAAGATATGCATCATATTGTCTTTGAATAGCCTCTACCGTAAAAGACATATATACCTGAGCATCTTTTTCTACATTTGTAAAGAAATTGCTTGTTTTATATCCACGATTAAACATAACATTTGTTTTGTCAATGCCTCCTATGTAATAATAGTAGTCATCAGCAGAATTATAAAACCATTTATTTTTTTCACTTTCGGTATAAACAGTGCTTTCGGTATAATTATTTTCAAAATACAAATTCAATAAATCTTTGTTGTCTATTTCTTCAGTCTCTCCAACATTTATTCTTGTTGTTTCAAATTTGATTCTGACATAAGCACCTACAATGTCGTGTTCACTAGTGGTATTCAAATAAGTGGCTATATCTGAATTATTTATATCTGTAGTATAAATTTTGTCTGGTGCAAGACTTAAGTTATAAAAATTAAAATTAGTTGTAACTTGCAAATCTAGAGTCCCAATAATTGTAATGTTAGGCTCTCCATTTGATGTTTTGCTTTCGTCTTTGAACCATGCTATCGTTGTATTTGTGAACAAAGAAACTAGACAAAAGCACAAAAGAAGAATACCTATTAATTGGTATAATTTGCTCCTATCTTTTTTTTGGAAATTTTTGTTCATAATACAATTCCTTATTAATATTTTGATATCAAACTTTTACATTTTCGTTATGTTTAACGCCAAGCCGTCCAAAGTTCTGGCAAACTTTCTTTTGTTCCAAACGGCAAAGCGTAAACTGGAATATCTGTAGGACTTGTTTGATTGTTTTCTATTTTTTTGTAAATGTTTCCATCGTAAGCAATTGCATCAAGAGTTACATCCACATAAAATGTTACATTTTTGTCTAAATCACTTACAAGAATTTGATTTATAATTGAAATTTCATTATCCAAAACAGGAGTGGATACTATGTCTTCTCCATTTAAAGTTTTGTTGTAATATGGTTGTACTTTTGAATTGTAAAACACATATCCACAGGCAACCGTTGGGCTAGGAAAATCATTTATCCAACCAGCATTATCTAGTGATATATCTCCCTTATTTGTCGGTGTTCCACTTGATAACAAAACTGTTCGCTTATTTGTTCCTTCCAAGTAATATATATTAATTGTTGCTCTTACCAAAGCATCAATTGTGCCTAAATTTCGCATAGTCAAATTGATATTATCTCTTATGTTTGTATTACCAACAATTTCATAAGGTTGATTACATTCCCATGTTGTCACATCTTCAGTAGTTGTATATGTACCCGTAACTTCTGTCCCGTTTGCATACAATCTTATATCAATTGAACCTATTTGATTTGTATTGTTTTCAAAGTTATAAAGTCGAGTTAACCAACTAATTGTTATTGAAATTATAAAACAAGAGCATAGTACTACAGTTATTAGTACTATTACAAACGCAAAATTGTACTTACTCTTGTTTTTATATTCCACTTTTTTTACTCCTCGTCCTCATAACACTCAACATCATCGGTCTCAAGGCGATTTCTTAAGTAATTCAAAACTTCAACAAATGCCACTAAAATAATTGCAAAAATTATCAAAATCATATAATTTGCTTTCACATATCTTACAATTACACCCACAGATTTGAAACAATGCTCTTCGTATACCTTGCCAACGATTTCCTTGTTGATAGGTCCATCATTTTGATTGTTATTATTGTCACCCTTGGTGTACCAAACAGCAGTTTCGTATCTGGGATCATCTGGTTCAACAATCTCATGTGTATCATAAGTCATTTTCCCTACAACTCTATGTGTAAAATATATTCCACTACCTTCCATTGTAACGATGTCATTTAGTTGCAAATCTTTATAATCACATGGGGTCACTATCACCAAACTACCTACAGGAAGCGTTGGCTCCATTGATCCTGATGAAACAATCATAAATTTGTATCCTAATATTACCATCAATGCTACCGACAAAAGTAATGATATTGCCAAACTTTTGAAGATCGCTTTTGCCCAAATTTTGAAATAATTTTTTTTCTCTAGTCTATAGAATTTCATATATTATCCTTTTTTTGTTGAGTTACCAAATTTAATAAAATCTTGAGTATTTTCCATATTTTGGTTTTTTGTTTTGTTATTTAAAACAATAGTAAAGTATAAGTGCTACGGCTAACCACATTTTTTGCTCCTAAAAATTTAATTATCTATAGTCATAAGACATTTTGTCAAATGACTATAGAAATTTTTTTTAATATTTAATTAATGTTGGATATTCGGTGTCATTATTGTAAATCTTTTTGCCACTAATATCAGTCAATTCGCTTAAACTAGATTTTAATGATTCAATATTTGGCACATTTGTAACGCCACTTATAGTTTGTGTTCCAGCAGTTATAGCATTTTCACCAGCGCTTTCTACTAAATAATAGTTGTTTGTGCAAGTTGTTTTACTATCAGATGGCATAAAGTAATATGCTTTAACATTTTGTGAACTAGTTGTTTGTTCAGCAAAATAGAAGTTTACAACAACATAGCAATTCGAAATTGTAGAATTATCAGTTTCGCCAACAAAACCTACAAGACCTCCTACATATGCAGTCTTTTCAACACTCTGTTTTGTTAAAATTACTTTTGTAAGTGAATATGAATTTGATATTGTTGAATTTCCAGAAATTTCTCCTGCAATACCACCATATACACAACCTTTTTCCTGCCCTACAGTTTCTGTAGCGTTCCTATCTGTAACATAAGCATTGCCTTGAGAATAACATCTATCAATAGTGCCTGAGTTTGTGTTTGTAATACCTGATACATAGTTACTTGTAATATCTCCACTAAAGAACGTGTTCTCAATTATTCCTGTGTTTGTATTTGCAATTCCTGCTACATATGATGAATAAATACTATCATCCAAAGCGTAGAAACCATAAGTTTGACTTGATGAATTTTGTCCAGTTACAACGCTAGAATTTTGAATATTTCCAGCATTCTCTACAGCAATTCCTGCAAGTTGTATTCCATTTGTTATTCCTGTAGATATATAAATATTTCCTTGTGAACTTGTATTTACTGCAACATTATCTATTGTGCCAGAATTTATAATTGCAAGTCCTGCAACTTTGATATTCATTCCTACAAAATTACCACCATTCAATTCATAATTAATATCAAGATTTAGGTTACTTATTGTTCCAGCATTTTCTTTCATAAAGCCTAAAGAAATTTCATTTGGTTGTGAATATGCAAGTGATCTAATATTTGAAATTGCATATCCATTTCCTTGAATACTTCCCGTAAATGTATCTTCAATTATATTCCAAGAATATATAGATTGAAGATTATTATCTGCATTTTTGTTGGTTAATGCAATATTATCAGTTATCTCAAAATGCTTATCAACAAAGTATCTTATTCTATTTAATTCATTTTCTGAATCCACTTTGTATGGAAGTAAGTCAGAGCCATCGCCACCACTAAATGCTGTAAAGTTGATATCAGCATTGTTTATTTGACTGAATTCATATGGTTGAGACACATATATACCATTGTAATTTTCATCACCAACTGTAACTACAATACTAAACGCATACTTAGTTCCATAATTTGTTAATTTATAACTTGTTGGAGTTCCATTTCCATTTGATTTTAGGAATACAGTATCTGAAACAACTATATTATATAGATTATAAGAACTTTCATCACCTTCTACAGAATTGATAGTATATTCGATATGTCTACTAGTAATTTCTGAATATCTGTTTTCTTTTGCATTATCTGTCGTTTGTATCGTATCTTCACTAACATTTTTATAACTGTCAGATGTTACTTTCCAATAAGAATTGAATTCATCTTCAGTTACATTTTCTACGTTGTAAGACATAGTTAACAATACATTATTGTTATTATCTATATTGTTTTGATCTAATGTCCAAGTCACAATACCTTTTTCTGAATCATAAGAATGCCCTGTTGGACTACTTGGATAATTAACTGTTTTGACATCTGAATAACTACTGCTCAAATAAATATTTTCACTCATACCTGTACTATCTTGTGTGCCAATTGCCTGTACATAAACTTTCAAAGTTAGTCCTTGTGCAAGGCTTGTATTGTCAAACAATGATTTCATAATTTCGCTAATATTCAAATCTACATAGATGGTATTAGTCACATCAAAATATCTTCCGTCAATATCATCAAATGTTGTCTTTTCGAATACTTTTTCAACTGCATTATCTCCACTACCCAATAGAGTAAATACTTTTACTCTATATCCAGAAGCATTGTCAATTTTGTTCCATCTAATTCTATTGCCCAAACCTGTAGCATCTGAAGGGTCAATATCGACATTTTCTAGAATTGGAGCGTCAAGTTTTGTTGCTTTTAATTCTATTTGCCCTGAAGTAATATTAAAGTTTCCACCACCTGAAGTCTCACCCTCATCACCTTTGTATTTAATTTTGAAAGTATATTCTCCAGTTTTGAATTCTTCATTTGTCAATGAATAATCTTGATCATAATTAGTTATGTCTGTAAATAAAGGATAATTAGTTATATTTAAATCAAGTCCATCTTCCCCTGCATTGAATATTTCATTATTACCAAAATCCAAAACAAACAAAGTATTAGTCAAGTTTTGTCCACTTGTTTCGGTACTTTCAGTTCCCCATGTAAATATTCCGTCTTTTACAGTGGCAACTGGAGTTGCAAGTTTTGTAACTTCTACAGGATTTGAATAACTGCTATTTAAGTAAATAGTATTTATACTTGTAGATCCCAAAGATTTAACATAGAAGTATATTGTACCATTTTGTGAAATACTACCTAAATTGTACTCTTTTTCTCCTTTACTAACAGTTACAGGATCTAGTTCTGTATTATTTGCATTTACTCTAATTAAATACCTATCTACACTGTCTGGTGTGGTATCTTGATCCCAAGTAACTCTACCATCACCTGTTATTATTACATTTTGTGGAATTGGCGCTCTTCCATACGAAGATGTTGCTACTTCATCACCACTAAAGTAGTTATGTGTAAGCGTATTGTCATCATTAACTCTAAGTGCTGTTATTCTTATACGATATGTACAAGCATTATCATTGAATCTAACATCACTAGGCATATCATACATGGTATCTCTAATAATTTCAGAACTGCTACTGTCAATTACTTCTCCTTGAGCATTAACGGCGTCAATTGTAATTCTATAAGCATTAGCATATGGTACTACTTGCCACTTAAATACTCCATCTACTACCCAAGCATCTGCAGTTGCTGACATAGTTCCAAGTTTAGTAGCAACTACACCATAAGGCTCCAATGGTCCTTCGCTTGCAACGAATAATTTATCACTAAAGTCGGTATCTACAATACCTTTACCATTGCCAATTTCTTGTTTTCGAATAATATAACTACCTGCAGGATAATCAACATCATCTAATATTCCTTTTGTCAAAGAATATTCAGTCGTTCTATTGATAGAAACATCTTCTCCTTCTCCCACTAATTCTACTGGGAAGTTAAGAACTTCTTTGAATTCTGATTTTATTACATCAATAGTTGTATCATTTTGAATTATTTGTTCTGTGTATCCTAAATCTTTCAAAGTATTTTTCCAATTCGTTAGTGCTGTTAAATATGCTTGGCTTTCAATTCCACCATCATAAATTTCAGAATTTGGAGCAGAACCTTGGCTACCACTATTTACCCAAGATTCGTAATCTTTTGTATAAGCAATACTATTCTCTTTTCCAACATATTGATCTGGTTGTGGAGCATAGATTGGCTCTCCTAATTCATCAACAAAAGGGCCATAAATAACTACATTTGTTGATGTTGAATGTAAGCATGGTTCCCATTTGAATTTGCTTTCGCTTACTTCAAATGTTTGATTTGCTAGAATATTCATAGGTTCAGAATATTTGAATACATTACTATTTAGATATGCTTTTTCGTCTTCTTGCAAAGTTGTACTGTCTTCTGTTCCTAATACATTTATTTCAAGATAATAATTTGTATTTGCAGACACTCTATTTGTACCCGTTCCTGTAGTAAATAATTGTTTGATGTGTCTAAAGTAATTATTTCCGTCTTTTAGATTAGGATTTGATTGTTCTTCTTCTACAAAAGTATCGTCAACATTTACATTTACGCTCACTCTTGAATCTTGATTGTCATAAGATATTGCTGTAATTTTGTAATTTTTGTGATATTTAAACTTTTCCAAAGTAGTACTGTCTGTAGTAACCAAAGACCACATTAGATTGCCATCTTTTATTTGATTTATCACAGTTTGTGTTTCATCGTCTGTACTTACCCATGTCTTAGGTGTATTAGGTTTGTACGCAACAAGTTCACTACTGTATCTTCCATCTGCTGTCGAAATAAGACCTGTTGTTATATCTCCTGATAGAGCATTTCCTTGTGAAGAAACTTTGATTTTGTACTCTCCTGGTGCGTATTCAATACCAGCAGTATTTGTATTCCCATCTTCACTTGGTTGACTTCCATCTTCACTTGATTGCCCGTCATCTTCTGGAATTTCTGGATCTATTGAAAGATCATATTTAAACATCAAATAGTCATTATCTTGATAAGAACTATCTATTACTTGATATGTTTTTTCTGATTCCATATCAACAATTCTTACAACATCTGCTGACGATGGAACAATTGAAGAAACTTCCACTCCATTGATAAGCAATCTATATGTATATAGACTTGATAATATATTATCTACATCTTCATTGCCTGTGGCTTTGTTATTTATTTTATTCAAGATGTATTTTATAGTATTTTCTGCAAGTTGTTGAGTATCATCTCCAGTTACTTGTGTTTTCAAAGTTCCCTCTGAGATAAGTAAATGTGGTTCTACAAAAGATTTGATATCACTTACTTGTAAACTCCAAGATACCATTCCATCTTTTACCATTAAATTAGCAACACTAGGTGATCTATACAGAGCATTATAATTTATGTAAGGCTCTGAACCCTCTTCGAAAATTTTGGTTGTTACAATTGCTTTTGCTGGATCTGTAAGAGCATTTACCACAACTGTAAAATATCCGTATCCGTCAAATTCTGTATTTCTAAAATTATAAGTCGTTGTAGTTGTGTATGCCACTGCAACTGGGTCTCCAACTGGTTTTCCTTGATTAAAGCCAGCATAGAACGATAACTTATAACCATATGCACCAGTTACTGGATCCCATGAATACTGATTCAATGAACTACCATCAGTAACGGCAATGTATCCTACATTTGATGTATCATACACATAATTAGCAACTGGATTTGTATTATTAGTGACTGTTTCGCCATCAGGTTCGTTAGGTATAACTATATCTTCTCCTGAATAGTTACTTGTCAAAAGTCCTATTTTGTCTGTTCCAGCCGTTGAATTTCCTATAACTTTCAATTTCAAAGTATATCTTCCAACATCTTTATCTTTTGGTAACAATTGTCCCAAAAGTTCAGATGTGTCAGATGCTGTATTATATACAATTATAGGTTCACTACCATCGCCATAGTCAAGCAAATAATTTAGTCTAGCAGTTACATTATTTGGATTTTTCCAAACTAGCATTGGGTCTCCAACATTAACTGTAATAGTTTCTTCTATACCCTCAGAATTTGTATAGGTATAGGTTATTTCTTCGTTAGTAGATATAATTTTTAGGTCTGTTGGTGCTTGTAATTTTTTGATCACAAAAGGTTCAGACCATTTGCTTGACAAACTACTACCATTACTCATTAGTTGCAATGTATAATTTGTTCCTATCTCAAAAGTAAATTCTTCGCCATTTAATTCTAAACTTTTTGCTTTGATTATTTCTTCTGTTAATAACAAAGTATTGCCAGTTGCGTCCGTTGTATCAGTTTCTACCGTTAAATCATTAATTACAACATCTTTTTCGCCGTCATTTAATTTAATTGAATAAGAAGACGCACTATCTACATTTGACCATGCTATAACACCATTTTTTGTATAAGGTGTAGTCGTGTCTAATTTTACAAAGGTATTATCATTAATTAGAATTTCGCTATTTAAAAGTGAATTTCCATCTCCGATGAATTGAATTCTAATTTCGTAACTACCACTCTCTGTCAAACCTACGTCGTTCAAATTCAAAAGATATGGAGTTTCAGCACTTGTAATTGAACTTTGGATACTTGAATAAGCGATAGACGAAGTATAAGTCATTGTATCTGAATATTGTTTCACTACTTGTGTACCAGCATCAGGGTTTCCATCTTCAATTGGTTCTTCTACATTTTCGAATTTAACAACTGTGATATTTACACTTTGTGGAATAAGAGTACCTTCTTGATATCCACCTATTGATATACTATCATAATTTGATCCTAAGGTTACTTGATTACCTAATTTGGTAATTGTCTTCACATCTGATTTATTACCATTCAAATAACCATCTTTGTTTGTTTTTGGTGTAATTGTATAATTATAATCTCCAGCCACACCATTTATAACTTTGGTTTCATCAAATTTGTATTTTATTTTGTAAACGCCATCAACTTGTTCTACTTTGACAATATTTGAATCTTGAGTCCATTCTACAGAATTACCTTCCCCAATTTTTTCGTAAGCCACTGTATGATCGGCACTATTATATTCGAAATTTATTTGAGTAGGATCCCCACCACCAACAAAAGCAAATTGCAATACATATCCTGTTGCATTATCATCAGCATTCCACTCAATCCATTCTCCTGTTTTTGCAACACTAATATCATGTGTTAGTTTTGTTGCAGAGTAATTTTCACTCTTTGCACTATTGATATAGCCAGTTGCACAAATTTGAATAGAATAATTATGAGTTCCTACATAATTTGAATTATTAATAGAAACATAGTAAGCACCTTTTTCACTATCGTACACCATTGTATAAGCATCACTAGATATTACTTTGTCGTCAACACTAAGTATAATGCTTACAACAACTTTTGTTGTTTCTTCGCCTGTTAATTGTCCTTCGTTTTGTGTACTATTATTTATAATTGCTTTCAAAAATTCATCTGTAATTGTGAAAGTCAACTGACCATTTTCAGTTTTTATATCTGATACTGGTTGTAATTTTATAACTTCATTTTCTAATTGTCCATCAGATGATATAACACAGCCTGTGTTTACAAAATCAATAGATGGAGAAACTTTGATATAATTTGTACCTGCCACAAAAAGACCAAAAACATTGTACGTCAAATTATTTTTGTCAAATACAATATTTTCATCTTCATTGCTCGCTACTACATAGTCTTCTGTTCCTGCAACTTTGTAGTACAATGTATATGTTGCATTGTCATCAATACTATTCCATTTAACAATCTCGCCATCTGCAGTAACTGTAATTTGTGAACTCAATATTTTGATTAACATTGTAGTTGCATCTGAACTTATAACATAAGGGTTCTCGTATGAGTTTGTATTTGTAGTATCTTTGCTTGCAATCATTCTAAGTTCGTAACTACCGACCGTTAATATACCCAAACTTGACAAATCGTATTGTCCCAATTCGTCAGTTAATATACATTCGTTATTTCTTATGGTTTCCTCATTACCATCTTTGATAACAAGTATGTTGTATTTTATGCCATCAGTATAAGTCAATTTATTAAATTCAATGACAGGCACATTATCGTCATTCAAATTCCTACTCATTTCAACTTCTGGCAATTTAACTACATAAAAATCATCAGTGACACCACCAGTAAATTTATCTGATGCTACCTCTTCTATAGTAACGCCGACAATAATATTTCCGTTAACACCATAAATTTCATTGATTATTGAATTGATATTGTAAGTATATTCATCTGTACTTGGATCTGTATCAATATTTTCTTCGCCATATACTACTTTTTCAACATTAATTTTTCTTTCTGTTAAATATGTTCTTTCAGTCACTTCATTTACTGTATATTTATAAAATTTCAACAAAAAGTCTTTGTTTGTACTATCCGATGCTTTCATTGACCATGTCAAATTTGAATTTTGATCAATTGTCATACTTGATGGTTTTTCTGTTATATTGAAATACACTTCTGTTGTAACTGAATTCAAAAATCCTGGACTATTCGAATCAGCAGTTGTTCCTATTGCAGAAACTTTTATTAGAATATTTGATTCTGTTTTGCTTGCATCATTTGCAATATATTCAGCAATGTGTTCAGCAAAACTTTTTCCGTCGACTATTGTTGTTTTCAAATCAACAGATATTGAACCAACTTTTGAACCAATTGTTGTCTTATGTCCATTAAACTCTAATTCATAGGTAATAGAACTTCCCACACTTTCAAAACTTAATACATAATTTTGCAATTCTAGACTTGATACAGCCTGAGTTCTCTGGAATCTTACTGCTGATGTTGGTGCAGAGTCAACGCCATTTTGTGCGTCCCCCTTGCAGATAATTTGATAATTAAATTCTCCACTTCTAGTGAAGTCCAAAATTTCACTTTCAACATTATCATTATTAACGCTACCAATGTTGGATAATAAATATTTTCCTATGATGTCATAAATACTAACAAAGTTATAATATCCGTCACTTTCTTTTGTTTGAGCGTATCTAATATCATTGTAATTATGAGAATAATCTGCTGTTTTTATGCTAACAACAGCACTAGCAGAAGAACTTCCCCCTTTGTTTACAATGATTTCATAAGTATTGTAATTTTTGTTTTCTATCTCTGATACTGAGTTTACTTCTTTGAATTTAATTACTCCCAAATTGCTTAGTTCATTAGTTCCAGTAACAGGTTTTGCAACGACAACACTTGAATTATTGATTTTGGTTATTTCTCCAGTTGCAGTAGTTGCATTCAAACCATCACCTTGACCATTAACACCTACAAATCTTCCATAAAGATCATAACTACCTGGTTGCAATTCAAGATTAGCCAAATCAATCTGTAATTGCTGACTTGTTCCACTACCTGATACAAAAACATGTTTCGAGTTTTGATTATTATCTGTGTTTACAAAGAATAAATCTACTCCTCCAATTGTTGAACTAGCAATACTAGTAGTCAATATGTTGTCAACAATACTAGTTGATTCTTTGTCCATTGGTCCTATAATATTGAATCCAAATTCGACTACTTTGCTTGCAACAGTATTACTAGAATTACCAATTGTATAAACAACAATCTTGTATTTGTCTGCACCATATTTCCATAGTTGAGAAGTGTCAAAAGACTGTTTTTCGGTTATTTCGTAATCATTTTGCGATGGATAAATTTTCGTGTCGTTTTTGAAAATTGCATACGCATATTTTATAACATATGTTGATTGTTCATACTGAGTATTAACTTTCCACGAAATTATTGAACTTATATGTGGTTTGTTATCAGTATTTTCGCCAAAAGCTACTCCCCCCACTGTCAATGTATCTGTTTTGTAAGACAAAGAAACTATTGGAGTTTCCAATTTCTGAACAACAAGTGTATTTGTTGGAATACTTGCGTAGTATCTAACTTTGGTATTTACGTCCAAAACATAATTTAATCCTTGCTTTTCAGCATTTGCATATCCTTCTGGATAAGAAACAACATAAATATTGTATTCCATAAGGTTTGGAGCCAAAACTTCAAATGTTTCGTCCGTTCGAAAAGAGCAAAGTTGAGAAGACACACTTGAATCTATTGTTCTACTTACATACTGTGAGTTGTCAGATACATTGAAATATACTCTATTTTCACTAGAATACATAGGCGTATTGAAAGTAATGACACCATTATTATTTTGTAAATTTTCTGCACTAGCAAGTTGATGATACAAAAATTCACTAGATTTTGGACTATCCTTTACGGTAAAATTGTCATCACCTTTCGCAACAACAGATACAGAATATGTATTACCTCTAACCAATCCATCAAACTCGTTTTTGGTAACAAATTCTTGAATAGTTTCACCCGTTGTTAAATTTTTGGCTATGACTTCATATCCAGTTAATCCAACAACAACACCATTATTTTTTGGACAATCAACAACTTCGCCTGTATACAATTTTTGTGTTGTCACAGGATCCCAAGTAAGTTTGCCCAAAGATGGGTTGTAGTTTAAATTTGTAGGAGCAACAAAGGTAGGAAGAACTTCAGGTGCATCACCTACAATAATTGTTGCCTCAGTCCATTTTCCAGTAGCTTTGGTTGTAAATCTTAGAACGGTATTACCTACTTTTCTAGCAACAAAAGTTACCGAATGAGATATTGCTTGAGAATATGAATAATAATTACGCTTAGATTCTACCACATCATCATTGGTAGTAAAATCCCAATCTACTTGGGTAGTAGTTGCGTTGCTAGGCGTAAGAGTATAGGTTATAGTAAACTCTTCTCCCCTATGACACCTAATCGTCATAAATCCATTTTCTGGATCCACCTCAGCGCCATCAAAATCAGACGTAATTGATATGCCTGTTTCATAAACTTGTATTATATCTTCTGGGTCACTCTGACCACATGAACATGCACTGACAAATGCAGTTGCAAAAATAATAATCAAAGCCGTAATAATAGTTTTTACTTTTTTCATTCTACTCACCTATGTTTGGTATTTTGTTTTTTTCTTTCAACATTTTAGCACAAATTGTCGAAAATAAAAAATTATTTTGCTATATAATATAAATATTTTTATATTATTAGTAGATTGGATAAAAAAAGAAATTTGTTGCACAATTTGAGAAAATTAATCAAAATTTTGAGTATTTTTTCTTTAAACAGAAATTTATTTCTTCGTTAAACGAAAATTATCATCTTTGTTATAATGGAATTTCGCAAAATTAAAAAATAAATCTAAATCTATCTCAATTCGCAATTGATTTATAAATTAAGCAAAAAAGCATGCAGAATTAAGCACATTTTTCAAAAGAATTAATATTCTCAAAATTTCTCAAATCAAACATAAACAATTCAAAAAATTCGTAGTATCTCTATACATTTTGGTAATTTTTGATATCTAAATCATTTGACAAAATTTTTCTAATTTTGTTATTCTAAATAAACAAAGAATACAAAAAGGAGAGAAAGAACTTTTATGTCCAAAAAAAAGAAAATAATTATAAGTTCGGTCGTTGTTGGAGTTGTTTTGCTTAGCATAATTCTCACAGTGATACTTGTTAACATCAAGAGATTTGATATTTCAGCACAAGATAGATTTATGTTTAACAATCACACAAAGATGGAAGTTATTAGCATAGACGACAAATATACTCCCTATGGTGATGTTCGCAATAATGGAGTGCAAACAATTCATACAAGCACAGACTACAAATATGGACTATTTTCATATGTGGAAAACAGAGTTATAGTTGATACCAAGTACGATCAAATTAATCATTTGAATACTAGCCTAAATAGCGAAAAAACATATTTCCAATTAATTGATGGAGCAAACAGTTCAAAAATACAAGTTGTTGATGAACATGGGAAAAATCTAGAATTTTTAGACTATAACGAATCTGACAATCAAACTTATTCATACATAAAATCTAGAACAATAGAATTTGACGAAAAGAAGGGCAAAGTAAGGCTAGATATAGACAAAAAATATCATGACGAAAAAATAATTGTTAGCGACATTTCATTTATAGAAGAAAAATATTTTAATGATGACTTATACTATGAAATTTGGGGACTTACTACTTCTGACGGAATAACATATGAAAATTTATATAGGATAAAAAAAGGCAAAAGAGAATTACTTCAAACCATTAATAACGAAATAGGCAATTCTGTAGAATGCAAAGATTTGGAACTTGAATTTTTAACTAACGGAACACCTTTATTTATTGGCTTTAATTCTACATATTTTGAAAGCACAGTTAATTCATTGGAATACATTGTCTATGATATTAATTTCAATGAAAAAGGAAGGTCAGAACCTATTTCAGTAGAACTTTTATTTTCACATTTATCTAACTCATTTAGAATAGGTAATTATAATTTTATGCAATTTTTGATACCAACTGATGAATCAAAATTTGACTATTCCGTAACAACAAATTCAGGTATAGAATATTACAATGTAAGGACATACAAACTAAACATAAAAAATTGCAAATTTGACCAAGTAAATTTTGATTATGTTGTAAACGGTGTTGTAGACATTTCAAATCTTGAAACAACACTTATAAATGCTAGTTTAATCAAAAATAAAAAATTAGAAGCATCACAAAACTTATTAATTAATGATAGACTTCAAACCAAAGAAATTTCTTATCAATTCAATACATTAAAACAAATAAATGATGATTGTTATCTAGCCATTTATGAGTCTACAACTCAAGACAAATATTATCTAATTGATGACAAATATAATTTAATTGCAAATTTAGAAAATTTTGAAAATATTTTTGCAACTAGCAATGCAATAATAATGCAAGATACAAACTATCAATATGTTTGTAATTTAGAGGGTATTATAATCAAAAAATATCCTATCAATTCTATAACTAATATTTCTCATGAAAAATATTATTTAAGACGAGAAACTGTATTTGAAAATGGCGAAAATGTACAGAAATTTTATCTTGAACAATTAGGTCTTTCTAAAGACTTGCCGTTAATTGAGTATTCCGAAACAAATAAATACAAAATGAATAATGAAGACTTTGAAAATATAAACATTGTTTTATTAGATGGGGCGACTTTGATAGTTGGTTGCAAACTAAATGCTTCAAACTATGATTATTACTTTTACAATATTGAAGGAAATCTTTTACATACTCAAACAAACCTTACCACATCAAATCTTTCTCCTACCAAATTTTATTCAAATGATAATAATGTTGTAATTTCTTTTGGTGGTACCGCTTATCTTCTAGATAGATAAAAAACAAAAACCCTATGAACAATCATAGGGTTTTTTATTTACAATTTATTTTACTCCAAAAAAAGATTAAGTTTTTGTAAATATTTGTAATATAAAAGATTAATCATTTAAATTTAACTTCCCGAATTCATGTCAATAGGAATTTCTACATATCCTTGTGGCTTGTCGCAACTAGGACAAAAATCCCATGCTTTTTTGTCTGTATGCTCAAATCCACAATTACTACATTTCCACTTTATTGGCGTTGGACTTTTGTACAATTTATTACCTTTCAATTTTTCATATAATTGCTCTAGCATTAATTTATGACAATTTTCTACACTACCTGCAAATAAAAATGATTTTGCTATATCTTTATACCCCTCGTCTTCTGCAACTCTTGCAAAGTCAGGATACACATTTTCGCTTTGACTTAATTCTGCACCCATTGTATCTTTTATGCTCTCTAGCAATGTACCTTTTGTAAAAGGATAGCCTCCACATATTTCTATGTTTTTTTGTTTAACAGAACAGTTGTCTGCTAGAAAATCATAAAATTTTTTTGCATGAGCCATTTCATTTTTTGCATGAGTTTTGAATATTGTTTGCATATAAAAATATCCTTCGTCTTGCGCAAGTGTTGCCAAAAACTGATACCTAGCGCCATCTTGACACTCACCAGCAAATGCTCTTGCTAGATTTTGTTTTGTTTTGCTTTCATCAAAATTTTCCATATTATTCTCCTATTTTTTTTCTAATTATTAACAAAAATCAAATTTATATTCAATTTTTAATAAGAAAAAAATTTTTTTAAAAAAATCATATTTAAAAAAATTAATTAATCATTTTATTGACAAATAAAATTTTTGGCATATAATAAATATATAATTACAAATTTACAAAAAGTTTTAATCAATTCTTCTACCGATGACTTAGGCTAATGCAAATATATTTGTTATACAGAGAATTACTCAAAAATTGGTGAAAGAGTAATTACAATGATTTGCACATCTACCTAACGAGATACTGACGAAAGTCAGACTATAATATCTAGTGAAGACAAGATATTTTGAGAGGAACAAATAATTGTTCAACTAGAGTGGCACCGTGGATTTATTAATTCATCTCTAGGGATTATATCCTTAGAGATTTTTTGTAATTTTGGTTTTTATATAAAATTTATAGACATTATATGATGAAAATTGTCAATAAATAATCATTATTTGGCAAAAAATCATAAAAACAATGTCAAAAGGAGATAAACATGATAGACATCAATTTAATAAGAACAAACCCCGATTTAGTTAAGCAAAACATAAAAAACAAATTTCAAGACCAAAAATTATCTAGCGTTGATGAAATTCTAAAATTGGACGAAGAAAATAGGAAATTGAAATCTCTTGGAGATAATTTAAGAGCAAAAAGAAACACATTGAGTGGGGAAATTGGGAAATTAGTACGAGAGAAAAAAATTGATGAAGTAAACAAAACCAAAGCAGAAGTCAATGAAATAAACGAAAAACTAAAACAAATTGAAAAAGAAGAAGAAATAATTTCTACCAAAATAAAAAACATTATGATGACAATTCCTAATATTATAGACAAATCTGTACCTATAGGAAAAGACGATAGTCAAAATGTAGAGATTGAAAGATTTGGGGACGCAGTTGTTCCTAATTTTGAAATTCCATATCATGCAGATATATTAGATAGTATAAATGGTTTAGACAAAGAAAGTGCAGGCAGAACAAGTGGAGCAGGTTTTTATTATTTAATGGGAGACGGAGCGAGAATTCATGAAGCAATGATTGCGTATGGAAGAGACTACATGTTTGAACAAGGCTTCACATATTGCATACCACCATTTATGATAAGAAGTGATGTTGTAAATGGAGTTATGAGTTTTGCAGAAATGGAAGCAATGATGTACAAAATTGAAGGCGAAGATTTGTTTTTGGTGGGAACAAGTGAACACAGTATGATAGGCAAATTCAAAGAACAAATTATCAAAGAAAACGAACTCCCTATCACAATGACTTCTTACAGCCCTTGCTTTAGAAAAGAAGGTGGCGCACATGGTCTTGAAGAAAGAGGTTTATATCGTGTTCATCAATTTGAAAAACAAGAAATGATTGTTATATGTAAGCCAGAAGACAGCATGGATTGGTACAACAAAATGTGGAAATACACTGTAGATATTTTTAGAAATCTAAACATACCAGTTCGAACACTTGAATGTTGTAGTGGAGATTTGGCAGACTTGAAAGTAAAATCTTGCGATGTTGAAGCATGGAGTCCTAGACAGAAAAAATACTTCGAAGTTGGCTCTTGTAGTACTCTAGGAGATGCCCAAAGTCGTAGGCTAGGAATAAGAATCAAAGGAGAAAAAGGTAATTATTATCCACATACACTAAACAATACAGTAATTGCAACGCCTAGAGCATTGATTGCATTTTTGGAAAACAATTTGCAGGAAGACGGTTCAATTTTTATACCAGAACCTTTGCGTCCTTATATTGGTGGCAAGAGTATAATTACTCCAAAAAACAAATAATTTTAGATTTGTATAAAAAAGAAGTAAATAGAAAACATTTACTTCTTTTTTATATTGCAATAGGTCAATTTTTATTATTTAAATTACTAAATAATAAATTTCGAATATTTCGTTAATTTAATTTATTATACAAATTTATTACACATTATTTATAAATTTGTGGTAAACTAAAAAAAACAATAGAAATTTGTAGGGAAAAATGGGAAAAAAGTTAATAAAAATTTTTGGTTTTTTAATACTTATATTATGTTCTTGTTTTACATTTTTTTCAGTAGAGCAAAACCAAACGTCAAGTGTTCTGGCTGACAATTTATATGTAAACAAATTGAAAAATAGCGAAGAAGTTATAATTTCTAATACAAAACTTAGAAATGCTATTTGTAATCTTCTTGGCAAAACTTATGACAGCAAATTGTATAGCGATGATTTTTTGAATCACGAAGATTACAAAGTAAACAAAATAATAGATGAAAATACAGGGATAGAAAAAATAAGCGCAAAAAAAACTTATCTTGATTTATCAAATTCTGGCATTAATAATATAACTGAATTGTGTCAATTTGAGTTTCCCGAAACTCTTGTTGCCATTGACCTATCAAACAATCAAATTTCAAACAATGATTTAATTGATATTGCAAATTTTTTAACTTTGAACAAAAGCCAAAAAAATATAATTTTTAACGATAACGAATTACCTATCAACACCGATTTTGATACTCAAATACTGAAAATTAATTTATCTTTCAATAACTTAGATTTAAATACAGTAGATTTAAACAATACAAAACTTATATTTGGAATACAAAATTTTAATAGTGATAATTACATTTCAATTTATGATGATATCAAAAATGCCAAATATTATATAAGAGAAAGTGATAGTTTTTATTTAGCATTTAATTTTAAATATAATTATAATACTCTTACCTACAAATATAACACAATTTCCAATCTAATAAATTCAACTAGTTATGGCGAATACGAATTTGAAATTGCAAGTCCTATGGCTAGTGAAACGAGTTATTTCAATGGGTTGTCTCATAAGAAAAATTGTGTGTATGTATCTGCAAATATAAAAAATGATTTCATAATTGAAAGAACTAGTATTTTCAATTTGCAACCAACCGATATAGAAATCATTGGTTTGCTTGGAGATTATTCCATCAAAATTTTCAACGCTTCTACTAGTCAAGCAGGAATAAATTATTGTGCAATTCAATTAACCTATAATAATTCTACAAAAAATCTAAGTTTGCCATTTGTTGTAGTCGATACTACTAAACCTACTATCAATTTATTAGGCTATAGCACAATGTATTGGCAACAATTCAAATCTTTTGTAGACCCGGGTTATGAGGGTTGGGATAGTAATGACAATCTCACCAATTTTGTTGATGTTGATTATTCAAACTTAGATGTAACTCAAGTAGGAACGTATTATATAACCTACAATCTAAAAGACGCGTCAAACAATGTGGCAGAAACAGTTATTAGAACTGTAATTGTTCAAGAACAAGTATTGGACACTATAACGATTAGATCTAATACTACAAATTTTGTAATAGGGCAAGAAATTTTATTGACAGTACAACCAAATGAAAATATCTCTATCGAAAATTATTCTAACTTAGTATATAACTGGTACATTAATGGGCAATTTTTCAAAAGTACAAATGGTGACAAAATTACAGGAAAAAGTTCTATAAGTCTTATTTTTGATACAAACGAAAAAAGAGAAATCTCTGTAAAATTACAAGCAAAACAAACTGTAGATGGTATTGATATTGTTGTTAATAGTGAAAAATTTATAATTGAACCCAACTTCGCTATTGACCCTAATACAACAATTATAATTGCATGCGTTGTAGCAATTCTATTGATAATCACAACAATTATAATTATTACTTATACAAAATCTAAAAAAGCAAAAAGAAAAATCACAAAAAAAGTTACTAACACAAAATCTAATAATGATAGTATTCAAATAATTAGAGATTACAACCCTAATACAAACACCAAGGATAATGACAAAAAATCATAACATTTTGTCAATTAAATAGCAATTATTGTTTAAAAGTACAAAGAAAAATTTTTAATAAACGCTTAATAAAGTCAATATAATCAATAAAAAACAAAAAAATACACCAAAAAAAATTGAAGCGACTTTGTATTCGCTTCAAAATATTATAAGGGTGTATTTTTTACATATCAGATTCTTTATCTTCTTCGTCCAAAGACAATTCTTGAGTATTTGAAATTTCTGTGTTTTCATCTGAATTATCAAATTTTTCTTCTTGTAATTCTTCTGCAAATTTTTCTTGTGATTGTTCTGATTTTACAACTGCAACGCAAACTATTTTTGCATTGTCTTTGATTTTCATAACTCTAACGCCCTTGGTGTTTCTACCAATTTTGCTAATTTCTTTGCTTTCGACTCTTATAACAATACCGTCATCTGCTATAAGCATAATATCATCGTCATCTGCTACTTGTTTAAGATTAACTAGTTTTCCTGTAACTTCGTTGAATATTCCAGCCTTTATTCCTTTGCCATTTCTACCTTGCAATCTATATTCACTTTCGCTTGTTCTTTTGCCGAAACCGTTTTCGCTTATGGTCAACATATCTGAGTTAGGTTTAATAATTGTCATATCAACAATTACTTCATCTTGATTTAATTTCATGGCTTTTACGCCCATGGTATCCCTACCCATTTTTCTTACATATTTTTCATTAAATCTTATACACTTACCTTCGCTACTAGCAATCAACACTTCGTCGTTACCACTTGTTAGATATACACTTATTAACTCGTCATTCTCATTAAGTTTTATGGCAATTTTTCCACCTTTGCGAATATTTACAAATTCGCTTATTGGTGTTTTCTTGATAAGTCCTTGTTTGGTTGCCATTATTAAATTGCCCTCAGCATTTGGCTTGATAGGAATAATGGTGGTAATTCTTTCGTTTTTGTCCACTTGTAACAAATTGACCATTGCTCTACCTTTTGCTTGTTTTTGTGCTTCTGGCACTTCATATGCCTTGATAGTATATACTCTACCCTTTGTAGAGAAGCACAACAAGTCATCGTGGCTTGATGTTATATATATATTTTCTACGAAGTCTTCTTCTTTGGTTTTGTGAGCAATTACACCCATGCCACCCCTATGTTGACTCTTGTATTCACTTACAGGCATACGCTTGATATAGCCGTCATGAGTTAAGGTTAGAACAACTGTTTCTTTAGGTATTAAGTCTCCTATATCAATACTTGAATAGTCATAACTTATTTCTGTTTTTCTAGGCACTCCATATTTAGTTTTGATTTCTATTAAATCACCTTTTATAATTTCAAGCACCCTGGCTTCACTTGACAATATTTCACGATATTCTTTTATTAAACCTTCAACTTCTTCAAGTTCGGCTTTCAATTTTTCTACCTCTAATCCTGTCAATTTTTGCAATCTCATATCAAGTATAGCGTTTGCTTGTTTTTCGTCTAACTCGAATAGTCTTGTAAGTCTTTCTATAGCATCTGTTTTGTCATTTGATAATTTAATTTGTCTTATTACTTCATCTATGTTTGCTTGAGCTATTACCAAACCTTTGAGAATGTGTTCTCTGGCTTCTGCTTTGTCAAGTTCAAACTTTGTTCTACGAGTAATTACTTCTTTTTGAAACGATAAATAATTGACCAAAATTTCTTTTAGGCTGAGTACTTTTGGAGTTCCGTTTACCAACGCTAAATTTATTGCACCAAATGATATTTGTAATTGAGTTAATTTGAATAGATTATTCAAGACAACTTGAGCATTTGCATCGCGTTTGACATCTATTACAATTCTCATACCTGTTCGGTCACTTTCTTCTCTAATATCGCTAATACCCTCAATTCTTTTTGCTTTGACCATATCAGCAATTTGAATTATAAGTTTGGCTTTGTTTACTTGATAAGGAATTTCCGTTATAACTATTTTCTGTCTATCATGTTCTTCTTCAATATCTGTTTTTGCTCTAATAATAAATGTACCCTTGCCCGTTTCGTACATTTGCTTAACGCCTTTGCCACCGATTACTATTCCTTTTGTTGGAAAATCTGGAGCAGGAATATATTGCATAAGTTCATCTATTGTTATTTCAGGATTGTCAATTAGGGCTACTACACCATTAATTACTTCGCACAAATTGTGTGGTGCAATATTTGTTGCCATACCAACTGCAATTCCGTCACTACCATTAACAAGCAAATTTGGAAATCTACTTGGAAGTACGACTGGTTGCATTTCTCTACCGTCGAAATTTGGATAGAAATCAACAGTTTCTTGATTTATTCCATTAAGCATTTCTCCTGCAATTTTGCTAAGTCGTGCCTCTGTATAACGAGATGCTGCTGGTGGATCACCATCGACAGAACCAAAGTTTCCATGTCCATCTACAAGAGGGCAGTTTATAGTGAAGTCTTGAGCAAGTCTAACAAGCGCGTTATAAATAGCACTATCACCATGTGGATGAAATTTACCCATAACTTCACCGACAATAGTTGCACTCTTTCTAAAAGGTTTGTCATTATACAAGCCCAAATTATTACCCATGGCGTAAATAATTCTACGATGAACAGGTTTCAAACCGTCTCTTACATCAGGAATTGCTCGACTAACATTAACAGCCATAGCATACGCAATGAAAGACTTTTCAAGTTCTTCTTTGACCTTGACGTCCAAAATTTTACTGGCGTCAATTTTGTCTAAAATTTTTTCAATTTCATCTCTCTCCATGAATTTCTCCTAAAAATTATACATCTAAGTCTTTTACTAATGTCGCATTTTCTTCGATAAACTTACGTCTAAGTTCAACATCTTCACCCATAAGTTTGTTAAATGTTTCATCTGCTTCAAAAGCATCTTCCATTGTCACTTTGAGTAATATTCTATTTTCGGGATTCATTGTTGTTTCCCACAATTGATCACTATTCATCTCTCCTAGACCTTTGTATCTTTGTATTTCTACTTTTGGTCTTCCAATTTCTTCTTGTATTTGATCTAATTCTTCATCAGAATAAGCATAATAAACTTGTTTGCCATTAGCAATTTTATATAGTGGTGGTTGTGCAATATAAACATGTCCTTTTTCTATCAAAGGTTGCATAAACCTAAAGAAGAATGTAAGTAGCAATATTCTTATATGACTTCCGTCAACATCTGCATCAGTCATGATAATGATTTTGTCATATCTTAGTTTTTCTTCATTAAACTCGTTAGATATTCCACAACCAAAAGCAGTAATCATATCTTTGATAACTTGACTTTCTAATACTTTGTGCAAAGATGCTTTTTCGACATTAATTATTTTGCCTCTTAGTGGCAAAACTGCCTGAAATGTTCTATCTCTACCTTGTTTTGCTGTACCACCTGCACTTTCGCCTTCTACCAAATATATTTCGCTACTTTTTCTATCTTTGTTAGTACAATCTGTTAGTTTTCCTGGTAATGTTGTACTTTCAAGTATTCCCTTTCGTCTAGTAGTTTCTCTTGCTGCACGCGCTGCGTCTCTTGCACGTTTGGCAGTGATACACTTAAGAATTAGTTCTCTTGCAATATTAGGATTTTCTTCCAAATACGCTCCAAACTTCTCTTGCATAGCATCGGCTACAATTTTTCGCATTTCGGAATTACCCAATTTTGTTTTTGTTTGTCCTTCAAACTGAGGTTCAGTTAATTTAACAGAAATAATAGCCGTTATACCTTCTCTGGAATCTTCTCCCGTTAATTTTTCACTATCTTTCAAAATTTTGTTTGCTTTGCCATAATCATTAATGATTTTGGTCAAAGACGCTTTGAAACCTTCTAAGTGTGTTCCTCCCTCTTCGGTGTTGATATTGTTTGCATATGAATTTATAAATTCGTTATAACCATTGTTGTACTGAAAAGCAATTTCTACTTCATTAGTTTTGTTAACTACATCGACATACACTGGTTCCGGAAACAATGTTTCTTTGTTTTTGTTTAAATAATCAACAAACTCTACTATTCCGCCGTCATATCTATAAGTTTCGCCAACACTTTCTTCTCCTCTACGATCTTCTATAGAAATAGTAAGACCTTTATTTAAGAAAGCAATTTCTCTAAATCTACTTTTTAGTTCGTTATAATCAAAATTCAATGTTTCGAATATTTCGTAATCGGGCATAAAAGTGACACTTGTTCCTGTTTGAGCAGTATCCCCTATAACTTTCAGTGGTTCTTGTGGAACACCTCGTTTGTATAATTGTTTATGAATCTTGCCACCCTGTTCGACAACAACTTCCAACCACTCACTCAAAGCATTTACACACGATAATCCAACCCCATGCAAACCTCCACTTATCTTGTAGCCTTCTCCACCAAATTTTCCACCAGCGTGTAGTTTGGTAAGAACTACTTCAACAGCACTTTTCCCTTCTGTTTTGTGAATTCCACATGGAATACCTCTACCATTATCTATTACTGTACAACTGCCATCTTTATTGATAATTACTTTGATGTGATCACAATAACCTGCCAAAGCCTCATCTATACTATTATCTACAATTTCTGTAATTAGATGATGCAATCCCCTAGAGTCAGTGCTACCAATATACATTCCTGGTCTTTTTCGTACCGGTTCCAACCCCTCCAAAACTTGAATATCACCTTCGTCATATTTGGTTGATTTCATCATAATTTTGTCATTTTGTTCTTCCATAACTACTCCTTGTTTCTAAGCAAGTTTTATATAATTTTTCAAAACAATTATATCACAAATTATGCCCATTTACAAGCATAATTAATCGACTTCATATAATATATTAATATAATATATTAAAGTATATATTTTGCTCACATAATCTGAAGACTTTCTTGAAAATTTTGTATTTCATAAAAGATATTTTCTAGAAATTTTATTAAAAAGTTTAAATTGTTTGTCGAAAAAACAATATAGTGTTACAATAGATTAATTAAATAATATGGAGACTTCTATGGATTTATTTGAAAAATGTCATAATGAATTTATGCAAACAGTAGAAAAACTAAAAAAGGATAGTATTTATCCATACTTTACAGAACTAACTTCGGGGCAAGATACTGAAGTTATAATGAACGGCAAAAAAACCGTAATGATTGGTTCTAATAATTATTTGGGCCTTACTAGTCACCCAGATGTAATACAAGCAGGAATTGACGCTCTAAAAAAATATGGTTCGGGTTGCTCTGGCAGTAGATTTTTGAATGGCACGCTTGATGAACATGTAATTCTTGAAAAAGAACTTGCAGAATTTTTGCACAAAGAAGCTTGTGTAACATTTTCTACAGGATTTCAAAGTAACCTTGGTATAATAAGCGCTATTGCTGGAAGAAACGACGTTATAATAAGCGACAAGGAAAATCATGCAAGTATTTATGATGCATGCAGACTTAGTTATGCAAAACTTCTAAGGTACGAACACTCCGATATGCAAGATTTAGAAAGACAATTAAAAAGTGTACCAAATGACAAAGGTATTTTGATTGTTACAGATGGTGTTTTTAGCATGGGAGGAGATATAGCAAACTTGCCAGAAATTGTAAGACTTGCCAAAAAATATGGTGCGCGTGTAATGGTTGATGATGCACACGGCTTAGGAGTTTTGGGCGAACATGGAAGAGGAACTGCTGAGTACTATGGTTTGGAAGATGATGTTGATATTTATATGGGAACTTTCAGCAAATCTCTTGCAAGTCTTGGTGGCTATATGGCAGGCAAAAAAGAAGTTGTTGAATTTGTAAGACATAATAGTCGTCCATTTATATTCTCTGCATCTATTACTCCTGCAAGTGTTGCTTGCGCAAGAGCATCACTAAAAATATTAAGAGAACACCCTGAAAGAGTTTTGGCATTGAAAAAAGTTAGTGAATACATGAGACAAGGACTAAAAGCAAAAGGTGTAAAGATTATAGAAGCAACCACTCCAATTATACCTATTTATACATATACAAACGAAAGAACATTTCTTGCTTGCAAAATGTTACAAGATAGAGGAGTTTATGTAAATCCTTGTATATCTCCTGCAGTACCTGTTGGACAAAGTTTGCTTAGAACAAGTTATACTGCAACACATACAAAAGACCAACTTGATAGAGCGATAAATGCCATTGCAGAAGTTATGTCTTTGCTTCCACCTTATACTGAAGATAAATCTGACATGGAAAATTAGTAAATATAATTAATGAAAATAAAAAACACACGTATAATTCAGTTTATATGTGTGTTTTTGTTTTTTAAAAAAATTAATTGCACCAAATTTTCAAACAGGTATTGAAATTTACTTTTATTTTTGCTAAAATATTTTTGTTAATAGGGGTAGGGATATGAATAATTTAGAATACTGCAAAAATTTGGGAATTTCTATGGCATTGGGTTTATTCTTAGATAAATTCGATTTCAAGATTATAGAAATACCTTATAATATGAAGCGTTTTTATGAAATAAGTTCACAAGATGGGGAATTCAAAGAATTCATTGATATATATGATAAAAATGAAAACAACGAACAAATTTTAGAGCAATTATTACAAAAAGTTGCTGATGAACAGATGCCTGAAATGGATTTAGATATGTCGCAAGACGATACCAAAATGTATTTTTTGGCATATATTATAAATTCTATAAAAAAAGATACTTTTAATTACTTTAATCAGTATATAAAAATGTCTAATGTGAAAAATACAGAAAAAATAGAAGCACATAAAAACTTGAGAGTTTTGGCAAATAAAAGACAAATTCTCGAGGATTTATTTAATACTTCCCAAATCAATGATTACGAATTAGCAATTATTAGTTATATGAAACTTATTGATCATTTAATATTTGGTAAAACATCAAGTCCAAATAATATTATTTATTCTCCACTTCAACAACCATTATCTATCGAGCGTTTTCAATCTGAATTATCACGTTTTGATAATTATATAGAAGTTTTAACTGATGCGTGTGATTATTATAATGAAAACAGCACAAATCAAGAACAAGACAACACAGACCAAAAAACTAATGATGAAAATGATGATGATTTTGATGATGATATCGGTCAAGTGAAATAAAAAAATCCACTTGGAAAAATATATAATTTTTCTAAGTGGTTTTTTTTAATTATTCAAACTTTTCAAAACATCTGACACAGATTTCATGTCGCATTTGCCATTGTAATTAGTTTTGAAATATCTCATGACACTAGGAACTGTTTTGTCCTCAAGACCCATTATAATAGTTTTTATTTCGTTTTCTGATAGCATTTGTGGTAAATATTTCTCTAGTAGATGTTTTTGATATTCGATATTTTCAAATTCTTCTATATTCCCTACTTTTTTGTAATTATCTGCTTCTTCTTCTAATTCCTTAATGGTTTTTTGAATTATTCTTATCATATCTGCATCTTCAAGTTCTTTGCCAGTTGTTCGTGCCTCGACTGATGACATCAAATGTTTATTCATAATTACACTATATATTGCTCTAGCCCTTTGGTCTTTGTCTTTCATTGCTTGTACATTTGCATTTTTTATTTCTTCAATTATCATGATTTTCTCCTTAAATCTAATAGTATTTTATCTAAAAAATTTTTTTTGTCAATATCTCTTTTGTTTTGTGATACTTCAATTAGCATATCAAAAATTCTCTGTATATTTGGTGTATTTATGCCATGTTTATTGGCTTTTTTTAAAAAATTTTGTAAAACTATCAAAAGTTCGCTTTTATGCTTGTTTTCAAAATCTCTAAGTGCGCTCGACTGAACATAAAAATTATTTTTTTTGAGAAGTTTTATAATTTTTTTTCTATACAGAAAACCTTTGAGTGTCTTACTCGTAAATAAGTAATAATTTAATTTGTTATCATATGGTAATATATTTATTTTCAAAAATTTGAACAATTCAACTTCTTCTTCGATAATTTTGACAAATAAGTATTTACCTATTCTATCATTTAAAATTTCTCCTAAACTTAATGCTGATAGTCCACCTAAACTCGCTATAGCTGTATTTATGATATTTCTACCAACTGCCAATCCCATAAAATCATTTGTATCTTGTACCTTGCAAATATTTACTAAGATGTCATGAACTCTTTGAAGATTATGATAAGCCTCTTTGCTACATATACCAAGTTTGATTCCATCAAAATTAATAACTTGTGTTTCATTGTTATTTGTAATACATGCAAAATCCAAAATCATATAAACCAAATTATTACCTGGTACAATACTCATAACATCATCTATCCAAAACATATTTTGTATAGTTACAATCGCACCATCTTCTTTTATTTTTGATTTTATTTTTTTGCAAATTTCAATAGCGTCATGAATTTTGGTGCATACAAAAATGACATCTAGATCATTAGACAAATCATCTTCTGTATCAACTACTCTTACTAAATATGATAACTCTCCAAAATCCCCCGATATTTCATAAGCGTAATAATTATCAATTTTTATATTATGTGGACTAACGCCTGTAACAGCCTCGACAAAGTATCCACATGATGATAATTTTACACCAAGTATTCTACCTACATTTCCTACACCTACAATACCTATTTTTATAGGGTCATTCATTTTTTCACCTTTATACAAATATGTTCTATTTATCAATATCTATTATTTCGTATTGTTTTTGGCCAAGCCCCAAATTGTATGCTTCGTCAATTAAATGTATAGCATTTCTGTCTTGCATTCTTTGTATAAGTTTGGTCTTGCCTTCGTCTTGTGAATTCATAATATTTTCATAACAACACATATCTAAAGCAACAGGATCTGTTGATGCAAAAATTCCTATATCTGCCATTTCAGGTTTTGCAGGATTTGCATTACAATCACAATCGATTGATAAATTGTTTGCAACATTGATGTACAAAATGTTTTCCCTTCCCATGTAATCCATAACTCCCATACATGCTTCAGCCATGCTTTCCAGAAAAGCATCTTGATTTTCCGTCCATTCCCAACATTTATCTGGGTCAGTTGTATTACCCCAAGAATGTATCCATGCTTTGCCATTTCTTGATGCAACACCAATACTCATATTTTTAAGCGCACCACCAAAACCTGCCATTTGATGACCTTTGAAATGAGACAACATGAGCATACTATCATAGTTGCGTAAATGTTCGCCCACTATATTATAATTTTTGAGTCTTTTGCCTCCATCAACAGGAATTTTCATTTCTCCAAACTCATCCATAATATCACATGGTGCAATATTTTTGAATCCATGATCTTCTATTGCTTTCCAATGATTGCTTACATCAAATCTATTTCCCCTATATGCAGTACAACATTCAACTATAGTACCTTTTAATTTAGTAATCAATGGTTCAATCAAATTTGGATTCAAAAAATTATGTCCACCAGGTTCTCCGGTTGAAATTTTTACAGCAACTTTTCCTTTTAGTTTTACGCCTAAAGATTTAAATATTTTTATTAAACTTTCACTTGTAATATTTTTGGTAAAAAACACTTTAGATGGTTCCATAAATTTCTCCTAATATAAATTAAGGGATAAAACAATATTCAAACTATTATTAAATTTGCTTATAAATATATTTTAACAAAAACCCAAAAATCTTGCAAATAAATCATTTAATCAAGAGATAAAAATATAAAAATTGAGAAAATAAAAATTTTTTTATTAATTATAAACCAATACATAATAACTTAAGTTATGCTTGTGCGTGAGCACATTTCCCCTTAGGATAACAAAAAAAGTCCGTATTCCAGACTTTGTGGTAACTCCTAAGGGAAGCGTCAATAAGCGTAGCGTCATTTGTCGCCATTCTCGGAATTCGGCGACTAC
>CALWJZ010000012.1 GCA_944381145.1 uncultured Clostridia bacterium
ATGGTGGTTGGGTAAATGGTAGTATGGTTTTAACAACAATGCAGACAAATAAAAGTTCTTCATTCCACATAGATGAAATAGTAAGTTTACACGCAAATGCTTCTTATGGATACAAATTTGTAGGCTGGTATGTTGAGGGAAAATTTTTTAGCTCTGAAACAACTCTAGCTTTTTATATGATTGAATATGATATGCGTATTGAGGCAAGATTTGCTCCCGAGTAATTCACTAAACGAAAGCAACAAAGAAGAATAGAGTATATAATATATCAAAGTGAGAGGAAAGACCAATTTTAAACCCTACCCCAAGCATTCGTTATCTCCTTTGTTGCTGAGGTGGTCGTATATGCTTTATAACATAAAAATAAGCTATTGATATAAAATAGCTTTTTTCTTTTTATGGGACTCTGTCCCAAACCCTGAGGCTCTAAGGATAACTATTTTGGTGTAGTTTGAAATCAATCACAATATTTGTTTATCCTTGTCGCCTTGATTTGATTAGCACAATCCAAGAACCTGTCAAGGTTGTTTTGCTAAAAAGCAAACTCCACCTTGACCGAACCTTTAAGGCTTGTGCTTTTTGTTTGAGCAGGCGACAAGGATAACAAAACAAATATAAATAACAAAAAAGCGATAGCTTATTGCCATCGCTTATTTTTGTCCTTATTGCTCCAATACTTTCTAGCTCTTTCAGTTCGTCCGTCTTGGTGCAACTCGTGTTGTGGAATTATATAAGAAAATGCAAAACAACTCTCAAAATAGTAAAAATTATTTGCGTTTGTTCTTATATAACTGATTTGGCTCCTCAAGTAGGGCTCGAACCTACAACCTACCGGTTAACAGCCGGTTGCTCCACCATTGAGCTATTGAGGAATAACGTAGCAATTATATGAAATATTTAAATGTTTGTCAACTACTTTTTAATAATTTACAAAAAAAATTTAAACTACAAAATAAATATTCTATTTCATATTATTACTCATTATATTAGAACATAACCTAATAATGTTTCACATAATCAAAAATTTAAAATGCTTTTTTTATTTCTTTAATAGCATTTTTTTCTAATCTACTAACTTGTGCTTGAGATATTCCAATTTCTTCCGATACTTCCATTTGCGTTTTCCCTATATAATATCTTAACATGACAATTTCTTTTTCTCTATCATTTAGTTTTGCAAGAGCATCTTTTAGATTCAAATTTTCTATCCACTTTTCTTCAGAATCTTTGCTATCACTAACTTGATCTAATAGATATATAGTATCATCACCATCATTATAAACAGGATCACATAAGGACATAGGTTCGCTAATTGCCTCCAAAGCAATTGCAACTTCTGATACTGGAATATTTAAATATTCTGCAACTAAATCTACACTAGGATCTTCAGAATTATTTTCAATTAATTTTTCTCTCGCTTTCAAAACCTTATAAGCAGTATCTCGTAAACTTCTACTTACCCTAACGCTATTATTATCCCTTAAAAATCTTTTTATTTCACCAATTATCATTGGAACTGCATAAGTAGAAAATTTGACATTTTGATTAACATCAAAATTATCTATTGCTTTCATAAGCCCTACACAACCAACTTGGAATAAATCATCAGAGCTATTACATCTTCCACGAAATCTTTGTAACACACTTAATACCAAACGCATATTACAAATAGCAAATTCATCTCTTGCTTTTTTATCGCCTTGTTTTATTTTTATCATCAATTCTAATTGTTCTTTTCCAGAAAGTCTTGGCAAAGTATTTGTATCTATTCCTGTAATAACTACTTTATTATTGTTCATAAAAAACTCCTAATCTATTTGATTAGGAATATTTTAACCTATTTTAAATTATTTATTCAAAATATATTATTTTCGACATTAATTGACATAAATAACTTACTTTTTGACAATAAACATATGTATATTGTATGTTTTATGCTAGTTTTGTAATTTCTTTTTTTATCCTTACTACAATTTTTTTCTCTAATCTACTTATATAACTTTGGCTTATTCCTAGGTTATCTGCAACTTCTTTTTGTGTTAATTCATCACCTCCAGACAAGCCAAATCTCATAACCATAATTTCTTTTTCTCTGCTGTTTAATTTATTTATCACCTTCCACAGTATTTCTTTTTCAGTAATTTTTTCCATATCTTGTTGTGGGCAATCATTGTCACTAGGCAACAAGTCAAACAATACAAGTTCATTACCTTCCCCATCTATATTTAAAGGTTCATCTAAAGATATCGTATTTTTCTGCTTACTTATTTTTCTTAAATACATAAGTATTTCATTTTCTATACATTTGCTTGCATATGTTGCGATTTTTATGTTTTTATCACTTTTATATGAATTTATTGCTTTTATAAGACCCAAACTTCCTATACTAATCAAATCTTCTACATCAACATCACTATTAGGAAATTTTTTTGCAACATAAACAACCAATCTTAAATTGTGTTCTATTAATTTTTGTTTTGCCAAATCTTGTTTATCAGTACCAAGCATATCAATATAATATTTTTCATCATCTTCACTTAATATTTCAGGCAGGGATTCACCATTACACATATAGAGCAAAAGTTCATCTTTTGTTTGTAAAAATTTTTTCCAAATATTTTTTATTTTATCCACGAATTTTTTTATATTTGAATTTTTTTTAATCATTTTCACCACCAATCAAATTTGAATTAAGAATACAATCAAAATTTTCGAAATTTTTTATAGCTACAGCAACTACAGCATTATTAAACTCTTTGCGATTTATTATTAATTTATCAATAGTAAAAGATAAATATTTTGCTGACTTAGATAAGGTATTTATGCTAATATAACTAGCATTCTTCAATTTATTATAATCTAGATTTCTAAACAATAATTTTTCAAAAGGATATTCGCTATGTAATTTTATAAACGTATCAATAGATATAATACTTACAGCTTGTCCATCTTTTGAGACACCATTTCCACTATCATAGAAGCCAACACATTTAACTTTTTTATTGTCATCAACAAGAGTTATGTCATAAATTAAATTATTAAACTTTAATTGCTTACTTAAGGTTTTAATAATTTTTTTAGTTAGCCAATAGCCTACAAAAAACAATAAAAATATTAAACTTATAGGGAATTCAAAATTGTACAGCAATATCCCTGACATAGTATATTTCAAACCAAGCAAATTTAGAACTCCTAGAATCATACCACCAAACAAAAAAGTATAAAAATACAAAAAAATCAAATTAACAAAGTATTGCTTGTAAGTTTTATATTTTTGCAACACCAAAACCATTATTAAAGAAGTTAAAATTTTATATAAAATTAATAAAACATTATATTTTAATAGAAATGGTAAAAAAATGGCAGAAATTGTACCAATTATGCTTGAAATAATTTTATTAACAGATTTAAATTTTCTCTTAAAAGTTAAATCTATAGCATTACATAAAAAGATATTTATTACAAAGTTGTCTAAAATTACATATTCTAGATATAATGTCATAATAAACTGTCCTCACTAGTATGGTAATACTTTAATATAATATCAGAATAATTTATTATACTAAATTTAATGAACGGTATTTTTTAAGCAAAAAAAGAAGAATAAACACTAATTTATGTTTATTCTCTTTATTATATTTTTTTTAAAACCTATTTTTTAATTTTTTTATAAATGAAGGAATATCGCTATCATTCACTTCAACTCGACTACTTGGAATATCCGACAACTTATCATCTTGTTTTTCTGCCACATTTTCTTCATGTACAGTCTCATTTTCTTCATCTTCATTGAAATGGTTTCCAGAAATTGTGCGTTTTACATCTTGTTTCATCTCATCTGTAGCAGTTCCACCACTAAAACCAGTTGCTATTACAGTAATTTCTACTTCATCTTCCATTTTTGGATCTATTCCACTACCAAAAATTATATTACAACTAGGATCTACTACTTCTTTGACCAAATCTGCAGATTCATAAACTTCATCGAGAGTTAAATTTGGTGAACCTTTGATATTTAATATAATTCCTGTTGCGCCTTCAATAGTAGTTTCAAGCAATGGACTAGAAACTGCTTGTCTAACTGCCTCAATAGTACGATTTTCGCCTTTGCCACGACCAAGACCCATATGAGCAAGACCTTTGTTTTTCATAATTGCTTTTACATCAGCAAAGTCTAGATTTATAAGACTAGATGTAACGATTAAATCACTTATACCCTGAATACCTTGTCTTAACACATCATCTGCTGTCTTAAAAGCCTCAATAATAGGTGTATTTTTTGGAACAATAGTAAGTAATTTATCATTTGGAATAACCACCAAAGTATCAACTACATTTTTTAATTCTTTTATACCGTTTTCAGCATTTTCCATACGCTTTTTGCCCTCGAATCTGAAAGGCTTTGTAACTACAGCAATTGTAAGAATTCCCATTTCTTTTGCAATACTTGCAACAATAGGAGCAGCACCTGTTCCTGTTCCACCACCCATACCTGCTGTAACAAAAACTAAATCTGTATCTTTTAATATTTCTTCGACTAATTCTCTACTTTCTTCAGCCGCTTTTCTGCCTATTTCAGGATCAGCACCAGCACCTAAGCCCCTAGTCAACTTCTCTCCAATTTGAAGTCTGCTTGGTGCTTTACTCATAAGTAACGCCTGTTTGTCGGTGTTAATTGCAACAAAAGATGCACTTGTAATTCCAGCATAAATCATTCTATTGACAGCGTTATTTCCGCCACCACCAATACCAATAACTTTAATTTTACATATCGGTGTATTTTCATCTAAATCATCTTGTATTTGATCATATATTTCCATATAATCACTCCTTATTTATATATATTTATTGCCATATTTAATAAACTTATCGAACTTGATAGGTCTGGTCTGCTATATAGTAATGCCTTAGGGTTACAAAGCAAAATAGGTTTATCAAATTCTTTTCTTAAATAATCTTTAATTGCTTCAAAAAAATTAATTCCGCCACCAGTAAAATACAGAGGTGCATAGTTTGGCAACTTTAAATCAAAAGCATCAATGCATTTTTTTATTAATTCACAAATTTTATCTAAATTTGCAAGTATTATTTCATTTACAGTTTTTACTCCAAATTTTTTACCATTTTCTAATTGATAAACATCTACACCTAATGGCTTTAAAGTAATAATAGCTTTCGATTTTAATTCTTCAGCTTCATCAAAAGAAATATTAAGAATTCTTGACAAATCTGCAGTTATAAATCCACCACCAAGCGAAAAACTCTTCAATTCTTTTAACCCATCACCGAGAATTTGACATACACTGGTTGTAATAAAGCCACAATCGATTAATATTGCTCCCTCATTACGTTTGTGTTCATCAATAAGATAAATAGCTTCAGCCAAAGAATTCGATATAAAATCATAATTTTTTATTCCACAATCATCTAATACTCCACCAATTAACATTTTAAATCCATTTTCAACTAAAATATAACTAGTTTTTGCTTGAATCTTTGTTGCAATCAAGCCTATTGGATCATTTGTTTTGTTATCTCCATTAACTATATAAAACAATGGTGACTTATTGATAACAGTATGAGTTTCATAAGGATTCGATTCATCGTCTTCCAAAAATAAATTATCAATAATTTTTGGCGTTATTTTTATTTTCTTTTGAAAAGATTTTGTTAATAATTTATCATAGACAAAACAAAACTCGGCAGGAACTCCAACAAAAATATTATCTATTTTACATTGAAGCTCTTTTTCCACAAGATTAATAGCTTGTGATATTTTTGATTTTAAATTATTAGGCTCAACAAATTCGCCATTGGCAAAACCTTCATAATCACAATCAGCAGTTGCTAATAGCTTAAAGCTTTTATTTACTTCTCCAATCCCAGTTAATATGGTTATTTTTGAAGAACCAAAATCTATAACAGAAACAATATCTTTTAGCATAATTTATTCCAATAAAATTTTTTCATATCAATAAAAGTATAAATGTTCTACAAATTTATGTCAAATCTATTTAAATCATAAATATTATTTTTTATCTAAATTTCTAACAAAAAAAAGAAAGTAATTGTCTAAATAAATTACTTTCTGTTAATATCTTAATTCTCCACATAATCTTTTTCATATCTGGCTGTAATTTGTTCATTTAAAGAATTATACCATACAATAACCGATCCCTCAACAACACCTTCTTGATGAAAATAATTATATCTTTCAAGACCTAACAAAAACTTGTCAGTAGTACTTTCCATAGCATCTTGAAGAACAATTGATAAACCATTTCTTGTTTTAAAAAAAATCTCAGATGATTCACCTTTAGCAGTTATATCAATACTAGTAAATACGCCTTTACTTGTTGTTGGAATATAATTTGATTCTCTTAGTGACTTTGATATTTGAACAAGTAAATCAATTACATTTTCATTTTTAATTTCCTCACCAACAACATAATCTTGAGGATTCAAAGGAATTCCATGCAAATAAACTTTTATAGGTTTTGCACCCAATTCAGAACCAACAAAAATACTACTATCACTAAGATTTAATACTTTCCCCAACTCATCAACAATAGCATATTCGTTATCCGAAAGACAAACAGCAAACATTGTTTCTCTTTCTGCACTATGAATTACTATTTTGTTTGGAAATTTTGTTTCTATACTAACAACCCTAAGATAGGGATATTCTTTTTCTAATGTTTTTGCAATTTCATCTTTTTTTATTAAAAAGATACTTTCGCCTGTTTCAATTTTTTCGACAATATTATAATCTTTTACATTTTCTAAGTAATATTTTGTTGTTAACCAATTGACATTAATTTTTTGCAAAGTAAAAAGTGTACTGTTTAGGACAATCAATACAGTTAAAAATGCGAGAACTATTAAAAACACAATCAACTTCTTACTTTTCATATTATTATCAAATATTTTACAAATTTAATTCTTTTCATCTATTCTAACAAATTACAAAAAATTTAACAACAATTTTTTTATATTCAGCTTTTAATTCTTTTTATGTCAGCATTTAATTTACAAAAATCTTCTTCAATTGACAAGTAACCCCTATCAATATGATAAATATCTTCAATTGTAGTATAGCCCTCTGCAACAAGTCCTGCCAAAACAAGTCCTGCACCACCTCTTAAATCAGATGCTACTACTTTTGCTCCGTATAATTTATTAACCCCATTAATTATAGCCATTCTGCATTTTACATTAATATCAGCACCCATTCTAGATAACTCAGTACAAATTTTAAATCGACTTTCATATAGGTTTTCTACAATTATACTAGTACCTTTTGTAATGGTTTGCAAAGCTAAAATTTGATTTTGCAGATCTGTTGGAAAACCAGGATATGGTTGAGTTTCTATTGAGGGAATACTTTTTAAGCGATTCTTAACAATTATCTCAGTAGTATTCCCTTTTTCATTAATCAAAGCTCCAGATTGTTTCAACTTACCAATCAAAGCTTGATTATATTTTTTTTCACAGCCTATAAGTCTAATATTTCCACCACACATTGCACAAGCGATTAAATAAGTACCTGCAACAATCCTATCATTGATTGGTGTAAATGTACTAGCTTTAAATGTTTGAACGCCTTCGATAGTTATAGTACTACTACCTGCACCAGATACTTTACACCCTATAGAGTTCAAAAAATTTTGCAAATCTTCTATTTCAGGTTCCCTTGCACAATTATATATTGTTGTTACCCCTTTTAATCTGACGCTCGCCATCATTATGTTTTCTGTAGCTCCAACACTCGGGAAATCTAAATGAACTTCAGAAGCCTTCATATTTCGACCATCACAAATTATGTACCCATGTTTTTCTTCTATTTTAACATTTAAACTTTCAAGCCCTTTAATATGTAAATTTATAGGTCTATTCCCTATATTACAGCCTCCAGGATATGCAACTTTTGCTTTTCTAAATCTACTTAGTAAAGGTCCTAGCATAAAAATACTTGAACGTACTTTTTTTGTAAAATCATCGTTTACAACGAACTTATCAGCATACTTAGAATTTATGTAAAGGGAATCATTGTTAAATTGTAATTTTACACCAAGACTTTCAAGAATTTTTGTCATATATAATACATCAGAAAATTTAGCAACTTTATTAATAATAATTTCTTTATCGCTAATTATTGATCCAGCTAATATAGGTAGCAACGAATTTTTGGCAGTTACAATTTCTAACTCACCACTTAATTCTCTACCACCATTTATACTTAATGTTTCCATTTTTCACCTGTTTTGGTTATTTTTTAATAAGCTTCTGTTTTTGTTTATTTGCTCTAATTCATATTATGGAATAAAAACACAAACTGTTACATAATTTTTTTTAGAAATTTGTTGTGATATCAATTAAATTTTAAAGCTTTTACCTAATAAATATCAAAACTTTTAAAAATTATTTGGTTTTATCCTCTCTCCTTTTATAGTAATAATAATTATTATATGAAAAACGTTTCGTTTACGTTAAATATTTAATTAAAATTAACCTAAAAAAAATTGATAGCATAGACTATCAATTTTTTTTACTTTATACCAATTGGTTTCTGGTTTTTTAATTTATTAAAAAAATATTTTTTTTGAGAAAATTCCATATCTGACTGCTTAGATATATTGATTAGTATCCCAATTGCTCCCATAAATACACTCAGACTTGTACCTCCCGCTGAGATAAACGGCATAGGTATACCTGTTGGTGGAATTATCATATTAAACAAAATATTGAATTCATACAAATTAAAATAATTACTGATCAAATCATATTTATTTTATACCATATAAAAATCATCTGCCATTGAACATGTATTCAAAAATATTTGCAACTCATTATTTAATTGATTAAATTTATTAGATTCAATATTTTTCTGCTCTTGCCACAACTTATTTCTATAATCAATACTTTTTCTTTTTACTTGCTCTGCATCAAATTCAACTTGTCCGTTTGACCCATTAATACCCAATTTTACTTTTTTTATAAAAGCATCAATTTCTTCAACTAATTTAGTAGTAATATTCTCTGCTTGCATTTTGCTTGTTCTATCAGTTTTTACTTTTGTATAAAGACTTAGCATTTTTTTGTAACCTTTTTCTAATCTATCATATTCTTCTTGAGAAATTGATTCTTTAATATCATTAATTTTTGTAGGTAATGAATTAACAAATTGTTCTATATCATCAAAAGATTTAAAAATCTTTATACTCGGAATGAATTTACCGTCTAATAATATCTTAAAACAAATAATTATTTGTAAACTAAGTTCTTCATATAAAGAATGGATATCTTTACTAACTTTTTTATTTTCTTTAGTTGGAATATCTTTGCCTTGAAATTCTTCATTAGATTGTAATTTATCTTTATTAACTTTTTGATTTTCAGTATTTTTATAATCCTTTTGATCAATTTTTACACCATATCTCTTCTGATACATATCTTCTAAAACTTTTATATTGTTTTGGTTAAATTTAAGTGTAAAATCACTAAATTCACTATTTAACTCTTTTTGTAAAGACATATTTTTATTAAATATAACAAATTCTGATGAATATATAGCATAAGATGACATGTGTTCGAGATAATCTTCCAGATAATTTAAATCTTCCTGATTTTCACATTTTGACAAAGCATATCTAATAACTAAACACAATTTATCTTGACATTGAACACTAGGACTTTCTTCAAAAGATTCAATTTCTTCAAACACTGTATCTAAACTTAATTTTGAATATGTCGAATCATTACTAAGATTATTATTTATTTGTTTAATTGATTTTAATCTTCCTAATTTATTCGACTCAACTTCTTCGTCACTTGTAGCACCAGCATGTATTTTAGATAAAAATCGCATGCAAACATCACAATATCCAGAACCAATTCCTCCTAAACTTTTTACACTATTTAAAATCGTTTCTAATTCCAGATAATCCATCTGTGTTTTGCATTTGTCTAACAATAAAGAATATACAGCATCCATATTAATAAAGGGCTTTTTTATTGTTCCTTTATTCAATAAATTATTATTAACCTCAACTTGCTTGTCTAAAAATTCCAAAAACTTATCCCACTTTCCTTTATATGCTCCCATATTAGAAACATAAGGCATTATAGGCAAAATATCTTGATTTTTATTTTTTAACTCTGACGAAGCATAATCTATTGTTTGATTATCATTATTTATAATTGATTGACCATATATTGTTGTTGTTTTTTTATCAACTATATCCTTATCTATTGTACTTTTATCTTCATTAAATTCATCAACAACTATATCTGATTTAACACTTATATTAACTGATTGATTGTGTTGATCTTTGTTATCCAAAAACGTCTTTGCCTTGTTTTTGTTTTCCACTGTTGATTTGTCAATAATTCCGTTTGAAATATTTAAATCATTATTACGCATTAATTGACTAGAATCATTTGTTTCGTTACTTTTTTGAGATGTATTTTGGGGACTTTGTTGAACATGTGTAAAATCATTTTTCATTTGAAACGAATTTGCATCAATATTACTTTTATTAACTCTGCTTGTAGCACAAATATCTCTTATTGCTTTTTTCATAGCATTTAACTGCCATGTCTCCTTTTCAGGTACACCTGACATAATCTTATTAAACCCATCAGGAGTGTTTTTGTTAGGATTAGACAACAACCCTTCAATTAAGTTTTTAGAATATTTATATTTAGTTTCTTCGGCTATCTCTTCAGCAATTTTGAATATTTCTATACCCCCACCACCTTGTCTACTTTTATCTTGCATTTTATTTATCAATAAGCTAAAAGTCTCTTTTGCTTGCTCATTAAATGCATATTCATATTGCCTAGCATCAATACCTAATTCATTTTTATTTCCAGATAATGACAAACCATATCCAGCACTCTCAATCCATTTCTCGGCTAAGATTAATTTTTGTATAACACTCATTTGATCTTGTTTACTGCCTAAATTAACTATATTATTTGTTGACCTATCTATGAGATGAATATCTCGTCCATCAAGATTTAATTTATATTTCTCAAACAAGTATTTTAATTCATCAATTGAAGCATTTTCATTTCTAGTTTGATTTTCTTTATATTGGTTAATAGTATTGCCTTCTTGGTAATTAGACCTATCTTTATTATGTCCACCTACTCTATTTTGTTTATTAACATATTGCATTTGTTTTACCCTTGTGACATCAAAAGCAAAATTATTGGTATCAATTCCTGTTTTTTCACTTTCTTTATCAATATTATACGAAAGCAAATCAAAAAACTCTTGATTTTCAAATACTTTATTATCATTCAATATTTTCAAGTATGTTGAACTTACATTAATACCAATTAATTTTCCATCATCTCCCAAGCATTGAGGATAATAACTATATTTATTATTTGATGAAAAGTAATTTTCTATATCTTTTTGAACAAAATAAAATAATTTATTTCGATTTGATTGATTACTAAAATTAATATTACCCTGAAAATGCTTATTATTTCCCTTTAAATCTTGATACTTTTTTATAATTTCAGAACATATATTATCAACAATTTTTGTTTCGTATTTTTTATAATTGTTTTTCATAAACGTATAAATTGAATTTCCGACAGCTGTATTTAAAACATCCTCTCTTTTTGAGTTAAAAGAACTTGAGCCTGTATTTTCAGGCTCAGAACCATATCCTATATAATTATTTACCTTTGATGTAAGCATAGGTGCCTGACCTATTCTAGAAGCAATATCCGGATTTTCTTTTATTACTTCTTCCAATATTTCATTATACTTAAGTAAATTATCAGTATTTGAGTAAAGCAACCAACTATCTGTTCTATAATCTGAATTGGAATTATTTGGATCACCAAATTTAAAATAATACGGTAATCCTTTTTTGTGACATTTTTCTATCACCAAATCAGAAAATTTATAAATATCTTCATGAGCAATATTTAAATACAATCTATGCTCTATATTTTGTCGTCTTTCGCTGGAACTAAAATCAAATCTAGTTGAATCCACATGAAAAAAATGACCTTGAAAAGCACCGTTATCGAATTTTGGTAACGACTGCAAAGCATTACGAATTTTAGGATCTCCATTTCCATTTATAAAATTTTCATAATCTTTTAGGGAATTTATTTTAGGGAATTTAGATGCATACTTAGCAAATCCCGTACTATTTTTTGATAAACTTTCTATCCATAAATTTATCATTTTTACATAAAAATCATCTCTTTCTTTGGAAAAATCTCTATGATAAGGATTTTTATTTGTATTGGATCTGATTAAATAATTATATAAATCTCTACCATCTTTTTTTGATTTAAGATAAAATTCTACTATTTTTCTCAAAATTACATTATCTTTTAAAGGATTTTTGCAATTTTTATAAAAATTTTCTAAAGTCATATTACAATATCTCACAATTTTTCCATTACATTTAATTATAATAATATCACACACACTTTTTTATGTCAATTAATACAATTTAGTAAATAAAAAATCACTTGAAATTTTAAACAAATAAATTTTCAAAGTGATTTTAACTTTTTGCATAAGTAAACACAATATTCATTAAATGATCATAAAAATTATTTCATAAACTTTTTATATTTTTTTTTAAATGTAGGTTTCTATAAATTTTTCTTGTATTATCTAAATTGTCTTTACTTTCAGACATTTTTACAATATTGCATAGTATCCCAATTGCCCCCATAAATACACTTAGACTTGTACCTCCCGCTGAGATAAACGGCATAGGTATACCTGTTGGTGGAATTGAACCTGTTACCACAGCGATATTTATTAGAACTTGCATTGCAATTACTGAAACTATACCACTAGCCATGTATGTTCCTAACCTATCTTTAGCATTTAATGCAATTTTAATTCCAAGTGCTATAATTATTACATAGACAGACAAAACCATTACTGCACCAACAAAACCCAATTCTTCACCTATTATTGCAAATATAAAGTCACTTTCACTAAATGGCAAAAACAAATATTTTTGTCTACTATTAAACAATCCAACTCCAAATAATCCACCTGCGCCAAGAGAATATAGAGATTGAATTAATTGATATCCTTCTTCTTTTGGATTTGCCCATGGATTGATAAAAGCCATCAATCTATCAAACCTATATGGTTCTATAACAATTAGAAGAACAATTAAAGCCAGTCCAGGAATTGCTAAAATTAGAAAATGTTTCCACGACATTCCACCAATTATTAACATAGAAATCATAACAAGACCAAGACACATTGTTACACTCATATTAGGCTCTAACATTATAAGCACACAAAGAATTCCTCCTACTGCAAGTATAGGTAATATTCCTTTAAATGTTTTTGTTTTTTGGTAGTTTTTAGACAAATAACATGCAGAAAATAAAACAAATCCAAATTTAGCCACTTCACTACTTTGCAAATTAATACTGCCAAATCCTATCCATCTTCTAGCTCCATTTGCAGATATACCGATTCCTGGTACAAAAACTAAAACAAGCAACAAAATTGAAATAGCAATAATATAAAATCTTAGTTTGTAATACTTGTGATAATCAAAGTTATATGTAATAAACATAAGTATTACACCTAATAAAAAACCAAATATTTGTTTTTTTACAAAATGAAAACTATCACCATATAGCACATCACTTGAATATGAACTTGCACTATAAATCATTAACATACCAAAAAGGCATAATATTATAACTAAAAATACAAGTAAAAAATTTAATTTTTTAACTTTTTGCATTAGTAAGCTCCTTTAAAATGCCTACAAACTTTTCTCCTCTTTCGGAATAACTATTAAATTCATCAAAACTAGCGCATGCTGGCGATAATAAAACTGTATTGTTTTCTTTTGCTAATTCATAAGCAGTTTTTACAGCTTCATAAAAGGTTTTACACATTTTTATATTTTTAAATTTGCATTTCATAGCACTTTTATAAACTTTTTTGCGTGCCCCTCCAAAAGCGATAACAGAATTAATTTTTTCACCAAATTTCACGAAAATTTCATCAAAATTTAAATTTTTATCTTCACCTCCAAGCAAAAGTATAATATTATCTTTTAATTTACTTAAAGCGTTTACTACACTATGTACATTTGTACTTTTACTATCGTCAATATATTTTACCCCTCTTTTTTCCAAAACAAGGTTCATACGATGTGGTGCAATTTGAAAGTTTTTGATAGTTGATATTATTTTTTCTTTATCAATTTTCATAATTATTCCAACAAGAATACTTGCTAAAACATCATCAATAAAGTAATTTAAATTATCTATTTCTTTCAAGTCCATAAATACTTGAGGAGTTCCACTTACATTAATGTATATTTGTTCGTTAACAATATATACACCTTTTACTTTTTTGAATTTAGAAATATAATATTTTTTTGCCTTGATACTCATAGTTTTTTCCATAACTATTTTATCATCAGCATTTAATATGACTATAGACTTTTCTGTGCAGTTTTTTAGCAAGCCTAATTTACATTTAATATAATTATCAAAAGTCTTGTGTCTATCAATGTGATCTTCAGCAATATTCAACAAAATTGATATATATGGTTTAAAAGAATATGTACTCTCAAGCTGAAAAGAACTTACTTCACAAACTAAATAATCCAACTTTTGATTATATGCTACACTTAAAGGTTCACCAATATTACCAAAAGCACCACTTGTATATGTTGTTGAAACTATTGAATTTATAAGAGATGTAGTTGTTGTTTTTCCATTAGTTCCAGTTATAGCTATGACTGGTGAAGATGTAAACCAATAACCAAATTCCAATTCTCCAACAACCTTAATTCCCATTTTTTCAGCCATGACAATTTTTTTGTCATAAATACTAACCCCAGGAGATACAACAATTAAATCAAATTGACTTAGAATTTTTCTATTAAGTTTAGAATAGTACCCTCCACCATTTAATTTGTGATTTTTATCATATATCTTATATGATACATTAATTTTTTTTAAAATTTCTTCAACAGCTTTCCCACTTTTTCCATAACCCATAATTAATATATTCTTATAATCAAAATTCATATAAAACCTCTATAAATACAAACTAATTGACAAAATTCCTATAATAATTGTCAATATTATATATATTGCAACAACTTTTGTTTCATGATTGTTTTGTTCAAAATGATGATGTAACGGCGACATTTTAAATATTCTTTTCCTAGTTAATTTGAAATATCCCACTTGTAAAATAACGCTTAATGTTGTTAATACGAACATAAAGCCAACAATAATTATTAATAAATAATTTTTAGTTAAAATTGTCAAACTAGCAATTAATCCCCCCAATGCAAGAGAACCAGTATCACCCATAAAAACCTTTGCAGGATAAGAATTAAAACATAGAAAACCTAAAACTGCTCCACCTACACCCATACAAGATATAATTAAATTTTGTATTTCATTTAGATATACCCCTTCAAATTGTTTTGTAAAAATGTAAATAATTACACTCATAATAATAATTACACTGGAAGAAACTCCACTACATAAGCCGTCTAAACCATCAATTAAATTTACAGAATTTACAATAGCCAAATATACAAATACAACAAAAGGTATTATCCAATAACCTAATGAAAATGTTTGATTTGTAAAAGGAATATAACATTCGCTTCCAACCAATTCAGAATTATAAACAAAAATTGCAATGATTATTGAAATACCAAATTGACCAATTATTTTTTGATAAGGTTTCAATCCTTCATTTTGTTTGTATTTTATTTTTATATAATCATCAAGAAATCCAAGAATACCAAAAAACAAAAAACTTAGCATTGTTATTGTAGCCAAAATATTATCTTCTCTGAAAAAAATAAAATACCCAATAAAAGAAGCTAAAATAAAAATTATTCCACCCATAGTAGCAGTGCCAGATTTTGTCTTGTGTTTTTCAACATAAATCAAAATGTTTTGTCCAAACTTTAATTTATGTAACCACTTAATTATAAACGGCGCAATTATAATAGTTATTAAAAAGCAAATTACAAAATTTAGTAAAGCAAGTTTCATATTATTCCTCAAATAACAATTTATTTACAGTTTCGATATCACTGTATTTAATCCTAGTATTTTCAATCATTTGAAAATTTTCAGCTCCTTTTCCTAAAATACAGAGAATATCATCTTCTTTGCATAATTCTAACCCTTTTTTTATAGCCTCTACTCTATCTTCAATTTTAAATATTTTTGCATCTACAATTCCTTGACAAATGTCTTCAGCAATTTTTTCAAAACATGTTGTTCCTCTATTGTCTGTAGTTATAATAATTATATTTGAATACTTATCAGCAATTCTTCCCATTTCAACTCGTTTTTCAAAATTACTATATCCAACACAACCAAAAATCAAAATAATTTCCCCTCTTACAAAAGTTTTAACTAACGAAAGTGTTTTTTCAAAACTATCTGGAGTATGAGCAAAATCAACTAAAACTTTTTTATTTTTATTTTCAAATAAATTAAATCTACCTTCAATACAATTTAAATTATCTATTGTATTTTTTATTTTTGCAATGTCTATACCCAACATTTTTGCAACAGTCATACCAGCAATCAAATTATATACATTAAATTGACCAACTAATTTGGAATTTATATTGACAACATCATCAATTATATTAGCAACAAATTGTGTACCATTTATGCTAGTTTTAATATCTATTGCAAAAGAATTTGCAGGTTCATTGATAGCATAACTAACACATGGTACTTTTGTTTTGTAAGCAATTTCCATTCCAAAAAAATCATCTACATTAACCACACATTCTTTCATATTACTTGGATTAAAATAATCCATTTTACATCTAGCATATTTTTCCATGCTTCCAAAAAAATCTAAATGTTCCTCAGATATATTAGTAAAGACACAAATATCCAAATATATACCATACAATTTTTTATAAAAAATCGCCTGTGCACTTATTTCCATAACAACAGTTTTTACACCAAGCATAATCATTTGATAAAATATATAGTGTAGTTCCAATGGGTCTGGAGTTGTAAAGTTATTATTTAATTTTATATCACCTATATATATACCGTTTGTACCAATAATACCTATATTTTTGTCATTTACTTTTAATAAATTGGCAATAATTATTGATGTTGTGGTTTTTCCTGCAGTTCCAACAATACCAACAATCTTCATTTTATCGCAACATTTGTTATAAAAGTTTTTGGCAATTATACTCATAGCAATTCTAACATCTTTTACTTTTATTACTGTAATTTGAGCCCCAACATTTATATCCTCTTCAGTAATCAAACATTTTGCGCCAGACAAAATGGCTTGCTCAATAAAAACATTACCATCAAAATTATTTCCTTTTATACAAACAAAAATACTATTTTTTTCAACATCTGTCGAAATATGAGTTATAGATTTTATGTTGTAATTTTTGAAATTTTGAATTTTTAATACTTCCAAATCTTTTAAAATTTTTTTTAATCTCAAAATAAATACCTTCCTCATCTAAAACTTTTTTCTTAAGCTCACTCAAAATTTTTTTTGTAGTTTAAATGTAATTATTAATATTTATTATTTTCGTATAATTTTATTAATTTATATTTATAATTATTCTATAAAATTTAAAAATAAAAATAACCCTATTGACATTTTTTGACAATTCAAAAGTTGATATGATTGACAATTTTATACATAAATATTAACTATTTGATTATATTATTTTTTATATTACATAAAAAAAGCGTGATAGAGAATTATATTTTTTATCACGCTTTTTTTATATTTTATTTAATTTTTATTATTGGTATCTATCATTACAACACTACCTACAGAAATATTTTGATTAGGCATTGGGAATTGCGAATAAACAATTTCGTTTTCACCTTGAATTTCAACTTGCAAGTTTAATTCTTCCAATTCTCTAACAGCATTATAGATATTCATACCTACAACATTTTTCATTTGTACCAGAGTATTTACTTTCTCCAAATCTGCTTCTAAATCTGTAGTTGGTTTATAATTTTTGTATTTAATTATATTTTCTATTATTATTTTTGCATATGGAGTTGCAGCAATACTACCATAATAACTTACTCCACCAGGCTCATCTACTACTATTAACACTACATAATCAGGGTTTGTAGCTGGGAAAGTTCCAACAAATGATGCTATATATTCTCCACTAAGTTTTCCGTTTTCATACTTTTGGCTTGTTCCAGTTTTTCCTCCTACTTGATAACCAGGTATAAATGCATAGTAACCACTATATTGTTTTATAACATCTTCCATCATTGTTTTCATTATTTCACTTGTTTCTTCTGAAATAGTTTTATTAATTACTTCAGGATATGTTTTTGAAATTATTTGTCTAGTTGCTTCTGTGATTGATTTTACAAAATATGGTTTATATAATTTACCTCCATTAACAATACTACAAATTGCACTAATTAGTTGCAAAGGAGTTGTCGCTATCGCCTGACCAAAACCCATTCTAGCTATATCGACAACCTTTGAACTATTATAATCCATAATAATTCCAGCACTTTCACCTTGAAAATCAACACCTAAAAGACTACCTAAACCAAACTTTTCAAACATTTCATACATTTTGTCTTTGCCCAATCTCAATGCAAGGTCAACAAAAACACTATTACAACTATTACACAAACCTTCACTAAGTGTCTGATGTCCATGTCCCGTTAATTTCCAACACTTTATTTTTTCACCATCTACTATTCTATATCCAGGATCATAAAATTCATCAGTTAAATGAGCAACTCCTTCTTCAATAGAATTTGCCATGGTTATACATTTAAAAGTTGAACCAGGCTCATAAACATCTACAATATTTATATTTTTTACGGTTTCAAGCAAATATTCTACATCATCTCTAGGCACATTGTTTAAGTCAAAATTTGGCATCGAAGCCATAGCAACAATTTCTCCATTATTAGGATTCATAACAATTGCACTGGCCTTTTTGGGCTTTTGTTCAACCATTAATAGACTAAGAGCTTCCTCGGTAAACTTTTGAATATTTATATCAATAGTTAATTCTAAATTCATACCTGGAATACTAGGCACATATGTACTAAGAGTATCATCAATTTTAACTCCTTTTACATCGCTTTCTTCCAAAATATAACCATCTACACCACTTAAATATTTATTATAATAAGCCTCTAATCCAGCTTGACCTATATTATCAATAGTTGTAAATCCCAAAACTTGAGTTAAAGCAGAACCATATGGGTAATATCTTGTATTATTTTCACTGAAAAGAATACCTTTTAAGTTTTTGTTTCTAATTTCCAAAGCAGTATTTTTTTCTACCTGCAACTTAATCAAACTTTCACTAACATATCTATCTGTTGCACGAATATAAATTTTATCATAATCTAAACCCAAATATGTTGACAAAACTAAAGCAACTTCAGTTGGGTTTTCAACCATACTTGGCCTTACATAGATATCATATGTAGAATAATTTGTAGCCAAAACAACACCATTGCTATCTTTTATTTCACCTCGTTCTGCATTCAAAGGCAACTCTCTTAACCATTGTTCCATAGCTTTTGATTGCAACCAAGAGCCTTTGATTAATTGCAAATATGCAAGTCTAATAATTATAATCAAAAAAACAAAAGACACTAGCATAAATACTGCTAGTAATCTTTTTGTAAGAGAAAATATGGAATTATTTTGCATTTTTACCTACCCAAATATACGGCTGATAAAATTACAAAGTGCATCAAACCAATTAGTTTGTCCTTGCAAATCAGTAACCTCCACTTTGTCAGGAACATTTACAGCCACAACGTTGGAAGAAGTTATATCAGAATACCCTAAATCTTTCAATTCGTTTTGGATATTTTCAGTATTAGTTAATTCTTCATATAAACCTTGAGATTGAACTAAATCATATTCACATGAAGCAACTTCTTCTTGCAAATAACTTATGTTATTTGTCATTCCATTTATGACAAAAATGTTATAAATACACAAAAAACCTATAAGCAAGGTAACAATCAAAATTGTTGACATTGCCAAAACAACTCGAAAAGGAACTTTTTGAGAGACTGCATTAGTTTTTACTTGAGTTAATTCACTAATTTTGTCTTGGTCTAGAGTAATTTTATCGAATTCATCATATAATTCTTGTAATTTTTCGTTTGTCGAGTATGTCTTGTCAAACTTTTCAACCTGTTCGTCAATAACAGACTTTTGGTTAAAATCTTCAGTCAAAACCTCGTTGGCAACATTCTCACTATTATTAAACGATACTTTGCCATATGCACTCATACTCTATACCTCCTTAAATTTAAATTTTTTGAATTATTCTTAATTTTGCACTACTACTTCTCGTATTTTCATCAAGTTCTTTTTTTGTTGGTTCAATTGGCTTTTTATTTACCAAAATCACATCTGCTTTGTGATTACAAACACAAAATGGTATTGTTTTATCACAAATACAATTTGATGAACGTTCTTTAAAAACATTTTTTACAATTCTATCTTCTAATGAATGAAATGTAATGATTGCCAATCTTCCCTGTGGATTTAATATATCAATCATTTCATTTATTGCTTTATCCAATCCCTCTAATTCACCATTAACTTCTATCCTTATAGCTTGAAAAGTTTTTTTTGCAACATTACCTCTCCCCCAAAATTTTTTGGGTATAGCACTTTCTACAAGCTTAACTAATTCACCAGTTGTTTCTATTTTTTTTAATTTTCTTGCTTCAATAATTTTGGTTACTATTGATTTTGCAAAACTTTCTTCCCCATAATTATAAAGTATTCTAATTAAATCTTCTTTAGAATAAGTATTAACCACATCTAAGGCTGTTAAACTAGAATTTTTATCCATTCGCATGTCCAAAATACTATCAAATCGATAAGAAAACCCTCTTTCGGGAGTGTCTATTTGATAACTACTTACCCCTAAATCTAGCAAAATACCATCAACACCTTTTACTCCTAAGTCAGAAAGAACTTTTTTCATATTTTTAAAGTCATCTTTAATAAAAACAACTTTATCTCCAAATTTTTTTAATCTGTTTTTGGTAGCAGACAAAGCATCATCATCTTTATCAAAAGCAATCAATTTTCCAGTAGTAAGTCTAGATAAAATTTCAATACTATGCCCTCCACCACCCAAAGTTCCATCAATATACAAACCTGTAGGATTAATATTAAGCGCTTGAAGACATTCATTAAGCAATACAGGAGTGTGTTTAAAATTATTTTCAAATGTTGTTTCCATTAATCTTCACTCCACTAAACAAACTTTGTTTATCCATATATTAACACACTCATAATTTCTATGCATAAACAATCATTTTTTCAAAAGAGTATTCATCTAAAAAAACATTTAAGTAAAAACAATTAAACTCTTTTCGTTTATAATTATACAACACATATTTATATTTTCAAAATAAAATACAAAGGTTTTTATTAAATATAACCACAATATTGCATAAATAATCACAAGTTATCCACAATTGTGCAAAACTTTTAAAAACAAAATAATATACTATTTTTCGCTTAATTTTTATATTTTTTAACTTTTTATGAAACAAATGTTTGATAAAACTATTAATATTTATGCACAATTATAATTTTATAACTAAAATTTTCAAGTGAATAAATTTTATAAAAATTCATATTAAAAATTTTTTTAATCAATAAAAAAAAGAATATCATATGAATAAATACACAAAAAAAATTGCATAGTTCAAATAGGCTATGCAAAATATCAATTTATATCTAAAATTTCAATTAAATTATTTTCTAATAAATCGCAAGACGTCAAGTAATACTCTATTCCATCATGCACAAATTTCATTTTTTGTCTTTTATCATAACTATGTAAATGTCCATAAACAACTTTGTTTACATTATATTTTTTGAACAAATCTATCATTTCATTATTTTCCATTTTGTAATTAAATGGTGGATAATGAGTAATAACAATTGCTATATCACCATCATTTCTCAACATGCTCATATTCTTTAGAGAAAGCTCCATACGGATAATTTCTCTCTTATAAATTTTTTCATCTTGTTGTGATTTAAATCCATTATCTGCAGGAATCCAGCCTCTTGAACCACATATTATAACGTTCCCAAATTTGTAAGCATTATTTTGTATTGCATAAGTATTATTTTTCAAATAATTTCTTAATTCTGTTATAGAATGCCACCAGTAATCATGGTTTCCTTTGAGTAGAACTTTTATTCCATTAAAATTTGAGATATAATCCAAATCAGCTTTTGCATCTTCAAATTTCATAGCCCAAGAAATATCTCCTGGAATCAACACAATATCATTTTCACCAACTTTTTTCTTCCAATCTTGCTCTATGTCAGTCAAATAATTATCCCAAACTGGTCCAAATATATCCATTGGTTTGGAATTATTTATACTTAAATGTAAATCACTTATTGCAAATACTTTCATACTTACTCCTAGAAGCATTATAACAAAATAATATTAAATTAACAAACTAATAAAGTATAAAAAGATGCGCATTAGCACATCTTTTTATGTTTTATTAATTTAAATTACATTGTGTAGGTGGCGCAACAGCTTGTTGTGCAGGATACAAAGGCAAATCAAAATATCCACTACAAACATCTTGCGTAAAGTCCTGACAAGGTGGAATTTGACAATAACCATATGTAGGAATAAGAAGTTCTGCATCAACAACAATTCTAATAATCAATGTAATGCAAGGATCTATACCAAATGTAGAACCACTAACATATCTACCACCCGAACAAATAGCATTAGCAAAAGCTGTAACCTGGTATGGTATAACAGATGGTTGTGGCACATATAAAACAACATCTATTGGAACTGTTATAGTACCAACTCCACTTCCTGCAGTTCCTGTACTATCTGTATAATTGACTGTTATAGGAATTGCAACACTTCCACTAACCCTTGCAAAACAAGGTTTATCATCAAACCTATCTACTACCAAATCATTAATTGTTACATTGTCAATTTGTGTAGAACAACTTACAAAAGTAAGTGGAGTTGTTGGACTTGCTGGAGTCTGATCGGTCAAAGTAACTTGTGCATTATCCAATTGAATCTGTTTCATACAAGCATCAAATACTTTTGTTGTTTGAATACAAGCTTTTTCACATAAACCTTGTAAAGGATTTCCAGTTATTGGACCTGGATTACAACCTTGTCTATTTCCGGAAAAAAACGACATAATATACCTCCTTAAAAATTGTATGGTACAATATATGAAAAATATCACAAAAATGTGAATTTAATATTTCTATTTAATAATTATATCTATTTAAACGTATATGTAATGTATAATTAAAATGATTAAAAAAAATCCAAATGTTAAAATAAAATTAAAATTTTACTTTTTTACATTTAGATTTTATTATAAATAACAATTACTATTCTAAAAATTGATCAAATTTATTCAAAATATCTATTCTTCCCAAACCATTATCACTACTAGAAGGAAAAACATTACTGCTTCCCACTCCTAAATAATTTGCTATTTTTTGTATCTGAGGTTTTATTTTGCTTTTTCCAAATTTATCACATTTGGTAGCAATTATAATAAAAGGTATTTGATAATAATTCAAAAACTTTAACATTTGTTTATCCTGATCCGTTGGTTCTATTCTAATATCAACTAACATACAAACACACTTTAAATTGCTATTATTTATCAAATATGGTTCTATCATACTTTGCCAATTGGCAACTTCTGACTTACTTGCTTTAGCAAAACCATATCCAGGCAAATCAACAAAATATATATTATTATTTATTAAAAAATAATTAATTAATCTTGTTCTTCCTGGAGTTGCACTTGTTTTGCATAATTTAGAATTTTTAGTGAGCATATTAATCAAAGAACTTTTGCCAACATTACTTCTACCAACAAAAGCTATTTGATTATAATCGTCTAAATTAATTGTAGATATGTTTGTTGCACTTGTTATAAACTTAGCACTTTTTATTTCCATTTCTACCTCAATTAAGCAGTTTTTTCTTCTGTACTTTGCTTTGTATTACCTTCATGCATTTTTGAACTTTCAATTTTTTTATGTTCTATTATTGGCAAACCATTATTTACAGTATTAGCAGTGACTTTTATTTTAGAAATTGTTCTATCATCTGGAGTATTAAACATGATATCCAACATGACATCTTCCATTATTGTTCTAAGACCTCTAGCACCTGTTTTCAACTGCATAGCTTTCTTAGCAATTGTTTTCACAGCTTCGTCATCTATATCCAAGTTTACACCATCTATTTTGAACATTGTTTTATATTGTTTAACCAAAGCATTTTTTGGTTCTGTCATTATTTTTACTAAAGCATCTTCAGTCAGCTCATCTAAACCAACAACTATTGGTAATCTTCCAACAAATTCAGGAATAAGCCCATATTTGATCAAATCTTGAGGCTGAATTTGTTTGATTAGTTCGCTTGTTTTCTTTTCAGAAGTATCTTCTTCTGAACTAAATCCAAAAGAAGTTTTATTTACTCTTTTTTCTATAATTTTATTAAGAGATACAAAAGCTCCACCACAAATAAACAATATATTTTTCGTATCAATTTGTAATAATTCTTGTTGTGGATGTTTTCTTCCACCTTGTGGAGGAACATTTGCGACTGTACTTTCTATTATTTTTAATAGTGCTTGTTGAACTCCTTCTCCACTTACATCTCTAGTTATACTTGGATTTTCAGATTTTCTTGTTATTTTATCTATTTCATCAATATAAATAATTCCTTGTTCTGCTTTCTTTATGTCATAATTAGCATTTTGTATAAGTTTCAACAAAACGTTTTCTACATCTTCTCCAACATAACCAGCTTCAGTCAAAGTAGTAGCATCTGCTGTTGCAAAAGGTACTTGCAATATTTTTGCAAGTATTCGTGCCAACATTGTTTTTCCACTACCAGTAGGACCAATAAGCAAAACATTACTTTTGTCCAAATCAAGCGCTTCATTTTCTTTTTTTGAATTTTGGATATCTATATTATAATTAATTCTTTTGTAATGATTATAAACAGCAACACTGAGTACTCTTTTGGCTTCATCTTGTCCTATTACATATTCGTCAAGCATTTTCTTTAATTCACTTGGAGTAGGTAATGCAATTTTGTTCTGATTAGTATTCCTTTTTGTTTTTGCCAACATTTCACTACATATAGCCACACAATCTTCACAAATAAACGAACTACCATCAGGACTAGTTATCATATTTTTTGTTTCTAGTTGACTTCTTCCACAAAAAGAACATTCCATTATTATTTTGTCTAAATCTTTTTCCATATTACCCCTTTAAAACTTAAAAAGTACTACGCTTTATTATTTAGTTGCATAGTACCCTAAAATTCTTATTACTTACTTCCTCTAGTTATAACTTTATCAACTAATCCGTAAGCAACTGCTTCATCAGCTGTCATAAAGTAATCTCTGTCTACATCTTTTTCAACTTTTTTGATAGGTTGACCAGTATTTTTAGACAACATTTCTATCATTTTTTTCTTTATTTTAATAATATGATTTGCAGTAATTTCAATGTCACTAGCTTGACCTTGGGCACCACCTAATGGTTGATGAATCATAACCTCACTATTAGGCAGACAAAATCTTTTACCCTTTGTACCTGCTGATAATAAGAAAGCTCCCATAGATGCAGCCAGTCCTATACAAATCGTAGATACATCACATTTGACATATTTCATAGTATCATAAATAGCCATACCAGCAGTAACACTTCCACCTGGACTATTTATGTATACACAAATATCTTTATCTGGGTTTTTTGCTTCTAAATATATAAGTTGTGCCACAATTGTATTTGCAGAAGCATCATCAATTTCTCCTGAAATAAAAACTATTCTATCTTCAAGCAATCTACTATAAATATCATAACTTCTCTCTCCTGAAGTAGTCTGATCAACAACGTATGGTATTAACATAATATCTCCCTAATATTATTTATTATTCTCGACTAAAAATTCCAACAATTTGTTCATAAGTATTTCATTTTTGATATAATTTAATCTTTCGTCAGTTAATGTAGACTTATACTCTTCTACTGTTTTATTTATTCTTTTTGCAATTTTTTCGATATAGTTATCCAAATCATTATCATTTACGTCAAATTTTTCATTTTTTAAAATTTCTTGTAATGCAAGTCTAATTTTTACGCTCTTCAATGCATCATCTTTTCTTTCTTCTCTTAATTTATCTACAGTTGTATTTAGATATTTTGCATAAGCTTCCAAATTTGCGCCTTGATACATTAGTCTATATTCCATATCTTGCATAATAGCATCTAATTCACGTTTAACCATTATATCAGGAACTTCAACTTCCATATTTTTTACTATTTCGTCTAAAATTTTATTTTCTGTCTGTACTTTAGCATCTTCGTTTGCATGTTCAGCCAAATGTTCCTTAATGTGTTTTTTATATTCTTCAAGGGTCTCAAACTCACTAACATCACTAGCTAATTGATCATTAATTTCTGGTAATTCTTTCACTTTTACTGCGTTAATTTTTACTTCGAATTTTGCATCTTTTCCTGCCAAATTTTCTGCTTGGTAATCTGCTGGGAATTTTACATAAACATCTTTTTCATCTCCAGCTTTTAGTCCTATCAATTGATCTTCAAAGTTATCAATAAAACTATGACTACCTATTTCAAGATCAAATCCCTCAGCAGAACCACCTTGAAAATATTCACCATTAACACTTCCTTTGAAATCAATGTTTGCTATATTTCCTTTTTCAACAGCACCATCTTTTTCAACAAGTCTTGTATTTTGAATTTGAACTCTCTTTAGTTCTTCCTCAACATCATTATCTGATATTTCTTTTGGCTGCATGTTAATTTTTAAGCCTTTGTAAGTTCCCAATTTAACTTCAGGTCTAACTGGAATTTCAGCAACAATTGTAATTCCTGTATCATCCAATTTTTCTACTTTTAATTCAGGGCTATCTATAGGATCAATTGATTTATCTTTTTCAAGTATTTCAATATAATGTTTATTGAAACCTTCTGTTATAGCATCTTCAAAAAAGATATGTGGACCATACATTTTTTCAATCATTTTTCTTGGAGCTTTTCCAGATCTAAACCCCTCAACTTTATATTTATCTTTATTTTTATTATAAGCATCTTCAACCAAACTTTCCCATTCATTTGCATTTAGTTCAAGTCTAAGTTCAATATTTTTATTTTCTAATTTTTTTGTATTATAGTTCATTTGTTTTCTCCTTAAAACTCTTATATTCACTAAAAAGCAAAAATATTATACCATATTTTATTATTTATTGCAACATAAATATAATCAAATTAAATCGCTAAAATTGTCTTTTAAACACAATTAAATTTATTTAAGTACCATTTAAAAAATCATTAAAATATTGCAATCACAATTAAACAAAGTCCCATCATAAAATATAATATCGCTTGCAAAATATTACTTTTTTTTGACCATTTTAATTTTTTATCCGTTTTTATTGGATCTTTGTCTTCATATGGTAATTTATTAAACATTTCAAGATTTTTATCAATAACTTTATTTTGATAAATAAATTTAATTCCCAATACAATAAAAAACAACCCTTCGCTCAATAACAAAATTATAAACGCAAAATTCCAGAATTGAGCAAAACAAATAAAAATGATTGCAATTATTTGCAATATAAACATAGTTATATTAAGTTTACTTTTAAAAAATTTTTTTATATACTCATTCATTTCTATGATATTATATCACAAAATTAATGAAAAGTAATCTAACTTTAATAAAAAAGTAAAAACCTCATCAATCAAACAAGATGAGGTTTTTACTTATATTATCATAAATACTACTATCAAAACTACGCAAATTACCCAAACTAAATAATATGCCCAGTGACGACGATAATATGCAAAATAAAATGCAGACACAGCAGTAACCGAATAAGCCAAAATTTCTGCAATAAGTCTGAGAGTACTTGATAGATTTCCACCACCAATTTTACCAATCAACAAAGCCAAGCCAATGCACACTATTGCAATGAACGAAATTAAATTCAAAAATCCTCGCCAACTCATTCCACCAGTATTTTTAGCCATAATTATCTCCTTTTTAAATTAATGTTAATTTAAGTATAACAAAAAAATAAAATTTTACATAATAAATAATTTTATTTTTTTTAATTTTCTTAAAATTTATGTAAATGAAACTAGTTATTCTCCAATATTTTTATAATTTTTTTAAAATAATCTGGTAAATCAATTTCAAATGTCATTTCTTTGTGCTGTGTCGGATGTACAAATGAAATTTTTTTTGCATGTAATAATTGTCCTTGAAGATTGAATTTACATTTATTTGGATTATATAATTTATCGCCAACAATAGGATGATGAATGTAAGCACTATGTACTCTAATTTGATGTGTTCGTCCTGTTTTTAATTCAAATTCAACAAGTGTATAATTTGAAAAATTTTTGATTACTCGGTAAATTGTATGCGCTAATTTACCATTATCTAGAACTGCCATTTTTAGTCTATTCTTTGGATCTCTGCCAAAATTCGAAATAATTTCACCATCATTTTTTACTATCCCATCAACAATTGCCCAATAAATCCTTTTGCATGTTTTATTTGCAATTTGTTTGCTTAATTCGACATGAGCAAAATCATTTTTCGCAATTATAATTAATCCACTGGTATCTTTGTCAAGCCTATGTACTATTCCAGGTCTAATTATACCATTTATACTACTAAGACTATCTAATTTAAACATAAGTGCATTAACTAGCGTATGGTCATAATTTTTGACTGCAGGGTGTACAACCATTCCTTGTGGCTTGTTCACTACAGCAAGATCATTGTCTTCGTATATAATTTCAATAGGGATATCTTGTGCTTCTGCAGATAGTTTTTTTTCTTGTACTTCTAAAACTTCAATTTGGTCATTTAGTTTTAAATTGTATCCTGCTTTAACTTTCTTTCCATTTACCAAAACATAGCCATTTTCTATCCAATGTTTAATATGAGACCTTGTCTTGTCTGAATATTTTTCTTGTAAAAAAATATCTAGTCTACTCCCTACTTTTTCCTTGCTTACTATCATCTTTTGATTCCTTTCTTTCTGTAATAAAAGTTTTTATTAAATGAATTACAATGAAAATAACACCTAACGTTATCAATAAATCGGCTATATTAAAAACAAAACTAAAAATTTTGATTGCTATAAAATCTCTTACATAACCCAAAAAAATTCTATCAATTAAATTTCCAATCGCACCACTAATAACAAAAGACAATCCTAAAATATACCAAATTTCATTTTTGTGATTAAAGTAATCATAAACAAAAAAAGCTATAATAAATAATATTGAAACTATCGTCAACATTACTGTACTATCTCCAAACATTCCATATGCTGCACCTGTATTTTTTACGAAAGTAAATTCAAAAAAATTTGGAATAACTATTATATTATCTAAGTTGTTTTCAAAATAATTTGCAAAAATTACCTTTGTAATTAAATCTAAGGCTACACCCAAGACAATTATAATTGACAAAATTAAATAGCTTGTTTTCTTCTTCATTATTATCTATACCAATTAATATTTAAATTCAAACATCAATACAATTATTTTATATTTTTGTTGAAAGTTGTAATTATATTATAACTAAGTATAATAAAATCAACAAATAAATTACATATTTTTCAATTTATAATTAAGAGTATCTTTTCAAAATTAGACAAAATTTATAGATTATTATATAAATCATATTTTATTTTTATTATTGATGAAATAGCATATTTAAGGGAATAATTTGTAGAAGAATTATCGATAGTTTTCAAAATTGTCTGATTAAGTAATTCATCAATTTTGAGAAGTGCATCTTGAATCTTCTGCAAATCAACACCTTTATTTATGTAATTTTGAATATTACTAATATGAACTTTACAATCTCCTCTTAGAGAACTAATTTCACTACTAATAGCAAAATTATTGCTTTCACCTTTATCAAAAGAAATAGAAAAATTATATAAACTGTTATATAAGTCATCAATAAAATTAAATGCTTCTCTTATTTTGGCAACATCTTTATTATCTATTTCTTGAAAGTTTAATTCGATTTTTGGAATAATTATTTCTTTAATATTTACATCATAATTACTATCACTTAAATTTTTGAGAACTGATTCAGCATCTTTGTAAGATTTATATATATTGCCTATTACAAAATAATTTTTATCATACCATATAAATCCACTAGCACCTTGAATTGTAGATCCTGTAGCAACTTCATAAGCTTTGCTTTCTTCAGAATACTCACCAAGTGTTACAGCGAAATATAAATGTTTATTAATATTTATTTTTGTTCCACCAAAAATTAATGTAGAAGAAATATTTCCAACACTTAATGCATCACTTAAATAAATAGAAGAAAACACTACTCCTATCACAGTGATAATACAAATAAAAAAAATAAATAAATTTTTAAATCGCTTTTTTAAGGGCTTTTTTATAATTTTGACATCTTCATAATATGCATTTTTTGACATAAAAGTTGCAAACACACTCCTTTTATATGATATAACCAAATTACAAAATAAAGTTTGTTAATATTTAAAAAATATAAATGCTTAACAATTACTTTAGTGCACAATTCTTTGTTTATTTTATGTATATTATTCAATATCAAAAATTATACAAAAGAAATTATAAGATGACAAAATTGTATTTGTTTATGAGTATTTTAATTTTTCAATATTTAGTAAACTTAATAAAAATAAGGAGAAAAATATGTATATTGAACCACTTTTCGATAGAGTTGTAGTCAGACAACTTCCTATAAAAAATGAAAAAATCGGGAATATTATTTTGCCTGAAATAGCTAAGCAACCCGAAATTAGCGAAGTTATTGCGTTAGGAATAGGAAAACTTGACGGCAAAGATATTAAATTTGAAGTCAAGGTTGGCGACAAAGTAATATATAACAAATTCAATGGAAGTGAATTTAAAATTGATGGCACAACTTACACTATTATAAAAGAAAAAGATATTTTAGCAAAAATAAAACAATAAGGAGAAAAATATGTCAAAACAGATGTTAGTAGGATTTGATGCAATAAAAAAATTAGAAATTGGTGTTAGAAAATTATCTAACGCTGTCAAAATAACTTTAGGACCAAAAGGAAGAAATGTCGTACTAGATAGGAAATTTGCAACACCATTAATTACTAATGATGGAGTAACCATTGCAAAAGAAATTACTCTACCCGATCCTTTTGAGAATATAGGAGCAAATTTAATAAAAGAAGTAAGCATAAAGACAAATGAGGTGGCTGGTGATGGTACAACAACTGCATGTGTCTTAGCAGAAAGCATTGTTACAGAAGGTGTCAAAAATTATACTGCAGGAGCAAATCCTATTATTCTAAAAAAAGGAATTCAAAAAGCCATAAAAGTCGCAACTGATCAACTAAAAAATATTTCAACACCAGTATCAAGCAACAAAGAGATTTTTCAAATAGCTTGTGTTAGTGCTGGTGATGAAGAAATAGGAAAATTAATTGCCGAAGGCTTTGAAAAAGTAGGAAAAGATGGTGTAATTACAGTCGAGGAAAGCAAAACATTAAAAACTGAACTAAAAATTGTAGAAGGAATGCAATTTGATAGAGGTTATTTGTCTCCATACATGATAACAAATCCAGACAAAATGGAATGTATTCTTACAGATAGTTACATATTAATTACAGACAAAAAAATAAAAAACCTAAATGAAATTATCAATATTTTAGAACAAGTTTCACAAAGTGGAAAATCATTGCTAATTATAGCCGAAGATATTGAAAATGAAGTTTTGAGTACATTAGTATTGAATAAATTAAGAGGAGCATTAAATGTTGTCGCAGTAAAAGCTCCTGGTTATGCTGACAAACGAAAAGCATTATGTGAAGATATCGCCGTACTTACAAACGGAACATTTATATGCGATGAATTAGGTTTTGAATTAAAAGATACAGATATTTCAAAACTTGGATTTGCTACTAATATTAAAGTTACAAAAGACCATACTACAATATCAGGTGGAAAAGGAATAAGCCAAGATATAGAAAATAGAATCTCAGAAATAAAAAGTCAAATCTCTCAAGCAGACAATGAATTTGACAAAAATCGTTTGCAAGAAAGATTAGCAAAACTTGTCGGTGGTATTGCTGTAATTTATGTTGGTAGTGCTACAGAAGTAGAAATGCAAGAAAAGAAACTTAGAATTGAAGATGCTATTGAAGCTACAAAAAGCGCTGTAGAAGAAGGTATAGTTTGTGGTGGTGGTATTGCTCTTCTTAATTGTGTTGACGCAGTACAAAATTTGGCAAAAAATCTTATTGGTGACGAAAAAACAGGAGCAGAAATTGTTTTGAAATCATTATATGCCCCTATTAATATGATAACAGCAAATGCTGGTATCGATGGTGGTGTAGTTATAGATAAAATTTTGTCGCAAAAATCTAAAAATTTTGGATACAACGCCCTAAAAAATGAATATGTAGACATGATTGAATGTGGAATTATTGATCCTACAAAAGTCACACGAACAGCTCTGGAAAATGCTGGAAGTGTAGCATCTACATTGTTAACCACAGAAGTTTTGGTTTGTGATATTGAAGAAAAAATTGATACCAAAAATCCTAATGCAGTACCAAATGCTTATGGAATATATTAATAAAAAACCTATAGTAGACATTACTATAGGTTTTTTTGTTACTTAACTAAATCAAGATTAAACACATTCCAAGGAGTAATATTCTCAGGAGGATAGCTCTTAAAAGTCAAATTTTCTTTTGTTGTTGGATGAATGATTTTAAGCTCATAAGACCAAAGAGCTAAATTATGCCCCTTTGCTAATTTGTCTCCACCATATTTTACATCACCATAGACAGGACAACCAATATTTTTCATTTG
>CALWJZ010000013.1 GCA_944381145.1 uncultured Clostridia bacterium
TAGGTATCCTGAGATGCTAATGTTGGGGTTTGTGATGCGTTGTTGTATAAACCACCATACGCAGAAAGTCCTGCACCTGTTGGCCCTGTTGGACCTGTTGGTCCTGTATCTCCCTGAGGTCCTGTATCTCCAGTTGGTCCAGTTGCTCCAGCTGGTATAGCAAAGTCTAAAATTGCAGCTGATGTTGTTCCTGAATTTGTAACCGTTGGAGTTTCTCCAGCAGGTAATCCAGACACACTACCTACCGTTATTGTAGCAGCGTCTCCTGTTGGACCTGTCGGACCTGTTGGCCCTGTTGGTCCAGTTGGTCCTGTTGCTCCGGTCGGACCTGTTGCGCCGGTCGGACCAGTTGCCCCTGTATCTCCAGTAGGTCCAGTTGCCCCTGTATCTCCAGTGGGACCTGTTGGTCCTGTTGCACCAACATTACCTTGTAGTCCCTGGATTCCTTGGATTCCCTGAATTCCTTGAGGTCCTGTTGGACCAGTTTGACCTGTTGGACCAGTTGCGCCAGTTGGTCCTGTAGCGCCTTGTGGTATAAAGAAAGTCAAATCAGCAGTCGATCCAGTACCACTTTGTATAACAGATGCTTGTTCTCCAGCACCTATTGTATTAGTAGCTATAACATCAACCACTGCAACTGTTGGACCTGTTGCACCCGTTGCACCCGTTGGTCCTGTTGGACCTGTAACACGAGTTATGCAACGACTTACTTGACCACAACAGCCTGACATAACATTACAGTTATTTCTAAAAAAATTGCATGCCATATTTTTCCTCCTTAGCATATAAATCCCACTTCATTTTATGCAATTATGTTATAATTTGTTATTTGAGTTTTTAATTTATTAACCATAATAATAATTCATTATTTTTTAGTAAAATAAAAATATATTAATTATTTTTTGTATTTGTTTCATCATTATTTTTGACTTCTTGTTTTGTTTCTGAAAGTTTTCTAAAATCATTTATCATTTGTACTGACCCAATGGCTGACATTCCACTAAATAATCCCATAATTATGGCATTAAATACATTGTCGACTGGCAATATTGTAGGTGCCAAATAAAAAGCAAATATACCTAAAATAATGCCTAGAATTCCAGCAATTACAGGAACAGTTTTTGATGAAAATAATCAAGTTGTACCAGATTGCACTATTAAACTTTTTGATAATGATGGAAAACCTTTTATGCACACTGTTACAAATGCTTTAGGCAATTATTCTTTTAATAATCTAAATTCAGGTAACTATTCTATAACTTGTGTTAAAAACAATATAATTTTAACAGTTGCAGAAAATGTATATTTACAAGAAGGAGATTTAAATACTCACAACTTTAATGTAGTATTAAATTCATCTATAAATCTTTGTACTATTGCAGGTATTATATCAAAATCTAACGACACAAATAGCATTATTGAAGGTGCCACAGTAAGACTTTTAGACTCAATTATAAGAAAAACTATAGCAACCACATTATCAGCAAATAATGGAGAATATGTGTTTTATGATATTGTTGCAGGAAATTATATTATTGTTGCAACAAAACAAGGTTACGAAACTTCATCTGATATAGTTATTAATGCAAAAAACAATTCAATATTAAACATTAATATAAAACTTAATATAAATCAATCGGATAAATTAGGAACTATAAGTGGTATAATTTCGCATAAAAATAAATTTATAGCAAACGCATTTGTAGGACTATACAAAATCGATGAAAACGATAAAGAAATTCTAATAGCTACAACCAAAACCAATTCTATTGGCGCATATATGTTTGGAAAAGTTGAAAGTGGCAATTCAAAGTAAAAGCAAAATTAAACAATATTTAATAAAAAAACCAGTTCAAATCTAATTTAATTGATTTGAACTGATTTTTTTCTAATAAATTCCATAATGATTTGTAATTGAATCTTCGAATAAAAATATTTTAGGAGGGAATATTGTAAATAAAAAATAAAACAAAATTATTAAGAAAACTCCAATAAATGAAATTACATTATAAATTTTTTTTGCATTTTTGAACATAAAAACAAAATAGCAACAAATCCACGCAATGACAACAGATAATATAAATATTGATATATCAATTATCAAAATTAACTGTTCAGTCAATAAATTATAACTATAAAATAAAACAGGAATTATAATCATTGGCAATACTAAAGTTATAAAAAATGCTACAATATAATTTTTGTTATCCACATAAGTAATTCCAATAAAAAACCAAATCAATGTGGGGAAAATAGTTAGTTTTAGATGTTCCCAAGTACTCTCATTTACAGGAAACAAAATACCCAGAAATGTATTATAATTACTCCATTCATAAAAAAAATGAGAAAAAGTTCCAATTACTAAAACAAAAATCATTCCAAAAATGCAAAATATTTTTTCGTTTTTATTCATTTTCATAATAAATTTTATTCTGAAAATAAAATATTATACATGAAAAAATAGGAATTTTCTAGAATTCTTATTTTTGTTGTATTGTATTTTTATATACTTCACTTTTTTTTATACCATGTATTTTTGAAATAACCTTACTTGCTTCGGTTTTTGACAATCCCAAATCAAGTAAAGTTTTCAATTCTTTGTCAATATTTTCAGTACATTGAGTAGATTTATTTGCTTTTTCTATAACGACAACAAATTCCCCTTTTACTACTCCATTATATCCATTTTTAAGCGTTGTAAAAATTTTTTCTTCAAATTTTTTTGATATTTCTCGAACAACGCAAATATTTCTATCACCCAAAGACTGATACAAGAAATTCAAATCACTAATCAATGAATGTGGCGAGCAATAAAATATAAGTGTAGTGTTAATTGGTTTGATATTATCCATCATTTCAAACTTTTTTTTATTAGTATCAGGTAAAAATCCAACAAAAGTAAATGGCGTATCAAAACCACTTAAAACAAAAGCATTTACAAAAGCACTGGCACCAGAACATACAGTATAATTAATATTTTCTTTTATTAGCGCTTGAATTAATATATTACCCGGATCGCTGATAGTTGGCATTCCAGCATCAGAAATAAGCGCTATATTTACATTTTTTTTTAGATCATTAACTATCTTTGGGACAGATTCCCTTTCATTAAATTTATGATAGGATTTCAAAGGTTTTTTAATTCCATATTCATTTAATAAAATTCTACTAGTTCTCGTATCTTCACATAAAATATAGTCTACTTCATTTAGTATGTCTATTGCTCTTAATGTTAATTCTTTTAAGTTTCCAATAGGTGTAGCAACAATATAAAACATAAATTTTAAAGTGAAATTTTTATTCCACTTTTTCCTCCCTTTTTTGCTCTAACTAAAACAATACTAGAAACATTCGATTTAATAATCTTCAATTCTTTTGGCTCTAAATTATGTTTTCTGCATAATGTAAAAATATCTACCAACCTGTCTTCTTTGTTTACAATATAAAAATATCCACCAAATTTTAGCAAACTACTTGCTTCTTTTATTATCTCTTCTAGAGTTATTTTGATTTCATGTTTTGCAATTGCAATGCTTTCTTTGTCGTTAAGTTTGTTGGTCGTTCCCAAAACTTTGTATGGTGGATTGCATACAACTACATCAAAAACATTTTTACCAATAATTTTGTTAACATTTTGAACAGGAGCATTGATAACCTGAAAATTTTTTAAGTCGTTATATTGAATTGATCTTAATGACATATCTGCAAGTTGTTTTTGTAATTCTACCAAAATCACATCTTTAACTTTGTTTTTTGCATTTACAAGTATACCTATAACTCCACTTCCACTACATAAATCTACAACTCGTCCAAAATTGCTTACATGAACAAAGTTGGCAAGATTAATAGCATCGCTAGTAAAACAATAATCATCTTTGTTTTGAATGATAAATAAATTTTTATATTGCAAATCATCTAATCTTTCATTATTTTTTAATTTCATTTTTATTTTTTTTCTTAAACTTTTTTATTTTGTTCTTTGTTTTTTGTTTTTCTGGAATTCTAATATTTTCTTGTTCTATTTCGCTATCGTCTATCATATTTGAATTTAGTTCTTTGTGACTTAATTTTGAATTCACTGCTGACTGCTGTGTTTCTTTTGGAATAATAGTTAATTTGTCGACTGTATATTCATTTATTTTTACATCATTATCTTTTTCAATTTTCACAGTTGAAACTTGTTTTAGCAAATTGTTATAAATTACTACACCCTCTCCGTCGGGAGTAACAACTTTACTATTAATTTTAGGCATTTTCCCTGCAACTTCGCTATAAAATTCATTTTCATATGCAAGGCAACACATTAATCTACCACAAATTCCACTAATTTTAGATGGGTTAAGTGATAATCCTTGAGTTTTTGCCATTTTTATGCTTACTTTGTCAAAATCATTTAAATACTTTTTACAACAACATTCTTTACCACAGAAACCTATTCCACCTAATTTTTTTGCTTGATCCCTTATGCCAATTTGTCTTAGCTCAATCCTTAGTTTCAATTGACTTGCAAGATCTTTTACTAATTCTCTAAAATCAACTCTATCTTCACAAACATAATTAATTATAACTTTACTACCATCAAGTGTAAAAGATACATCAACTATCTTCATTTCTAGTTTATATTTTTTTATTAATTCTTTGGTAATATTAATTATATTTTTTTCTTTTGTTTTGAGTTCTTCGTATTTATTTAAATCTTCGTCAGTTGCTTTCCTTATAACTGCTTTGATTTCATCATCTGTTTCTTGTTTTGATAAAGGAGAAACAATCGCAATTTCTAGCCCCCTAACACTCTCGACAACAACTTTGTCATTAATATTTAATGACAAATCTGAAACGTCAACGTTATAAATTTTCCCTCCCTGATTAAATTTAATTCCTATTTTTGACATAAATATTTTACCTCCAAAATATCCAACAACAATTGATCTATTGTACCAGTTATATTACAATTAAAATCAATTTTATTATAAACTTCACAAACTTTCTTAATAATCTTTTCTATCATATTACTTGAATAAATTTTTTTTAATGTCTCATATTGATGTGAATATGATTTAAATATTAGATTTATAGAACTTTTGCTAACTATAGTATCTCTAAGAACATTTATTAGCATATCCAAAAAGAAAGGTATATCTTTTTTTAACTCTAAAATTTTACTACTATAATATAAAATATCTTTACTTGTTTTTAAATTAATTAGCATTTCATAACTTAATTCTAAAATTTTAGAAGCACCATCATTTTCTATAAGTTTTAGGGCGTTTGTTAAACTGCCTTCAGACATAGACGCAATAATATCTGCGTCTTTTATTTTCATTTCTTTCAAAAATTCAATGATTAAAGAATGCGATAAAATATTTTCAGTTATTTTTTTGGATCTACTTAAAATTGTTGGTAATATTTTGCCTATATTTTTGCATGTTAATATAAAAATTACATTTTGTGGTGGTTCTTCTAAAGTTTTTAAAATTTTATTTTGTCCTTGAATTGTGCATTCATCAAAATTTTCTAGTAAAAAAATTTTATATTTAAACTCCATTGGTCTGACATAAGATTTTTCTACTACTAAATTTATATCTTCAACCATTAAAGACTTTTTTTCTTTTGGAAACACTTCAAAATCAACCATATTACCATGATCAATCTTAATACAATTATTACATATATTACATGGTGCATTTTCATTCAAACAACAAATTTCCTTTACAGCAAAAATGCTTAGTTCATGAAGATAAAATTCATCTTTAGAACTAATTAAATAGCAATGATTAAGCATATTAGAACGCAAATCAACACTCAAAACTTTATGTGTTTGTGATTGCAAATAAAATTGTATTAAATTCATGATTATATTTTATCACAAATTATATTCTAAAACAATCAAAACTTTTCATTAAAAAAGAATAAATGTAAGAAATATACACAAACTAGGCAAAAGGAGCCAATATATGAAAACATATTCAACACTAAATGAAATAAAGGATAAAATAAATTCTTTAAAAGGTCAAAATATTCAATTAAAAGTAAATAAAGGCAGAAATAAAATAGTTAGTTTAACTGCAACAATAGACAAAGTTTATCCCAGTATGTTTATAATTTCACCCACCTGTGAAGTTGATTTAGACCGAACTAGTTACTCTTATAACGATGTTCTTTGTGGAGATATAAAATTTCTAGATAATATTTAATTCATAATTATTAAATGTAAATAATACAAAGATTGATTAACTTAATAATTAAAATAAAAACCATTTATGAAATAGTTCAATTATTTTCTATTCATAAATGATTTTTTTATTTTATTACTTTTATTTTAAAAGCTACAACACCATATTTTTTTTCTTCATCTTCAGAATAATATTTTCTATAGCAACTTTCCACATCTTCAATTTTTGAATTTTTATCAAACCCAATATCAATTATTGATATAGTCTCAGCCATCTGTCTAAAAGAAGAAAAATATTTGACGTCTTCTACTTCCACAACTATACCACTAAGCAAATCAGGTAGTTTACGAAAAAGTATACTATCCCCTATCTTGATATTTTTTCTTTTTTCATCATTTAATCTAATTTCCCATTTTTTTAATCCAGACTTAATTTGTTCAAAAGGTTGCTCTTGTAATTTCATTATGTACATAAACATACTCCATTTATCTAATAAAAATCTTTATAATCAAAGCTTATAAAAATATATTTATTTTAGTTCATCAATATAAAAAAATTGTTTATAATTATTTATTAGTGTACAAAACATATATGTTTTTGTCAAATAATTATTATATTTTTTCAAAAACCATATACAAGTTAAATAATTTTACAAATCAAACAACTTACTATTGAACCTGCCAAATTTGCTAGAATTCCAACAATTATTGCATATCTAAACTTCGTAACTTTCGTTTGACTAAAGTAAATTGCAGTAACATAAAATATTGCTTCACTACAACCTGCTATACAACAACCAGCACGCGCTAAATAACTATCAGGACCATATGTTTGAAATATATTTTCTAATAATGCCAATGACCCACAACCAGTAAAATTTTTCAAAATAACCAATTGTGACAGTTCTTTTGGAATTCCGATATTTTCAAAAAAAGGAGCAACAAAATCAGCAAAAAGATATGACAAACCACTTACATTAAAAATTTCTACAGCAATAAAAATTGTTGCAATATAAGGAAAAGAAGTCAAAACTAAATCAAAAGAAGATTTCGCACCTATAACAAAACTATTATAAGTATTATTTCTTTTTATGAGGCTATACAATAATAAAAGTATTATTAGTGTAGGTAGTAAATATTTACTCATTTATTTATCCTTAAAAATTTTAGAAAATAATTTAACAAGGATTATCCCAACAACTGTACTACATACAGTTGCTAAAAATGTTGGAATAATTATATCCGATGGACTTACGCTTCCTGCACTGACTCTAAGTCCTATTACAGTTGTTGGTATTAACTGCATACTTGTTGAGTTAAGTATAATAACCATAATCATTGCTGATGTAGCATACTTACTTTTTTTATTATCTAAACCTGCAATAGCATTTATTCCACTAGGCGTACTTGCGTTACCCATTCCAAATAAATTGCTAGTAATATTTATTGCAATTTGATTTTCTGTATATTCATCTACTTTGCCAAACAATAATTTAATTATTGGTCTCAAAATTTTGCTTATTTTTTTGTCTAGTCCTGTATGTTCAACAATCTTTAATATTCCTAACCATAAAGTGTATATTCCCCAAAGTTTAATGCATAGAGAAATTGCTTTGCTTCCACCAGCAAGAAGTGTATCCATCGTCACTTCAACATTATTGATAAGTAACAATCCCATTCCTACTAGCATTACGCTTGTCCAAACAAAATTCATGATTTTAGTCCTTTATTTCAAATTATTCTCTTTACAAAAAACATCATCTCATGTATAATTTACTAGTAATATATGTGTGAAAGTTGATATTTAGAAATACTAACTATAAATATAAATATTTTTTATTCTAATGGGAGATAATCATGAAAACTGATAAAAATTATTACATTACAACACCTATTTATTATGCAAGTGGAAAACTAACTGTTGGACATTGTTATAGTACAGTCCTTGCCGATATTTGTGCAAGATTTTATAGACTTAATGGATATAACGTATTTTATGCAACTGGAAGCGATGAACATGGTCTAAAAATTTCTAGGGTTGCAGAACAAAATGGAATGTCTCCTCAACAATTTGTTGATAAAACAGTATTAGAATTCAAAGAAATTTGGAAAAAATTAGGTATTACGTATGATAAATTTATAAGAACTACCGATGTAGAACACGTTGAGTTAGTTAAAAAAGTTTATGATAAATTATTTAAACAAGGCGACATTTATTTAGGTGAATATAAAGGACTTTATTGTGTACCTTGCGAAACTTTTTTCACTGAATCTCAGTTAGTTGATGGAAAATGTCCTGATTGTGGAAGACCTGTTGAATTAACTAAAGAAGAATGTTATTTCTTGAAACTTAGTAAATATCAAAAATTTTTGGAAGATTATTTTGAACAACATCCAAATTTTTTGGTGCCTGAAACAAGAAAAAATGAAATATTTAACAACTTCATTAAACCTGGTATTTCTGATTTGTGTGTTTCTAGAACAACGTTTGATTGGGGAATTAGACTTCCTTTTAATAATAAACATGTTGCATACGTTTGGATTGATGCTCTTCTAAATTACTTATCCGTTTTGGGTTATGGAACTGAAAATGACAAAAACTACAAAGATTTTTGGCCTTGTAACGTTCATGTTGTCGGAAGAGATATTACAAGATTTCACGCAATTATTTGGCCAATTCTTCTAAAAATGTTAGATTTGCCACTTCCTGCTCAAATTCATTCAACTGGATTTATTACTCTCAAAGGAGATAAAATTAGCAAATCAAAAAGTAATGGATTTGACCCTATTAGTTTGATAGATAGATATGGTGCAGATGCATTAAGATATTATCTTGCAAAATTAGGACCATTATATAATGATATACCTTATACATCAGAACAATTTATTAACACTATCAATTCTGATTTGTGTAACGATTTGGGTAATTTAGTGAGTCGAACGCTTGCAATGATAACTCAATATAATAATTCTATTATCCCAGAACCAAAACTACGTGATTCTGAAGAGACAGATTTGGAAACTTCTTGCAATCAAATTCTTGATAACTGCATCACACTTATGAAAAATCAAAACATTGATCAAATGGTAAATAAGATATTCACTTTAATTAGGCAAGCAAATAAATATATTGATTTAACTGAACCTTGGAAACTATCAAAAGACTCAAACAAAAAAGATAAATTGCACACTGTACTCTACTATTTGAGCGAAACTATTCGTATTGCAACCACATTATTGCAAGCAATATTAATTGAAGTTCCTGCAAAAATTTTCAAAAAATTCGGATACGAGAAAGAGTTACAAACTTTCGAAAGCATCAAAAAGTTTAGTACAAATAACTACGGACAAAAAGTAGAAAAAGGCGATAACTTATTCCCAAGATTAGATGTAGAAAAAGAAATAGCTTATTTGGACACCCCAAATCAAACTGAAAACAAAGAGACAAAAGTAGAGAAAAATACACAAGCAAATAACGCAGAAGAAAAAGCAAACACAATAAATTATATTTCAATTGAAGATTTTAGCAAAGTTAAACTTTTGACAGGTAAAATTATTAACAGCGAAAGAATCGAAGGTGCAGACAAGTTACTAAAAAATACTGTTGAAATAGGCAAAGAGACAAAAACTATATGTAGCGGAATTGCAAAATGGTATAAACCAGAAGAATTAATAGGAAAAATTGTAATTGTAGTTAGCAATCTTCCACCAAGAAAATTAAGAGGCATAGAAAGTCAGGGAATGTTGCTTTGTGCAGAAGACACAGAAAAAGATATTATAAGTTTATTAACTGTTGACAAATTAGTTTCTAGTGGCTGTGAGGTTTGCTAGATGCTAATAGATTCTCATGCTCATTTAACAGATGAAAAATTTAACGAAAACAGATTTGACATCATTTCATCTTTATCAAAAAACAATGTCGAAAAAGTTTTTTGTGTAGCCTATAACAAAAAAAGCATCAAAGAAGTATTTGAATTATCTCAAAAATTTGAAAATATTTATGCAATTATAGGTATTCACCCTGAAGAAGTAGATGACTTTGATGATGAAACAATTCAGTTAATAAAAGAATATTCAAAAAATAGCAAAGTAATAGGCATTGGCGAAATTGGTCTTGATTATCACTTCAGAAAAGACAATATTCAAAAGCAAAAACAAATTTTTGTTGAACAAATAAAACTCGCCTATGAATTGCAATTACCTATTAGTATTCACAATAGAGAAAGCACTGGAGATTTATTAAAAATATTAGAAGAAAACAAACAGTTTTTAACATACGGTGGTGTACTCCATTGTTTTAGCGAAAGTGTAGAAGTATATAATATAATAAAAAAATTTGGTCTAAAAATTGCATTCGGAGGAACTTTAACTTTTAAAAATAATGTTACAGCAACAAAGGTTTGTGAAATTGCAAATCTAGATGATATTTTGATTGAAACTGATTGTCCATATTTGACACCAGTCCCTTTTAGGGGGCAAACTAATGAACCTAAAAATGTTTCTTTGGTTGCCCAAAAAATTGGAGAAATAAAAAAATTAAGTTATGACACAATAGTTTCAAAAACCACACAGAATGCCCTTAATTTATTTACTAAAGCGAGTTTAAATGGGAATTGATATTTTAAATAAACATTCATTTAACTTTAACAAAGCTTATGGTCAAAACTTTATTTTTGACAAAAATTTTTTGGAATCTATTGTAATAGGAATTGTTGATAAAAACACTAATGTTGTAGAAATTGGCGCAGGTGCTGGAACATTAACTTCTATTCTATGCCAAAATGCAAAAAAAGTTGTAAGTTTCGAAATAGACAAAAATTTAAAGCCAGTACTGGAAGAAACACTGGCACCTTATGATAATATAGAATTAATTTTTGAAGATATTATGAACTTTAACATAAAAAATCTTGAAGAAAAATTTGACGATGAATATGTTATTGTTGCAAATTTACCATATTACATTACAACTCCTATAATTTTCAAGTTTCTTGAAAATTCAAGATTTTTAAGTTCAATGACTATAATGGTACAACTGGAAGTAGCAGAAAGATTAGTTGCAAAGCCAGGTACAAAAGAATATGGAGCAATTACCCCTGCTATTGATTATAGAGCGAACGCAAAAATAATAAAAAAAGTTAGTCGAAAAATGTTTACTCCTATACCAAATGTAGATAGTGCCATAGTTCAAATAAACTTTATAAAAAATAAATATAATATTGAAAATACACAATTGCTTGATCAAACCATAAAATCTGCTTTTTCAATGCGTAGGAAAACACTAGCAAATAATTTAAAAAATACTTTTAACTTAACTTCTAGTGTCATAGATTCAATTTATAAAGATTTGAATTTGGACAAAAATATACGAGGAGAAACACTTACAACTAAGCAATTTGTAGAATTATCAAATATATTAAATAAATATAAAAGTAAAGCGTAAGCTTTACTTTTTTTTACAAAAAAAGCGCTACTAGGGGTGAGTTAGTCCCCATAGTAGCAATAAAAAAGGAGTTATTTACAAACTAATATTTTCATATTAGCTCTTAAATTATAACAAATCGGCAATTTATGGTCAAATAATTTAAATATTTTAATCAAAAATTTCGTTCGACAAAAGAAGTTAAAAATCGTTTAATTCATATAAAAAATAAAAATTATTTTAACATTGTACAAGCTATAGATAATATATACTAATTAAGAATATATGTAGGTGGTGATTATGAACGCTTTTAAAAAAACAATTTTTTTGTCAAACAAATCAAACAATTCACAAAAATGCATGTGCATTCTAACATTAGAGAAAAAAAATAATGGACATTTTTGCACATTAAAAACTTACAATATTGACTTAAACAAAGATTTGGTTCTAGGAATTAAGTCTGAAGACAAGATTATCAAACAAAATATTATTCTAAATAATGGAAGTTATAATTTTTTAATAAATCAAAATTTTGATTTAAACAACAATATTAGTTGTGTTCTTTTGGAAGTAAAAGATAAAGATATGGTACCTGTTGCATGGGGAAGTGAAAAAAGTGAAAATTATAAAATTCAAATTATAAATAATTTAAAAAATAGCATATCCAAATTAAGCAAACTAGAAAAAAAAGATACAAACAGTCCTAACTTAATAAATGAAAACTTGTCAATAAACGATTTGAAAAAAGAGAATAATTTATATGATACAAGATTAAATAATGATAAAGAAGATTATTTGAATAATCCAATAGAAGAATTGCAAGACAACTATACACAAATTTCATTACAAGAAGAAGAAATACATAATCAAGACGATGTTGCTCAGGTTGCAAATATTTCTAGCCTATTTGAAAGTAGCGATGAAGAAATTAATGAAGATATTGACAATGCAATGAATACAGAAAATGAACCTTTAAATAAAAATAATAAAGAACATAAATTTTATTCTATGATTGCTGAGCAATTAGAAGAATTATTTGATAAATATCCTAGAGAAGATAATCTTGAAAAACTGGTTGAAAATAGTCGTTGGGTTAAAATAAATTTTGAAGATAATGACAAATATTATGTAGTAGGCATTATTTATATGAATAACGATATTAAATATATTTGTTATGGGGTACCTGGTGAATTTAATACTGAACCACCTAGAGAATTGAAAGAATATAGTCAATGGCTTCCTACAAATACATCTAATCCTTATACCAATGGTTATTGGGTGATGTACCAAGATGCTGATAGTGGTGAAAATGTTATAATTAATTAATAAAAAAAACGTAGAGAAACAAAATGTTTCACTCTACGTTTTTATTTTGATCTCTCAAATCCTTCGTATTCTTCTATTAATGCATTAATTCTATCTAATTCATTTTGTAAAATTTGGGCTTTGCTTTGATATTTAATAATTATGGACTTGACATTTGTTAATTCTTCCAAATAATACTCTCTTGAATTTAATGCGTTTTTATATTCTAAATAAAATTCTTGTTCACTTTTTTTGTCTAAATTTTCTAAATACTCTTTAACTTCGTTGGACATTTAAATATCTCCTTATTTTGATACAGCATTATAACATAGTAAATATTGTATGTCAATATCACAATTTGTAAAGTTAAACAATAATTTTTTGATAAATATCGTTATTTTAAAAACCCTTGAATAATCATATCTTCAGCTTCTTTTTCGGTAAGGCCTAAAGACATAAGTTTGATAATTTGTTCACCAGCAATTTTTCCGATAGCCGCCTCATGTACAAGGTTTGCATCAACGCAATTTGCAACAATTTCAGGTGTAGATATAATTTTTGAATTGTCCATAATTATTGCATCACATTCCACATGTCCAAAACACAAATTATTACCTGTTACTTTGCTAATAAACTCCTGGATACTTTGTCCTTTGGCAACACTCCTACTTGTCACTTCACATGAACTATTTTGACCAGTTAATAACACATCAAAATTCGTATTAGCCTGTTGATTTTCTGAAGTTAATATTTTTTCTTTTATAACTAGTTTTGCATTGTCTGAAACTTCAGCAATAGTTTTTCTTTGCGAATATGACACTCCACCCAATTGAGTTGTTTCCATTAACATATAAGAGCCATTGTCTAAATATACTTCAGTAATTGGATTTAAGATTTTTTCTCCACTCTGCCCCACACCTAAATGTTTCTCAACATATTTAACTTTTGCATTTTTTCCGATATGAAAAGTATGTATTCCATTGTGTTCACTAGAATTTTTATCTGGGTTATGTATTCCACAGCCTGCTACAATCAAAATATCGCTATTATCACCTATATAAAAATCGTTATATACTACATCTTTAATTCCACTCTCAGTTATTATTACTGGAATATGTACACTTTCATTAATAGTATTGGGTTTGATTATTATATCAATACCACTTTTATCTTTTTTTGAAACTATTTCAATATTTGCAGTGTTTTTTTTGTCAATACCTTTCCCGTTTTGTCTAATATTATATGCTCCAGCAGGAATTTGATGCAAGTCAGAAACTGCAAGCAATAAATCTTTTTCTATTTTATTCATAATAATCTCCTTGCAATCTTGAGCAATACCTTTTTGAATTTAAATTTGGCAAAATTTCATCTTTTTTGCCATACATAGAAATTTTTGAATTATCCATAACAACTATTTTATCTGCTATATTTAATATTTTTTCTTGATGAGATATTATGAGATTTGCTCCACCATTTTTTTGTTTATTTTCATTAAATGCTGAAATTAATCCTTCAAAACTCCATAAATCAATTCCTGCTTCTGGTTCATCAAACATATTTAACTTTGCATTTCTAGCAAGAGTTGTTGCAATTTCTATTCTTTTTAACTCACCACCTGACAAACTATCATCTAATTCTCTATCTATATAATCTCTAGCACAAAGTCCAACTTTGGATAAATAATTACATACATCCATAACTTTCAAATTGGAATTATTTGCTGATGTTAACAAATCTTTTACTGTAAGTCCTTTAAATCTTACTGGTGTTTGAAAAGCATAAGATATTCCCAATTTTGCTCTATTTGTTATAGTCATGTTTGTAATATTCACACCATCAAAGTAAATTTTACCACTAGATACTGGTATAATACCCATAATAATTTTCATAAGAGTGCTTTTTCCACTACCATTATGTCCGGTTATAACTACTGTTTCATTATCGCCAATTTCTAGATTTATATTTTTTAATATATCTTTTTGTTTGCCATTTTCATTTACAGAATAACAAACATTATCTAATTTTAACATGAAGTCTCCTTATTTATTAATAACACATAGATTATACAATAAAATTATCTTAATTACTAGTATTTTTTCAAAGTTCAGTTTGTATTAATTTTTTTTTGTGATATTATAATATCAATCGATTAATAAACATTCATGATTGAAAATAATTAATTAAAATGTAAAAGAAAATTTTATTTATAATATCTAAATAAATATACGAAAAGGTTTTTTAGAATGATTTTACAGGTAAAGGAAAAAGAAAAATTAATAAAATTTCTTATTCACAATATTCAAGGGTTAAGTTTTTCTTCTGCTCAAAAATTAATTCGTCTTGGTAAAGTAAAAATAAATGGAAAACGTGTAAAAAGCAATATTGATTTGAATGTATTTGATGAATTAGAAATATTTAATCTTATAAGCACAAAACCAAATATAGAAGTGATATATGAAGATGAAAATATAATTATTGTTAACAAACCACAGGGCGTAGAGTGTGCAACTCGAGATAAAAGTAGTCCAAATACTTACTCATTAGAAGAATTGTTTTCAGACAAAAATGCTATTGTAGTCCATAGATTAGATAGACTAACCGAAGGATTAGTAATACTTGCAAAAACAAAAGAGATTGCAAGAAAATTTGAACAATATTTTAAAAATAGAAAAATTACAAAAAAATATATTACTTGTGTTTATGGAGAGTTCAAAAATTCTGGAATAGATATCAAATATTTGCATAAAGATAATCAAAAATCAAAAGTTATTGTATCTAATGAACCAAAAGAAGATTACAAAAAAATTATTACTGAGTTCAAAGTTTTAAAACAAATTAATAATAAAACTCTAATTGAAATAATATTGCATACAGGACGAACACATCAAATAAGAGCACACTTAAGTTTTTTGGGTTACCCGATTGTAAACGATAATAAATACAACAATAAAAAAAGTAACAATACTTATAAGTATCAAGGATATTTCCTTACTGCTTACAAATTAGAGTTTAACTTAGATGATGATTTAAAATATTTAAACGGACTAGAATTTTCCATTACACCTTCATGGTTAAAGTATTTGAATGAGTAAAGCAAAATTTTTTGCACTTTGAAAAAAAGAATACAACTATTGTATTCTTTTTTCTTATTTCCACAAATCTTCATATCTTTTTTCATAATAAGTTATAACTATGTTGTTTTGTTTCAATTTTGTTCTTTCATTTTTTACTACTTCTTGAGTCATATTATTGTATAAGTTTTCATCGAGATTTAATTTATCATAAATATAATTAAATATTGTTTTGTTGCTATCTGGTGTTGTTGTTTGTGTGCAAAGTATAGCCAATAATTGAGCGTCACTTATATTATTTATATTTTTTTCATCAACTAAATTTTCGACAACTCCATCATGAAATATTATGTGATAGCCATATGTGCTGACAATCATATCCATAGAACCTTCACCTTCGCCACCATTAGACTTGTCTAATGCTCTTACACCATCAGCAAAAGGTTTAACCATTTTATCTGTAACTGATGTATCAAGGTTGACTACATAATCAAATTCACTATTCATGAAACCTTCGTCATCATTGAATATATATACTAAATCATTAAATTTAGTACTTTTTTGTTTCAATGAACCACCTGAAGTATAATATTTTACAAAGTCATAAATATCTGAAGCATATGCTTTATAAGTATTTTCTTTTCCAACAACCTTTTTGAAATTAAATTGTGCACCATATTCCAAATACATCTCTTCACTCATTTCAAAAGTAGAAGTTGTTCGAGATATAATTCTTTTCAATTGAGTTTGATAATCAGTGTTTTGCTTTTTTTCTTCATTTTCTTCAGTATTTTCATCTGTGATACCAAACAATGTATTCAAAGTTGTGATATCTGCTTTTTGTTCATCGGTAAAGTTAATCAATATATGTTTGACATTAACATATTCATTTCCACTATTTGGATGATAATACACATATTCAGAAGATGCATTTTGCATCGCAGTATGATACAAGTTTTCATTCGCACTATAAGTTTCTAATTGTGCCTTATATTGCTCTTTGAAATATTTTAGAACAGCATCTACTGCTACTGGAGTATTTTCAAAAAATTCTTCTTCGTACTTTTCTAAATATTTATTGGTAGTCAAAAGATCTATTAGTCTAGTTTCTTCATAAAGAAGTACATCTTCTTCTTTTGTACTACGACCTTCACTTTTTGCCAAATCTTGTAAACTTTTTATATATCTTGTCCATGCTTCATTTGAAACTTTTGTATCTGTAATAATTCTATATTCTTTTGTAAAATGCTCTGGCAAATCACTTGGAATATACACTTCGTCATCTTCTTCTTCAACTCTTGTTACAATACCTTCAGAATACTCAGTAGTAGGAATATATTCTTCTTCCTCTGCTCTCATAGGTTCTGTTGTTTCAGGAGTCTCGAAATTTATTTCCATATCCCATTCTTGTCTGATTTTTTCTTCAAATGTATTTATGGAATCTTGCATATAATCAAAAGCTTCTTTCCTAATTTCAAGTTTTTCTTGATCGGTAATTGTAATTTGTGTTTTTACAACACCCATAAGCAATTCCCTATCAATCATACTTGTAATTGTTTGATTTATAGATTCTTCAAGTGAATAACCATATTGTTGATAATATTGATATCCATAATTACTAAAAGCCTCTATTAAATCTTTTTTGGTAAACTCTTTGTCTCCAACCGTCACAACAATTTGATTATAGTATTTGGCATTATCTATCTGCAACCAACTACAACCTGTCAAAAAAAACAAGCACAAAACTAGTGTACATAATGTAGTTAATATTTTCTTTATTAGTTTTTTCATAGCATAGTTCCTTAGATTTTAAATAGTACTTAAGTATTTTACTATAATAATATCCAAATTGCAAATAAAATTATCACTTGGTATTAACAATTTGTAAGTAACTTATTAAAAAGTCAAGCATTTCATTTTCTTTTATTCCTGATATTTCAATTGTTGGAGTATCAGAAAAATTAAAATGTATATATTTACTATAATTATCAAGAGTTATATCTATAATTTGTTTAGTTAAATCATCTTTGGTTTGAAAACAAATAATAGTCTTCTGTCTTATAATTAATTTGTTTGCAGAAATATTTGCGCACATGTTTTTTATAAATGCAATCTTTATAAGATTCAAAAATTCTTCTGGTAAATCGCCATAAACACTTTTTGTATTATTACAAAAATCTTCAAATTTTTGAGCAGTATCAATTGTTGCTATTTCTTTATACATTTTCATTCTCATGGCTGTACTAGAAACATAATTATGAGATAAATATGCAGAAAAATTTGTTTCCACTCTTATATCAGATTTATATGTTACTTTTTCACTTGATAATTCTTTTATGCTTTCTTCAAGCAATTGAACATACATATTATATCCAATTTTTTCAATATTACCACTTTGTTCGGTTCCAAATATGCTACCAGCTCCTCTAATTTCCAAATCTCTCATAGCGATTTTGAAACCACTACCCATTGCACTAAATTCTTGTATTGCTTGCAATCTTTTGTATGCATTTTCACTAAGAATTTTTCTACTATCAAAAGTAAAATAGGCATATGAAGTTTTGTTTGATCTGCCTATTCTACCCTTTAATTGATATAATTGAGACAATCCCAACAAATCTGAATTTATAACAATTAGTGTATTAGCATTTGGCAAATCTACACCATTTTCAATGAGTGTTGTCGCAACTAGCACTTGCACCTGTCCAGAATATAACTTGAAAATTTCATGTTCTAATTCAATATCTGACATCTGTCCATGCGCAACAGAAATCATTGCTTCTGGTATAAGTGACTTCAAATAGTTAGCAAAATTATATATACTTTCGACTCTGTTATATATTACAAGAACTTGTCCATTACGGGATAATTCTTGTTGAATTGCTCTTTTTATAATATCGTCACTATATTCGATTACTTGAACTTCACTAGCAATTCTTTCGATAGGAGGAGTTTCAATAATACTAATATCTCTAACTCCAATAAGAGACATATTTAGCGTTCTAGGTATTGGTGTAGCACTAAGAGTTAATACATTAATATGCTTTTTTATATTTTTAATTTTATCTTTATCTGATACTCCAAATTTTTGTTCTTCGTCAAGTATTAAAAGTCCTAAATTTTTGTAATCAATATCATTTGCAAGTAATTTATGTGTACCGATAATAAGGTCAATTTTGCCATTTGAAATATCTTTTTTTATTTTTTCTATTTCCACATTACTTTTTAGTCTATTTATTACTTCCACTCTTACTCCAAAATCAGCCATTCTAGATTTTGCAGTATTGAAATGTTGTTCACTAAGAATAGTTGTTGGACAAAGAAAAGCAACTTGTTTTCCACTTAATATAGTTTTGAACGCTATTCTTAAAGCAACTTCAGTTTTGCCATAACCTACATCACCACACACTAATCTATCCATAATTTTGCCACTTTCCATGTCTCTTTTGCAATCATTTATGGCATTTAGTTGATCAATTGTTTCGGCGAAAGGAAAAGAATTTTCAAATTTTATTTGCATTTCATCATCTTGAGGATATACAAATCCTTTCAAGTTCATTCTTTCTCGATATAGAGAAATCAAATCATAAGCAATTGCTTTTACAGAATTTTTTACTTTTGTTTTTGTTTTTGCAAACTCCACGCCACCAATTTTATTTAATTTTGGTTCTTTGTCCGAACCTAAATACTTGGAAACTTGGTCCATGTTCTCAACTGGCAAGTATAATTTGTCATTATTTTTGTATTCAATAACAACATAATCTCTAAGCGAATTACTCAATTTGAGTGTTTGCACTCCAAGACATCTTCCAACACCATGAAAATTATGAACAACAAAATCTCCAACTTTTGGAAGTTCTCCATCAAAAAACTCCACTGGCTTTTCTATAACTTTTTTCTTTTTACCAAATAGACTATTAGACGAAATTATTGCCAATTTTTCTTCTGGCAAAATTATATCCATTGGATACGATTTTTGAATGACATTTACTGTGTTTTTTAAACACATAGAGATGCTTTTTGCTGTGTTATAATGAATATTATTTTTTTCCATAATATTTTTTAATTTAATTAAATTTTCTTCATTATCTGCACACAGTATTACTGTATAATTTTGTTTTTCATAATTTTTTACATCAATTAAGAAAGCATCTAAATAATTAACATAGGAAACGCTGGGTAGAGTTTTAATTGAAAATACTTTTTGAGGTTTGAATAATCTATTTGCTTGTTGAATATAATGAAATGCAATTAATGTATGATTAGGATTGAATTTTAATATTTCATCTACTTCTAATTTTGAATTTTTTGCAATTACGTTTAGAGGATATTCCAAATCAGTAATTGTATGATTATAATCATTTATGTAATCTAGTAATTTATCATAAATAATTTTTGCACCATCAAAAACAATAGTTGCGTCGTCTACCAACTCAAATAAGTGGGTGTAATTTTTTAATCCAAAATACATAAGTCTATAATCGTTAGGTTTTGTTTCATTAAGGGTATCAAAAATTTCATCTTTTTTTAATTTTTCTTTTTCATATAAAACATTAATATTTTTTGGATCTAAATTTATATATTTATTTGTAAATATATTTACTTCATCAATATCTGAATTTGTAAGCATAGTAATAGGATTATATAATTTAATATTATCCACACAATCATAATCCAAAAAAATTCTCGTAGGTTGAAAATTTAAAGGAAAAATATCAATAACGTCGCCTCTAACCGAAAATTCTCCTTCATTTGATACTAGTTCAACCCTTTGATAATTCATGCTTGTAAGTTTGCTTATAAATTCTGACAAATTTAATTCTGAACCTTTTTTAATTTCTAAATTAAAAAGAAATTCTTGTCTAGGAAAAAACCCTGCCATAACTTCGGGAGTTAAAATTATAGTATCGATTGATTTAGAAATTAATTTTTGCAAAACACTTAAATGTTTGTTTGGTTTTATAAATTCACTAGTTAAAGGGGAAATGTTTTCAGTCAATACTTCACATTTTCTACCCAATTCTAGTAATGTATCATAGACAAGACTTATATTATCACTATCTTCCACTACATAAAAAAGGAATGCACTATCTTCTACAAGTGCTAATTTTTCGCCAAGATTTAGCCCAAACACGCTAACATTTTGCCCATCTTCTATTGCTTGACTGAGTAACTTAAAATTTCCTTGATTAATAAATTTATTAAGCATTTAAATTTTATTAATATCTAACCCCTCTATTTTTTTGTTCAAAACAAAATAATCAATTATTCTATTTGTTTTTTGGAATACAGAATCCAAATCTTTCAATTTATCAGCAGAGATATTGCTCAAAACATATGTTGCCAAGTCAATTCCTTCTGGTTTCCCTGCGCCTATTCTTAGTCTAGCAAAATTTTCTCCTAATTTTTGTACAATATCCCTAAGTCCGTTATGTGTACCTGCACTTCCTTTTGCTCTTACTCTTATTTTTCCAAATTCCAAATCAATATCATCTACAATTACTAATAAATTACTTAAATCTAATTTCAAGGAACGAACTAAATCTTCTACACTTTTGCCACTTAAATTCATAAAAGTTTCAGGTTTCAAAAGTATAATTTTTTCTCCATTTATATTACCTTCTGCAACTTTACCATAGTATTTTGACTTGGTAAATTTCATATTTTTACTCAATGCAAATTTATCTATAGCCATATAACCTAAGTTGTGAATAGTTTTTTCATATGATTTTCCTGGATTACCCAATCCTACTATTGCTATCATCTGTATCTCCTAATAAACTATTAGCCTTTATTTTTGTATTTGCAGGAACATTATAATTAGTTATACTTGCACCTTTTTCTATAAGCACATCTTCACCAATTAAACTATTATTAATTACTGAAAATGAAGAAATATAAACATTGTTTGATATAATACTAGATATAATTTCACTGCCCGAAACACAGGAATTATCTCCTATTTTTGAATTGTCAATTACATTATTTTCTTTTAAAATAACATTTCTACCAATTTTTGAATTACCTTTGATAGAATTATTTGAGAAAATTTTTACTCCTTTTGCAATATCTACAAAAGGTTCAATATAAACAGTGTTTGGATTAACAATATCAACACCATTTTCAATGTGAAATGAATTAATTCTTTCTTGTAAAACACGCAAAGCATATGTAAATTGAATTTTGTTTTCTACCAAATAAAATTCTTCCATATTCTGAGAAAATATATTATCTATCTCAATTTTTGTATTATTTAAAACATATTGATTATTAACCACATAACCTACAGGAAGTTTACAAATCATAGTCTTTTTTATATCACAATATTCAATTAAATTTTTAATTGTAAAATTTGTAATTAGTGGTGTTTTGGAAAGTAAAATAATTGTATAATCATAATTACTATCTAAAAATTTTTTTGAAAATTCAACAATATTTGTTTTGTTGTCATATTCTTGAATAACACAAGGAATATCAGAACAAGCAAATTTAATCCATTCTGCCAAAGTCAAACCCAATATTTTTCCAGAAAATGAATTTTTTGTAGTTTTTGTATTGAGAATTAAACATTGAAATTTATTTTTTTTTGTTTGAATATTTTTTATTTCTAACTTTGTTTGAATCATAATAATCACCTTAAATTTTTGAAAAATTCACTTAATAATTCAGAACATTCTTTCTCTAATACCCCACTTGTAATTTCACATTTGTGATTAAAATTATTATTTTGTGCTAACTTTTCAGTTCCAAATCTTTTGTCTTTTGCACCATAAACTATTTTTTTTATACGCGAACTGAGTATTGCACCCATACACATTAAGCAAGGTTCTTTTGTTGTATAAATAGTTGCGTTATCTAGTCTATAATTTTTTAATTTTTTGTTCGCTTTTATTATTGCTAAAATTTCAGCGTGAGATATAACCGAATTGTTTTTTTCTTTTTTATTATACGCACGAGAAACTATTTGATTGTCTAAAACTATTACAGCACCGATAGGCACATCACCACAGTTAAGTGATTTTTTTGCTTCATTCAGTGCTATTTTCATATAATCTTCATCTTTCACTTTTACCTACTTATGATATATAATATTATTTGAAATAGTACACGCTCTGTAAATTTGTTCTAACAGCATAATTCTAAATAATTGATGAGGGAATGTCATTTTTGAAAAACTTATACTAAGATTTGCTTGACTTTTTATCTCTTCGCTTAAGCCAAAACTACTCCCTATAACAAATGTTATCTTATCATAATTCAATGAGATATTTTCAATTTTTTTTGCAAAAGAGATGCTATCTAATTGAGTTCCACCCAAATCTAATACAACTATATAACCACTTAAATAATTTTTTATTTTGCTACCTTCTCTAACTAAACACTTAGAAATATCAGCAAAAGAATAATTTTTGGGTAATTTTTCTTCTGTAACTTCAATTATATCTATGCTATGAAATCTAGATATTCTTTTTAGAAATTCTTTTTGACACTCTTGCAAATATTTTTCTTTTAAATTACCTACGGCTATTACATTTATTTTCATTACAATAACCCCCATACATAAGTAAATATTGTAACAAGTCCTCCTAACATAATAGATCCCCACAAAAACAAATTGTCGATTGCCTTAACTTTATACCTATATTTTTCTTTTGGCAAAACAATATCTATAGGATTATCCATTTTTTTGTAGGTTAAATTCAGCAAAGTATTTTTTTCAAGTAAATCTTTTATCTCTTGATCTTTATCCACTACTACTGGCGAATCATAATTGTAACTATAATCATTATAAACTTTATTAATTGCTTTTTTTACTTTTCTAAGCATTGATTGTTTGTATAATAACCACACATATAAACAAAGCAGAACAACCACTACTATCAGTGAAATTGACACTATAACTATTATACCTATAGCATTACCAGCAGATAGAGCATTTTGTAATCTCTCAAAAATATCACCAAATATCCAACCTCGATTAGAAGCATAATCAATATAAGTGCTAATGAAATTATTAACAAAATGAATTATCATAGCAGGATAAATGTTCTTTGATACAACAGCAACAAATCCTAATATCAATCCTATAACAAAAGCATATGCAACTTGTTGAATGTTAAAGTGCATTAAACCAAAAAGCAATGATGACAAAACAATTGCTCTTTTAAATCCCATATGCTTAGTTCCTTGCAAAACTATTCCTCTATGCAGAAATTCTTCTGCAAATGCTGGTAAAACAGCAACTAATAAGATATCTAAAAAGAAATTTGGAGTAGAATAATCACCTGCAACTCCACTACTACCAAATCTATAACCTGTATAGGTTAATATTCCATTAAATAATGATGAAACTGCGATATTAATAATGAAACAAAGTATACCTATTACTATACTAATAATGATAGATACAAAATTTATTGAATTAAAATTGCAAGTTTTGAATACTTGTTTTGGCTTTACCTTCAAAAAAACACAATAAAGAAACAATGGTAACAAAAATAAAATTAATATTTGTATAACAAAAGTGAATACAATACTTCCAACCTTACCACCAGCAATTAATCCCACACTTGCTAATATCCTAACTAAGCAAAAAACTGCCATACAAATATAATATATGGCAAATGTTTTAAATATTGATTTTTGACTATTTTCAACTGTATAATATTTCATAATTATGATATAAATCCACTAAAAGTATTAACTAACCATATAATTCCTACAAGTACAAAACTACATAGTACAAAAACTTTTTCTATATATCTAGAATTTTTCCAAATAGAATTTATTCCAATTTTGTCTGGTTCGTTGAGAATAACAGGCTTGTAAGTCTTTATTTTTTTCTTAGTTTTAGAATCATACCTGAAAAAGTTTTTATTTCTTAAATATTTAAGTACCCAAAATAAAATTGCTACTAAAATAACTCCCAACAAAAAAATCAAAAAAGGAAATATTTGACTAAATATATTGTAATATATGGTATTTTCTGGAGATAAATAACCGACAATTTCAAATGTGCTAAATAACAATACAAACAAATTATTTAGAAAATGCAATAACATTGCATATAATATAGACCCACCAACACAAACTACATAACTAAGCATAATTCCTACTAAAAATTGATAAACAGTTTGTTGTAATGCTCCATGCATAAGAAAAAACATAATTGAAGTCAAAATTATAGTCGAAACACCATTTAGTTTTTTTGATAAACTTTTTTGAATCATTCCTCTAAATATTAATTCTTCAGCAATCGCAGGTAATAATGCAAAAATTAATACTCCTAACAAAAAATATCCAAAGTTTGAACTCATTTGCTCTTGAAAAGGAATTGTATTATCTGCTACATAGCCTAGATTTGCAAACCAGTAATCAATTAAATTCATAAAAGGAGTAAAAAGAAAAATACAAATAATTGCAAGTACAATTGAAATAGAAATTGGCAACAAACTAATTCGTTGTCCATCTGATAATGCTTCTCTATTTTTTATGTTCCTAATTTTATTATAAACAAAAAAGTATACAATAAAAACTATTGGAGTAAGAGTATAAGTAATAATATCCACTACTCCGTAATTAGACACTTCTTCAAAAGTTTTACCAGTTGAAGTCGCTACAATACCCAATATCATTTGAAACAAAAGAGAAACTACAGCAACTGTAATAATTAAAAAGAAGAAACTTTTAAACGCATCTATAAATTCATAATTATTTTTAATTTTTAATTCTTTTTTGTTATTCATAAATACCTCAAAATTTTCAATAAACAAAAAACACCAAAACGAGATTTTATCATTAATATAATACTATATTTTTATTATATAATCAAGTTATTACTGAAAAAAAACTAGCAAACAAATGTCTAAATTTAGGCTTTGATGCTAGTTTTATATTATACTAATTTTGTTTTTGCATTATAAAATTTACCGTCTTTATAAAATTCTATTGAAATAATATCGTTTGATTTAAATTTATAAAGTTCATCTCTTAAATCTAATGTATTGCTAATTTTTTTGTTATTAATTTTTGTAATTACACTATTTTTATCAATACCAATTTGTTTTAACGGACTATTTGAAGCTATATCTATGATGTAAAATCCCTCCGTTAATATAGATTTACCATTGAAATTTGCAATTTCATTATCTAATCCGTACACACCCAAATATGGAATACTATAATTAATTTCACTTACAAAACTATTGAGCAATGATTGAAAACTTTTTGTCGGAATTGCAAATCCAATACCTTCCCCACTACTAATTTTCAAAGTATTAATTCCTATAACTTCACCTTTTGAATTAATAAGTGGTCCACCACTGTTACCAGGATTAAGACTGGCATCATGCTGTATCAAATTTTGCATATATCCTTCCCCACTGGAACTATTTACTTTTAATGTTCGATTAGTCGCACTTACAATTCCTTTTGTAAATGTATGTATCAAAGTCAAACTTAGAGGAGTACCAACTGCCAACACATCTTGACCAACCTCTATTTCATCACTATCTCCAAGTGCTAAATATGGCAAACTTTTGTGACTTTGTAAAATAGCAAAATCAAGCATTGTATCCTCATAAACAATTTCAGCCATAGTTGTTGTTTTGTCTGATAGATACAAAATGATCTGATCACAATCATTAACAACATGAGAATTTGTCAAAACATATCCATTTTTTGTCACACAAACACCACTGCCAACCGAACTTGTATCATTTTTGATTCCATTAATTCCCACAATAGCAGGTTCAACAGATTTTGCAATTTCATTTATTAATGCTGGTTCACTAATTACTATTTGTGACCCCTCATTTAAGTCTGACACATTCAAACTACAACCACTAATGAACAGCGTAAAAAAACAAAATATCAAAAATTTTTTCATAAAAAATACCACCTATTTTTGTAGATGGTAATTATTTTATCACAAAAATTGGACCAATCCCATACGGTTTAGCAATATCCAATTTTATATTAACTTGTGGTATAACTCCTACTGATTCTAAGTAAGAACATATAGTATTGTAACATAAATCAGGGGTATTATTTTCTTCACTTAAGTGTCCAAATAAAATCTGTTTAACATTATGTTGAGCAAGTTCAACTACCACTTTTGCACTACTAATATTACTTAAGTGACCTTTTTTACTTAAAATTCTTGATTTTAGTACAGCAGGATAATTACCATTTCTTAACATATTTTCGTCATGATTTGCTTCTAAAATTACCAGTCTACTATTAAATAGTCTTTCAACTACTCCAGTAGTAGTATACCCCAAATCTGTAACAATACTTATCTTATTTGAATTTTCATAAATATTAAAACCAACGCAAAATACATCATGACTAACTTCAAATGGCTCTATTACAAAATCACCTAGTTTAAATTTGTCTGCGAATTTTACAAAAGCATCTTTTTTTATTTTTGTCCTATTCATAACACCATCTAGTGAATTATAATGAACATAAATTTTAATACCATATTTTTTATTCAAACCACTTAATCCTTTCACATGATCGCTATGTTCATGCGAAACTATAACTCCAATTATATTTTGAAAATCCAAATTCAGCCTTAATAATTTTTCTTCAAGTTCTTTTACTGATATTCCCATGTCGACAATGATAATTTCTTTTTCATTATATACAAGCGTACAATTACCTTTTGAAGAACTTGCTAGTGAACATACTTTCATTTTTATTTACCTTTTAAATCTGTTTGTAATTTTTTTACATCATATCCAAAATAATTAACTATTGCTAGAGCAAATGCCATAGCAGTAAAAGGACTTTGACTAGTAATAATATTATCACACACAACTACACTTTTGTCTATATACTTTGCATTTTTTATTTTGGAAATTAATCCCTCATCAGGATAACATGTACATATTTTATTTTCAATAATACCGGCTTTAGAAAGCACTAACGCTGGAGAGGCACATATTGCAGCAATTAGTTTTTTATTATCATTATAATATTTTATTAATTTCAAAACATCATCACTCTCTGCTAACGAATTGGCATTTGCCATTCCACCGGCAAACAAAATTCCATCATAATTCATATCACTATAAAAATTAAAAATATCATCAGCAAAAATTGTTATGTCATGAGCACCCGTAACCTGAATATCTTTTAATGCAAGAACGTCGACCTTTATTTGAGCTCGTCTTAAAATATCAATAACACTTACTGCTTCAATTTCTTCAAAACCATTAGTTATAATTATAGCTAATTTTTTCATAATACCACCTTTTGTCAAAAACATATATTCTTTTGTACATAATCGTTATAATTATTGCAAATAATCAAATTTTATGACAGCTTTTGTTATACTATCATTTTCTTTTTTTATCTCAAAATATATGTTGTTTTTTTCTTTTCTTTTGTATAATTTCAATTTGTCACTTTCTTTACTTTCCTTTAAATAATGAATTTCAAATTCGTTAATTTTTATACTTTGGAGAAAATTTCGTGCACATAAATTATACATCATCTTTACATATTCGACATTGTTTGTATGACCAAAATAATCAGTATTCAAAGCTTTTACTTTTACACTTTCTACAAAATCTTCATCATTTAAATTAAAGTCAAATTTATCAAATTCCAAATTACTTATAGGTTGTGCAACATCTAAATTTCTTGGAAAATCATTAATAGAATTTATTAATCTTAATTTACGAGTGTTGCTATCCATAGCGCATATTTCTTGAATACACTCCATTGCAACACAATTATCATTTATAATATTACTTGACAAATTCAATCTAATAATGCTCAGTTTAGAAACTTTGCTTGTAATTTTGATTAAATCTAACCAATTAATATTTTTATTGATTTTTATCTTTGTTTTAGTCATAACCCAGAATGCATTACAATTTTTAATCAACCTAACACCGTCGCATTTTATATTTTCAAAAAATTCAGACATGTTATCTTGAAAATATTGTAGAGACTGTATCAAACCAACTTGAGCATTAAAGTTTGTTTGAGACGACAAAACTTTTATGTCTTGACTATATAAATTTTCCATATATTCAACCCCCAATACTTTTCAGTTTAACACATATTAGAAATTTTGTTTAACATTTTTTACAACTTACTTTGATAATCTAAAATCAAAATTTATTATTGACAAAATAATTTTATAATTCATATAAATATAAAAAATAAATTATGTGAGGAATAAATGTTTTCAATTAGCGTTTGTATGATTGTCAAAGATGAAGAATTGGTAATTGAAAGAGCATTAAATTGCGTAAATAAATTTGCTGACGAAATTATTATAGTAGATACAGGATCAAAAGATAGAACTAAAGAGATATGTAAAAAATTTAATACTAATATATTTGATTTTAAATGGTGCAATGATTTTTCAAAAGCTAGAAATTTTTCTTTTTCGAAAGCTACAAAAGATTATATAATGTGGCTTGATGCAGATGATTTTATTTCAGAAACAAATATCGAAAAAATAAACAAATTAAAATATAACAAACAAGATATAGATGTCTATATGTTTAAATATGTTATGAGTTTTGAAGATAACAAACCGACATTTGAATTTTTTAGAGAAAGATTATTGAAGCGTTCCAAACATTTTGAGTTTCAAGGTTTTGTTCACGAAGTAATTACCCCTAGCGGAAAAATTCAATATGAAGACATTTCAATTGAGCATAGAAAAGAAAAAGAAAATCCAACAAAGAGAAATCTAAAATTATATAGAGATGCCATAAAGCGAGGCATAAAATTTAATCCAAGAGAACAATATTATTATTCTAGAGAATTGTTTTACAATTTTTATTATAAAAAATGTATTAAAGAATTGAAAAAATATTTAAACATGAAAGATAATTATACTCCAAATATAAAAGGAGCATATTTGCTTTTGTGTGATTCTTATTTATATACCAACAACTCCAAATTAGCTTTAAAAAATATTTTTGATTCAATTAGATTATATACTCCCAATTCAGAAACTTGTTGTATGGTTGCAAAAATATATGAAAATTTAAACGATACTAATCAAGCAATATTTTGGTATAATATTGCATTAATTGCCCCAAATACATCTGAAGGATTTATTCAAAAGAAATATAATGATTTCATTCCATACTTAGAACTTTGTAAACTTTATTACAAAATAGACTATAACGAATCAAAAAAATATTTTTTATTAGCTAAAAACATTAATCCTACAAACAAAATTATAAAATACAACGAACAATTTTTTAAAATTTGACAAATAACATGGTGTTTTTGTCAGATATTTATAATTTGTAGACAATTATTTGTGTGTTTTGATTGTTTTATTTTTTTTGTAATTTTTTTAAGCATCAATTTTATTTACAATAATTTTTATTTATGATATCCTATTACAGGAGAACACTTATGAATTTTTCAAAAGAAAATTGGAACAAAGAAGACAAAGTGGAATTTGAAAATTACTTAGAATCTTTAAAGCTTAGTTCTGAAAAAATCAAACGAACAACAACAATTTTACAAACTAAATTTCGAGTATTAGCTATTCCCACAAAAACTTTAAAAGATATAGCAAATAGCATAATGAAAGGTAATTATGAATCTTTTCTCAAATTACAAATTTATTCAACTTATGAAAGTCTTGCTATAAATGGTTTTATAATTTCCCATATTAAAAATTTTACTCTTATGAAAAATTATTTAATTAAATATTCAAAATTTGTAGATAGCTGGGCAACATGCGATCTTTTATCTTTTAATGTAAAAAATAATGAAACTTTGTTTCTTGAATTAATAAAGGAATATATAAATTCTAACAAAAAATTTAGAAGAAGAATAGGATATAGAATTTTATTTAAATTTATTAACTCAAAATATTTAAATCAAATATTCAAATTTATTATACAAACCAAAAACGAAAAAGAATATTATGTAAACATGATAATCTCATGGTTATTGTGTGAATGTTTTATAAAATACAGAAACGAAACATTGAATTTCATCATAACAAATAATTTAAATAATTTTGTTTTTATTAAGTTTATACAAAAATGTAAAGATAGTTATAGAGTATCAAAAGAAGACAAAAAATTATTATCATTGCTAAAAATAGAAAATAAACATCTTTAATAGAATGAAATAACAAAAAACAAAGAAAATTCTTGACTATAAAAATTTTATAATATATACTAAATTGTGTTTTAAAACAATATATACTCATAAACAAATAAAACATAAAAAATCAAGTATTTATTTTTCTAAAATTTTTCTATGTATAAATTTTAAAATTATAAATATCTACACAAATAACATTTTTGTACTTAATTTTTGTTTAAAAGAAATTTTTTAATTCAAATAAAATTAAAAATGTTAAAAAAATAAATTTAAAATTTAATTTTAAATTTAAAAATATTTGATAAATATATTAATAGCTCAATATTAAAACAATTCAATCAAAATATAAACACAAATAATTGCTCATATTAATAAAACAATATATAAATCATTTACATTAAGCTCATTTTTTATATTAAGTACAATACAATATCTTTAATAATAATTTTAGAACAAAAAAACCTAAAAGATTAAATATTGCTTAATTTTAGAATAAAAAATTAGTCTAATATAATCTAGTAGAAACTTACTACGATATTAGATAAAATGAAAACTTAAATAACCAAACACCACTCAAAAATTGTCGAATGTTTGGTATGTACTGAGTGTCTTAGAAATAGATTAAACCTTTGATAATTTTAAAATAGCCAAAATTTGCACTTCAAAAAACATTTAAAAATTTAATAAAAATCACACATGCTGATGTAGCTCAGCAGGTAGAGCACTGCCTTGGTAAAATAAAAAATGGCAAATTTTACCACTTAAAAAACAACAAAATTTTACTCAAAAACTGAATATGCTAATGTAGCACAGTCGGTAGTGCACCGCCTTGGTAAGGAAATTTTAGCGCCTAAAAAAGACTAAAAATTTTTATAAAATTTGTCCATTTTTGGACTTATGCTGATGTGGCTCAGGGGTAGAGCACCGCCTTGGTAAGGAAATTTTAGCGCCTAATAAAGACTGAAAAAATAACTAAAAATTGCTCTATTTTATGGAGCCATTTATTATGCTAACGTAGCTCAGTAGGTAGAGCACTTGCTTGGTAAGCAAGAGGTTCGGCGGTTCGAGCCCGCTCGTTAGCTCCAGACACATAAAACCCTTTAAAATAAAGGCATTTAGCCACTTTAAAGGGTTTTTATTTTTTCCCAAATTTACATTATATTCATAGAGCCATTTTTAATTTTTGAACTATCATCATTATAGAGATTTTTTAACCATTTTTTATCAAAAGTGAAAAGACTGAATTTTTCTATCTATTTCGGTCTATTTCTGTGTAATTGGGGTCAAATGGTCCTACTATGTTTTCATAAAAAAGTCGAACAAAAACTGTTCGACTTTTTTATCACATCTCAAAATCTTTATTCTTTTTTCTTGCTCTCTTTTGTGCAAGCAATTTTTCTAGCAATTCTATTTCTTCATCATCATCTTCTTCTATTTCTTCTTCTATTTCTCTATTAAGTGCAGGTATATCTTTTTTATTTTCTAATTCTTTATATTCTTTCATTTTATCACTATTAAATAAATTATTAAGTTTATCAGTTGCTTGCCTATAATAACTTTTATCTACACTATTATAGACAGTTAAAGTTGTTTTAACAGATTTATGTCCAAGCAAAGCTTGAATAACTTTCGGATTTTCATTAGCTTCAAAAAGCATTGTCGAATATGTGTGTCTTAAAGTATGAAAGTGTATTTTTCCATAAAATCCGTTCTTTTTTGCAAATCTATCAAAAATTCTTCGTGTTCCAGAATATGTTCTTACACTACCATCTTCATTTGAAAAAACAACGGCATTTGGAGCCAACAAATCAACTCTTGAAAGTTCTTTTCTAACCCATTGACATTTACGCCAATCTTTTAATACATCTATCAAAATATCTGGTATAGGAACCTCACGAA
>CALWJZ010000014.1 GCA_944381145.1 uncultured Clostridia bacterium
AAATTATGCCCCTTTGCTAATTTGTCTCCACCATATTTTACATCACCATAGACAGGACAACCAATATTTTTCATTTGAACCCTTATTTGATGACTTCTCCCTGTATGTAATTTTATATCCACAAGAGCAACTTTTTCTAATTGAGACACAACTTCATAATCAAGTTCTGCTCTTTTTGCCCCTGTTGTCAATTCGGGTACTACAGATACACTATTAGTTCTAGCATTTTTTTTCAAAAAATTAACTAACTTAGCCCTTTTTTCTCTAGGTTTGCCTACAATTACAGACAAATATCTTTTTTGAAAATCTCCATTATGAATTTCTTGAGTAAGCCTATTTGCAGATTTGCTAGTTTTCGCAAAAACTATTAATCCACCTGTTGGTCTATCCAATCTATGTACGAGTCCAACATACACATTACCTGGCTTATTTTCTTTTTCTTTTATATATTCCTTGACCATTGTCAACAAATCTTTATCATGACTTTCATCTTCTTGTGTTGGTATATTTTGAGGTTTAATCACAACAATTATATGATTATCTTCATAAACCACATTTAAATCGCTCATATTTTCTCCTAATTACATAAAATCACTGACTTGGATATAATAGCTAGTTCTTCCGTTTACTTTTGAAGACTTGTAAGTACCTAATGCAATTACATTATTAGTTGTGCTTGGATAAGAAATACTACTATCAACTACTCTAATTTCAATTGACCAATTGCAACAATTTGTCGCATCAGTGCCTGACATGTAATGATATGCTGAACCATTACTTCCAACCCTTCCACGAATTTTAAAAGTTTTATTTATATATTTTGAAGGTGTGTTTTGCATATTAATAATTGTTGAATACTGCACAGTATTTCCACTTGCAACTAAATCATAATCAATACTACCCTGTCCACATGATGAACAAAAAAAACAAAGTCATAAAACAAATACAAAAGCAAATCAAAATATTTTAATTTTTACTTTTCATATTAAGCCTTCTTTATTTCTTGCTTAATTATTTCAATGCACCAACAAATTACATAAACAAAAATATCAATAGCAACTATTGTTGCACCTACTGGAGTACCCCAAAGCATGGATATAAAAATTCCCAAAATAGAATTAACAACGCTAACTATACTTGCAAATATTATAACCAATTTGTAACTTTTAAACAACCTAATTGCACTAAGTGCTGGAAAAACTATCAAAGCAGAAATCAATAATGATCCTACTAGTTTCATTGCCAATACAATAATTATGCCCACTATAACAGCCATGATATTATTGTAAATTGATGTTTTTGTTCCAGACGCTTTTGCAAAACTTTCATCAAAAGTTACTGCAAAAATTTTGTTGTGAAATAAAATAAAGTAAGCTAATACAAAGATTGTAAGAACAATACTTAACCATACATCAAGTGAACTAAGAGTCAAAATTGAAGTAGAGCCAAACAAGGTACTACAAACATCACTTGAAATATTGGCAGATGAAGAAAAAATATTAACAAGCAAGTATCCTATTGCCAATGCCCCAACTGATAACATTGCAATAGCGCTATCATTTTTTACTTTTCCCCTATTTGTCATTCTTATCAGTAATATTGCAACAACTATTGTAATTGGTAACATAAGATACATATCAGCAATCCCTACAATCATAGCAATTGAAGTTGCCCCAAAAGCAACATGAGATAAACCATCACCTATCATCGAATATCTTTTAAGTACCAAAAAAACACCTAAAATACCACAACAAAGCGAAATTAAAACACCAACTATCAAAGCGTTAATTACAAAATCAAAACCCAAATAATATCCAATTTTCTCAAAAATATTCATTAGTTTTCAGCCTCGCTTCTAAAATTTTGAACTAATTTACTTTGAATAAATTCTTCTTTGCTTCCATAAAACACAAGTGTATCTTTTAAATACAGAATATGACTTGCACAATTTAAGACTTTTTCAATATCATGAGATATCATAATAATTGTCATTCCTTTTTGATTTAATGTAAAAATTAAGTCATAAAACTTTTTTATAGCTCTAGCATCAAGGCCATTAGTAGGTTCATCAAGTACAAGAAAATTATCAGTTGCACAGAGAGCTCTAGCTAGTAAGACTCTTTGTTGTTGTCCACCAGATAAATCTCTATAACTTTTTTTTTGATAGTCATTAATTCCCAAAAAATTTATAATTTCGTTTGCTTTTTGTTTTTCTATTTTATTATAAAATGGTCTAAACCCCATTTTGTTGACAAATCCAGACAAAATAACTTCTTTAACTGTTGCCGGAAAATCTTTTTGAAATTCAGACTGTTGAGGCAAATACCCTATATTTTTTTTATTAAAAGTTTTTTCAAATATAACTTTGCCACTTATTTGTTTATTTAATCCTAAAATAGTCTTCAGTAGTGTGCTTTTACCACTCCCATTCTCTCCAATTATACACAAGCAATCTCCTGAATTAACTTCAAAATTAATATCTTTGCATATAGCCTTTTCATTATAACCAATCGACAATTTTTTACATTCCAAAATTTTCATATTATGCAATCGCCTTTTTTAAATTTACCAAATTCTGTTCCATTATTTCTAAATAAAAAATATTATCTAAATCTTTTACATTTACGCTCTGACATGAATTAATAACCAAAACACCAACTCCTTCTTTGCATTTTGTATCAGTAATTGCTCTGTTCGCAATTGATTTGTCTGAAGTTTCAAGTACAAGAACATAGTTAATGTTGTTTTCATTAATTTTATCAATTAGAGTTGCTATTGTTTCAGTACTAGCTTCACTCTCAGCTGAACAACCTGAAAATACAGCATAATAATTCAAATTATAGTCATTAACTAGATATCTAAATGGAAATCTATCAGCAATAATCAATGTTTTTTCTTTATTTAATAATTCGTTAGAATATTTACTTTCTAAATCTTCTAGTTTATTAATGTAATTTTCAGCATTAACTTTGAATAATTCTTGTTTTTCAGGATAAACCAAACATAAACTATCTCGAATACTCTCTGTCATATTTATCATGTTTTTCAAACTTAACCAAATATGTTCATCATATGCCACTTCTTCATTATGATTGTGTTCTTCATCATTTAATATATTATCATGATTTTCTTCTAATTTTTCTACATGATTTATTAATTCAAGTGTTTTTAAATTAATATTATTTGCTGAAGCGATAACTCCACTAACCCAGTTATCACTTTCTCCACCAACATATATAAATAATTCACACTTTGATATAGTAGTTATGTCTCCTGCTGTAGGTTGATAACTATGCATATCTGAGCCGTTATTTTCCAACAATAACAAATCGTCACTACTACCCATAATTTCCCTAGCTATATCATATATAGGAAATATAGTGGTAACCACTTTTGCATTATTGTCTTTTTTAGTAAAATATATTATTGAAAATATAGCACCACCTAATAACAAAACGATAACACTAATGGCAATAATTATTTTAGTTTTTCTCATTTTTTACTCCTTATTTAGCAATTTATAAAAATATTATACTTTTTACAAATGCGAATAATTCTCATTTACTAAATAAATATATTTTAAAAGTTCTTATTTGTCAAGTCTTTCTTGATAAAATCTTGACAAAAAAAATTATGTATTTTAAAATACTAAAAATGTTTCAAAAAAATTATATTAATTAGAAAAATATTTTCACATTAGATTTTAAAAAGGGAATCCAAAATGTTAAAAAATACAAAAACGCGATCAAATGTATTAAATATATTACAACAAGCTAAAGAGCCTTTGTCTCCAAGTGCAATATTTGAAAAATTAAAAGATAAAAAAATAACTTTATCGTCAATATATCGAACACTTGAAACTTTTACTAAAGAGGGATTAATTATAAAAGATATAGACCAAAAAGGAACAGCAATGTATGCTATATTTAAAGAAAATCATTGTCATTACTTAGAATGCAAGAAATGTCATCAAAAAATAGAACTCCAATTTTGTCCATATCATAAAATTAATTCACAAATAAACAAAAAATACAATTTTCAAGTAGACGAACATAATATGGTAATATACGGAATATGTGATAAATGTAAAAAATGCTAGACTAATTTAACTATGTCTAGCATTTTTATTTAACTTTTTTTCAATTGATACATTACATTACAATTATCAGAAATTTCAATATTTCTTTCAATATCAGGTTTAAATTCAATTTCATTAAAAGTATTACCCAAAACTTCTAATTTAATCTTATCTTTGTTATCTTGTAATAATTGAGCTATATTTTTATCATTCGTTGTTATATTTATATCAATTCTATCATCTATTTCAAAATTAGCTTCTTTCCTTAGAATTTGAGCATTACGAATAATTTCACGCAAATAACCCTCATTAATTAATTCTTGTGTAAGAGTAATATCAAGAACTACAGTCATTCCATCAGCACTTTCAAGAATAAACTCAGGTCGTGGCTTAGAATTTTTAACAAATAATTCACTGTCAAACTTGCCAAAATTATCAATGTCAACTTTTCCACTATCAAATTCTTGGACATATCTATTCATTTTTTCATCACTAGAATTTTCTAGTTCAAGTTTTACTTTTTGAATATCGCCTTTCAATACTTTTCCAGCAGTTCTAAAATTCAAAGTTAGATAATGTTCATTAAATCTTTCAACATCATTAGTAAGTTCAATTTCTTTTATATTTAATTCTTCCTCAATTATGCTCTTGTATTCTTTTATTGCTTCTAGCGTATTTTTGTTCTCATTAATTACAAAGGCTTTTTGCAAAGGTTGCTTTACCTTTAAATTATTTTCATTTCTAAGTTTTAATGCAGAAGCAATTATTGAACGTACTATATTAGTTTTCTCCAAAACGCTTGTGTCATCGATTTTAAATTCTGCAATCTTAAATCCACTCATCATAACACTAAGTGCAGAATCTTTTTCTACTTGTCTAATTTGGTTCTGCCAAATATATTCCATCATAAATGGCATGATTGGTGCCATAACCATTGCAACATTTTTAATTGCATATTCAAGACAAAAGTAAGCATTGAGCTTATCATTATCCTCTTGCGATTTCCAAAATCTTCTTCTGTTAACTCTAATATACCAATTTGATAATTCGTCAATAAACTTTTCAAATTCACTTACCACTTCACAAGTTTTTACTTGTTCATAGTAATCTTTACATTTCAAAGCAAATTCATTTGTCCTAGCAATTAACCACTTATCAGTAATTGTTAAATCTTCCAATTTCGGAACAAAATTATCAAGATTAGGATTATCAATTATAGCATATGTATTGAAAAATACAAAAACATTCCAAAAAGACAATAATCTTCTTCTCACTTCATCTGTAGAATCGTAACTAAATATTACATCACTCTGTGGATTAGTTGAACAAAAAGTGTATCTTATAACATCTGCACCAATATTTTCAAAAGCTTCATTCAAAGGTATATTATTTGGACTACTTTTTGACAATTTCTTGCCATCTTGTGCCAAAAGTGAACCATATGTGGACACTTTCTTGTATGGCGCTTTACCAGTCAATACAACACCCATAACTAATAAAGAATAAAACCAAAGACGTATTTGTTCTTTCATTTCGATAACACATTCAGCAGGATAATTTTTCTTCCAAAAAGTTCTATCTTCAAAATATTTATTTGTGCTAAATGGAGCAATCCCAGCATCAAGCCAACAATCTCCAACATCTTTAATTCTTTCTACATGACTTTGACAATTTGGACATTTAATCAAAACATCATCAATATATGGTCGATGTAAATGAGGTAAATTATCAACCTTTTCAGGCTCAATAGCCAAATCTCTTAATTCTTTTTTTGATCCAACAACAGTAATTTTTCCACAGTCAGGACAAACATAAATTGGAAGAGGCAAACCATAATATCTTTTCCTAGATATAGACCAATCTCCCATGTTAGTCAACCAATCAATCATTCTTTTTTCGTAAAATGCTGGTTGCCATTCCACTTGTTTTGCTTCACTTATTAATTGAGGTCTAATCTCATCCATAGAAATAGCCCACTCTTTTATTAATCTAAATAAAATAGGATTTTTACATCTCCAACAATGAGGATATCTATGAGTATAAGAGTGAGTATAATATAATTTATTTCTTTTCTTTAGTTCATCAAATATTAAATCTCTAGTTTCGTCTTTATTAGCATCCAAACCAGACAAAAAACCAAAGTTATTATAGAAAATTCCACCATCATCAATTGGACAAACATTAGGCAAACCAATTTTTTGACCTAGTTCAAAATCTTCTGCTCCACAACCTGGGGCAATATGAACAGCTCCTGATCCTTCTGTTGAGTCTACTTCGTCCCATGCAACAATTTTATGTTCAAAATTCTGAAGTGGCAATTCTTCAAAACAAGTCTGATAGACTTCTCCAACAAGTTTTGAACCTTTTATTTCTTTTTCAATTGATATTATATCGTTTTTCAACACTTTAATTGCATCAGAACATACACATATAAGTTTATCATCACTTTTTACTTTACACAAAGAATAATTAAGTTCTGGATTTACAGCAATAGCCACATTACTTGACAAAGTCCAAGGTGTAGTCGTCCATACCAACATTTTAAAATTTTGTTTTTTCACTGGTAGTTTAAAAAATACTGCTTGACAAGTATCATCTCTATAAGCATCAGCATCACTCATTTCGTGCTCTGATAAACTTGTTCCACACCTTGTACACCATGGCATAGGTCTATATTTTTCGATTAACCACCCTTTCTCAAAACATGTTTTTAGAAAATACCAAATTGTCTCTATGTTTGTATCGGAATTAGTAAAATAAGAATTGTCCCAATCCATCCACTGACCAAGCCTTATTGATTGTTCAGTCATTTTACTAGCACAATTTTTCACTTTGTTCATACAATATTCAGTAAATTTATCAATACCATATTTTTCAATATCTTTTTTTGAATTCAGACCCAAATCTTTTTCTGCATTTACTTCTACCCACAAGCCTTGAGCGTCAAATCCATTTTGATAATGCATATCATATCCATTAATGGCTCTATATTTAATCATTGCATCTTTCAAAGATCTTCCAAATGCATGGTGTAGTCCCATTGTCATACCATTAGCCGTTATAGGTCCATCCATAGTAGCATAATACTTACCAGTTTTTCGATTTTGAGCTTTTAACTTTTCAAATATTTGATTATCTTCCCAAAACTTTAATATTTCTTTTTCATTTTCAACCAAATTAGGTTTTATATTTTCTTTTTTCATTTTATTCTCCTGATTCAAAAAAAACTTGTAGTATTGGCATTTAAATTTCAAAAAACCATCTACAAGTTTTGTAATTTTTTCATATGCCAACACATATTATCTCTATAACGGGAGAACCCGAATATACTTACTTTTTAATTCAGCATATCAACTAAAAGGTGATACCAAATTTTCTACTTAATTGCAAAATTTCACCATACATTTGCTCTCTAAAAATTTTTCAAAAACTGACTTGTCCTTTATCATAGTTTTTATATTATTAAATTGTTTATTTCTTATAAATACTTTACACATGATATGATAATACAATCAATCGATGATGTCAAGATATATTAATAATTATCCAAAATTTTATTTACATCCATAATATCTGCAATAGCAACCACTCCAATAGGTTGCTCAAGCAAACTTCCCGTTTCGGTTATAATAATTAAACTCAATTTTCTATTTTCAGAAAATAATTGCAAAATTTTATCAAGAGTTACATTTTTGTTTGCAATAGTATAATAATTATCTTCTCCAAAATTACTAATTGCATCTTCAATATTTGTATTTTCCAAATACTCATTTAAATCTTGTTTTTCATAAATTTTTTTACCGATTTCTTTGATTAGCTTTCTAGAATTAGCAACACCAATAAGCATATTATCTTTATAAACCGGCCAATTACTATTCCCACTTTTATAAATATTTTCAATCACATCTTTTAGTTTCATATCATGATTAACAGTTTTAATATTTTTATTACAAACAGTATTTATAGCAAGCGGTGGCATACAAATTGCTTTTGCAAGTCTCTCATATTCTTCAACAACATCCAAATGAGGTTCTGCAATGACCATGTTCTCATTAAAAGAATGCACTATTGCATTTCTTAATCTGCCATAATCGATTAATTCATCTTCATATTTTTTTACAAAAGCATTTAATCGTGAAGCTTTTCTAATTATTTCAGTATAACTACTGCTTTTGCTTAAATCATATTGATTTCTAAGTGATTGGTCAATTTGATTATAAGATACAATAAATCTTTTTGCGTTATCTTCTAGCATAAAACTTTCCTTTTTAATAAATTTTTGTAAATATTTGCAATAAATATTACAAAATAACTAATATTTCAATATAATTATATCATAACAAAATAAATTCTACCAACCAAATTACAAAATAATGTTGCATTAAAAATACATTTTTGATATAATACCTGTACTGTGCTAAGCGGGGAGCTAGTGGTGCCCTATATCCGAAACCCACTATATGCGGAGCCGAACACTATTCTAGGTGTCAATGCAAAATATTATTTTTTGTAATATTGAAATGTTGATATCAAGGTCTTATTCAATATTTTGCTATGAACCATGTCAGGTCAGGAATGAAGCAGCATTAAGTAGATTAAAATATGTGCAATAAGGAAGCTTTGAAGGAGTGGAAAATTATAAAATTGATATATTGCACCATCGAAAATAGTTGCACAGTATTTTTTTTACAATTTGTGTACGATAAACTTTGTTAGTATATTAATGTTAAATAAAAAAATCTCAAATAGATATGTTTTCTATTTGAGATTTTTTCTACTTCTTTTTGTTATAATATGAAATTGCTTTCTCGCATACCTTTATATCATCATTAATTCTTTCTATTTGTTTATTTATTAATTTGTTATTTTTTTCAAGAACAGGATATCTATCTTTATTCTTCTTTATAACTTCTTCACAATGTTCAACACTATCTTTTAGCTCAGCAAGTGTTTGTAAATTTTCATCAAGTTTTGCTTTTTTTGCAGGATCAATTTTAGTTGAATTAACACCATACAAAGCAACTTTTTGTTTCGCAACTTGTATTTCTTTTTTTCTTAATTTTTCACTATCTCTCACATATGATTTGTGAATTCTAGTTAATGGAATATATTCAGATTTGTTAATTCTTAGTTCTTTTTCTGCTTCTTTCAATTCATTATCTAATTCAATTAGTTTTTGTTCATAATATTCTTTAGCAAAAATTGGTTTTGGTGAAGCCTTTAGTGGTTCTTTTTCAACCGTTTTTATAACTGTATCCGTGCCAGGAATTGTTTCCTCTACAGTAGTAACAACCTCTTCTATAATTTGATGGTCAGGTTCCACATCTTTAACAATTTTTACAGTTTTATTGTCTAATTTGTATTTACCAGCTTTTTTACTAACTTCACTCAATTTTTTTGAAATTTCATTTTTTAATCTCAAAGCTTCAGATTGTTTAATTAATTTTTCTCGATTTTTTCTTTGTATTTCTTGCAATCTTTCTTGTTCTCTTAATTTTTGCTCTTGCTCTTTTTCTAGAAGTTTTTGTTTTTCCAAATTAATTTTATCTTGTTCTTTTTGTTTCTGTATTTTTAACTTCTCTGTATCTCTAATAATGCGTGTAAGTCTATTATTCATTCTTAGCAAATTTTTATATTTTAGCTTATTAATTTCTTCTTCGTCTTTAATAATTGTTTCTTTTATTATTTGTTCTTTTTCAGCTGGAATTTCAACTTCTTTTATCTGATCTTCTTCAAGTTTTGCTTTTTCTTGTTCTAGTTTAATTTTCTCTTGCTCAAGCTTTTCTTGTTCTAAAATAGTTTCTTGTCTTATTCTTTCTATTTCTTCTTCTTTTGCTTTATCTAGATTTTGTTTCAAAAGTTCTAACTGTTCTTCCTTTTCTCTAGCAAAATCTTCTTTTAATTTTCTAATTTCTTCTATTTCTTTTTGTTGTTCTTCTTTTAAAGCTTTTAATTCTTCTAGTTCTTTTTTTGTTTCATCATCTTGTCGATTTTCTTCAATAGTTACAACTTCTTGTACTTTTTTGTCAGAATCTTTAGCTTCTGCTATTACATCATCAAGTAATTTGGTAAATTCTTTATCTTCTTCTACATTCCAGAACATATCTTCTTCTTTTTTTTCTTCGACATTTACCTTTTTTGATTCTGAAGTTGATTCTATTTTATTGCCATTATTTTTACTACTTAGAGCTTTCTGTTCTTCAATAGCTTTGTCATAATCAATTTCTTGAACAACAGCACCATCTACTATTTCTTGTTTCTTTTCTTCTTTTATATTTCCATTAGGATTATTTTGAGATGAATAAACTACAATCTCATCTTTATTTATAGTAGAGTTTGTTTCACTTCTTTGTTCTTTTGAATCATTTTTCTTATTTCTACGAAAAATAATGCCCTCATGGTCATCAAACATACACAAAATCAAATCAGCAATAACAACTACAATAAATGATCCAAAAACTATAATGCCAAGAATTGATAAAATATCTAGAATAATACCAAAAAATGTTCCCATAAATTTCCCCTTATTTAAAAATAATAACTTTCCACCATAAAGTTATCCTAATATCGTTATTTAACGACATCATATCTTTAATTATATCAATTATACTATAAATATTGAAAAAATTAAAGACTTTTTTAAAAAAATTAGATTATGATTAAAAATAATCATCTATTTGCAATAATATTCTATAACATTTTGTAGGTTTTTTCAATACTTATTTGAAAAAAAATAATAAAAAAGAAAGATTTTTATTAAATTGTTACTAAAATCCTAATAAATTATTGAAAAAAACTTAAATTTATGATAAACTTTAACTACCGTGAAAAAGGAGAAACAAATGAAATTAATTGCAACAAACAAAAAAGCATATCATGATTATTTCATAATTTCTACTTTTGAGGCAGGAATTATGTTAGTAGGACAAGAAGTCAAATCAATTAGACTTGGCCATACTAATTTAAAAGATAGTTTCATAACGTTTAAAGATGGGGAAGCTTACATAAAAAATATGCATATATCTCATTATAAAGACGCAACACTAGAAACTATTGACGAAAAACGTAGCAGAAAACTGTTGCTTAATCGTAGCGAAATAAACAAATTAATTATAAAAACAAAAGAAAAAGGTTTCACTTGTGTTCCATTAAAAGTATATTTAAAGGATAATTTAGTAAAAATTGAAATAGCATTGGCTAAAGGAAAACATCTTTTTGACAAAAAGCAAGTACTTGCTGAAAAAGATATTGAAAGAGACACACAAAGATTACTAAAAAAATATAAGTATAGCAAATAGAATTACAATACAATCAAATTGCTTTTTTCTTAACACTGTTTATAATTAAATTTATTAATTAACATTTTATGCTATTAATTTTATTATTTTATTGAATAAAAATAAATAATCATGGGCGCGAAATGGTTTCGACATTTATCTTATTTGTATATTTAAGCATAACGGCTGAACTGCGTTATAGGTTCAAATTAAATTTAACTGCAGATAGTAAATCTGAACTTGCTTACGCTGCATAACAATTGCAGGTAGCATGTCTATTTAAGCTTCGCTATTGACTTAAAATAGGCATAATTTAAATAGCGGAACAAAAGCTATTTTGTAAGTGTAACTTTTGTAACTACTAACTTACACGATTTATTTGTTTTTTTGTTGTTAGTTACAAATAAATTGTATAAAAAAAGCAACTAATTATGTAGAAAGATATACAAAGGGTAAATGGACGTGGGTTCAACTCCCACCGTGTCCACCAAATAAAAAAACTGAACTCAACGTTCAGTTTTTTTATTTTCATTGTTTATTCTTATTATACAAAATAATATACATTACTGTTTATGATTTAATTTAACATATTTTCTAATAGCAGTAGCAACAAGTATTTCATATAATTTAAACTAATTTTTTTGTTCAGCATTGTTAATAGGAACAAAATCCACTTCTCTACTAAGAATATCTGCCCTTACGCATTTTACTTTGATTTTATCTCCAATAGTAAATTTATGAGAGTATCCTTTCATTGTAAATCTATCTTCTAAAAATTCATACTGGTCTTGTGGTAAATCTTCTATTCTAATCATACCCTCTACAGTATTATCTAATTCGACAAATATACCAAAACTAGTAACACTGCTCACAACACCATCAAAATCTTCGCCCACATGATGCGTCATATAAAATGCCCTATACAAGTCATCTACATCTCTTTCAACACTCTCAGCAGATCTTTCTGTTTCACTAGATTGAATTGATGATAAATTAACAAATTCTTTTAACGCTAATTTTTCTTTTTCATTTATTTGATTATGCAAATATTCTTTGATAATTCTATGAATAGTTAAATCAGGATATCTTCTAATAGGACTAGTAAAATGACAATATTTCGGACTTGCAAGCCCAAAATGCCCTATACACTCAGGAGAATATTTTGCTTTTTTCATACATCTCAAAGCTATTTTGTTTATTATATATTCTACATTTTCATCTTTTATTTCATTTAATAAAATTTGTATATCTTTTGGTGTAACTTCTTCAGAATTCAAAGTATGTTTGATTCCTAAATTATTAATCATTGATATTAGATTTGATATTTTTTCAGAATCAGGTTTTTCATGTATTCTGTACACAAAAGGTATGTTTTTTGACAAAAAGTGTGTTGCTATTGTCTCGTTAGCAATAATCATAAACGATTCAATTAGTTTATGGCTTTCATTATGTTCTCTTCGTTTCAAATTTAATACATCGCCTAATTCATTAAGATAAACTTGAACTTCAGGAATATTAAATTCAATTGCACCTCTAATATTTCTTTTTTCTTCTAATTGTTTGGCAAGATCTTTCATTAACAATAATTTTTCTATTAATTCTGGTTTTTCATTTCTATCACCATCAAATATAGATTGCACTTCAGTATATGTAAATCTCTTTTTTGAATTAATAATACTTTCGCAAATCTTGTAATCAACGACATTTGCATTTTTGTCAAACTCCATAAAGCAAGAAATTGCAAGTCTATCAACTCTTTCATTTAACGAGCAAATTCCATTAGATAATTCTCTTGGTAGCATTGGTAAGACCATATTTGGAAAATATACTGAAGTACCTCTTTTAAAAGCTTCTTTGTCAAATACATTATCTTTTTTTACATATTCACCAACATCTGCTATATGAACTCCTAAGACCCTATTGCCATTATCTTTTAAATCCAAAGATATCGCATCATCAATATCTCTAGTATCTTCTCCATCTATAGTAAAACAAATATTGTTTGTATAATCAAGTCTATAAGCGTAATCTTCTTTGTTTATAATATCTGGCAAAAGCTTAGCACTTTCCAAAACTTTTTTCGGAAAATTTTCATACATATTATAACTTCTTATAACAGCCAAAACTTCGGTATCAATTTGATTTGGTTTGCCCAAAATTTCAACAATTTCTCCATCAGGATTGCGCTTGGTATTATAATACCTTGTAATTTTTGCAACTACTTTATCCCCGTCATTAGCATTAAATAATTTATTTAAGGGTATCGAAATATTTTTTCCAAACTTAACATCATCAGGAACAACGTATGCTAATTTTTTTATAATTCTCAAAAGCCCCACAATTCTTTGTGCCCCACGTTCAATAACCTGAATTACTTTGCCCTCTAATTTTCTACCACCAGTATTTTTAACACTTACAACAACTCTATCATTATGCATAGCGCCATTTAAATCTTTTTCGCTAATAAACACATCATCTAAAGATATATCGTCAGGAATCAAAAATGCATAACCTTTGGAAGTTCCTTGAATTTTACCTTGTATTCTGGATATTTTAGAATTTGACTTTTTATCTTTTTTATTTAAAATATCATACGCCAAATCAATATTTGATTGTCTATTACTATAAGGTGATTTTGGAATGTCTCCTTGTGCATTATGGATACGATTAATTTTTGATTCATTATTAGTGTCTAGATTTGGTTTACATTTAATTTTTAATTTTTTTTGTGAAATTAACTTGTCAATTGTAGTTTTTATTAAATCAAAAGGTTTATTATTAAGTACACATAATTGATTTATAATTAAATCATAACTAAGATTCTCTAATTTGTTTAATTTTATTTGTTTTATTATTATTTTTTCTAATTCATCCATACTCTACCTTTATTAAAAAAAGCTTTAAAATAATTTTTAAAGCCTTCTTTATTTTTTTTATTTAACCAGCAAAGAAATGCTCAATAACATAGAAAGCAACAGTCAATACCAATATTGTTATAGAACTTATAATAATTAATTTTTTTAGCCTACCTTCTTTGGTATCTCCTTTATTTTGAGCATAATAACTATCGTTTGTTCCAGTAATAACATTTCTACCCCCATCAGGATTTGATGGTTGAACTAACACAGAAACTATAATAATGATAGCCGCAATTGCTATCAAAATTAATACTATAGATCTAATAGTTGTAAGTGTAGTTGCAACTTCTGGAGTAACATCCAAAAGATAATTAAATTTCATAATCTTCTCCTTATAAAATTTTTTACTTTATATAAATACCAAATCACAATTAAATATTTTGCATTAATAAAAATATTACTAACTATATACTCTTTTAATTATAGTATAATAAAAACCAAGAAATAAAAAATTGTGAATATATCTATAATTTAAATAATTACGATATTAAAATTTTTTATTTTAATATTACATTAATCATTTAACAGAAACTCATTAATTATAACATACTTTATTTTTTTTGACAATATTTATAAGTTATATAGATAAATATAATACTCCAAATATTAAAGCAATCATAGATAACCAAAACCAAAACCAATTATTAATTAGTTCCCCTTTTTTTGGTCCTTTCGTTGATAGTATGAAGAATATAATTGACAATACTATAATAAAAATTCCAATAGTATATCTAATTTTTGTATCAACATTTCTAAAACAAGTATTATAAAAAGTATTCCACACATTTTGAAAAAAACCACATAATAAGTTCATAAATACTCCATATTGTCATTAATCATGACTAAGAATACTATTGCCTGTCATTTCTATTGGTTTTTCCAAACCTAAAATCTCAAGCATGGTAGGAGCAACATCGCATAATGCCATGTTTTCTTTCAATTTGCTACCAACATAATCATCACCAATAATTGTAAATGGAACCATATTAGTTGTGTGGGAAGTACAAGGGGATCCATCATCAAAAGTCATTTTTTCAGCATTTCCATGATCTGCAGTAAGCAAGACCACACCTCCAACTTCCAATACTTTTTTTGCAAAATTGTTTACACAAGTATCGACAGTTTCTACTGCTTTTACTGTAGCACTGAACACCCCAGTATGCCCCACCATATCACAATTTGCGAAATTCAAAATAATTACATCATATTTGCCTACATTCTCTACAGCCTTTTCCGTAACTTCAAAAGCTGACATTTGAGGCTTTATATCATATGTTGCAACTTTAGGTGATGGAATTAAAATTCTATCCTCATTTATATTTGCTTTTTCAACTCCACCATTAAAAAAGAAAGTTACGTGTGCATACTTTTCTGTTTCAGCAATCCTTAATTGATTATAATCATTATTAGCTAAATACTCACCAAGAGTATTTTTTATATCTTTTGGAGGAAATGCAGTATGTATGTTTTGAAGAGTTACATCATATTCAGTCATGCCAACATAAAATACATCTTTTTTTATTCTTGCAAAATTATTGAAATCTTCATCTAATATTGCATGAGATATTTCTCTAGCTCTATCAGATCTAAAATTATAAAAAATTACACTATCTCCATCACTGACACCTTTATAGTCACCTATTATTATAGGTTCAATAAATTCATCGGTAATTCTATTTTTGTAACTTGCTTGAATTCCACTAATAGCAGAGGTAAATCTAGCACCAACTCCATTGAAAACACAATTATATCCTTTTTCTACTCTATCCCAACGCTTATCTCTATCCATATAATAATAACGACCGACTACAGTCGCTACTTTACCAAGATTAATTCTTTTTAATTCATTTTCTAAAAGCGTTACAAATTTTATTGCGCTATCAGGTGGAGTATCTCTACCATCTGTTATGACATGAACACATACATTCTTTATATTATTTTTTTTTGACATTTGCAATAATGCAAACAAATGATTAATAGAACTATGGACGCCACCGTCAGATAACAGTCCAACCAAATGCAATGTATTTGACTCTTTTACACTATGCATGGCTTTTTGTAATTCTTCATTTTTGAAAAATTCGCCATCTTCAATTGATTTGTCTATTCTTGTTATATCTTGATATACTACTCTTCCAGATCCAAGATTTAGATGACCAACTTCACTATTCCCCATTTGTCCATCTGGCAACCCAACTGCTCTGCCAGATGCTTTTATTAAAGTTGTTGGATATGTTTTTTGAAATCTATCAATATTAGGTGTTTCTGCAGTAGATATTGCATTCCCTACAGGATTATCACTATATCCAAAACCATCCATAATTACTAAAGCAACAGTTTTTTTCATTCAATTACCTTCGTGTTTATAATTTTTTCAAATTCATTTATATCTAAACAAGCACCACCAATCAAACCACCATCAATACTTTTTTCGCTTAGTATTTCTTGTGCATTACTAGATTTGAGGCTACCACCATAAAGAACAATCACATTGCTTAAATTATAATTATCCTTCAACAATCTTTTAGCAAATGATATCATTTCTTCTGCTTGTTTTGATGTTGCACTTACTCCTGTTCCAATTGCCCAAACTGGCTCATAAGCAAAAATTATTCTAGCTATGTCTTCGGATTTTATATCATTAAGTGCTTTCATTATTTGATTTTCCACAATAGTAAAAGCCATATTTTTGTTTCTTTGATCAAGAGATTCTCCAAAGCATAATATTGGTGTAATCCCCGATTCAAGAGCTTTTTTTACTTTTAAGTTGATTTCTTCATCAGTTTCTTTGAAAATTGACCTTCTTTCACTATGTCCAACTATTACCAAATCGCAACCAAAATCGTTAAGCATCTCAGAACTTATTTCTCCAGTGAAAGCACCTTTGTCTTCATAATACATATTTTGAGCACCGAACAAAACTTTCGAACCATCTAACATATATTTAGCCATATTTATATATACGCTTGGAACGCATACACCAACAATGTTCGAAGTATTTTTAGCAATTTCAACGATTTTGTCGAAATAAGGTTCAAGAACTGCACAATTCATGTTCATTTTCATATTACCAATTAAATAAAGTTTTTTCATAAAATCTCCATAAAATTAACTTTATATATTATCTATAACATCTACTCCAGGCAAAATTTTGCCTTCGAAAAGTTTTAGAGAAGCACCACCACCTGTTGATATATGTGTCATTTTATTTGCTAACCCCATATTAATAACAGCACTTGCACTGTCTCCACCACCTATAATTGTTGTTCCTTTTACTTTTGTTAGAGCTTTTGCAATTGAATATGTTCCAACTGCAAATTCTTTCTTTTCAAAAACCCCAACAGGACCATTCCAGATAACAGTTTTTGCTTTTTTAATAGCTTTTGTAAATAGTTTAATAGTCTTTTTACCAATATCAACACCCATTAAGTTATCATCAATATTTTGGTCTTTGGTTAATTTATAATTCAAAGTATCATCTATGGATGAAGTTTCAATAAAATCAATCGGCAACAAAAATTTTACGCCTTTTTCATCAGCTTTTTGCATTAATTTTTTTGCTTCTTCTATATTAGTTTCATCAAGAAGAGATTTCCCAATTTTATATCCTAAAGCATACAAAAAAGTATATGCCATACCGCCACCAATAATAAGAGTATCAACACTATCTAGCAAACTATCAATGATACCAATTTTGTCTTTTACTTTTGAGCCACCAAGAATTCCAACAAATGGCCTTTTTGGATTGTTAATAGTTCCAACTATTATATTTAATTCTTTTTCTATCAAAAATCCAATAGCATTAGGTAAAAGTTTTGCAACTCCATAAGTTGAAGAATGTTTTCGATGTGAAGTACCAAAAGCATCATTAACATATACCTCTGCTAGATCTGCAAGTTGTTTGCAAAATTCTTTATCATTTTCTTCTTCTCTTGCATCAAATCTTAAATTTTCAAGAAGCAAAACTTCCCCCATTTTTAAATTTTTTGCTTTGTTTTTTGCATCTTTTCCAACTACATCATTTGCCATGATTACATTCGTTTTAGGTAGTAATTCCTGTAATCTATTTGCAACCACTTTTAGAGAATATTTTGGATCAAATTTTCCTTCTGGTCTTCCCAAATGACTCATTAGTATAACAGCAGCACCCTTTTCAAGAAGATAATTAATAGTTGGAAGTGCTTCAACAATTCGATTATCATCTGTAATTTTGCCGTCTATCACTGGGACATTAAAGTCAACTCTTACTAAAACTTTTTTATCATAAACATCAATATCTTTTATTGTTTTTTTATTCATTACACTACCTCTTTTTTTCTATAATTTTGTTAAATTTTATTAATGTTTTAGCACCACAAAATTTTAACTTTATACATTTTTTCTAGTTAAATATACTTCTGTAACTATTTATTTATATTTATTATATATACTATTATAAATTTTACCAAATACTTTTATCATGATACAAACAAATATTTCATTTTGATCCAAAAAAAACTTTTAATATTCTAAGAACCTCATTTAAATCAGGCTCTATAGATATTTTTTTCTTTATTTCGCTAGCATTTTTTTCACCTTTTAAATACCATAATAAGTGTTTTCGTATATGTCCACTTATAAAGTTTTCGCTGTAGTATTTTCTCAATATTTCAATATGCTTCAAAATAACATTATATTTATTTTTATTTATTTCTTGACCTAAAATATCGCTAAAAACAAACGGATTCCCTAATGCACCTCGACCAATCATAACAGCATCACAATTTGTATATTTAATTGTCTTTAAATAACTATCTATATCAACAATATCTCCACTTGCAATCACAGGTATACTAACATTCTTTTTTACTTCTTTTATAATATCCAAATCAACCTTGCCACTATACATTTGAGTTCTAGTTCTTCCATGAATAGTTATTGCACTTGCTCCAGATCTTTCACACATTTTTGCAAATTCTACTGCATTTATATTTTTACTATCAAAACCACTCCTAAATTTCACAGTTATAGGTTTGTCTGTAGCATTAACACATGACTTTATTATCTTGCTTGCAAGTTCAATATCAGTCATTAAAAAACTGCCTTCTCTATTATTAACTATTTTAGGTGCTGGACAACCCATATTTATATCTATAATGTCAAATTTTTCTAAATATTCACTTTTGCAAATATTAGCCATAACATAAGGATCATTGCCAAAAATTTGAACAATTTTTATTTTTTCATTTGGAGCAGTTATCAGCAAATCTTCCGTTTTTTTATTATTATATGAAAGAGCTTTTGCACTAACCATTTCAGTTACACCAGCATCAGCACCAAAGTCAATACATATTGATCTAAATGCTACATCTGTAACCCCTGCCATTGGTGCAAGGATTAAATTATTTGAAAATTCTATATTTTTTATCTTCATAAATTAATTATATTATATATAACTATTTTTAGCAAATCGAAATCTTAGAAAAAATAAAAAAGCACATAAAATGTGCTTTTTCAATAATTTTAATAATTAATTAACAGCATCTTTGAATTGTTTACCTGCTCTAAAAGTAGGAGCTTTGCTAGCAGGAACAGAAATTGCTTGTTTTGTTCTTGGATTAATACTTGTTCTTGCAGCTCTCTTTTTAACTACAAATTTTCCAAAACCTGCAATATTAACTTCTTGTCCTCTTTTAAGTTCGCTGATAATAGTTTCAATCATAGTATCTACAACACCAGAAACTTCTTTTTGTGTTAAACCTGATTCTTCAGCTACAACTTTAACAATTTCTAATTTATTCATATTTATCTCCTTTAATGGTTGATACTTGATTATACCATAAAATATAATTTTTGCAAAAAAATTACATAAAAAAATTCAAATTTTCTCTCAAAAATGGCTATATACAAAGAAATATTATAAAAATTTAATAAAAATTAATTAAATTAAAATTATATGTGCCAAATTTTATCACTTTTTACAAAAGTTAATATTTAATTAATGCTTTTGATTAGTATAGTTATTGCCTCATTAAAAATAATTATACTTTATCTTTTCTTTTTGATATAGATTTTTTCCCTATTTTAAAATATTTTAGTTCTTTTTCATTAAAAATTTTACCAAAATATACCCAACTTAAATATATAATGATACCAACAAAGCCAACTATTAATGTTGATATAAAGTAATTAAGTACTGATTTTAGTCCCCAATGAGCTATTAAACAAAAGCACATAACTATGATACCTATAATCAAAGGCTTAATTAAACTTTTCAAAGTATAATTAAACTCAATTGATTGCGTAATTGAATATGCCAATATTATAGTTGATAAACTTAAGAAAACAATATTTGCTATTATTGCACCAAAAATATTAATATTAATAACAGAAACTAAAATAAATACTAAAAATGTTCTTATAATTAAACTTATAAAAATAGCAACAAAAGGAATATATGATTTTCCTAATGCTTGTAGGATAGAAATAAAAGTTTGCAAAAAAGCATAATAAATTATTGATAAACTACTAATTTTTAACATTTTAGTTGCATAAAAAAGTTCGTTAATTACGTCTGAACTCAATCCGTTTCCGTACAAAAATATTAAAATATCTTCAGCAAAAACATAAATAATAACAAACATTAAAATACTTAAAATCCAAGTAATCTTAATAAAAAAAGCTACTCTTTGTCTTATCTCATTTGTGTCGTTATAGACTATTAAGCCACTTAATGAAGGAACTAAAGAAGTCGAAATTGCAGAAATTATTATAGTAGGCAAACTAATTAAAGATTGTACCACTCCACCCCAAAGCCCATACAATGATGTAGAAACAAGTGATGAATAACCACTTGCATTTAGTAAATTAATTATCATAAAACTATCAAGCATTGTACTAATTGGAATTAGAATACTTGCAAATGTGCTTGGAATTGCAACTTTTAAAAGTTTAATCAATGCTACTTTGTTTGAATATCTAATCTTTTTAGAATTACAAATAAAAGTATTATGCACAAAATTTTTATTAGAACAAATATTATACAAATATTGTTTTTTTAGTTGAGATTTGACATAAATTTTTCTCTTAGATTTATAATTTAAATTTCGATAATTATAATACAATTGTCCTTTGTATGTAATAAAATTGATAACTATTATTATAAATGCTACAACTTCACTTATAGTTACACCTAATACAGCACCAATAACAGCATATTCAATACCAAATACACATAATTTATGTGCTAAAATTAAACCAACGCTAAGTTTAATAATTTGTTCAATAATCATAGATACTGTTGTTGGTATCATATTTTCAATCCCTTGAAAATACCCCCTTAGTGTAGCTATTAAAGTTGATATTATAATTGCTGGGGATATAGTCACGTATCCAAAAGTCGCATTTACATTACCCTGTAATTCTGCAAGATAATGCGATAAAAACACTATCATTAAAGAAAAAATAAAACTCAACAAAAAACTCAAAATAAGAGCTACTCTTAATAATTTTTGTTCATTATATCTATGCCTTATTTTTCTGCATTTAGCTACTTCTGTAGTTAATGCTACGCTTATACCACTACTACAAAATGATATAATTAAAGAATATATTGGAAAAATAAGATAATATAATCCAATACCACTACTTCCTAAAATATTAGTTAATGGTATTTTATACAAAGCGCCAATTGCTTTTGCAAAAAAACCACCAAGAGCCAAAATTATAGCACTAAGGACAAAAGTTTGTTTTTTCATATTATTCCATTTGTTTACTCAAAAATTTTGAAATTAATTTTAATGCCACAACATGTTCTTCACCAAAGTTTATGTTTTCCTTAAGCTCACATAAAATTATAACGCCTTCTTTTTCTCCCTGAATAGTAATAGGATAAATCAATTGTGCCAAATATGTATTTTTGTCTTCTTCAAATAACGGAACCAATGTCGTGTTATCCATTACACTTGACTTATAGGAAACTTTTGTATCAATAATATCCAAAATTTCGTTAGATAGTTTTGTTCCTATTGTTAATTTTTTACTAAGACCGTGACATGAAATAATTTTGTCTCTATCTCCTATTAAAACTACACAATTAAATATATCTCCCAATATTTCACAAAAATCTTGAGAATAATCACTAATTTGATTTACAAGTGAATATTTACATAAAACAATCTCTCCACTAGGTAATAATCCAAATTCTATAGGTGAACCTTCTTTTATTCTCATACATCTTCTTATTTCTTTAGGAATCACTAATCTTCCTAAATTATCCAATTTTCTTACAATTCCAGTCTCTTTCATACTCACCTTGCATATATTTATTTACAATTTTAGTATTTGAAAAACTAAAATGATTATGTATTTAACAATAAAATTTTTTAAATTCAATAAATATTTTAAGTTGTTTTACTCTATTAAAAAAAGTCTAATATTAGCAATATTAGACTTTTATTTTTTTATTTTATTAGTTTTCTTTTTATTATCAGATTTGGTTGTTTTATCCTTCTTTGAAGATTTATTTTTATTATTTTTCTTTTTTGAATTTTTGATATTTTCTTTAATATTATTTGATTCTAGATTATCATCTTTAATTGGGTTTTCACTTACAATTAATTCATCAACTTTTTCAAGATTATTCTCGTTTTTATGCGATGCAATAGAATTATTTATTTTTGTTCTTTTCCTTTCTTGATACTTAAGGACATCTTCAAAAAATATTTGATTACATGAATGATAATAGACCGTTATCATTGTATACATAAAAATAAATACTATTGTACTACATACTGCAACAATCCAACTAACAATTAAACTATCCATTGCAAGTAGGAAAACCAAAGCTAAACATAATGCACCAACTACAAAAACAAAGAAATATATCAAATAGAAAATTAATTTATATGAAAACATAGCTAGTCTATTACCGATCATTTGTTTTGCACAATCGTTCATGGCTCCACTTAATCTTTCATAGTTGTATTTTTCCAAAAAGAATAAAGTCATTGAATAAAAAGATATTGCAAATCCTGCAGGTACTATCCAAAGTATTCCACCAATAATATACAATATGAGAAGTATCAGTGCAATATATATTGTTCTCAATGTAAAAATAGAAAATCTAATTTGAGAGTAAACTCTAGAAATCTTAGGTTGTTTTCCATCAATAGTTTCATTAAAATATTTAATATAACCCATTTGCAAAGGACCAACAAAAATAGCAAATATTACTATGCCTATTGACATAATCCACGAAGTTTCAGTTAGAACAGAAATTATAAATGGAACTAAAAAAACCAAAGTTAAAGGTGTAACCATAGCAAGAGCACCTAAAAATAATGCACTAAAGTTTCCTTTTAGTCTAATTGATGCATACTTAATAAGTTCCAAACCATTTCTTGATTCTTTTCTATCCATATGTTTCTCCAAATAAAAAATATAGTAAGTTTTTGCAATAGCATCAACTTACTATATTTTTGACATACAAGTAAGTCAATTTACAAACTATCGCACATTTGTTTTTTTCACACAAACACTATAGTTTAAATTAGCAAATCTACAAATTATTGAGAAATTTTTTCAAAATAATATTGTGAATTGTATAACTTTTACTTAATAAGTATATCAAAATTAATCATAATATCAAAATGTTTAAACGTTAAAGTTTCATTTATTAAACTGAAGTTTTCTTTACTGTAAAATCATAACACGTGTCATATAAAGTACCGTCAATTCTGTAGCACACATCATATGTAGTTTCTATATCCGACACATTTAAACTATCCAAAATTTCATTATCATTACCTATATTTACAATATCTCCATCTTTTACAAAAACAACTTCAACTGGAGTACTTTCATTTAGGTAAAATTTATAATAATCTGAAATAGTTATAGATTCATTGCTTGTCGTTATATTCAAATTATTATTCAAACTATAAGCTTTTAATTCATCATATGATTTGTCTTGTAATTCTCCAGTAGTACTATAATAAGTTTCAACCAAGACAATCTCAACTTCGTAATTAGTTGTTTTTAATGATACATAATTAGCATTTATATCCATATAAGCTATTGCAAGTTTATATGTTCCAACACGACTTTCATCAAAATCATGATAATATTTTTTATTTACATTGTCATAAAGCATTGCATACATTGTATAATCATTTCCAGTCATCAAAGCATTATTATTTGTTACAAAAATTGCAAAATAGTCATCTAAATTAATTGTTTGCCCATTTGACAAATATATAGTTTTTTTGCTGGTATCATAAGTATATTTGTTCGCATTCTTTATTTCATTGTATCTATCATCAATAGTTTGTCCTTCTTTAAGACTTAATTCCCCATTTTGAGAGTAATATAACTCATAAGCCATAAATTTAATTGAGAAATTGATTGTATCTATTACATTTGAATTATATCCCTCTTTGATTTTTAAAGACAACTCAAGTGTGCTTTCTGATAACGAATTAGTACTCATAATGCCATTTTCTAATTTTTCTGTAGCATTATAAAGTTCAAAAATTAAATTACAAATAGTTTGATATTGAGTAGAAGTAATCAAATTTGATTCTCCTATACCATAACCATTATAAATCTTTAGATATTTAGCCTGATACAAAGATTCACCATTTAAAATATTCAAACTTACATTACTTTCTGTTGAATTAGATATTTGACGCAAATCAAGAGTGTATGTTGGATTAATTTCAATGCGTAATTTTTTACTAATCATCAATGGTTCATCAGTACCTTTATCTAGAGTCATAGTAAATTCAATATAATCTTTTATAATATTAGGGTTTGTTGATGACATAGAAGCACCTGGATCAACTAACGCATAGGATTTTCCAATCTTAAGTAAATTTCCTTCAATTTGACAAAATCCCCCAAATTCGCTAGCTGAAATTTTCAAAGTTATACCATCACCAACTTCAAAGTATGTATTAATAATATCATTAATATTATAGTTTGTTTCAGCATTAAGTGCAATTTTATAATAATTATCATTAGATGTATCAATATCTGTACCAGATTTAACACTAAATTGATAATCACTAACTATATTTAAATATAACAATTTAGTTATAATATTATTTTGATAGTTATAACTAATTTTTAGTGTTACGGAATTACTATAATAACTACTAGGAACCTTGATTTTTAATTTTGAAATATCTTCTATACTACCTGCATTGATTTTGTATACTTCGCTACCATCATCTAATACGAAACGTGCTCCTGAAGTTGAATTTTCTGGTAATTCAAATGAACAATGTTTGAAGAATGAACTCTCAAAACTAGCACCTATTACTGTTAATGTATATTCACTTGTATCCAATTCATTTATTGTACTTTTCCAATCAAAAGTAAAATCTGTAGTTTGTCCTGCGAGAATATTAATTTTATTTGTAATTCCAAATTCTTCACTTTCTAATATAGTATAATTTTGAGTGCCACCATTACTTGATTCCCCTACTGCTAAAGTGATTGGTTCTTGTGTCAATTCATAAGAAATAACTTTTGTAATAGGACTATCATATGCTACTCCATCAAAAGTTATCATAAGATAAGCTGTAATACCCTTTTTGGAATATCTTATAATACCTGTCTCATTTGCACTACAAGGAACAAAGTCTCCCATTTTTCCATTTTGTTCATATTCACCACTAGCATTTTCAACAAACTTATACCTACCATTTTCATCTTGAACAAATATATATTTATTATTTTCATCTAAAGCAACTCCACCTTTTATGAAGCTTACAGTGGCTCTTTGATCATCATTATCAAGTATAAGTGCACTATCTTTATTAGAATTATCCATTGTTCCATCATAAATATAATCATGTGGATTATACTCTGTTTCAGATAAAACGTTAATTTCGTATGGATGTCTATAAGTTGATGAAATATCTTCAATATTATAAATTACATTAGTTGTAAGCCCATTTACTTGTCTACTCTCAATTGTGAACTCTTCTCCTAATATTACAACAATATCTTTCCCATTGTCTTTGTGGGATCGAATTATTGGGAAATACTCTCCAGTTTTGATTGTTAGAATATACTCATCACCACTTTTTACAAGTCCATAAATTTCTCCATCGATTGATACTTGAGCATCATATTCTATGCCATCAATTACAACAAATCCAATAATTACATCAAATGTTTTGTTTGCCACATGTAATTTTTGATCACCTTGTGTAGAGAATTCCATATCAGCATTTAATTGTGCTACACCTGCTGGATTCAAATAAGTAATACTCGAATTATTAGAGTTGTTTGTATAAAATGAAATATAACTTGCTATACTTGAGAAAGAATTATTAAGATAAGCATCTTCCGGTGAACCATAAACATATTGAGAAATATCTATAAGATTATCGTTTAACTTACCATCTTCCGAGTATAAATTAGTCCAAACAGTATGTGGAATTTGACCATTTGGTTGATTTTCAAATAAATAATATTTTTCTAAAATGTATGCATTTTCTAAAGACAATTCTCCAAAAACTTGTGGATTAGATGTACTATAATTTGTAGCATATTGAGAATATAATTTTTTATTCATTATGCCATCTTCTTCGCCATCTAATACAACATCTGTAACTGTCAATTTTGATACTTGCCAATTTATGTAATCATTATCATTTAATGCATTTACAACATTGTTTCCATCAATTGCTTTGATATATATAGAGTTATCTGTTGTCCCTAATTTATCCTCAACACATATAACAAATTTTATGCCAATTAGATTTCCCATAGGATCATCATTTTCAAACATAGGAACTACACTTTGAACGGCAGATAAATTGGTAGATTTGACATTAAGTTCAAAATTAGAACTAAATGTAAAATTATTATTCTGATCGTAACATAAATTTCTAAGTGCAAGCAATTTGTTGTTGATAGTATTTATATTATAGGCAACACCTTCGATTTCTTTTCCATTAAAATCTTTGACCGACATTGAATAAAGAATATCTTGATCAGCACCTTCACTACTTATCTGCCCATCTTTTGTCCAATCAAAATTTGTAGCATAAAGCGTTAATTCATTTTTGTACAAGAATTTTAACATTAAAATATTTTGTAGTTTATTAATTTCTTCGCTAGTAAAAGGTATTCCATTTTCGTCAACAAAACTCGTGATATGATTTCTCTTTACATATTCTCCTGCGTTGTATAAAATTGAACCTTCTTTTATTTCGATATTGGTTTGTGTTTGAGTGTAAAAATTAATATTATCTACAAAACTATCAATATAAACTTCAGCCATACCATTTTCTGTAACATCTGTGATTTTAAATACAACAATAGTATTTATATCTGTACTTCCCCATGATTCATTAATATTTATTGGTCTTCCATTAATATCAATTGGGTTTCCATTAATATCTGACAAATATATAACTGCAAAAATTTTTGCTGGTGTAGTTGATGCATTAATAGCGTGTATGTAATAACTTGGATTTGTTTTTGATCCAGAATTTAATAACCTTTCACCTACAAGTGGTTGTCCCATGTAATTTACAAATTCACCAGTTTCTTGCAAACCAACATTCATGTACTTAAAATTGTATTTACCGATAGATGCAATTTTTGGACCAGCTCCACCATCTACAATATTTGATGTTTCTTCTACAAAATACATAACAGATTTATATTGAACAGCATTGTAATTGCTAATAGTTGTTGATAGATTTATGTCAACATTTTGGCGATACAAACCTTCAGCATAATTTTGAGAAGAAGCATTCTGAACATTTGTATTGATAGTCATTCTTTTCAAATCTTCATTAAATCCAATTCTACCATTTTCACTATCAACATAAACATAATCGGTATATTCTATGAAAATTCTACTAAATGTATTTCTTACAATTTCAGTATTTGTGCTTAAATTTCTACCTGTTACTTCAAATTCAATAAACAATGCTTTGCTTATATCGTTTATAGACGATTCATTATTATTTACAAGAGGAACATTAAATTCCAATGTCCAAGTTTTATTATCCAAATCAGACGGAGCAATTATAGTAATGTAATCTTTGTAGGAGGTATCATTTTTTTCAAGTAAGACTAAAAATCCCGAACAAGAATAATTTTCTATTTTCTCTGTAATTCTAGCAATATAATCATCTTCTGTTTCGTCCCCACCTTGACTATCTATAACAAATTCTTCATATTTTTCAGAATCTATTGCATCTTTCGCTAGAACAGGTTTGCCATTTTCAAAATTTGTTACAACCAAAATCTTTTTTGTATAGCCTTTCCATAAGGAATACCAAGTTGATGAAAATTCATTTTTTGACAAATAAATATATGGTCGAATTTGCAAAGTTCCAAATAAATTATCTTTTTCTGTGCCAATATTTGCAACATTATCTTCATCAAGTTTTACGTCTAGTGAAAATTCATTTATAATTTGATTAAGAGTAAATGTTTTTGAATTTAAAACATTATATTCCTTAGGTTCATCAGTAGAAGTAATTTCACTTAAATTTACAGCAGTAATATTTATTGTTGAACTACAAGTTTGGAAAACAAATTTTTTAGAACTTTCTACAGCACCATATGGAAGATTAATACTACCATTTGATGTCAAATAATTTCTAAAAAAGTCATAACTTTCTTCATTTGTATCGAAAAATTCTATGTACTTATTTAAAAATGCATTATAATTATCAAGTTTAGTTTGTGCTTCAGGATTATTAACGCTAGGAACTGGCATATTATCAAAATCACCAGCGATATATGCTCTCTCTATTTCATTTGTCCTATGCATTTTTGCTGAAATGTTCACTGTTCCAGATTGACTAGGAACAATTGGAACTTTGTAAAAATAATTATATTCTTTGGTCTGTGCGTTATAAATTCTGTCATAATCCAAATCGTTAAATGTTGCGCTTTTTATCAATTCACCTTTTAAATTGCGATATTCATAACTTATTTCCGCTTTCTTTAAATTTTGATTATTCGCTTGTAAATAGAAAGCATTGACCAAATTGCTTTTTAGATAAATATACTGTTCGCTATTGCTTATTCCCATGGTAATACTTTTACCAGAAGTCGTATATGAATCACTATCATTTCCTGCAAAATACAAAGAATTATTTGGTATAGCAACATCAACTATAACTTTTAATGTAAAATCAGTAATATTTTTATCATTATCTGCTGGTCTAAATGTTAATGTAACTACGCCACCTTTATTATTTCCATTAGCATCTTTATTGATTTGTAATTTAAATTCTTTGCCTGCTGTAATAGTATTAGGCACATTTTTAAGAATTCCTTCTACAAGTCTTCCTTGTTCATCAAAATGACGCAAAGGGTCAGAAATAATAACTTCTAATTCTTTGTTAGATGCATTTAGAGGCTCACAATTTATTTGTGCAACTATGTCATCAAGAGTATATATTTCTTTTTCAGATGTAGTTGCATCGTCCATATACAAACGAACAATATTTATGTAAACATCTTTAAATCCACCTCGAATAGCGTAAATACCAACACCTATTCCCACTACTCCTAAAATTATGGCAAAACAAATACCTAAGATTTTCAAAATTCTTTTAAACATTTGCAATCATCCCTAAACTTAAAAATTTTTCTTCCATTTCTTTTTATATTATTTTTTACAATATTGACAAAAAATAACACATTATTCTAAATAAATATATAATTCTTAAATAATTATATATATTAGTATTTTGTTTGTCAAATAATTATATCATTTAATCATTAACAACAACTGTCACTTGCCCTATAAAATTGCCATTAAAAATAATTTCAAATACATATTCTCCTGCTATTTCGGGAGTAAAATTTTTTGATACAAAAATTTTTTGATTATCAGTTATTACTTGCATTACCTGAAAATCATCAATAATTTCATCATTAAAGCGTAATCCAAAATACAAGGAATCTGGCCTTTGATTTCCACCACTTAAATATAATTGATATTTGTCATTATCATCAGGGAAAATTTCATAAATTTGCCATTTTGCAAATATCTCTAAATCAGTTACTTTAGAAACCTTTATGTCTTTTGACATTGTTATTTTATTTTCCTCTCCTGCAAGGTTTTTGCAATATGTAATATCTATTTTTTGTTCCCCTAAACTATCACAATAAAATTTCAAAAGGTAACCCAAATCTTCTACATAAACAAGTTCAGAGATAACTTGTATATTTGTAGAAAATTCAAAATCTTCTGCGTTATAAATATTCGGTAAATCAATAATCAAATCATATTGTTTTGACTGCAAAATATTTGAAACTTCATTACCATTATTTTCTATGGAAAAACTAAAATCTGTCAATTTTTCTACAACATTGACTGCAAAAGAATAAATTGGAGATTGCTTATTGAAACTGACATAATATTGATAAAAGATTATTGCACTTGTCTTTTGATATGACTTGTAACTTCCATCTCTATATATTACAAAATCTTCACTATCAGACCAAAATCTATAAGTATTGGCATTACTTGGAAAAACTTGAAAATTTAATTTGCCTGATGTATTAGAAAAAACTTCACAATCGTTTACAATCAAAGATGTTGTATAAATGGTATTATTTACCTTTACTTCAAACTTGGTTTCACAAAATTTAAATTTTATTTTAACAATAGTGTTTCCTGGTGCTTTTGCCGTTATAACACCAGAAATATAATCATAATTAATAATGCTATCATCATATGTAATCAAAGGAATTTCATCACAATCTTCATTTACTTTTATTTTATTTACTGCTGTTGATGTCTCTTGTAATTTAATCTCAACAATAGAAGTATCCAAACTTACACTTTTTGCAATATTACCTTCCTTTATTTCAAGACTTATATCAAAATATACCTCCTTATTATCTAACAAAACAAGTCTAATTTTAGTTTTGCCAACAGATTGAGGTATGATTACATAATCTTCAACTTTTGCAATTTTTTCGTTTAAACTTTTTATGGTATATTTATCCGAACTTTCAATTTCCGAAACATCAATTTTATATTCTTGATTTTCATACAACGTAATACTAGATTCACTATAAGAAACAAAAGGCTTATTACACCCCACAAATAATATTGATATTAATAAAAATACAAGACAAAAAAGCGTTTTTTTCAATATTTACATTTTTCCTTTTATGATTTTAAATTTAGTTTTAGCAAATAATTAAAAATAATTTTTAATCTTTTAATCCATCATTAATAGTTTAACAAATTATAAAAACTTTAACAAACAATATACATAAAAAAATTCAAGGTGAATATACCTTGAATTTTTTTTGATTTATTATTATCTTTTACGGAATTGTGGAGCTTTTCTTGCTTTCTTAAGACCGTATTTCTTTCTTTCTTTGACTCTTGCATCACGAGTTAAGAAACCAGCTTTCTTTATTTCAGCTTTTAAACTTTCATCAGCTTTTATCAATGCTCTAGCTATTGCATGTCTTATAGCACCAGCCTGTCCAGAAAGTCCACCACCATGAACATTAACTACAACATCATATTTTCCTGTAGTTTGTGTAATTTCAAATGGTTGATTTGCAACTAATTTATATACTCCCAAGTTGAAATATTCATCAATATTTTTCTTGTTAATAATAAATTGACCTTTTCCATTAGGAGTAATTCTTACTCTAGCAATAGAATTTTTTCTTCTACCTGTAGCAGCAAACTCAACATTTTTATTTGCAGGTATTTTTTTAGTTGTCTTTTTTGCTTTTACTGTTTCTTGTTCTGCCATATTAACTTCTTACCCCCTTGATTTTCAATTCAACTGGTTGTTGTGCTTGATGTGGATGTTCACTTCCTTTGTAACATTTCAATTTGTTAAACATCTTTTTACCTAAAGAATTCTTTGGTAACATACCTTTGATTGCTTTTTCTAGAGCAAAATCACTTCTATTTTTCATTAAATCTTTATACTGAATTTCAGTTAAACCACCAGGATACCCTGAATGACGGAAATAACTTTTTTGTACTGGTTTTTTGCCTGTTAAAACCATTTTGTCTGTATTGATTACAATAACATAATCTCCTGTATCAACATGTGGTGTATAAATAGGTTTGTTTTTTCCTCTTAGAACGGCAGCAACTTGACTAGCAACTCTACCAAGAGGAATATTAGTAGCATCAACTACATACCACTTTCTATCCACAGTTTCATTTTTTGCCATAACTGTTGTTTTCATTTTTTTCTTCCTTTATTTTGATTATAAAATTATTAAAAATTTAATTCTAGTTTTCGGTATTTTGTTCAGAAAAATATATTACAGGGGCTAATTGCAAATATTAGTCTAAACTTATGCGAATTAAGTTTAATACATTTTTTCAGTTTTGTCAATTATTTATATAAATTTTATATAAAAAATATTGATATTAAATTATTTTTTTGTATAAATTATTTTTTAAATTT
>CALWJZ010000015.1 GCA_944381145.1 uncultured Clostridia bacterium
CTATTTGTAATTCAAATTAGGTGTGCTAAGGTAATACCTAAACATATGTTGTTTACAATTAATTGTGAAACATTTTTATATTTTGTTTTGAAAAAATAATTTTAATTTAAAATATTTAAATAAAATATTATTAATATTGTATTTTAGAATTAATTATGGTACAAAGTACAAAGTGGAGAAATCTATGCACGATATTTCATATATGATTGATGGATATAAGTTTAATTTAAGAGTTTGCTGTTTAATAGAAAACAATAATCGCTATTTATTAGAAAAGAGTACTGCTACAGATTTTTTAAATTTGCCTGGTGGAAGGGGTACAGTCTGGGGAGAGCACTTATAATGCAATACTAAGAGAATTAAAAGAAGAAATCAACCTTGTAGATATTGAGCCAAAATTAATCAAGGTAGTAGAACAATTTTTTGAATTTAATAAAATTAATTATCATGAAATAGATTTTGTTTATTATATTAAACTGCCAGATACACATGAATTTTGCAAACAAAATCAAATTCAAAATTTAGATAACTTAGAAGAAACTATGCTATGGATAAATCAAAACGAACTACATAATTATAAAATTCTTCCAGAATTTATTTATACGCTAAAAAATGACAATAATATATCTCATTTGATATTTAACAAATTAAATAATAATACAAAAAGTTGTGCATTTGAAAATTATACAAAAAAGAGCAATTAAATTTTCTACTAAAATAAATTGCTCTTTTATTTTGTTTATAGTACTATTAATTTTTTTTAGTTATAATACCTTTTGTAAATTTTAATGCTTTCTAATTTAATGCTTATTTTGACGCAATTATATTGAAATTAATATTTAATTTCATTTTTTATAAATTTAAAGTTTTAATTAAATTGAATTCTAGGTTTTATATAATCTTCAATTTCGTCAATTTTTAGTCTTATTTGAGCCATTGTATCTCTATCTCTAATTGTAACAGTATCGTTTTCTAGAGTTTCAAAGTCAATCGTAACCGAAAATGGAACGCCAATTTCGTCTTGTCTACGATATCTTTTGCCAATTGAGCCTGATTCGTCATAAGTACACATAAATGTTTTTGATAATTTTTTATAAACTTCGGTAGCTTTTGTTCCCAAATTCTTTTGAAGTGGAAGTATAGCAACTTTGTATGGTGCAAGGGCAGGGTGAAGTTTCAAAACTACTCTTGTTTCTCCATCTTCCAAAGTTTCTTCGTTGTATGCTTCTGTCAAAACTGCAAGCATAAGTCTATCTGCTCCAATTGAATATTCAATTACATTAGGAATATATTTTTCGTTTGTGATTGGGTCTAAATATTGCATAGATTTGCCACTAAATTCTTGATGACGTGTTAGATCATGTGTAGAACGATGATGTATTCCGTTTAATTCGCTCCAGCCCATAGGAAACAAATAAAATATATCGCATGCAGCTTTTGCATAAAAAGCAAGTTTATCGTGATCATGAAATTTCAAATGTTCTGGACTGAAATTTAGATCTAATAAAAATTGCATTGCTTTTGTTTTGTAATCGTTGTAAAAATTGAAACTATCATCTTCTTTGCAAAATTTTTGTAATTCCATTTGTTCAAATTCTATAGTTCTAAAAATAAAATTCCCAGGTGTGATTTCATTTCTAAATGATTTTCCAATTTGAGCAATGGCGAATGGAACTTTTGCTCTCATACTACGTTGCACATTAAGGAAATTTACGTATTCTCCTTGACAAGTTTCTGGTCGTAAATAAACAATATCTTTGTCTCCATCAAGAGTTCCACGACTTGTTTCAAACATAAGTTTGAATTGTCTAATTGGTGTCCAATCAAAATTTCCGCAGTGTGGACATTTAATTTGATTTTCAGAAATGTATTTTTCCATTTCTTCATTTGTCATTGCTTCTGCTGAAATAGAGCCTTTTGAGTATTCTTCTATCAAGTTGTCTGCTCTAAATCTTTGTTTGCATTTTTTGCAATCCATTTTTGGATCACTAAAATTTTGAGTGTGACCACTTGCGTCCCAAACTCTAGGATTCATTAGTATAGCAGCATCAACGCCATAAGTACTTGAATCTTCTTGAACAAACCTTTTCCACCATGCTCTTTTTAAATTGTTTTTGATTTCTACTCCTACAGGACCGTAGTCCCATGTATTTCCCATTCCTCCATAGATTTCACTACCTTGAAATATTATACCTCTGTTTTTGCATAAATTAACTATTTTATCCATTGTTACATTAGCCATTTTTTATCTCCTTTTAATGATTTTTATTTTTATCTAATTTATAGTTATAATTTCATTCGTAATTATGATTTTAATTATAAAAAGCCCTTGAAAAACTAAATGTATCGATATATTATATATCAATTTTAATTTTTCAAGGGACGAGATTTTCCCGCGGTTCCACCCTATTTGATTTTTCAATCCACTTTTATTAAATTATACAAGTTTAAGAAATAAACTCAGATACTCATTTGCAGTATCAATCAATCCTTGCAATTCGCCACTTTGCTCATAACGGATTAAAATATTTGATTACATAATCAAATAATTTCGCTAGTAGTATAACATATTGAATATAACTTTTGCAACATTTTGAAGCGATATTAATATTTAAAAGTTTCAATATATATCATATTTCATAAATTATTAACATAATTATTTTTTTTAGAGTTCATTATTACATTAGTATTCAAAAAAATGTAACAATCGTTTGAATTTATGTAGAGTATATGATAATATATATGTATATAGGAAATTAGATTGATACTCAATTTCTAAAAGTGAACAAAAGCATAAAAACTTGATTGTTTAGATGTGAATTGAAACTTATTTGAGTTTATAAAATAAAAAAGGAATGGTAATGAGTACAACGAAAAAAACCAAAACAAAAAGTAAAACTAGCAATGTCAAAAAAACAAATTCAACTAAACCTAAAGAAAATATTAAGACTTCTGTAGATCAACAAAAACAAGAACAAATTAATTTCGAAAATGAAATTGTAGATAATACAAAAGAAGTTGAGTTTGATTTAAGCGAAAATAAAAATAAAGAAAAAAAAGAAAAAGAAGTTGTTATAAAAGCACCAAGGATAATTCCAAAGGAAGAGCCAAGCAAACCTAAGAAAAAGAAAAGCAAAGAAGAAAAAATTATCGAAAGATATAATCCTCAAGTAAAAGATGGTTTGACTAGCGAACAAGTTCAAAAAAGAATTGAAGATGGGCTTGTAAATGTTGTTCAATCAAAGAACACAAAAACATATCGCTCGATTATATTTGGGAATATTTTTACATTTTTTAATTTGCTATGTTTTTTAGTTGCTGCAGCTCTTATATCTGTAGGTGCAATAGGTGATTGCTTTTTTATGATTATAGTAATTGCCAATACTTTAATAGGTATTATACAAGAAATAAAAGCCAAGAAAACTATCGAAAAAATTAGTTTGGTTTCTTCGCCAACAGCGTTGGTTATAAGAGATAAATTGCAGAACAAAATTGCAGTAAGTGAATTGGTGCTTGATGATATTATCGAACTTCAGACAGGCAAACAAATTTGTGCTGATAGTATAATTTTGGAAGGAAGCGTTGAAGTAAACGAAAGTTTGCTTACAGGTGAAAGTGTAGCAATCAAAAAATCCAAAGGAGATATGCTATATAGTGGAAGTTTTGTCGTGGGTGGCAAATGCTTGGCTAGAGTTGAAAAAATTGGTAATGATACTTATACTGCCAAACTTGCAGCTCAAGCCAAACAGTATCGTAAACCTAAAAGTGAACTTATGGGAACGTTAAATACCATTATTACAATTATAGGTATTGTAATTATCCCATTGTCAGTTTTGATGTTTTTGAATAATTACAAATTATTAGGCAACGCTATTGAGCCTACAGTTAAACAAACAGCAGGCTCAATGATTGGTATGATTCCATCGGGCATGTTTTTGTTGACATCAATGGCTCTTGCAGTCGGGGTTATTAAACTTGCCAAAAAAAGAACTTTAGTTCAAGATTTGTATTCTATTGAAATGCTTGCAAGAACAGATGTTTTGTGTTTGGACAAAACAGGAACAATTACTGACGGAACTATGAAGGTTTCGAATGTTATTCAGATAAAAACTGATATGAAACACACTTTAGATCATTTAGTAGGTTCTATGCTTACAGCACTTGATGATAATAATCAAACTAGTAGAGCATTGATTACTCATTTTGGATATAGCAAGGAATTAACAGCGAGTCATGTTTTGCCTTTTAATAGTACAAGAAAAATGAGTGGAGTCACATTTAATAATGGCGAAACTTATGTGTTTGGCGCTCCAGAGTATGTGTTGAAAACCAAAAATGCACAAGTTGACAATTTGGTAAAGACTTATGCTAGCAAAGGATTTAGGGTACTATTGTTTGCAAAATGTGATGGAGTCATCAAAGACGACAAGATTCCTCTAAAAAGAGAACCTGTTGCCATTGTTGTTATTGAAGATCACATTAGAGAAGATGCAATGGAAACTATTGCATGGTTCAAAGAAAATGGTGTTGATATCAAGATTATTTCAGGAGACAATCCAATTACTGTAAGTGAAGTTAGTAGACGAGTAGGAGTAGATAATGCCGACAAATATATAAGTTTAGAAGGACTTAGTCAACAACAAGTAATTGATGCTGCAGATAATTACACTATATTTGGTAGAGTAAGCCCTGAGCAAAAATGTATTCTTGTCAAAGCGCTAAAAGCTAAGGGGCATAAAGTGGCTATGACGGGTGATGGTGTTAATGATATACTAGCCTTAAAAGAAGCAGACTGCAGTGTTGCAATGGCAAGTGGCTCAGAGGCAACACGACTAGTAAGTAATTTGGTGTTGCTTGATAGCAATTTCTCTTCAATGCCAAGTGTTGTTGCTGAAGGTAGAAGAGTTATAAACAATATTCAAAAGTCTTCGTCACTATTTTTGATGAAAACAATATATACAATTTTGCTGTCTATATTCTGTTTAATTGTAAAAACCGATTATCCTTTCTCTACAAGACAAGTTTTGTTACTAGAAATTTTAGTAATTGGAATTCCTTCATTCTTCCTAGCACTGCAACCTAATAATGATAAAATAAAAGGTAAATTTATTACCAATCTATTGTCTAAATCTTTGCCAGGCGCGTTAATATTATTTTTGAATGTAATTGCATGTTATGTGTTTGATATTACGTTGGGAACTAATAATCAATTTCAAACGATGGCGTCACTATCTATTACTTTTGTAGGACTATTAGTATTATTTAGATTATGTAAGCCGTTTGATGTATTCAGAGGTATTATGTTTGCTGTTATGATTACATTAATTACCGTTGTTCTATCGGTCAAAGCGTGGTATGGATTCTTTGAGTATGTGCCATTAACTCTACAAAATATATTGTTTATTATTGTATTAGTCGAGGCTTCTTATCCGTTCTATGATGTAATTGTAAAAGGTTTAGATAAGATGATTTATGCAAATATCAAAAAAGAATAAAAGAGATGAAATATGCTTAAATATATAAATGTAAAAAATATTGCTAGAGCACACAAAAAAGATTTGAACAAATTAATTTTGGACAATGAAAGCAGATATAGAGGACAATTATTTACTTTAGCAAATAAAATTCTAGCAAAAAATAATGTAAAAATTGTTCTACTATCTGGCCCTAGTTGTGCAGGGAAAACAACAACTGCAAACCTTTTAAAAAAGATATTAGAACTAAAAGGTAGAGTCGTAGATGTAATTTCTATGGACGATTTCTTTATTGATTTGGACAAAAGAAATTTATTGCCGAATGGAAAACAAGATTTTGATAGTCCGGATATTTTAGATTACAAACTCATGAAAAATTGCTTTTCAAAATATTTTAGTGGCGAAGAAGTAAAATTTCCTGAATACGATTTCAAGAGTAGCAAATCAATACACAATAGAAAATCTTATCAATATAAATTCAACTCAATTGTTATTTTTGAGGGTATTCATGTTCTTAATCCTAGAGTTATTGAAAATTTAGGAACTTCTAATTATTTCCGAATTTATGTAAGTCCTTTGGCGTCATTCAAAACAGATAAGTTTTTGTTGACAACGAAAAATCTAAGACTTCTTAGACGTGTTGTTAGAGATATTGCAAGAAGAAATACATCTGCCAAGAAAACTATTGAAGTTTGGCCAGAAGTTGTAAATGCAGAAGAAAATTATATTGAACCATTTAGAACAAAAGTAGATTATTTCGTAAACACTACTCATGAATATGAATTGGGTATCTACAAAAATGAATTAAATAGATTTGTGCAAGAAAATAAAATAACTATGGAAGAAATCCCTTTCAAAGAAATTCTTGACCCTATAGAACCAATTTCAAAAGCATATATCCCTGATACGTCACTTATGTGGGAATTTGTCGATAAATAAATTTACAAAAATATCCATAATTTTTATGGATATTTTTTATTTACAAAACAAATATATTATGATACAATTTCATAGAACATATGTTCGTATATATTTGGGGGAAATATAATAATGGGGAGATTTATATTGCACAGTGATTTGAACAATTTTTATGCAAGTGTTGAGAGTTTGTATAATCCAAATATACGCAACAAGGCAGTTGTTGTTGTGGGCGATGAAGAGAAAAGACATGGTATAGTACTTGCAAAAAATTACATTGCCAAAAGTTACAACATAAAGACGGGCGATACGGTGTGGGAGGCTAGGCAAAAATGTGCAGAAGAATTAGTGTGTGTACCAGCAAGATTTGATTTGTATCTATATGTAAGTAGATTAGTCAAAGATATATATAGAGAATATTCAGATAAGGTGGAAAGTTTTGGAATAGATGAGGCATGGATAGATATTTCTCATCTAGCAAAAACATACGAAGACGCTGTAGCAATTGCGAACAATATAAGGACGAGAATAATATCTGAAATAGGCTTAACAGTGAGTATAGGTGTTAGTTTTAATAAAGTATTTGCCAAACTTGGTAGTGACCTAAAAAAACCAAATGCTACTATTTTGATTACACAAGATAATTTTCGAGATGTTGTATGGAAATTGCCCGTAGAAGATTTGTTGTATGTAGGACGGGCAACTAGCAAAAAATTTGAAAGGGCAAGAATAAAAACAATAGGAGATTTGGCAAATACAGACATCAAGTATTTGAAATTGACACTTGGGAAAATGGGTGTTGTATTGCATGATTTTGCTTGTGGTAGAGATACCAGTCCAGTAGAAAGTATTCATGACAAAGAAAAAATTAAGTCGTTTGGCAATAGTACAACATGTCCTGTAGATTTAGTGAGTAATACGGAAGTAAAAAGTATAATATACATGTTGGCAGAGAGCGTTGCAGAAAGAATGAAGAAAAAAAATTATTATGCCCATGGTGTAAGTCTATGGGTAAAAGATACAGATTTGTGTTCTTTCGAAAGACAAATGCAATTATCTTCCCCAACGAACATATCTGAAGATATAGCAAAGAATTGTTATAAGTTGTTTTTGGACAATTACGATTGGCAATTAAATGTAAGAGCATTAGGTGTGAGAGTAACAAATTTAACGACGGGTAAAATGCAGTATGATTTGTTTGAAAGTGTCAATAATTTTGAAAAGAAACAAAAACTTGAATGTGCAATAGAAAAGTTGAGAGAAAGATTTGGTTATGATATTATAAGGCGTGGGAATATTCTTGTAAATCAGAGTTTGTCTTCTCTTAATCCTCATAGTGATATTCATATAATACATCCAATAGGATTTTTTAAGGCGAAGTAATGGAAAAGAAATATGTAAAAGTTATGGTTGAAATAGACGAAAATGGTAATAAAAAACCCAAAACAATTACTTTCAACAATCATGAGTATGAAATAGACAAAGTATTAGATATGAAAAAAGCAGTGTCTATGAAAGTTGGTGGAATTGGAGAAAGATATACTGTTAGAATAAATGGACATGAAACATATTTATATTTTGAAAATAATAAATGGTTTGTTGAATCACATTAAAATTTAAAAATTAGAAATGTTTTTTAAGCAAAAAAAAAATAGATATTCAAGTTGTATAATGGTAATTAAATTATACAATATGAAATATCTATTTTTTCAAAATACTTTCATGAAAGAAAGATTCAAAATTATATCTACTAAATAAGTTATTTGAATAAAAAAAGGATAGATGTTTAAATTGTCTTATATTATGGGATTGGGGAAGACAACTGGTGGAAAAACATCTATCATTGGTAATATAATATCACAAAAAACTCTGCTTGTAAACATTTTTTTTGAAACTTTTAAAAAAGGTTATATATACTAAATTTTGCATAAATTTTAATTAAGTTTTTTTTGTAAAAAAAAGAAAATTTATATAAAAGTTCTAAATAATAAGATTTTATAAAATGTTACAAATTTTATATAATAATATTCAATAATTTAAATTTATAAAAATACAAAAAATCAATAAATTTTTACATTTTTGACAAAAAGTATTTAATATTTCTTTACATAATAAGACAATTTTATGTATAATATAATAAAATTATACATTTGTGTTTTTGTAAAAGTTTTTTTGTTTTATAATATTTATGGAATATCAATATAATTAAATTATAAGAAACAGTATTGAAATGTATATATTTTGCTTATTTCTATAAAATAAATTATATGATAAATCAAGGTATAATTCGATTAAATAATATAAAAGGCCTAAGGGAGTATTTATGGCTGAAAAACAGATAAAAACTAAAGATATGATAATTGCAGTATTTTGCACGTTTTTGACTGTGCTTTGTATTGTTTTTTATTTTTTACCTGCATTTAGTGTTGAGCACAGTCCTAATTTGAATTTGGAAAATAGTGAAGTTTTGACATATAGTGCGTGGGATATTACAAAAGTAAGTTTCATGACAACCAAAGATTGGGGTTCAGACTTAATTGGTCTTATGAGCGTAAAAGATGTTTATGGTGTTGCAATTATTATATCGGGTATTTTGATGCCATTAGGTATTATTTGTGAGATAATTACAACAGTGTTTGCTTATTTATCTTGGTTTAAAGGTGAAAAGTTCAAGAAATTTTGTTTCTTGTTTGGTCTTTGTGGAATGATGTTTACAACAATTACACTTGTATCTACATGGTTTGTTGCTATACAAATACGAAGTGGAAATGTTTATCTAGATTATTTTAGTGCAAATATCAAAGGTTCTATTGCATATGCGTCATTTGTAAGTTTGATTCTTTCATTTGTAATTGCTATTATTGCATGTGCTTATAATTACTTTTTGGATAATTTTGACGAAGATGAAGAAGATGATGAAGAAGATTTGGAAAGTGAAGAAAAAGCAAAAAAGCCATCAAATATAGAGAAGAATGAGAAAACTGATGAACAACCTTCTATAACAAAAGACATCAGTGATAGTGAAGGAAAGAAAACAAAAAGTAGCAATACAAAGAAGACAAATATAAATGTTTCTGCTAAGAAAACAAATTAAATCTATAGTCGAATATTATTAGCATTTTTGCAAAATGTTCGACTTTTTTATTAAATGATTCAAGGTGATTTATGATTTGTAGTAATTGTCCAAGAAAATGTAACATTGATAGATCGAAAAATATCGGGGTGTGTGGTGTAGGAGAATTGCCACGAGTAGCAAAAGCGTATTTGCATCAAGATGAGGAACCTGTAATTACGGGTAAAAATGGTAGTGGCACTATATTTTTTTCGGGTTGTAACCTAAAATGTGATTACTGTCAAAATTACAAAATTAGTCATAAAAATATAGGTAAATACATTACATATGAAAGATTGGCTGGAATTTATAAAGAATTAGAAATGCAGGGGGCAACTAATATAAACTTAGTAAGTCCTTCACATTATGTGCACGCTATAAAAAAGTCTTTGGATATATATAGACCAAATATTCCAATAGTTTATAATTCGAGTGGTTATGATAGTATAGAAAGCCTTGAAATGCTAAGAGATTATATTGATATATTTTTGGTTGATTTCAAATATTATGATAATGAACTTAGCAAGCGACTATCTAAAGCGTTTGATTATCCTGAAGTTGCAAAAAATGCTATTCAAAAAATGCGAGAAATTATTCCTCATAATGAATATGATGAATATGGAAATTTAAAAAAAGGCGTCATAATAAGACACCTAGTACTACCATCACATACTGATGATAGTATAAAAATTTTGGATTGGATTAAGGATAATATCAAAGAACCTTTTGTTAGTCTTATGTCTCAATATACACCAATGCACAAAGCAATATTACATAGTGATATTAATCGTAAGTTAAAACCCTTAGAATACAAAATAGTATTAGAGCATATGGTATCTATTGGTTTAAATTTAGGCTATGCTCAAGAATTGGATAGTGCAACCAGTTGTTATACCCCAGAATTTGATGGCCAAGGCGTTTAGTAATTAATTGGGTTTGATGGTAGATAATTTTCAAATATTATGTTGTCTGCATGTTTAAATGCAATTTTTTGCATTTCTTTAGAAGTTATTGTCCATGCAATTATAGGTACTTGTTTTTGACTTACATATTTATTTGGTAGATTATTGATATCGTAAGAGATGAAATCTGGTTTTACGTATTTAAATAACCATAATTTTTTCAAAATTGGCTTGTATAAGAATGGTAGATATATTCCATCAAAGAAACTAGATAACATGCCTCTAGGAATTTTAGGGGCGTGTTTTTTAAACCATATTACAGCGAAAGGATTAAATGATTTTACAGCAATGTCCCCTTTGTAATTTTTGATTAAATCATATACTTTTTGAGATAGTTTTTCTCTTCGTCTGACTGGTTTAAGTTCAATCATGATAGGAACTTTTCCATTTACAAATGTCAAAACTTCCTTTAAAGTTGGTATAGTATAATTAGTGTCAAATAGTTTATATTTTGACAAGTCTTCTTTGTTCAATTCGTTAAGATCAATATCTTCATTACAAACTCTACGCAAATTATGATCATGAAAAACGACTACCGTTCCATCTTTTAGAAGCCTAACATCTAATTCAATTGCGAAATTTAAATTCATAGCATTTTCAAATGCTCCTAAGGAATTCTCAGGAAATTTTTTGTTATGAAGTCCTCTATGTGCTAGTTTGTATTTGCAATACCAATTACTTTTCATGAAGTATATCCTTTTTTTATTTATAAGATTAAAAATATTTTATTTTTGATTTATAGTATCAAAAATTTTATTTGTGTTTTTTGATAAATTCAAACAAGTACATTTTGTAATCAACTTGTTATCTAAAAACTTTACGATGGTTAAAAAATTATATTTTGGTTTAATGGCAAAAAGTATTTTGTCAACTGATGTTGTACCAATTGTTATACTATTTTCGAATTCAATTTCTATCCAAATACCTTTTTGAATACTCATTGACAAGTCATTTTGGCTAACTTGTACGAAAGAAGGTGTAGAATAAGATCCTTCAAACAAGTCAATTAACTCGCTTTGTATATTATCAATATTTGTTGGCTCTCCATCTTTGTATACAATAATATTTTTTGCTGATTGAATATAGTCTTGTAGCATATTACTCCTTACTAAATTAATATGATTTATTACAATAATTTATGTGCTGATTATATTTCTAGAATATACATCTGCTTTATTTGAAATATGTATTTTGTTTAACTTTCAAACTTGTTTTATATTTATTAAAAAAATTATACAATGAAAATAAATATTTTGCTAATAAAATTTTGAAAAATTAATAATAATCTAAAAAAAAAGACAATCTTATTTGGGTAACCTTATAAGGTCTGCTTCCATTTTGATTGTCTTTTTGTTTTATAGATCTTCAATATTGTCGTTTGAATTTTCTTGATAGTCAAACGCTTCGTTGTAAATAGGTATTGCACTTTCAATTGTCAAAGGTTTTCCTGTACCAAGTAATGGGTTAGTATAATCCATGTTGTCTATTGAGGTAGTATAAGGAAGGAATGCTTGTAACGCTTGGAAAGAAACTTGGAATGATAATTTTGCGTTTGCAAATACATTTGTCAATGCATCTCCAGGCAATGCAAAAGTTCCGTTTACAAAAGGGATAATATCACTAGCAATTTTCTTTTGTCCATTTGTTCCAATTACATCACCAACTTCTATATCTGGTACAATTTCGTATAAGTAATATTTAAGTCTGTTTGCATCTGTATGTGCGTATGAACTTCTGTCTACGGTTTGAGTATAAGTATCTTCACTTGCAGTAACTCCTAACGGTGGTGTACCTTCGCCGTAATCTTCTGCACTTCCTGTGATTGTTCCACCATTATCTACGATTAGATACCACCAACCACCAACGGAGGTACTAATTTCGTTAGAGTTTGTATCGTTTCCTATGCTAGGGTCAATGTATAACCAACTTGCATTTAAACCTAATCCTTCTACTATTCCGTCAGTATCAGGGTCATCTTCGGTTTGAATGTATTGTGAACTATCGTTTATAAGTGCTACGAAATAACTATTTAGTGAAGTATTTAGTGCATCTATACTATCTTGCAAAGTTCTAGTAACTGTATTTCCATACTCGTTTACATAGAATTCAACATATGTGTTCATATAAGCATTTGTTCTTGCTTTGTAGAATGAATCACTTTCATTTTTGTTTCCTTCTCCATCAAGAACCCAAACACCATAGAAACCATTTCCGCTACCACCTGGTACTTTGTTACTATCTGTTCCTTGAGCATTTACTGTTCCGTCAAATGGAGTTGGCATTTTTGCATAATTTAAATCATCTGTTATTGCTTTTGAACCTTCATATTCTGATTGAGATACATATTTCCATGAGTAAATTGATTTAAGTGTGCCTGCTTTGATTTGATTCATTTCGTCACCAGTAGTTGCGTCAGTATAAGTTGTATCACTCACATAATCACGTCTACCTGTGTGTGTTTGAGTAGAACTATCATAAGAGTATTCCATATTTGTTGTATGTATTGCTCCAGTAAAACCATCTACTACTTCAGTTGAAGTATTAGTAACTTCTCTATTAAAACTTTTTTGGCTTTGAACAGGGAAATTGCTAGCATATGTAGTTCCAGTAAAATTATTAAAACCAACAGTCGGATCAAAGTCAATGGTAATACCAAACCTTGCACGAAGTACTGAAGTTGTAGTCGAAGTTACTCTACCTTCGTTATTCACATAAAAAGCATTACCTTCGTCATCGGTATAAGCATTACCTATATTACTGCTATTAGAACCTGTACTGATATCTGGTATTGGACTATCTTCAATGGTTGAAGTGGCAGTTGTTGAATAAACTCTAGCACTTGAATGGATTTCAACTTTTTGACCTGGAAGTAGAATTGTATTATTTATTGTTCCTGCAGTACCGGTTGTTCTACCTGCATAGGCAGATATGTCCAAGTTTCCATTTCCAGCCTTGAAATCATTATTTCTACCAGTAATTTCTACATAAACGGGGCCACCCATAAATAATGATTGATTTGCTGTTGTAGAACCAGCAAAATATGCAAGTGTTGCACCGACTGAAATTATTGCTGTTATAACAACGCTAAGAACGGCTATAAACAGCGTTCCAATCGCTCTATTTTTTTTCTTTTTTCGTGTTTTTGTGTTTGTATTACCTTCCATAATTACCTCATTTATTAGTTTTATGGTATGTAATAAAGAGTAAAATATTCTGCAAAAGCTTTCATATGGTTTTCCATATTTTGTAAAAAAATAAGCACAATTTTTGTGCTTAGAAAGTATAAAAATTGAAAAAGTGGTATTTAATGGATTATAATTTATAAATATAATTAATCATCTTTATATAATATTAAAAACAAAAAAAAGAGTTCTTGTGTTAAGAACTCTATAAATGTTTTTTATTAATTTTTGCACCACAACTATTACACTTGTTTGAATTGGGGTCAAGTTTACAGCCACAATATTCACAATTGATTGCTGAGTTATTGGTAGTTTTGTTATCCAATATTTTTTTTGCTTTGTCTGATATGTTTTTCAATTCAGATTCTTGAACTTTGTAATTACTGAGTGCTACAGAAATTATTATAATAACAATTCCAACAAACGGAAAACCTAAAGCAAAAATCATTACACGAACCAAATTGAAATTATACGCATTAAAATCAATCATAAAAATTATAGTTAAAATAATACCAAGAGTAACTAATCCAAATCCTAAGATTTTGAAAATTAAACCTATTTTACTTGATTTCATAATGTTCCTTTTTATTGTTTTCTATTGGATACGAAGAAATCTCCACTATTGAAGTCGATAATTTCTCCATTGACATTCATTTCGGTATTTATTGGAGTAAATTCGCATGAATTGAACACAGTTTGAACTGAAACTGAATTATAAGTACATTGATCGGCTGGAACTTGATTATCTTTGTTTGCACTAATAATTCCAGTACTTGCACTTCCGTCCATAATTATTTGAGGGATATATGTTTGGATTGCCTGAAATGTTACAGCAACGAAAATTAATTTATCTGCGGAAGCATTTGTCAAAGTCCAAGGTATAACAAAAGTATTATTCCATAAAAAAACTGCTTCTGAGCCAACATTCAAAGGAAGTAAAACGCCATTGCTATCTTGACACAAATAGAAATAACCTTTGTCTATAATTGTTGAGATATTATCAACATTTGTTGCTTCGTCATTTGTATTATCATGAGTACCATCTTTGTATTTTTGACCGTCTAAATAATATTCTATGTCTGTATTTGAAGTTCCACTTGCAGAAAGTGGTAGAGCACCTGTTTGAGTGTAATATTGCCAGTAATAACCAGAACCACTAGAGTTTTGTGAAGTTATCAAACTATCCAAAAATGCATATAATGCGTCTGCATCAAAAGCGGCAGCTTCGTTTTGCGCTTGTTCTTGATCTTTTATGTAATCGGGATCTGTTTCTCCACCTGGATAATCATCAGGGTCAACCTTACCGATATTGGTATAAACGGCAAAGTGTGCTCTGACATAACATGGTGAACCAGCGCTTGTCCCATTAGCAACACTATCGCCACCATTATTATATACGCTTGCACTAACATTGACTGCTTGACCAGGATAAGCCTTGTCAGTTGTTATTTGGAAATATAAATTTCCACTTCCACTAGTTTTTAAGTCTGTAGTTTCTGGGTCTTCGCCATCTTGTAATTCTCTTCTTATTTCAATGCCAACAGTTCCTGACATTGTAATATATTTGCTTGCCCAATCGCTATCATAGAACCAAGCAAGTGTCGTTGTGAAAGTTAGTATTATAGTCAAGAAAAAACCCATACCAATTAGTATGACTTTCCCGATTTTACGTTTATTCTTACTTTTTCCTTTCATTCTATTCTACCTTGCTTGAAGATAATTTAATTTATAAATATAATAACTTTGCAAAAATCAAATATAAAAAATTTTGATTAATAAATACATATACATTTTAGCAAATTTCGAAGTGTTTTTCAAATAAAATTATATATATTATATATTTTTTATAATAAAAATAATTTTATTCACAATGATGAATTGATGAGTCAAAAAAACAACTAAGCCCCAAAAAACTTAGTTGTTGTGTTTGTCCCAATCTACACTATCAAGTACTTGTTTGACATTAAATATTGTATTTGGAATTCTTTCGCCTTGGTCATTTACTATTTTGTCTTGTATTGCTTGGAATGTTAGATTAAATATAATTTCTACATTTGCATATTTGTTAGTATAAGCTTGAGTAGGGAATTGAAATGTTCCGTTTATAAAAGGAATATTATTACCAACACTGTTTGTAGAAATTGGCTTTAATTCTATGTATTCTTGTCCTGTAACTTCATCAATAACTTTATTTTGACTACAATAGTAGTAATTACCATCATCAAAAGTAACCCATCCATCTCTTGCTCCAGGCAGTGAACTATCAATTCTATAAGTCAAGGCTTTGCCCAAATCACTTCTAATCATATTTTCAACTTCTTTTGCAAGTTTTGCATCTAAACCAATAACTTCGATATCAAGAATTGCACGCAAAAGAGCAGGTGTCGGATTAATATCAGAAGATGTTAGTTTTGCGATTGCTTGCATGTCAATACCAATTCCAGGTAGTAACTGTTGTCTATTTGTTTTGATATTCATAACAAGATTTCCGTCACCGTAGGTTTCTTCAAAATTCTTGTTAACCATTGTCACTCGAACAGGACCACCCATAATAAGTGTGACATTGCTAGTTTGATTTCCTGCAAAGTAAGCAAGAGTCGCAGTGACACATAAGCATAGCACCAAAACTATGCTTAGAACAAATATTATTATAGTTCCTCTATTAATTTTTTGTTCTTGTGTCATTTTCCATTTCTCACAATGTGAATATTATTATCTAATTTGTGCAAATTTATGTAAACATATAATAATTCTGTTTGAATTACAATTTTTATAATGCTTATTAGAAGACAATTTTCTAAATTTTGTATTTTAAATATTATGATTTAAAATTAATTAGTCATCATGTGTTATAAATTACCAAAGAATATAGATTTTGTCTTATTTGAATTTGTGTGTTTTTTTTGAATATACTTTTAAACATAACAAAATATTAATGTTTATACTAAAGTATAACTCATAAAGTCGAATTTTGTAAAATAAAAAAATGTGTTTGTGTGAAATTTAATTAATTTATTTAAAAATTATATTAAATGTTTTTTCAATTTGTATTTTTATTATTATTTTTTAGCCATATAATTTATAAAAAAGTGCTTAATTTGGCACTTTTTATTTTTTTGTTCTAAGATTTGGCATTTTTGGGTATTGGAGTTTTTATTTTTTTATTTTTTCTATCTTTTTTTGAGTGAAACATATCACAAATTAATACAATCAATCCTTGAACAATATAAAGATAGTAAGTCAATATTCTCCAGAATAATATTCCCCAAAATAGAGTTCCTTCTGAAAATAGAGAACCTAATAATGAATTGAAAGATAATTCAGTTGCGCCCGATCCCCCTGGCAAAGGTATAAAACATACAGCAAGTTCACAAATAAAGCATTTGCAAACTATATCCCACCAACTTACAGTTACTGTTTCAGCAAATGAAACATATATAAAATAAGCAATTAATGCGTTTGACAAAAGTGAAGCTATAGATGCTAAAGTAACTGACAATATTGTCCAAGGACTTTTTGTAAATGACTTTATGCAAAATTGATATTGCCTTACAAAACGCAAAACTTTAATAAGTGCTTTTTTGTAATCTTTGATTATGTGCATTTTGTGTAATAATTTTAAAACACCTATTACAAGAGATGCTCCAAATTTTTTTGTTATAGACATGAAGAAAACAAAAAGGAACAAAAGTAATATAAGTACAAGTCCTATCCAAGCAAGAATTAAAACTACAGGTGAGTTTGCATAATTATTAGAATATGCTATCAAAATGAAAGTACAAATGATTACAAAGGCAATTTGCCAAATCATGTATTTGGCAAGAGGTATTGCTGTAGCAATGTCTCCACTGTAACCGTTTTTCTTTAAATAATATATTTCAAAAGGTTGACCACCCGACCCTAATGGGGTAATGTGATCGTAATATCTGCCAATTGTTGCAATTTTAAATGAAAAAATTGGACGCCATTTTTTTGTTCTGTTGTATATAAGAAAAAGAAATTTGAGGCTATTAAATATAACAGTTATAAAATATAGACCTATCGCTATAAACAAAAAAGACCATTTAGGTTTGTTTGCAAGTAATGTTGAAAGAGGTTGAATACCACCTTGTTCTCTTGCAAAATTATAAAATACAGCAACAACTAATATAAGATTAAATATGAAAAACAAAATGTTAAAAATTTTTTTGTTTTTTGATTTTTTCTTGGCAATTATTTCATGTGTTTGATTTAAAGTGTGTTGAGTTATACTTTCTTCATTAATTTTTTGTGCAGTTGCAAAAAATAAACGACTATTTTTTTCAATATTCGCTTTGGTTTTATCAAAAGATAATTTTTTGAATTTTAAAAAATTTAATTTTGCGTTATACCAAAAATTAATTTGTCTTTTATTATTTTTGTTTTTCACAATTCACCGTAAAATATATTTTTTTGAACACACAAAAAAACAATTGAATACATGGTTGTATTCTTTTGAATTATAACAAATAATAATTATAAAACAAAATGTTTTTTGTATAAACTACTTAGTTTTCAAATAGTTGTTATGATAAATTTTAATTCAATATCCATAATGCACAGTTTAGGAAAGTTGCAATGCATAGCCAAATTGGATAAATAAATAAAATCCAACCATAAATTTTTTGATTCTTTAATAATTCAATTATTAATAAAAATCCTAAAATTAAATTAATAATAATAGTTATCAATCCCAAAAATTTTTGACCTAAAGCAAAAAATACAAGACACCATATAACGTTTAGTAATCCATTTAGTCCAAATAACCAAGATAATTTCTTGGTCATTAAATTTTTGGAGAGTAGCATATAAATAATTACTGCGCTAATAACATAAATAATTGTCCAAACTATAGGAATTATAAAGTTAGGAATCCATTCATTCGGTTTGATTAAATTATTAAAATTATTCATTCCAATTTGAACAAAAATGCTTCCTAATCCTGCTACTAAAAAAGTTAAACCGAAACTTAAAATAAAATTATATAAATTTTTATTTTTCATATATTCCTCTTTTTATTAATTATTTTAATCATTACCACACAAATCAAAATATTTAACTACGCCACACATGATTGCATATGACACTTTGTTTTGATAATCTACAGAACTAAGCAATTTTTCTTCTTCTGCGTTACTCAAATAACCACACTCAATTAAAATTGCAGGTAGATTACTCTCCTTTAATAAATAATAGTCGCCTTTGTTCGCAAATTCTCTAGCATTGTCTAGTTGATTTATTAATTGATTTTGTACGCACTCAGCAAATTCTTTTGATACTTCATCGTTTTCTTGATAAAAAACTTGTGCTCCGCGTTGGCTACTATCTTCAAAAGAATTACAGTGAATAGAAATAACCATATTAGGCTTTGTCTTTTGTATAATTTCTATTCTTTTTTCCATGTCGCATACTTTGAAATTTGTTGCGTTTGAATCATATAAACCATTTCCATCAGAACGCGTTAAAACAACTTTTATACCCAAAGTTTCCAAGTAGTTTTTTAGAGTTTTTGCAATCTTTAAATTTATTTCACTTTCTGTTGTTCCGTTGTCGCTTACACAACCATCGTCTCGTCCACCATGCCCAGCATCAATTACGATAGTGTATATTGGTTTGGGAACTTCTCTACTTTCGACAACAGAGACTATTCCTACGCTTAACAAAATACTTAACATGAGCATAGCAATAGTAATTAATATTGGTTTTAATTTTATCACTTTAAACATATCATACTCGCAAATCTTTTTTTATAATATACTAGCAAAGCATGTATTTTATGATAAATATCAATATTTAAAATCCTTTATTGCTACTTAATTTTTTTAATGTGGTTTTGTTCTCATAACTTACTTTTGTTTATTACTTTAATTATTTGACCTATTATTGAACTAGACAAATCTTTCTATCTTTATAAATCAATTGTGATTATTCTAAATTTATAAATAATTACAAATTTTTGTTTATTAAAGTTTTTATTTGTGATAGACTAATTGTATGAAAAACAATATATTTGACTTGCAAAATTTAGATAAAAAAGAAGTAAAAATATTAAGTCCACAAGTCCTTGCTTTTGTAGGAGATGGCGTTTATTCTATGTATATAAGACATAAAATTGTTTTGTCCGAAAATTTGAAAGGCGAAGATTTGCACAAAAGAGTAATTAGTTTTGTCAAAGCAAAAGGGCAAAGTGATTTTGTTGAAAAATTATTTCCTTTTTTGTCTGATGATGAATTAAAAATTTTTAAACGAGCGCGTAATCACAAGACTTTAACGCATGCAAAAAACCAAAACATAATTGATTATAGACGGGCAACTGGTTTGGAGGCAGTATTGGGATACTTGTATTTGTCTGGAGATTATGAGAGATTAAATGAAATTCTGAAATTAAGTGTAGGGGAAGAAAATGAAAATAAAAGGTAGAAACGCAGTAAGAGAAGCATTGAATTCTGATATTAATATTTTGAAAATCATGGCAAATAAATCTTCAAAAGACAAAGTATTATCGGATATAATAAGCCTTGCAAAGAAGAAAAATATCAAAATTCAATTTTTAGATAGTCGCGTGCTAGATAAAGAATGTGATAATAATCAGGGTATAATTGCAGAAACAAGTGATTATAAATATTCGACAGTAGAAGATATTCTGAAAGTTGCAAAAGACAAGCAAAAAAATAATTTTATTTTGATACTTGACGGGATAGAAGATCCACACAATTTTGGAAGCATTATAAGAGTTGCAGAGTGTATGGGTGTAGATGGAATTATTATATCAAAAAATAGAGCATGTCCTGTCAATGATACTGTTGCTAAGGTAAGTGCAGGGGCAATAGAACATATGAAAATTGCCAAAGTAACAAATATTAATTCTGAAATAGAAAAATTAAAAAAAGCAAATGTTTGGGTGTATGCATGTGAACTTGGTGGCGAAGATTTGGACATGGCTGATTTGTCTGGTAATATTGCAATTGTTATTGGTAGTGAAGGCAAGGGTGTAAGTCTAGTTACAAAAAAGAACTGTGATGGAATTGTTAGTATGAAAATGTATGGCAAAGTTAATTCTCTCAATGCAAGTGTAGCAACAGGAATTGTTTTATACGAAGTAGTAAGGAAGAAAAGAAAGTGACAAGAGATGAAATAATTTTATTAAAAAATGCAAAAAATGGTGACGATTTTGCCATAAACAAAATACTTATTGACAATAAATCATTAGTTTCTGCGATTGCAAGAAAATATTTTTTGTTTGGTGGGGATAGCGAAGATTTAATACAAGAAGGTATGATAGGTCTTTTCAAAGCAATTAATAATTTTGATGAAAATAGGAATGACAATTTCAAAAATTATGCTGGGAAATTAATAGAAAGAGAAATCATCTCAGCAATTCGAAGAGAAAATACAAGCAAAAATCAAGCACTTAATACAAGTGTATTTGGTGTAGAAGGCGAAATTTTGCATGATATGTCATATCCAGAAAAAAGTATTATAACTCAAGAAAATCTTAGAGAATTGAATGAAAAAATAAAAAAAGATTTAAGTAATTTTGAAAAGATGGTATTTGATTTGTATTTTAAAGGATATTCATACAAAGATATCGCAAAAGAATTAAACAAATCACCAAAATCAATAGATAATGCTCTTGCTAGAATAAAAGTTAAACTGAGTTATTTAAAGGAGAATTTATGAGTTACGTTGCACTTTATAGAAAGTATAGATCGCAAACTTTTGATGAAATAGTGGGACAAAAACATATTTTGAAATCACTTATCAATCAGATAAACAATAATCAAATTGGTCATGCTTATCTTTTTACTGGAACTAGGGGTACAGGGAAAACAAGTATTGCAAAGATTTTTGCAAAAGCAATTAATTGTTTAAATCCCAAAAATGGTAATCCATGTAATAAATGTGAAGTTTGTCAGAGTATAAATAGCAATTCAAATGTTGATATTTTGGAAATCGATGCAGCAAGTAATAATAGAGTTGATGAAATAAGAGAATTGAGAGAAAAGGTGAAATATCCACCTGTAGTTTGTAAATACAAAGTGTATATTATAGATGAAGTACATATGCTAACAGATAGTGCATTTAATGCTCTTCTAAAAACTCTAGAAGAACCACCTGAATATGTTGTTTTTATTTTGGCAACTACTGAAGTACAGAAATTACCAGCAACTATTTTAAGTAGATGTTTAAGATTTGATTTCAAATTGTTGTCAGAAGAGGAACTAGAAAATCATTTAGAGCATATATTTAAAGATAGTAATATAAAATATGAAAAAGAAGCATTGTCTTTGCTTGCAAAATTAGGTAATGGTAGTGTGAGAGATACTTTATCAATCGCTGATATGTGTGTAGCGTATTCCAACAAAAATGTTACATTTGAATCAGTTGTTGAGGCAGTTGGTATGACTGATAGAAAAACTCTGAAAGAAATCACTCGAAATATTTTAAATAAAGATGAGGGTGGAATTATAAATACTATAGATTGTGTCTCAAAACTTGGCAAAAATATTACTCAATTCGCAAAAGATTTAGTAGGATTTGTAAGAGATGTAACAGTTGTAAAAACCTGCAAAAATTACAAAAATATTTTGAAATTGCCTGAAGATCAAATCAAAGATTTAGAAGAATTAGCATCATTGGCAGATAATCAAAAACTTATTGAAATTCTGAAAAAAATAAGTGCTCTTGACAATGAGTTTAGATACTCTTCTAGTCCGCGAAGCCTACTTGAGATTACTCTTCTTGCACTGTGTTCTTTTGAAATTACAGAAATTAATGATCTTAATATGCGTATAAAAATCATTGAAAATAAATTAAAAAATTAAAAGGTGAATTAATGACTGATATTAACTCAATTTTTAAAAGTGAATTAACTGACGAACAAAAAAAAGCAAAATCATTGTTTGGTAAATTACTCATTGCCTTGCGTAGCCAAAATCATATGAGAATTTATTCATTGATGAATGGGGTTGTTGACACAAACATAAGAGATAATGTCATGGTGTTAAGATTTGAAGACAAAACATCATATGCTTTAATTAATAATTTAGATGATATAAATTGTATTAATTCTATTCTGAAAACATTAGATGAAAAAGAATATCAAGTAGAGTTTGATATGCAAGAAAATAATGATTTTGATATTTTTAAATTTGAAGAATTTTTAAAATCAGAATTTGGAAGAATTCTTACTATTAAATAATGTTTGACAATTTTGAAAATAGGACATAAACTATTTGAAGTGACAAATTGATAAGGTAAATTTTCTTATTTACTAGAACATAATTGTATTTCGTTTTAATGGAAGTTATAGTTTTCATTGTCGAGAAAAGCTTTATGAAAAACAATATAAAAATATAAGGAGATTAATATGTACAAAGGTATGGGTTTTGGTGGTGGTATGAATATGCAATCACTTATGAAACAAGCACAGAAAATGCAAGCAGAAATGCAAGAAAAGATGGAAAAGGCTCAAGAAGAACTTGAAAATTCTACTTTAACAGGTACAAGTGGTGGTGGAATGGTTGAAGTTACTTGCACAGGATTGAAGAAAATTACTGGAGTCAAAATCAAACCTGAAATTGTTGATGGTGATGATATTGAAATGTTAGAAGATTTAATCATTGCAGCTACAAATGATGCTTTGGACCAAGCAGAAAAATTAGAGAAATCATTAAAAGGTGATATGCCTACAGGATTAGGGTTTTAGTTATGAATACAATAGACAGCATGGAAAGACTTATTTATTGCTTTAGTAAGCTTCCTGGAGTTGGTAGAAAGACTGCTGAAAGATATGCTTATAGAGTATTGGAACTAGACAAAGAAGATGTTGAACTTTTTGCAAAAAGTCTGATTGAAACAAAAAACAATATTAAATTTTGTGAAATATGTGGAAATTTTACAGAAAAAAATATTTGCGATATATGTCAAAATAGAAAGTCAGATATAATTTGCGTAGTAAAAGAACCAAAAGATATAATAGCAATAGAAAAATCAAAAGGTGCAAATTATTTGTATCATGTTCTTCATGGAACAATTAGTCCTATGGAAAATCGTGGGCCAAATGATATTCACATCAAAGAATTATTGTCTAGATTGAATGGAATTAGTGAAGTAATAATTGCTACAAATCCCGATGTTGAAGGTGAAGTGACAGCAAATTATATTGCAAAACTTTTGAAACCATTGGGTGTCAAAGTTACTAGACTTGCAACTGGTATACAAATTGGTAGTGATTTGCAATATGCTGATGAAGTGACTCTAACAAAAGCATTAGAAGATAGAAAAGAAATGTGAAAAGATAATTGTGAAATACAAAAAATCTTTTCATAAATGATAAACAGATTATGAAGTGTTAGATAATTATTCAATATAATTTCAAAAAAAAGTATATTTGTTTGTACAAATATACTTTTTTTGTTTCAAATGTCCCTTTTTCAAGGCGTAACATTAATTTATCTTTGTTGTAATCAATATGAACAACAATTATTTGCTTTCTGTGCTATCTTCGGAAGATTTTACATAATAACTTCCAGAATGTTGAGTTGCTGGAAATCTTTCGCCTTTTGTTAGATGGCATTTTCCTCCGCAATTTCCTTGTTCATCATATGCAGAATATTCTGCATCTTCTGGTGCTTCTTCACCAGGTTTCCATTGTTTTGTATCCATGTTTGTTACCTCCTATACTTATAATTTGATAAATTTAATTTTTTATTCCAAAAAATGGAATTTTAATTTTATAGTTAGTTTTTGTGTAATTTGTATAAACAGAAACCTTTAATTTAACCAAAATTTTATAAATATAAGGAACAACAATATTTTTGTTTTCAAGTGAGGAGTAAAGATGCAATTTCTAGTGATTAATTTTCTTTTCTACCAGTTAAATTTCCGTAATTTTGCAAATTATTGAATCCTTGTTGCCTAAGCGCTTCGTATGTAATAATTGCCACTGAATTGCTTAAATTTAAACTTCTTGCTTCGCTGTTCATCGGAATTCGAATGCAATTATCATAATGTTCTTTGAGTAAATCTTCTCTAAGTCCGTAACTTTCTTTGCCAAATACAACAAAGCAACCGTCGGGATAATCCACTTCAGCATAAGTTTTGTGAGATTTGGTACTTGCAAAATAAAATATAGCATTTTTATTTTTACTATAAATTTCTTCAAAACTATCAACTACAATGATCTTGCTTAGTGGAAAATAATCAAGTCCAGCACGTTTGTAGTGTTTGTCATCTAGTTCAAACCCAAGAGGGCGCACCATATACAAATTGCAACCTGTTGCAGCACATGTACGCACAATATTTCCAGCATTTTGTGGTATTTCTGGTTCAACTAAAATTATGTTAATCATATAACGCCTCCAATAAGCATTATAACAAACTTATTTAGATATGACAAATATAAAATATTTTTAATTACATTTAACAAAATTTTTAATTGAATTTTTACATTTGTTTTTTTATTTATACATATAATGATTAACTAATCATTATCTATTTTTTAAATATAAAAATTTTTCAAAAGACATTTTTTGCGTAAATAATTGGTAAAAGTAAAATTTTGAAATTACAAAAAAATCAAAAATTTTTGTCGTTTTTTTTATAAAACCAAGAAACGCCCGGATATGTGTAAATAAGTAAGATAAATAAAAGGAAAAAAAAGAAAAAAAATTACAAAAA
>CALWJZ010000016.1 GCA_944381145.1 uncultured Clostridia bacterium
TTCCCTGTGTTCAGGGGTTCGGCATAACAAAAGTTATGCTTGTGCGTGAGCACATTTCCCCTTAGGATAACAAAAAAAGTCCGTATTTCGGACTTTGTGGTACTCCTAAGGGGAATCGAACCCCTGATTCCGCCGTGAGAGGGCGACGTCTTAACCGCTTGACCATAGGAGCAAATATATCAACGGATAAATTATACAATAAATTCATGTATTTTGCAAGTACATTTTTAGATAAATAAAAAATAGTGTAATATAACACTATTTTTATCATTATTCATAAAATATCTATTACTTAACTTTTATCTAAACAAAGCCAAAAATTTACTCCACACTGCACTAATTTTTTCGCCGAATTTTCTTTTTTGCAAATCTTTTATGGTAACAATTTGAGACCCACTTATGATTTCTCTTATATCATTATACATTAGGATAACAGTATCGCCATATAAATACACACCAGCATTAAAATGCTTGTATGTATTCAAACTATCCAAGTTATTTGTAGATATTAGTGCTGAGTTATTATCTATCATGATTAATTTTGTTGTCATTTTGCCCGACTTATATTCGTAAACTTCAATACCTTCTTTGATTAGGTCATAAAAATATGATCTTGCCAAAGTTTTTATGCCCTTTTTGACTTTTTCTCCCGAAAAAATTAGTCTAACTTTAACTCCAGATTTTGCGTTTAGAATAAGTGCATTTTTTAGTTCATCATCAAGAGCGATATATGATGTAACAATTGAAATATTTTCTTTTGCATTATTTATCAAAGACAAAAGAATATTTTTATTTGTGTTTTCAAGCGAAATAGGATTTGTAGAATATGGCAAAATCCAGTCTTTTGATTTAATTGGCTGAGAATCAGCAAAATAATCTTGCAAATTAATAACTTTTCTTGTAGCAAATTGATAATCTTCAAAGAACATTACAATCAAATTTCTGACTGCTTCGCCCATTATTCTTACTGCACAATCTTTTGTTGCATTAGTTAATTCTACATTATTGACGTACTCGTCATCAATATTAAATCCACCGAAAAATCCAACTTTGCCATCAATAACAGACAACCTTTTGTAATTTCTACAATTATCAAAGGCATTAGGCAATCCTTTGATTTGGTTAAACGGAATAGTTTCAATTCCATGGTTATTCATTTTCAGAAAATCTTCTCTTGGTATATATTTGGTACAAATTGCATAATCATATACCAATTTAACTGACACGCCTTCTCTTGCTTTGAATCTAAGTGTATCAAAAATTTCTGACCAAACTTTTCCTGGAACTATTTTATAACATTCAAGCAAAATATATTTTTCTGCTTTGTTTAATTCATCAATCAAATCTTTGAAATATGCTTCACCAAAACTATAATATTTGATACGTGCATTTTGGAAACAAGGCATTCCTACAGTATCGACAAGATAACTACAAGTTTTAAATACTTGATTACTAATAGATTTCAGATTAGCCATTGTTTCGTTACTTTGGAAAATACTTTTTCTATTTCTATAAGTTATATCTGACCAAGTTTTTTTGATTCTATTGCTACCTTTCTTGTCCTTAAGTGCAATAGCATAACCCAATCCAAACAAAGGAACAAAAAACATTGTTAAAAATACTGTAACTTTGTAACTATCTTTTTCGTGTCTATTTGCAAGCAAGAAAATCGAAAGCAGAGCACATACTCCACAAAAAATATAATAAATGTATAAGAAACCAAAATAATATGTGCAAAAAGCTATTGCTATATTAACTAGCAATAGTAAGAAAAGTTTCAGAAATGTTGAATTGAAAAACTTAGCAAAACCTTTCACTATTTCAACTCCTAAAGTATAACAAGCTTAGAACTAAACTCAGTTTAGTTTGGCATAAATATTTAATAAATATTTGGAATGTTCTAATAATATTTTGTACTATATTACTTTATGAAATATCAAAATTTAGTTATTCCATATTCTCAAAATTTATTTCATAAAAATTAAACTAATATTACAAATTTTTGTTTAATACTTAATAACATATGTAATTTACGCCAATTAAAAGCATTATATGAATAGTTTAACACATATAATAATAAAAAACAAATTTTTTTATTACTTTATAACTGTATAATTAAAATAATTACAAAAAAATGCATCAATAATTTGACGCATTTTAATCTAGAAACAAGTTTCTTTGAGAAGTTTTGTATACATTTCAATCAAAGTCTCATAACTAAATTTACTTATGAATTCATTCTTTTCACCAGAAGTTACAGGTCCTGGGCCTAACAAAACAACACTTTGATCTTCCAAATAATTTCCGTCTGAAACAACAGCGACCGAAGAGCGCTTGTTACCCGTCAATTCTTCTAGTCTTGATATAAAGTTTTCTGCAAAAGTTGACATTGGCAAAACATTATCTATAATGGTAACAAAGCCATTATATTTTTCTGCAAGTTCTTTGATTTTTTCTATAATCTGACGATTATGATCGGGCTTGATTGTTCTATATTCCAAGTATGCTGAACATTCACCAGGAACTCTATTCATTGCAATTCCACCTTGCATTTTGCCCAAATTAAAAGTTGTATATGGCAATTCAAATGAATTGTTTTTGTCTTCTCTAATTCTATTATTAAAATTATATACTTCGCCTAAAAAAGCCACACATTGTTCTATTGCATTAATACCTTTGGTTGGATTACTGCTATGAACTTCTTTCCCAGAAATCATTACACTTAATTTCAAAAGACCTTTCGTTGCAACAACAGGATATAGGCTTGTAGGTGTTGGAATAATAATATTTTGAGGAATTTCTTTTTCTTTTGCTACAATTGTTTTGATACCAGTAAAATTATTTTCTTCATCAAAAGTGAAATATAATTTCAATCCTTTTTTTGGCAATTTCCAGTCAAAATTTCCCACAGCAGATAAAACTGCTGCCATTCCACCTTTCATATCGCTAATACCAAGACCAACTAATTTGTCACCATCAATTGTTAAATCCATTGCGTCATAATCTTGCCAATTATTTCCCAAAGGTACAGTATCTGTATGACAAACGAAGCCAAGTTCAGCATTAGTACCAGCAACAGCAACTAAACATAATTTATGTGTGTCATCATCTATAACATAATTTGTTTTGAAACCAAGTTTGGTAAGATATGCATCACAATACTCCATAATCGATTTGTTTTGTGCATCAAAAACAGTATTAAATTGTATCAAATCTCTAAGAATACTATATTTATCCATTAAATTTCATCCTTAAACTTATAAAATCTATTATATATTAACATACTTTGTAATTATTGACAATTATTTTTAGTTGAAACTAAACAAAGATTTAAGCCTTTCTTTTCCTACAAAATTTAATTAAAAGAATTATCATAACTGAACTTAATAAAAAAACTACAAAAAAGGTTATGCTCATAATGTACATACCCATAAAAGAGGCAGATGGTTCTCCTATTATTTTTGGTGTATTTATTCCTAATATCAAATATCCAATAGTAGCATACAATGAATACAAATCAATTATACCAAGGACAGACAAACTTATTATTTTAAATATTTTCATAAACCTTTCTCCAAATCATATTCAATTGCAGTATTTTTATCAAAATAAATCATTTTATTATCTGTGAGTATTTCTTTGTTTATTTGATAATTTTCGAATTGTTCGATAACTTTTTTTAATTTTGATGGCGAACAAATCATTGATTCTTTGATTTTTTCTTCATTTGTTGCCACCGTATTCCATAATTTTATTGCAAATTTGGAACAATTTGTAAATGGAGTCCATTTATCGTTTTCTAATATAAATTGTGATATTTTTTCACAATCATTTTTTGAAATTCCACGAGATATGGATACTCTACCATCATATTTATTGTGCTCTAATATGTAATTACTCTCTACATTGTACCATACACCAAAATGAGCGCTTATTGACCATGTACCTACTGCAATAGTCTCTTTTGGTTCTACTTCCATTTTTCCAATATTGATTGTGTTATCACTAATATTTTCTACAGACAAAAAAGAGTGTCCTAAATTCATAAGTCCAAAAACACTCTCGCTTTTTCCATCAAAAGTAAATAGTGTGAGAATTGCAACATCGCTAGACGACATTTGAGTTTGGCGTTTTGTATCAGTATTTTCACACCCACTCAAAATATTTACAGACAAAATTAGAAGTATTAAATTTACAAAAAATTTTTTAAGCATTTTTTACCAATTTTTCAAATATTCAAATTTTTTATTTTTATTAGTCTATCATTATAAGTTTTTTTCGTCAATTATTTACAGATTGATTATGTATAATGAAAAATATAATACAAAAAAAAGTTAAGAATTTAACTTAACTTTTTTATTCTATAATACCAAAATCATCTACAATTTTGTGACTTTTTGCTATTTGTGGATGTTTTGTATCAATATAATTCATAACATCGGAAATTGTTAAACAACCGTTTATTATATTTGTATGAATACAATCACTATCAAAATGTTTACTCAAATGTTTTTTATCATCTAGAACAACAAATTTATTTTTATCAACATTATGTTTTTTTATAAAAGTTTCAATTTCTTCTGACCTTTTTTTGAACCAGATATGTGGAGTAACATAATATTCACCATGATATTTTAAACCATTATTTTCAAGAATTGAGACTGCTTTTGCAAAATTTCTACGCCATGTAGTAGATAGTACTATGTTTACATTATATTGTGTAGATAGTGCTGAAATAAGAAAATTTAATGCAGGAATAGTGTTTTTTGTAAAAGTATTTTTATCATCTTTTTTTACAAAAAAACCACCTATTTTATATAATGAAGGAATTGATGTCAAATCATTTAATACTCCGTCAAAATCTAAAAATAAATAAAATTGAGGTAAACTTTCATCTATTAGACCTTGAAAATTATTGTCTATTTGCAAATTCAGTATATTTGAACTGTTTTCCATTTCAAATTTTCCTTTGTTTATATTATTTTTATGTATTTTAACATATTATTTTTTGTTTTTCAATATAAAAATTAAATTAATTTTTGGTATTCGAATTTTATTAATTATATTTTTTATAAAAATTTACGCTATTTTTACACAAAACAGCATTATATCATTAAAATTTTTTATAAATGTTTGGAAAAAACAAAATTATATGTTAAATTAAAAAAAATAGATATGGGTGAATATATGATTGGGGTTAGAATATGGGAAAAAATTATAAATTCATCATTGGTATAGTATTTTTGCCTATAACAATAATTTTTTTGTTCATTAAAAAAATATTTACAATGATATCAAACAAAAAAATAAATAAGTATATAAATAGTCTAGACATATCAAATATTGATAGTTTAGATGGAAAAGAACTAGAAGACTTTTTGTATTACTTTTTCAAAAATCTGAAAATTAAAGTATCAAAGACGAAAGTTAGTAGAGATTATGGTGCCGATTTAATAATAGAATTAAATAAAATTAGAGTTGTTATTCAATGTAAATTATACTTCAAACACTCGGTTGGAAATTCTGCAATTCAGGAAGTATCTACAGCAAAAGAATATTACAATGCTGACAAAGGTCTTGTTATTACTAATTCTTATTTCACAAAATCTGCAATAGAACTCAGCAAAAGTAATAATATTGCACTTATAGATAGAAATATATTTAGTGAATTATTATCATCTACAGTTGCTCAAAAACATTTAATTATAAACTCACTTATATCATAAAAATTAATAAATTTTGAAAATTAAAAAAAAGAACTCTATTTTTGTTAAGTTCTTTTTTTGTATTTTATATCATTTATTTATGCCTTTATTTCTTCCCATTTTGCATATAGAGTTAAATTGTTATGGACTTCATCAGTTTGGAACTTCCATAAATAATTATTTTCAAGACTGGCATCACTATACCACCCAATTAAATAATAACTTTTTTTTGTTTCTTCATCGTAATATCTTGTTGGAAAATTAAGGGGCTCTCTTACTAATCCCCCTTCTTCAACTTCTTGCTTGGCAACATTAAATTTATCTGCAATACCTGTATAAAATAGTACTGTATAAGTATTTCCACTGCCTGTTTGTGTATTTTCTGTATTACTACAACTACAACCTTTGAAAAACCATAAGCATGGTAATAACAAAAATACTATTATTATAATTTTCCATTTCTCTTTCAAGTTACTATACCATTTTCCATTTTTTGAATATTTTAGTATATTTTTATAATTTTTGCAACTTAATATTCACGACTTCAAAAAGTCACTTTCAAATAATTTTTTTTGCCTTTTCTTAAAATACAATAATTATTATTTAAATCAGTTTCTTGAATAGTTTGTTTGATGTCTGTAACTTTGTTTTCGCCTAGGTAAATTCCACCACCTTCTATCATTCTACGGCTTTCTGATTTGGAACTACATAATTTTCCTTCGGTAATTATATCAACTATAGGTTTATTTCCTAAGTCATTTTTGTTTAGTTCTAACGTAGGTACATTATCTAAATTTTCTCCACCTTTAAACAAAGAAATGGTTGCTTCTCTTGCAATTTGAGCGTCCTTTTCTCCACGCACAAATTTGGTAAGTTCATAACTCAATCTTTCTTTTGCTTTTACAATATCAGTTTTGCACATTTGTTTAATTTCATTCATTGGGATATCTGTAAATAATGCAAACATCATTTCTACACAAGCATCAGGTGTTTGATATACACCTTGATAAAAATCATAAGCCGAAATTTTGTCTTTGTCTATCCAAATAGCACCTTTTTCTGTTTTGCCCATTTTCTTTCCATCTGGAGTTAGAAGCAAAGGATTTGTAGCACCAATAAGTTCGATATTTGTTCCATTTTGAAAATTTAATTTTCTTTGTAATTCAACACCTGCAACAATATTTCCCCATTGATCTGCACCACCATATTGAATAGTAACGCCATGTGTTTTGTTTAAGTGAACAAAATCATATGCTTGCATAGGCATATATCCCATTTCGAAAAATGTAAGACCACCACTATTTAGTCTATTATCATAAATTTCGCTGGAAAGCATTTTGTTTACATTAAAATGCACACCATAATCTCTCATAAAATCAATGTAATTCATTTTGCTGAACCAATCAGCATTATTAACAATTTCAGCAGGATTTTCGCCATCAAAATCAAGAAAAACTTTTAGGGTTTCTTTGATTTTTTCTATATTATTATTTATATCTTCTTTGCTTAACATCTTTCGCATATCAGATTTTCCAGTAGGATCACCAATACAAGCCGTAGCACCACCCATAAGTAGTATAACTTTGTGTCCTGCTTGTTGAAATCTACGCAAAACACAATAAGGTACACAATGTCCTATATGCAAACTATCTGCAGTAGGGTCACTACCTTCATACACAATCAAAGGTTCTCCACTTTCTAATTTTTTTCTAAAAGATTCCTCATCACTACATTGGTATAATAATCCTCTTTCTTTCAAAACATTATATAAGTTTGTATCAATTTTTTTCATAATAAATTCCTTTTCTTTTTCTAAAAAAGCACACTTATCCAAAAACTAAAGGACGAAAGTGTGCTTTCCGTGGTACCACCTTTATTCAGTAGAAATATCTACCCTTATTTACTTTTTTAACCTAAAAGTTCAAGGTCAACTCCAGTTGTGTAATTCAAATCAAGAATATGCAAATTTTTCACCAAACAATCTGCTCTCTATATTTATATGCTTAATTTTACTAGAATAACTATCAACATTGAAATTATTTTTTTGTACTCTCTCCACAATTTGGACAGAACTTCGCGTTTGCTTTTAGTTCTTCGCCACAATGTGCACAAACTTTTTTCGTAGGTGCCATTTTTTCACCACAATTTGGACAAAATTTCGCTCTTGTACTTACCATTTCTCCACACTTTGGACATTTAGGCATTTGTGGTGCTCCACATTCTGGACAATGTTTAGATCTTTCAGGAATTTCCATTCCACATTTAACACATTGTTTTGTCTTTGGTTTAGGTTTGTTTTGTGTATTAAGTGAATTACCAAAAACATTTCCCATTGCTCCTGCTACACCCAAACCAACACCTAAACTTGCCATATTATTACCATTTGGATTTTTGGCAGCATCTCGTAATGCTTGTGCTGCTTGTAATTGAGAATATGCTCCTATTTTGTCTTCCATAATCCCAACTTTGCTTCTTTCGTCTAATGCTCTTTCTACATCTTCTGGCAAAGACATATTTTCAATAACTAATCTTTCTAATTTTATACCATAATCTGCAAATTCTTTGTCACTATTTTCTTCTACTTTTTGCGAAAACTCTTTGTAATTAGCAGCGAGGTCTAGAAGTGATATCTTGCTTTCTGCAATACAATCAGTAATGGCTTGAATAACCATAGGTCTCAATTGTTCTGCAACATCTGAAGTAGTATAAATATGATTTGTACCGAACATTTCATTCATGAATTTTTTTGGATCTACAATTCTAAAAGCGTATATTCCATAACCTCTAAGTCTAACAACGCCAAAATCTTTGTCTCGTAGCGCAATAGGATTCTGTGTTCCCCACTTTTGTCCTGTAAATTGTTTTGTATTTACAAAATAAACTTCTGCCTGTACAGGTAATTCAAAAGCTGTAGGAAGTGCTAAAATTTTGGAAATAAAAGGCATATTTTCAGTAGATAATTTATAAGTTCCTGGCTCAAAAATATCTGCCACTTTTCCTTTGTAAACAAATATAGCCACTTGGCTTTCTCTAACTACCAAAGTTGAACCTGTCATTATAGCATATCTATCGTCCATAGGAAATCTATAGACAACTATATCTTTGCTATTATCTTTCCATTCTATAACTTTTAGTAAATTTTTCTTAATAAATCCCATCTTGCACTCCAATGTATATTAAATTTTCATTAGTAATATATATTTTTTTTGTTTTTTTGTCAATTAAAACAAATACGAAAAAACAAACTTATATTTATCTTTTTTCTCAAATAAATTTTTTGTTTATGAAAATTGAAAATTAAAACTGTGAATTATATAAACTAGCATAAACACCATTTAATTTAAGAAGTTCTTCATGCTTGCCAGATTCAACAATTCTTCCTTGTTGCATTACCAAAATTATATCAGCATTAATAATAGTAGATAAACGATGAGCAATTATAAACGATGTTCTATTTTTTAGTAATTTATCCATTGCTTGTTGAATTAATACTTCGGTACGTGTATCAACACTACTAGTTGCCTCATCTAATATTAGCATAGGAGCATTATGAAGCATAGCACGTGCAATTGTAAGTAACTGTTTTTCACCTGCTGAAAAATTGCTTTCTTCCGTTAACACATGGTCGTAGCCATTTGGTTGTGACAAAATTAAGTGATGAATACCTGCTTGTTTACAAACATTAATGACATCTTCGCTCAATGCTTTGTTATTTCCATATGCAATATTTTCTTTGATTGTACCTTCAAATAACCATGTATCTTGCAAAACCATACCGAATAATTTTCGAACATTTTCTCTTCGTAAATCTTTGATACTTACTCCATCAATTAGTATATCACCAGAATTCATTTCATAAAATCTCATAAGTAAATTTACAAGAGTGGTTTTCCCTGCTCCAGTAGTTCCAACAATTGCAACTTTTTGACCTGCTTTTATTTTTACATTCAAATCAAATAAAATCTGTTTGTCGTGTGTATAACCAAAATTTACATTTCTAAACTCTATATCACCTTTGATATTCGTAAGTTTTGTTGTTTTGTTCTTTTCATCTTCTTGTTCTTCTGCATCAAGAAATTCAAATATTCTCTCACTTGCAGCAACAGTTGTTTGCAGAGTACTGAATATATTTGCAACTTGACTTACTTCGTTATTAAACATTCTATAATAAATAACAAAAGCAATTACAACTGGTATAAAAGATATATCATTTATAGAATAAATTCCACCAATAATTAAAATTAATGCATATCCTAAATTTCCGAAGAAATTCATAATAGGGTGCATAAGACCAGAAAGAATATTTCCTTTGTAAGAAGATTTGAATAATTTTTTGTTTATCCCATCAAATTTTTCTAATGCTTCATTTTGACCATTATAAATAGTAATTACATTATGTCCTGCATAAATTTCTTCTATGTGACCGTTTATATCACCTAATTCATCTTGTTGCATTTTGAAATATTTTTGACTTGCATTAAAAGTAAGAGATATTACAACTACACTTATAGGAAGAATTGCAATTGCAATAAGAGTTAATTGCCATGAATAACTAAACATCATTATAATTGATCCAATAACTGTAGCAATTGATGTAACAGAACTGCTAAGAGATGAATTAAGTGTATCGCTTAGGATATCTACATCGTTTGTAACTCTAGATAATACATCACCATATTGTGTATTATCCAAATATTTCAAAGGTAAATTATTTATTTTTTTGCTCAAATCACTACGAAAGTTTTTGCTTATTTTGGCTGTAACTCCACTCATAAGAAAACCTTGTAAGAATGAAAACATAAAACTAGATAAATAAATTATAAGCAATCCTATTGCAATTTTTGAGACTTCACTTAATTCTACTGGTTTGTTAAGTAGTATTGTTCCAATTTTTTTGAGTTGATCGGGTCCAATGATGGCAAGAGTAGTACTAACTCCTGCACAAAGCAATCCTATAATAATTGTTAATAAATTTTTCTTTAAACTTTTTAATAATTTTGCAAAAGATTTTTTGAAATTCTTTGGCTTATAAGCCATCTTTTCATTTTTAGGAGATTTACTCATTATTTATCACTCCCTTTTTTTTCTTGTGAATCGACAATTTCTTTGTATACACTATTAGATTTTAGTAATTCATCATGTGTACCAATTCCTACTATTTTGCCGTCATCCAGAACAATAATTTTGTTAGCATCTTTTATTGTGCTTATTCTTTGTGCAACTATCAAACATGTTGCATCTTTTGTATATTTTTTGAGTGCACTTCTTAAATTTTTGTCTGTCTTGAAATCAAGGGCAGAAAAACTATCATCAAAAATATAAATTTCTGGTTTTCTAGCAATAGCTCTTGCAATAGATAATCTTTGCTTTTGACCACCCGAAAAATTTTTGCCTCCTTGACTTACAGGTTGAGTATACCCATCTTCTAATCTTTCCACAAAAGAACATTGAGCAACACCAAATATTTCTTCGATTTGGGCGTCAGTAATATCTTCATTTGCAAGTTGCATATTTGACTTGATATCTCCACTAAACAAGTTTGCTTTTTGTGGAACATATCCTATTTTGCTATGCAAAACTTCTTTTTTATAGGCTTTTACATTAATCCCGTCAACTAAAACTTCACCACTATCAACATCAAAAAATCTTGGTACTAAATTAATTAGAGTACTTTTGCCACTTCCTGTACTTCCTATAAAAGCAACTGTTTCTCCTTTTTCGACCTTGAAGTTTATATTTTGGAGTACTGGTTCTTCGGCTTCTGCATAAGAAAAACTAACATCTCTAAATTCAATTGTTCCCAAATTTTCTGATTTATCAATTTCTCCATCTTTAATAGAAATTTCAGTGTCAAGAATTTCGTTTATTCTACGAAGAGAAACAAGTCCTCTAGGTATCATTACAAACATAAGCGTAATAAACATGAAACTCATTATAATATGCATACTGTATTGACCAAAGGTAACAATTTGAGCATATTCTAGTAAATTTTTGTTTATAAGAGTAGCCCCAAACCAATACAAAGTTAGTGTCATTGTAGACATAATTAAACTCATAAAAGGATTCAAAAGAGACATTACTCTATTCAAAAATAATGTTGTTTTGGTCAAATCATTATTTGCATTATTAAATTTGTTTTCTTGATATTTTTCTGCATTATAAGCCCTTACAACTCTAATTCCAGTTAAATTTTCACGAGTAACCAAATTAAGTTTGTCTGTTTGTTTCTGCATAATATTAAACTTAGGCAAAACAAAAATCAAAAGCGTAATAATTACAATCAAAGTAAGTATAACAAACCCAACTGAAACCCATGTTAATTCAAAAGAACTAATGGTAATTTTTCTTATAGCGAAAAAAGCCATACAAGGTGCAGTAAATAACATTCTCACAGTCATAAGCAAAGTTCTTTGAACTTGAGTTACATCATTTGTGCTTCGAGTAATCAAACTTGCTGTGCTAAATTTATTGATTTCTGCACTACTAAATTCATTAACTTTTTTGAATACTTGTCTTCTTAAATCTTTGCTAATTCTACTAGAAAAAAATGAAGATAATATATTTTTTATAACTATACTTACAAAAATCGTCAAAGCAACTGCAATCATTTTGAAGCCTACTTGCCAGTATTTACTTTTTTCTGCTGATACTTTTACCAAATCTATTAATTCTTGTGTAAATCCTATAAATTCCATTTCAAAATATGTTTGTATCAAAATTAATCCAAATATTAGAAACAAAATTATATAGTCATATACTTTGAATGTCTTGAATAATCTTTTCATACATCACCTATAATAAATAACAAATACTTAAATATATGTTTTTTTATTTTACTTTGTGATTGATTTTTAATTGTAAAAAAAATATAAAAAAACATTTATAATTGATTAAAATTACAATATACAATTAATATATTAATATATTATCTGAGATTTGACAACTCAAAAAATTAATAAAAAATAATAAATTTTAATTCATTTTGATATAAAAAAAATTTTTATGTGAATAACCAATAACAAATGTTTATAAAAATATGTAAAACTTAAACAAATTATCAACACAAAAAAATCAATATATTGATTTGATTTTATCAATTAAAGCCATTTAGAAATCAATATATTGTGGTTTTTTAAAGTTTTGCACATATTCACAATTTAAATAAAAACAAAAATAATTAAAAAATAAATATATAATCAAAGGTTCGAAACGAAAATTATTTTGTTTTCCACATTTTTTTAATCTAATAATATAAATTAATTTAAGTATTGAAATCTACCACATACTATGTTAAAATATTTATATCATAAAAAGGTGGAATATATTATGATTATTAATGGAAATTACAATTATTTGAATTTTAATGAAATAAAAGACAATTTAATAGAAACTTTTGTTCAATATTATGGGGAAGAATATAGAAATTCTATAATAGAAAAAATAAATGCTCTTAATTTGTATCCTTATTATTCACTAGATTATGTAGAAGAATATTATGATAGATATTTGCTTAAATTCAAAGATGAAATTTTTGATGAATTTTTCAAAAAACTAAATATAGAAAGAAATGAAAGTCTTGAAAAATTACTTATAAAAAAAGATGAATTCCTAAAAGATAACATTATTAATATAGCAAATCTATGTAATTCAGACATGAGTTTTTATGGAGAAGAGTCGAAGAAAATTATCAAAAGAGCACAAAACAAAGTAACAAAAGCATTTAATTTGAGTTCGAACGAAAATACTAATAAAAAAGAGATACAATATTTACAAAAAAAATTACTTGAATCTATCAAAGATATAGAGAAGAAATATCCATGTCAAGTATTTGAAGATATTGAAACTATTGATAAAAACAAAATTAATTCAATAAAAGAGTATTTGGAAATATTAAAAAATGAAATTGGATATAGAGTTGATGAACAAGATCTAAAAAAATTAGAAGATAAAAAATTTGGTATAGAAGATTTATATACTCTAAAAAGTGATTATATATTATTTAATTTTGATTTAAGCGTAGCAGGTAAAATAGAAAGTTTTTCATCAGACGCAAACGAAATTATTCTCAAAGGTAATAAGTATGAAAAATTAGGAATTATATTAGATAGATTAATATATGTCAAATCAAACGGTACGAAAATGAAATATTTTGAAAATCAAAGTTTATCACAATTAAAGTATAGAGAATTAACCGAAGAAGAAGAGAATTTGATTCTAAGTGAATATGAATATCAAAAATCAAATTATGATAATATCAAAAATTCACCACTAATAAATTTTTCTGAAAAAAATCTAAAAAAATATTGTAAAAAAGGTCAATTTGTACCTACACATATAGCAGACCAAATAAAAAGCGTTAGATTATTATTAAACAACAAAAGTTTAAATAATTGCAATTTTAATTATAATCTTTATAATCACAATATGTTAGATGATTTGGAAAATTATGCAATTAATTGGTACAAAGATAATTATATTTTGAAACCTACGAGTGAAATCTTTATAAAAGACGAAGGTAGAATAATTGATAAACATTTTCTTATGATTATTATTCATGAAATTAATCATGCAATATCTCATGGAATGCCAATTAAAATTACAAACAACTTTGCTGAAGAAAAATCAAATGTAGATATAATTAAATATAGAAAAAATGATAAATTAGAAATAATTGGTAATGAATTTGAATCAAATTTAACTTTACTTGCAGAAAATATAAATCAAAGACAATCGAGAGAATTATTTGATTTATATACAAAAAATTATAAATTTAAACAAAACAAAAGAGATGGCGTAATGCCAAAAGCAAAAAAATTTCAAATTTCTTATGAATACTATAATATTCTTACAAAAGAATTTTTTGAATTGTTAAAAGATAATTTAAAATTGCAAAATATAGACCCTACTTATAATATATTTTTTGATCATAATTATACTAATTCAAAAGTTGGAAATATGTTAAATTTTGTCAAAGAAAAATTTAATAGAACATTTAATAAAGATAGTTATTTTAGAAGTGATGGTATTGTTGATTTCAAAAATGCATGTGATTTAAACAAATTGATAGAACAATTTGAAAAATTTATAACTCCACATATTTACAATGCAAATTTAAGTGTAGAACAAGTACAAAATGAAGACGAGATTTATGCAGTTTTGGATAATGAAAGTCAATTAATATTTTATAATATAATGAACAAAAAGAACAAAATAATAGAAAAAATAAAACAAGATTTAGAAAAAGTTAATTATAATGGCGAAAGTTTAAATTTGCGAGATTTGGAAAATTTAATAAACACAAGATTTCCTAATAATCAAAATTTAGAAAAATAAAATAAAAATATTATCGTTTTTATTTCCAACAAAACAAATTTAGTGTTAATATATTATTAATAGAAGTATTAATATCTATAATTTCATTATTAATTGTTAATAAAATTATAAAAAAATAATAACAAAACTTGAAGAAATTATATTTAAAATTATTACAAATATTTATACTTGGGGGAGCATATGAAGATTATTTGTGATGGTGCAGATTTAGCAGATGCAGTATTGAAAGTTAGCAAAGGTACTAGTAACAAAACTACTAATCCTATTTTGGAAGGAATAAAAGTTGTTGCAGAAGAAGATTATATAACTCTTAGTGCTACAGATCTGGAATTGTCTATTGAGAAAACAATCAAAGCAATGGTTCAAATCGAAGGAGAAATGGTAGTACCAGGGAAATTCTTTTGCGAATATATCAAAAAGTTAAATAATGAACAAATAGAATTAAATGTTGATGAAAAAAATATATTAAGCATCAAATATACAGATAGTGTCGGAAAAATACAATGTCTAAATAGTGTAGAATTTCCACAAATAAAACAAGTAGAAGATAGTACTTATTTTGAGATTAAGCAAAAAGATTTGAAGAATTTGATACTTAAAAGTATTTTTGCTGTAGCAGTTGAAGATGTTAGACCAATTTTGAAAGGTGTGAAGTTAGAAATTTCAAAAGAAAAAGTAACAGCCATAGCACTAGATGGATATAGACTAGCCGTTGTGAATAAGCCAATAGTAGGTGGAAATGCTGAATTTAGTTGTATTGTACCAAGTAGATCACTTAGTGAAATTGCAAAACTTCTAGAAGATAGCGACAAAATATTGAAAGTATGTGTTGGTAGAAATTATTTAATGGTAGATATCGAAAATACAAAAATAACTACAAGACTTTTGGAAGGCGACTTTATTAATTACACACAAATAATTCCAACAGAATTCAATACTAATGTTGTACTTAACAAAGAGCAATTATTAGATGCATTAGATAGAGCAAGTTTACTTAGTAGAGTGGATAGAAATAATTTAGTAAAATTCGATATTTCTGATAAGGTTATGGTTCTTTCTAGCAAAAGCGATATTGGTGATATCAAAGAAAATATTACAATTTCACTCAAAGGAAAAGATTTATCAATAGCATTTAATGCAAGATATTTCACAGAAGCATTGAGAGTTGTAAATGATGAATTTTTGAAATTGTCATTTACTTCAAGTGTATCCCCTTGTATAATAACAAGCAATGATACAGATGAATATTTATTTTTAATATTGCCTGTAAGAATAATGAATTAAAAAAAAATACACATTTAAGAAAATATCTTAATGTGTTTTTTTTGTATTATTGTAATAAATATATGGTTTATACAATTATATGGTTTATAAAATATAACAACAAAAATAAATACATTTTTATATTAAATATTTATTATCAAAATATATTTGATTATTTTGTAATTAATTTTTTTTATTTGTATAATTTAATTACAATTTTCTATTTTGGTTATTTTTCCGTTTAATACAAAATACTTGGTGTGTGGAACATGAAAATCAAAATCTGTACAAGTGATAATAGTCTGAATAGACTTAACGAAATTTAATAATTTGTTTTGTCTATTTTCATCAAGTTCACTAAGTACATCATCTAATAAAAGTACAGGATATTCCCCTAAGTTTTCCCTAAAAAATTCTAGTTCAGCAAGTTTAAGTGTAAGAGATGCAGTTCTTTGTTGACCTTGACTTCCAAACGAACGTAAATCTATATTATTAGCAGTTATTTTTATATCATCTCTGTGTGGACCAACTGTTGTGTATCCCAAATTTATATCTTTTTCCAAATTTTCTTCAATTTTTTTCAAAAGTAGAATTTTCAATTCATTTTCGGTATTAGCAGTATATCCTTGATAACTTATTTCCAAATTTTCATTGTCACTTGTTAAATATTTATGAATTTTATTTGCATGAATTTTCAAATTTTCAATCAACTTTAATCGTGCCATTATTAAACTAGCACCATAACTTGCCAATTGTTCGTCCCAAATAGGAAGAGTATCTCTCAAAACATTTTTGTCTGGAGTTTTCAAAAGTTTATTTCTTTGCATAAGCACTTTGTTATAATGATTAAGATTATAATAATATGATTTATCAAATTGACACAAATCTATATCCATAAATCTTCTTCTTTCTTCTGGACTTTCTTTTATCAATTTTAATTCATCGGGAGAAAAATATATAGCATTGAATGTTCCCAAAAGTTCACCAATTTTTTTAATAGGTATTTTATCAATTTTTATTGCTTTGTTTTGATTTGTAAAGAGATACATTTCAATATTTTTTTTACCAATTTTTTTTGATATTTCAAGAGTAATTTTTGCAAAAGTGCTATTCCACTTTACAAGATCTTTGTCTTTGTTTGTACGAGGACTTTTTCCAATTGCACACAAAAAGATTGCTTCAAGTAAATTTGTTTTTCCTTGTGCATTTTGACCTATTATTACATTTAAATTGTTCGTAAACTCTACAGACTCAGTTGTGTAGTTACGATAGTTTTGTACAGAAAGAGTATTAATTTTCATAAACCTTTCTCAATTTCATTTTCTTCATTACTGTATTATATAACTAAAATATTATGAATTTGGCAAATATATCAAATTATTAAAAACTATATAAAAATACCAAAATTTTATATAGTATTTTTGATAAAATAATTGAAAAAGCAAAAATTCCAAAAATCAATTATGAATAGAATTGATTATATCATATATTCTATTCAAATCATCTTGATTATAATAGTTAATTATAATTTTTCCTTTGTTTTCAGTTCCTTTTATATTTACCTTTGTTGATAATTTATGCTCCATAATATCTTTGAATTCTTGCATTTCAATCGAAAGTTTAGGCTTAACTTTTATAGTTTTTCTAGCATTTTTGTCTACTTCTTTTACTGCATTTTCCATATCACGAACAGTCAATTTGTTATTAATTACTTGTTCTGCAAGTTTTAGTTGAACTTCTGGATTTGTTACAACAACCAAACTTCTTGCATGACCTGCTGATAGTTTGCCTTTTTCAATCAAATCAATTACTTCAGGACAAAGAGTTAGAAGTCTTAAGGTATTTGCAATTACTGGCCTACTTTTTCCTAATCTATCAGCCAATGCTTCCTGTGTCCAATTATATGAATCTTGTAATTCTTTTAGTGCTCTTGCAGTTTCAATTGGATTTAAATCTTGTCTTTGTATATTTTCAAGCAAAGCAATTTCTTTTATTTCATTATCCGAAAAGTTTTTTACAATTGCAGGTATTGTTTTTTTCTCAGCAATTTTAGATGCTCGAAATCTTCTTTCTCCTGCAACAATCATATATCTATTATTTTTTTCGCATACTAGAATTGGTTGAATAACCCCATGAATTTTGATACTTTGTGCAAGTTCATTTAATTGAGTTGGGTCAAAATTTTTTCTTGGTTGATTTGGATTAACATCAATAAGACTTATATTTAAATCAACTACTTCTTCTCCATCATATTGTTTGTTTGTGCTAACGTTTTCTTCTTCATCTAATATACCAAGTAGTGAGCCTAAACCTTTTCCTAAACCTTTATTTATCATATTTATCTCCTTGTTTTAATAAAATAATCAAATTTTATAATTGTATAATATTTTGACATTTATTTTTGGTTTTGTGTAATACATTTAATATGTTTCTGACAAAAACTATTAACTTTTGAATATTTAATTATTTAAATTATTTTTCAAAAATTCTTCTGTTAGTTCTTTGTATGCGATAGCGCCTGTACATTTTGGGTCATATAAAACTATTGGTTCACCAAATGATGGTGCTTCTGCTAGACGTACGTTTCTAGGAATAATAGTTTTGTAAACTTTTTTTCCAAAATATTTTGTAATGTCTTGTGCAACTGAATGACCTAAATTACTTCGGTTATCTTTCATTGTAAGCACAACACCTTCTACATCAATATTTTCATTTAGATGTTTTTTGACTAATTTTATAGTATACATCAATTGACTTAAGCCTTCTAATGCAAAATATTCACACTGAATAGGAATTAGTACACTATCACAGGCTGTCAATGCATTTACTGTAATTAATCCTAGTGATGGTGGACAATCAATACATATATAGTCGTATTTTTCTTTTATTTTCTTCAAAATATTTCTTACTACTTTTTCTCTATTATTCATTTGTACTAATTCAATTTCAGCTCCAGCCAAATCAACATCAGAAGGAATGATATCCAAATTATTAAGTTTGGTTGGTAGTATAACTTCTTCTATCGTATTGTCATCTACAATTACATTATATATAGTTTTTGGCTTACTTTCTTTTTCGATTTCTAAATTACTACTTGCATTTCCTTGAGGGTCAATGTCTAATAATAATACTTTTTTCCCCATTGTTGCTAAATACCCTGCCATATTAACGCATGTTGTTGTTTTTCCTACTCCACCTTTTTGATTTAAAAATGCTACAATTTTACCCATTTTTATCCTCCTATATTGTAGTTATATTTATATAACAATTTATAAATTTTTATAAAAATAATGTAGTTTGTAATTAATCTTAAATAATGGTTTTATAAATTCTGATAATAAACTATATTTCCAAAATTAATATATAAAAATATATATAATTAAATTATTGCAATTAAAGTTTGTTTGTTGTGTCTGTGTTGCAAAATAGTACTTATTCAATATTAGTGTAAAGATTATAAGTTTTATACTTTTTGATGTAAAATATAAATATTTTATACTTTCTATATAAAAATTCAACTAAATATAATTAATAATCTTGAAATAATACAAAATAATACCAATATGTATTTTATATAAAGAATAAACAATCAAATATAAATTATTTATAATTTTACAAAAGTTTTGGAAAATTATTCTACAAAGGTTTGTTTCTTGGTAAATTTTTTCGTCTTGGATATATATTTGGTATAGTTTTTTGTTTTTCTATAAATAAAATATATCTTGTAGTATTGATTTCTTCGATATAATATTCTTTTATATCTATTATTTTGCAATTTAAAACATTTAGTGCATTTTGAGAATTTTGTATTTCGTCTTTGTAATTAATTCCCTTATATGCAATTATAATTCCATTATTTTTGCATAATGGTGCAGAATATTCCAATATTATATTCAAAGGTGCAACTGCTCTAGAAACAACATAGTCAAATTGTTCTCTAAATTCTTTTTTTTGTGCTATATCTTCGATTCTAGCATGTAAACAAATAAATTTATCATCTATTCCAAGTTTATGAGTGCAATTACTCACAAATTCTACTTTTTTGTTTACGCTATCAACTGCAGTAATATCAAAATCATTTTCTAATATTTTGAGTGGTATGCTTGGAAACCCTGCACCACAACCAATATCTATGATTTTGGAATTAGGTCTCATATTATATATTGGCAATACACTATCCAAAAAATGCTTGAGCATCACTTCATTTTCACTAGTAATATTAGTTAAATTGTGTATTTTGTTTGTTTCTATTAAATAATCATTGTAATCACAAAATTGTTTTGATTGTTGATTATTAATCAAAATATTATATTTTTTAAATAATTTTGCTATATTTTCAGAAAAATTCATACAATCCCATTTATATTTTATTAGTTTGTGTTTTAAGTATAACATATCAATTTTGTATTGAAAAATGATTTAAAATATATTTTGCAAAAAATTTATCAAAAATAATGCAATTTTAAATATAAAATTGTATTAAAAAAATAAAAAAACACTTTTTAATTTATTTTTCTTAAAATTAAAAAAATTAGTTGTTTATTATAAAATATTAATTAACTTTTTTATACTATTAGTAGAATTTTTAAAATATTTGTTATTATTAAATGTTTCATGTGAAACAAATATTTAAAATTTAATAAATAATGCATGATTATTGTTAAATTTTTATAAAAGAGAAAATATTTAATGTAATTATTTAATGTTTCACATGAAACATTTTTGAATTTCCACTTAAATGCTTAAATAATAAAATTTTGATTGTAAAGATATAATAATAATAAAATTAAATAAAATGTAGGTAAAATAGTTAAATTAACTAATATTTTATTGTTTTTTAATATTATATTAGGTAATTTATGATGTTTATAGAAAAATAAAATGTTTCATGTGAAACATTAGTTTTTTAAAATTACACTATGATAAAAAATGATAAATATTTAAAAATAATTAAAAAATCAATAATTTAAATAATATTGCTATAAAGTAAATATAATTATGTTTATCAAATAAAAAATAATAAAATTATACTTTTATATAATTTTTTAAGCATTTTTATTGTTTTGTTTGAATAAATGCGTAAAAGTATATAAATATTTGTATAAAAACAAATAAACTAAAAGATTATATGTAAAATTATATAAACAAGAATTGATTATAATGTTATTGAATATATTAATATAATCATCGGTATAATCATCAAATTGTAATTAATATAATTATCAAATCGTAATTAATATAATTATCAAATTGTAGTATATAAAAAATTTAATATATAATTATTTTTTTAAACAATAATTAATCTATTTAATTTTAATTTTTTTTTAACATTTATTATTAAATAAAAATAAATAAATTACTATATATAATGATATAATTGTACATTAAATATATTTATTATCAAAGTATGATGTTATATAATTGTATTAATAATGTTTCACGTGAAACACAGTAAATTAATCTATAAATTTAATATAATCTATATTATTGAGTATTTGATATAGAGATTTTTATGATTAATAATGTCTTTTGAAATAATTCAAATTACTTGTTTTGTAAATATTATCAAATTAATTATTAAATTCTAACTTTTAACTAATATTTTTAGAATAATAATCAATTTTTTGTAATTAACACTTGAAATTGTATTTTTTTATATAAATATAACATATAATAGTTTTAAAATCATTTTTATATTATTAATAAAATATTAAAGAAATATAAATAAATATACCTATAATAAAGAGTAATATATTTATAAAAAACAGTAATATATATTTATAATAAAAAGAAAAATGTAACATATAACATATAATATATAATATATAAATTACATCTTAATATTATATATTAGTTTGTTTATATTTATTAATAATATTATAATTAATGTAAGAAAAAACGACTATATTTAGCCGTTTTTTAATGATTAATTGATTTTAAATAAATAGTTAATACCGAAATATCTGCAGGACTTACTCCACTTATTCTTGATGCTTGAGCTAAATTTAATGGTTTTATTTCATTTAGTTTTTGTCTTGCTTCTAATCTTAAGCCTTTTATTAAATTATAATCTAAATCTAAAGGTAGTTCTTTTTCTTCTTGTTTTCTTGCTTGAGCAATTTGTATTTCTTGTCGTTTTAGATAACCTTCATATTTTAGATTAATTTCATGTTCCTTTATTGCTCTAATATCGTATTTACCTAATATATCTGGAGCAAATTTTTGTAATTTTTCGGCAGTTATATTTGAACGCCTTAGCATATCTTTTAGTGAATATCCACTATTTTTACTCAAAAATTCACCGTTTTCTTTGAATAAAATTTCAATGTCTTTTGGTTTGTAAATTTTGTCTAAAACTGTATCTAATTCATTAATTTGTTTTAAATGTTTTTTGTAAGTATTATATCTTTTATTGTCAACAAGTCCTATGTTTCTGCCAATTTGTGTTAATCTTATGTCAGCATTGTCTTGTCTTAAAGTGAGTCTATATTCTGCTCTACTGGTCATCATTCTATAAGGTTCGTTTGTTTCTTTTGTAACTATATCATCAATCAAAACGCCTATGTAACTCTCACTTCGTTTTAGGATTAATGGTTCTTTTCCTAATAACTTGAGGCTCGCATTAATACCTGCAACAAGACCTTGTGCGCCTGCTTCTTCATATCCTGATGTCCCGTTGATTTGTCCAGCAAAATATAGGCCTGATATGTTTTTGCTTTCAAGTGTTGGATAAAGGGTTGTAGCATCTATACAATCATATTCAATTGCATAGGCATCTCTCATAATAAAAGCATTTTCTAGTCCCTTGAGAGAGTGTACCATTTCCGATTGAAGATTAACTGGCATGCTAGTGCTGAAGCCTTGCAAATAAACTTCGTTGGTGTCCATTCCTTCGGGTTCCAAAAATAATTGATGTCTTTCTTTGTCTGCAAATTTGACGACCTTGCTTTCTATACTTGGACAATATCTAGGCCCTGTTCCCTCTATTTTGCCATTGTACATTGGAGCAAGATCAAGATTGTCAAGTATTAGACTGTGCGTATTTGCATTAGTATAAGTAAGATAACAATCGGCTACATTTCGTGGTTTTTTGGTTGTTAACGTTGAAAATGTTTGTATATTGTCTTCGCCTTTTTGGACTTCTAATTTTGAGTAATCTATAGTTTTGCCGTCTATTCTTACAGGTGTACCTGTTTTGAATCTGCGTAGTTTAAATCCAAGACTTATAAGACAATTACTCAAGTCCTGAGCATTTGCAAATCCATTAGGACCTACATCTTTTGTATAATTTCCAATAATTATTTTGCTTTTCAAATAAACTCCAGTGCAAATAATTGCACATTTGCAAGTAAATGATTCTCCCTGTTTTGTTTCAACTCCAGTTACTTGATTATCTTTTATTAATATATTGCTTGCTTCCCCTTGACGCAAAAACAAATTCTTTTGATTTTCAATTGTCTTTTTTAGCAATGTATGATACTTATTTTTGTCTGCTTGAACTCTAAGAGATTGAACAGCGTAACCTTTTGAACTATTTAACATTCGTCGCTGTATAGTAGATTTATCAGCATTAATTCCCATTTGTCCACCCAAAGCGTCTATTTCGCAAACTAAGTGGCCTTTTGCTGTTCCCCCTATACTTGGATTGCAAGCAAGAAAACCTATACTATCAAGGTTTAAAGTTAATAATAATGTTTTTAGTCCAAGTCTTGCTGATGCAAGAGCGCTTTCACACCCTGCATGACCAGAACCAATTACAATAATGTCATAGTCGTTTTCCATAATATATCCTTAATTTTTTTTGGTTTTTATTTTTATATAAAATATAAAAGTTAAATAATTTACAAATTTAAATTTTATAATTTAAACATATTGATAATAAATATTTTAAAAA
>CALWJZ010000017.1 GCA_944381145.1 uncultured Clostridia bacterium
TCTTAACTTATTTAGATTTATACTAAATTGTTTAAAAAGACTAGATATAAAACTGCTTTGCATGAGAGAGTTTCGCTTTGATGTATTTTGTCTGACAGGATTAGGAGTTGTATTATTAATATTTTCTGAGTTGTTACTAAGATTATCAGAAGGTGGAATTGTATTGTTTAAATTTTCGTTATTTATGTTATTATTAGTCTCAGAATTTTCCGTATTTTCGCTAGAAAAAAATTCGTATGTATCATTTATAGAAGTTGGCTCTTGATTACTATTTAAATTTGCCAAATCTTCTTGATTTTGCATTTCGTTTTTGCCACGAGTTGGACTTATTGCAGTATTTGAATTATCCATATTTTGCAATTTTTTTAAATTTTTAAATAATGGAAATTGATTAAAATTGTTTTTTGTATTGATTTTACTTTTTTTGAAGTTAATAAATCCTAATAATTCATCAATATTTGACTGCATTTTATCGATTATTTCATCATATTTTCCATCAATATTTTCTTTTTGTAAACTTGATTTTTGATCAATCATTTTTTCGGCAATTTCATTTAAATCATGAGTTTCGTTTGCTAAAATTTTGTCATAATTTTGTTTCATAATTTCGTAATCACGATCACTTAAAGTAGCAAAATCATTAAATTTCATATTTTCCCCTTTTTTTCATTAAAAAATAAAATTTTTAGATTGTGTCATTTAGATAGTCAAGTAATTTGCTAGGTACATCTTTGTTTGCTTCAAATGCAGGTTCTACAAATTCAATAGGTACAGGCGTAGGTGCACTAGCAGGTGCTACTTCAATAGTGTATGCAGGGACTTTCAAGTATTCGCTTGCCCAGTCACTATAACCTCCAACACTTCCAACTGTTTGTGTCGGTGTATAACCATTTATGGTAGATATAAAATCGGCAATTTCACGATCTCTTGTTAACTCACTTTCGCTTAGTAATTCAAAACCATAAAAAATCACATCGCCTTTTGTGTGATAACTTAGCGTTAAATCTGGTCTAATTCGATAACTAAAATCAATTAACTCACGAACTTCTCTTTCACTTTCGGGATAAAACCCTACGAAGTTACCAGGTGCGGGGCAAAAAACATTTTGAGTTCCTTCTCCCCATAAAGCATCAAAATTAACGTTTAAATCAACACCCATAGCGTCTGCTTTCCATTGTGAAAAGTCTGTACTGCCGTCATTTATATTAAGTAGATAATCTTTCAGTTTTTGACACTGTATCCAATCAATTCCATCTAAAACAATTCTTGCACCATCAGGATTGCTAAGTGGAACTACGTAAACTCCACCATTTAAATTTTGTGTTGACATATACTCTATCATTTTGATAACTACGAGCGAACTTGGGTATTCTCTAGCATGAATACCTGCCTCTATAAAAATTTGTTTGCCAGAATAATTTCCTAAATGTACGCCATAAATAGGTTGACCAAGTGTAGAATAACCCACCACAAAAAAATCTAAATTTGGGTTGCTAGATAAACTTGTAATTTGATTGTTTAATTCTTCAAAAGTCATAAAATTTTCCTTTTTTGTATTTTATATGCAAAGAAATTACTTAGTTGTGACAAAAATTTCGGGTTTAAGTCTTTTTTTAGATAATTTATTCTTGTCACATAGATTGGTAAGAACACTTACATAATAGATTATAAAATGTAATTTTATTACAAAAAAATAAAAAAGTTGTCAAAATTGTTTGTCAAATAATTTACAAATATGTATAATTGGAGTGTAAATCTAAAAATTCAAGGAGAATGTTTTATGGAAAAGACAACCAAAAGGAAGAAAAATAAAAGTCTTAAAAAACGTATTGGTATCTTCGCTGTTGGTGGTTTGAGTTTGGTTCTAACTATCTGTCTATCCGTTGGAGCAACCCTTGCATGGTTTGCAGGTTCTACATGGTCTAATGAGAGCTTGTTCATGGGTGGTCCAGTGTATGTTGAAATGGCAGGTAGAGGTGAAGTTGGTAGTGCTACTTGGCAAGGTGGTACAGGAAACTTGGATATCGTTGCTTCTTCAAGAAATTCTGGTACAATTACTGGTGATGGCGCAACTACTGGTCCATCTGATACTAGCAATATTTTGTTACCAGGTCAAAGATTTGAAGTTTATAGCCAAGCAAGAGTATATTCAACAGCTTATGCTTCTGATTATGGTACAAGTGGACAACTAAGTAACAACTCGGGCGCTAACGTAACTAATACAAGTGGTACGAATAGTAAACAACACATTACTTCAGATGGTAGAGTTATTACAACAACGACATCTGTATTGCGTGCAAGATTTAGTATTAGTATTGAGTTCGATCCAAGCGTAGGTTTCAACAACTTTACAGATGCTGCTTATAGAGATCATTATCCAGTACAATCTAGTTCTTACACAGGTCATGTTGGATTAGGTTCTCAAGATGATGGATCAGATAGTTTTGAAATTACAGAAACTCCATTGTCATGGGATTCTGCATTGGGAGCAACAGCTTTTGATGGAACAATTGAAGAAGGTGAACTTGTATATCCAGAAGGAAGCCGTAGAGATGCTGTGCAAGAACAATTTACAAATACAGAGGCGGAAGTTTATAAGGAATATACAAATGCATTAGATAACACTGGTGGCGATTTAGACAAAGTAAAAACTGGAGAAATGACTTCTATTTATGCATGGAAGTTCGTTTCATCAAGTACATATAATGATACTAATATAACTTCTGCAACTGCACCTACTGATACAACTACAGGAACAACGACTACATGTCAGTATGCAAAAATGCCTGCACCATTTGATGGTTCAAGTGGATATTATGGTGTTTGGATTTTAGGAGATTCTGGAACTCCAGGAAACAAAGTTTTGACTGAATCAAACGCTTTCTATAAAGATAGATGTAATGCATATATTGGAAGTTATGTTGAAGAGTATCTAAATGAATACAATAATATAACTACAAGAGAAATTGGAAATGGTATTGCTGCACTAGAAGTATCATTGAACCAATCTTTCGTAAATCTAGTTAATGATAGTTCAGACGCAATAATTGCTGGTAAATTATTTGGTATGACAGTTGATGGTACTGGTATAAATTATGCTAATCCTGATGGTTGGGCTGGAGCTAAAACAAATGCATCTTGGTTATATATTGATCCATCAATTGGTAATGATACAAACACAGATGAAATTTCAACTGGTGCCGGTGGTTGGTGGTATCTTGTTGAATGTAATAATGAGGGTGTAAAAGCAGGAGCAAACAAAGTAGGTATAACAAAAGATAGTGCAACATTTACAGACGGTTCTTGGACTGGTCCTACAAACACTCCTACAGAGCCTGATTATGAAGGAACTGATGGAACAGACTATATCTTAAGAAGTACAACAAATACTGATGATACTATGGGAAAAAGATTAGATGCTAAACTTTATGAAATAAGTCCTATGACTAATACAGATAATTTGAATAATGGTTCACACAAAGTTGTTTCCTATTCATTCCCATTCGTTAACGGAATATCTGCATTACCTGGTGATGCATTGACTAACGTTTTTGCAAATGCAAAAATTACATTCCAAATTAGTTTCCAAGCATTACAAGCATTCTTCCCTTATAGTACAGAAATTGATAGTATGGATTATACAAATCCATTATTAGGTACAGCAAAAGCATTATCAATAAGAAATGCAATACCTATTTATAACGAAGCATTCGACTATCAAGAGACTCTATCTTCTACTGAGATTACAGGTCTATAAAATAATAAAATACTTATTGGTTAACAATAAGTATTTTTTTTGTCTAAAATAATTTAATTTAAATTTTAAATGACATTATTTTGTTAGTTTGTTATAATAAAAAAAATAAATGAAAAAAATAGAAAATAATGAAATATAAAATATTTTAAAATAGTTGTTTTCTCAAACTTTTTAATTAAGTTATATAAAAAAATTATTAAATTTTAGATAAAATAATTTTATATCTTTATAAATAATTTTAAAAAAAAATTTAAAGATATTGTGCTTCAAACTTATTTTTTATTTTTTAAATATTAGTGGAGATTTGCATGCAGAGTTATTTAAAGGATTTAAAAGAAAAACTCAAAGAGTCAATGTTTTCGATACTTCCATTTTTTTTGATTATAGTTACATTATATTTTATATTCATACCATTTAACATTTGGGCGCTGATATCAATAATTTTAGCAACTGTTTTTATGATATTTGGAATGGCGCTATTTAATATCGGTGTTGATATGTCTACTATGAAAATGGGTGGATATGTAGGTTCTCACCTAAGTAAATCACGAAAAATTACTTTTATGATAATACTTAGTTTTGTAATGGGTTTCATTGTAACAATTGCAGAGCCAGATTTAATGGTGTTATCCGAACAAGTTCAGTCGTTGGGTCTTAGTAACAAATGGGTTATTTTGATAACAGTATCAAGTGGAACAGGAATTTTTTTGATTTTGTCAACTATTCGTACACTATTTAGATGGAGTTTGAAAACTATATTGATAATTAGTTATTCAATAGCATTAATTTTAAGTCTTTTTGCACCAATTAATTTTTTGCCATTATCTTTTGATACAATTGGAGTTACTACAGGTGCAGTTTCAGTACCATTTATTATGTCATTTGGGTTAGGAATAAGTGCTGTTCGTTCAGGAAAAAATAACCAAAATGATGGTTTTGGATTAATAGCGCTTGCATCAATTGGTCCTGTTATTGCAATTCTTTTGGTTAGTTTATTTTTGAAAGGTGATGGTGTAGTTGATTCAAATAGCCCTGAATTAGTTGGTAATATCGGTGCTATGGGAATGTCAATTGGAACTAATATTTTATCATATATAAAAGAAGTTTTTATTGTAATAATACCTATTTTTATATTTTTTATTATTTATAATTATATGTATTTAAAATTGCCAAAAACAGTTCTTTTAAGAATTTTTATTGGACTTTTGTATACCTATTTGGGACTAGTTGTGTTTTTGACCGGTGTTAGTTTGGCATATTTGCCTACTGCAAATGTTTTAGGCAAAACAATTGCAGATGGAAATACTAAGTGGTTGCTTATTCCATTAGGATTACTTATTGGCTTTTTTCTTGTTTTTGCTGAGCCTGCTGTACATGTGCTTAACAAACAAGTTGAAGATATTACCGAGGGCGTAATAAAGAAAAAAACAATGCTTATAAGCTTATCAATTGGTGTTTCAATTGCAATGTTAATAATTGTGTTTAGAGTTTTGTTTAATATTAACTTTATGTATATTTGTATTCCTTTAATTTTAATTATGATTATATTATCTATATTCACACCAGACTTATTTGAAGGAATTGCTTTTGATAGTGGTGGTGTTGCTGCAGGTTCACTTACTGCATCATTTGTTTTGCCGTTTATTATAGGAGTTTGTAATTCACTAAAATTAAATGCAATGTTATTTGCTTTTGGTGCAATAGCAATAGTTGCTATTATCCCAACTATTATAATTCAAATAATTGGAATTAGATATAAATTGATTATAAATAAATCAAAGCATAAAAAGAAATCATCAAAAGTATCGACGATTAGTATTATTGAATTTGAATAATAAAATAATCAAAAATGTAGGAGAAAAAAATGAAAATTACAAAGATCAAAGCACCATTTACTATGCTAATTGCAATAGGTGATAGGGGCAGTGCAAATAATGTAGAACAGTACTTAAATGAAAACAAATATTTTGGTGGTATTGTTTTTATGGGGAAAGGTACTGCAGAAAGTGATATTGCAGATATTTTCGGATTTGGAATTAGTGATAGAGATATTATTGCATGTCTTATACCTGTTGAAAATAAAGAAAAAATTATAAAAGATATAAACAAAATTACAGGAGTAGAAACTGATAGATATGGACTTAATTTTGTAATAGACTTGCAGAGTGCGAGTAGCAATTTATTAGAGATTTTGAAGTAAATTTAGGAGATAAAATATGAATAAATTAGAGTCTTTGGTAAGCAATAAAAATGAAAAAGTTGATTACGATTTAATTGTCGCTGTCATAGGTAGAGGGTTTGCTGATTATGTAGTATCATCAGCACGAGATGCAGGGGCAACAGGAGCAACTGTTTTATATGGTAGAGGAATAGCAGATGCAGACAAACAGGTAATGGGTATTTCGTTACAGCCAGAAAAAGAAATTGTTTTGATTCTTGTAAAAAAAGAAGAAAGACGAAAAATTATGCAAGAAATAGCAGACAAAACAAGTCTTATGGAAGAGGGGAGAGCAATATGTTTTAGTTTGCCAGTATCAGAAGTTTATGGTATAAAAAGAGTTGCTGAGCAAAAGAAAGAACAAATACGTAAGGCAAAAGAACTACAGAAGAAAAAAAGATTAGACAAGTAGTCTAATTTTTTTTATGCATTGCAATTCTTTGTAACAAAATATCTAATAATTCAATATATTTAATTATAAAAATATCAAAGGGGTTTATTATTATGTGTGGAATAATTGCAGTAAAAGGTCAAAATGTGTTGCCTAAAATTATAGATGGACTCAAAAGGCTTGAATATAGAGGATATGATAGTTGTGGTTTATCTTATAAAACCGATGTTATACATACAGTAAAAACAATAGGATACATAGATAATTTAGAAAAAAAAATACCTAATAAAAAAAGTAATATTGGTATTGGTCATACAAGATGGGCAACTCACGGAATACCATGCGAAAAAAATTCTCACCCACATATTAGTGAAAGTGGCAAAATTGCATGTGTGCATAATGGAATACTAGAAAATTACAAAGAGTTGAAAGATAAATATTTGAGTAATATAAAATTGAAAAGTGAGACAGATAGTGAAATCATACCTAACTTGATTGAATATTTTTATAATAAACAAAACAGAAAAAATTTGTTAAAAGCATTTTTTTCGGCTATACAAGAATTCAAGGGAAGCTTTGCAATAGCATTTATTTCAGAATATGATAATAATATATATTTTGCAAGAAATCAAAGTCCTCTTGTTATATCAAAATTTGGTGATGAATTTTTTTTATCTAGTGATGTAAATGGGTTATATTCAAAAAATCAGGTTTTCTATTTGCCAAATAATTATGTGGGTGTATTAAGTGATGATTTTCATGTTTATGACAATAATTTGCAAGAAATTGACATTAAATATACAGATTATTCCAATATGATATGCGATATAAATAAAGATGGTTTTGAATATTTTATGCTGAAGGAAATATATGAAATTCCAAATGCAATTAAAAAAACTTATAATCATTTAAAAACAATAGAATTTGTTTTACCAGAAAAAATTGATAATATATTGTTTGTGTCATGTGGCACCAGTTATCATAGTTCACTAGTAGGGAAAAAGTATATCGAAAAATATGCACAAGTTCCTGTTGAATGTGAGATCGCAAGTGAATTTTTGTATAATGATTATTTGGTTAAACCAAATACGCTTGCAATATTTATTACTCAAAGTGGCGAAACTGCCGATACTCTTAAATCTTTGGAACTTGCAAAAAATTTGGGTTTGTTTACCCTAGCTATTACAAATGTTCCAAATTCAAGTGTTACACAGCTTGCCGATTCAACAATTAATATGCAGGCAGGAGTTGAAATTTGTGTTGCTAGTACTAAGGCTTATACAACACAAATTTATGTACTACTAGAGTTAACTAATTTTTTGATTAATCAAAAAAAAGAATTATATAAATCAATAGATAAAAATAGAACTTTGATAGAAGGAAATAGAACCATAAATTATATACCTTATTCTGAAATTGGTTTACAAAATCTTATGGACATTAATATTTCAGATATTGATATAAGAATAGATAAGGTTGCAGAAAAACTTGCAAAATTAAAACATTTACATATAATTGGGAAAAATTATGATTATATTACAGCAATGGAAGGGAGTTTGAAAATAAAAGAAATAAGTTATATTTTTACTGATGCATATCCATGTGGTGAACTAAAGCATGGAACTTTATCTTTGATTGATAATGATAGTTATGTTGTTGCAATCATGACAGAAAGAAAATTGATTGCAAAAACTCTAAATGCAATACACGAAATTATTTCTAGAGGTGGCAAGGTAATATGTATAACTCCTTTTGTTGATGTTGACTTAAGTGATGCTTGTGATGTCATATTTCTGCCTGATTTAGAATCGGTTTTTTTGCCTATTGTATCTATAATTCCATTTCATTTGTTGTCATACAAAATTACAAGATTGTTAGGCTATAATCCTGATAAACCACGTAACTTGGCAAAGTCTGTAACAGTAGAATAATAATTAAAGTAATAATTCAAATTTTGATTGAAAAATTATATCAAATTTGATATATTTTTAATATGAAAAATATTGAATTATTATCGCCAGCTGGTAACAAAAACAGTTTTTATGCAAGTGTAAAATCTGGAGCAGATGCTGTTTATTTCGGTTTAAGCAAATTTAACGCAAGACAAAAAGCAGAAAATATTTCTATCGAAGATTTAAATGAAATAGTAAAATATGCACATTTAAAACAAGTAAAGGTTTATATTACGCTAAATACATTACTTACAAATCAAGAAATAAAAGAAGCTGTAGAAATGGTTGGCATTTGCATGAAGGCAAATGTCGATGCTTTTATTGTGCAAGATGTAGGGCTTATATATGTATTAAAAAGAATTTATCCAAATATTGTTTTGCATGGAAGTACACAATTGGGTGTACATAATGTGAGGGGTGCTAGAATAGCAAAGGAAATGGGACTTTCTAGAATTGTTCTATCTCGTGAAGTGTCATTGCAAGATATTATTGAAATAAAAAACAATGTTGATATAGAATTGGAAGTGTTTGTTCAAGGTGCAATGTGTGTAAGTTTCTCGGGAAATTGCTATCTTAGTAGTCTTAAATGTGGCGCTAGTGGAAATAGAGGACTTTGTAAACAATTATGCAGATTGCCATACAAACTAAAATCAAATAACAATTATATCAATGGATATGTTATAAGTCCTTGTGATAATTGTATGTTGGGTTATTTGGAAAAATTAATAAATATAGGAGTAACGTCATTCAAAATAGAAGGGCGTTTAAGACATGTTGGATATGTTTCCGTTGCTACAAATACTTATAGGCGTGCGATTAATAATATATTGAATCATAAGCAAAACAATATAACTAAATTACAGAGTGATCTTGCAAAAGTTTTTTCTAGAGGTGATTATAAATCTGGATACTTTGATGGCAAAGATATTATCAATGTAAATGTTAATAATCATATGGGTGAATTGATAGGTAAAGTTATCGGTGTTTCAAAATTTAAAGATATCTATAAGATAAAGATTGACATCAACAAAACTATAACCAAAGGCGATGGCTTAAAATTTGAAAATAATGGAGAAATAATTTCCATTGGAGTAGGAAACGTAGATGTTTGTGGAAAATTCACCATGGTTTATGGCAATAAATATGTAAAAATTGGTAGCAATGTATATTTGACTAGAGATACTAATTTTGAAAATAGTATGGAAGATTTATCAAAAAAAAGAGACATAAGTATTTTTGCAAAGTTAGTTGCAGGTCAACCAATTGAAGTTATTTATTCAAGTGATAAAGAAAGCGTGAAAATTAACGCAGGGATTTGCGAAAGAGCAATAAAAAACACTATCACTGAAGAAACAATAATAAATCAATTATCCAAAATAAATAGTGATGTATATAATATAAAAGATATAAAAATTATTACAAAAGATGCTTTTGTTTCTATTGCTAATCTAAACGAATTTCGAAGAAAAGCAATTGATGATTTGGAGAAAAAATTTTTGATAAAAAATGAATTTGAAAAAAATGATTATCCAGAAATATTACAATCAAAAATTTCATTTAGTAATTTAGCAATAATTGATAATACAAGTGATATTGAAAGTTTATGTGATAAATATGATGCTTTGATTTTTGCTCCAGAAAACTATTCAATTGATGCAATATACAAAAAGAAAACTGAATATTCAAAATATTTTGATACTCCATTTATTATTAATTTGCCAAATATTGCAATGTATCAAGATTTAAATATTTTAGATAAAATTGTGGAAAGATTCAAAAATGACAATGTAATATTTGTTGCCAATAATTTGTATGCGTTTGATTATATAAAAACTGGTGCGAATATTATGATTGGCAGTCAAATGAACATTGCTAATGATTATAGTGCAACATTTTGTGTTTCGTATGGAATAGGAGATATTATTGCAAGTATAGAGAGCTTTAGAAGTTTGAATACAAATTTTTATAGACTAACAGGTAAATGTGTTCTTATGACTTTTGCACACTGTCCTATAAAAACTCTATATAAATGTGAATGCAAAGATTGCAAATATACTGGTAAACTTGAACTTGTTGGATCTGACAAATACAGTTTGAGAAGATACAAAGTTGCAAATTGCTATTTTGAATTGATTGATAATGTATATTCAAAATCAAAAAGTAAATATATTGTAGAAGATATTAGAAATTAATATATTATTTCTTTATCTACAAAGCAAATTTTGGTAAAAAATTTTTTAAATTAGACATAACTTACATCAAAACAACTATATATAACTTCTGAATAAACATATTATAAGTATTTACATATTAAATTTTATTGACTAAAATAATTAGAAGAATTAAAATAATTTTGCATATCAGTTTGATAAGATATCCAAAATTTTATAGAGGGTTAATATGTGTCAGATAAATACTTTTATGTTTAAAGAAAGTGAATTAGATGGTGAAAAGTTATTAGAAATTATCAAAATTTTTCAAAGTGAAGGATTTACAAATTTTTATGAATATTCAAATCCAAAGTTGAGAAATATAAGGAGAGATTTAAGAATTTTTGCTTGTGGTAATTTTTGTGATTGTGGTAGTGTAGTTACAAAAAAAGTCGTAGTTGATGAAATGTTAGAAACGGCAGAAAGTAACAAACTAATAAATATCATAAAAAAAACATTAAGTATAGTTAATACAACATACCTATTTGCTCATTGGTACAAGGCAAGTAATGATGTTGCAAGAGAGAGAGTAATTCTTGAAAGGGCACCACATAAAATTAATGTAAATGAATTAAATGAACAAACATTGCGAAACTTATTTTATAATGAAGTGCTGGAAGTAAACAAAATTTAATACAATAGAAGGCAAAAATTTATAAATAATCAATAAATAATTTTATGTAATTATAAGTAAAGTAAATTGATAATACTTTAAAATGAAAAAACACATTAAGGAAATTTCCCTTAATGTGTTTTTCTTACAATGTTTTTTATTGTCTGCATAAATTACAATTTTATCAAAAGTTTAAATAATTATTTTTTATGTTTTTTTAAAAGAAGTAAATTTATTTATGATTATTTAGGAATTGAATTTATAAGCGTTTTATATGGATTTGTATAATTACTTAATTCAAGATTGATAGGGTCAGTTAAGTAATTTTCACTTTGGGAATTGTTAGAATTATCGATGTAATGAGTTTTCAAAGAGTTGTAATATAATCCTGTTTCAGTTGTTTGAAGTTCCAAAGGTATTGCAATATATTTAAGCATATGTAATGCTAATTTTCTTGTCAAAACCACTTGTAATGCAGGTTTATATTCAAATTCATTTAATAAACTATCAATATCTTTTGCAAAATCCACAGTCATTGTTTTGATATCTATATCTTTTAAGTTACTTGTTAAATTATTTATCTCAGTTTCTATATTATATAAATCACTAAATGCTGAATACATATTTTTGTAATAAGTTGCAGAATAATTTGTTGTTTCTGTAATGTTATTCAATTCATCATTAGTTGATGCTATGTTTGTGATATTATCGATTATTTGATTAATAATTGTTTTCTTTTCTTTTTCTAAGTCGGAATCTTCCGTTGTCTCGACTTGCTTCATGGTTGATAAATATTCACTTATAGTTGTTATTATATTGTCCCTTGTTATAAACAAACTATTTCCATTGTAAACAATTGTAGCATTACTCGAAGAGTTAATCAATTCTGTATCTAGTGTAAACGATGGAATATAAGTGCAGTTTCCATATTCATCATAAACAATGTCGTCGAAGATTAATACATTTACATTTGAAGTTTGATTAAAGGCAATTAGATCTAAGTTTCTACCCAATTCACTGGCTATGTTTTCGCTAGTGAATGTCGTATCTTTGTTTAGCATTACCAAACTATTTACATAACTCAATTCTCTAGACCAAGATATAATTTTGTCATCTGTAATAGAAATTTTTTCGATATTGCTTTGAATGTTTTCAATTAAATTATTAAATGCATTTTTCTTGATTTGGGTGTTTGGCTCATCATAACTCAAAACTTCTTGTTTACCTAAATTGAAAGTGTCTTTTATCAAAGTAGAAAGAATTTGTCTTGTAATAAATTTGCTATTTTGTTCTGATATATATACATAAATATTATTTGAATTCTTTTGATAATTGAAAGCAATTTGATCTAGTTGTTTGCCTAGTGTTTGTAAACTTTGCAAATTTGAATTTAATTGACTTTCGATTTCTGATTCTGTTCCACTAGGATAATTCAACATACTTTCGTCTATTTCTAATTTTGTTAACATTTGTAATTTTTTCAATTCAAATTCAAAAGAAACATTTGGAATATTTGTGGTATCTAATATATTATCTTTTATACTATTTAATGCTCTACTGATAATGGAAGGGATATTTGTTCCGTCGCTTGTCACAGGCTCTGTGCCGAATTGTGAAGTGATTGTAGAAGATATTTCGCTTATAGATGCAGATAAAATATTTCTAATATCGTTGTGAAGAATTAAATAAGATGCTCGAATTTCTTTTTGTTGGTTTAAATCTGTGTCATTTGTAATATAACCATTTGTGATGTGGTCAAGTGTTTGTCCTATTTTGTCTAGATTATCTAAAACTTTGTAATCCTCTTCATCTTGAAATTTTATATCACTAAGAGATTTCAAGTAATTCATTTCAATTGACCAAAAATCATTTAAATCTTTGTTGTCAAAAAATGTTTCTGTTTCTAATTTAAAAGCAATGTTATCAATTGTTTCATTAATTGCCGATTTTACATAGTCTTCAGATGTTAGATTTGCAAACTTAATTTCTTTTAATGAGTATGCAATTACATTGGAAATGCAAGAGCGTGGAATTGTAATACTATTCATAACCAAATCTAAATTTTCACTTAAAGTGGAAATTTCTGAAAGGTCAACTATATTGGTTGCATCTTGTGCTATGTTGCTAAGAGCAATATAATATTTTATTTCTTCTGTCCAAAATTTAGGATTAGTTCTTGCTTGGTCTTTGATGGAAACTGTTTGCAAATTTGTTTTGATACTTTCAAAAAGTTCATAAATTTTATCATTTAAATTTTGTGGGGCAGATGAGTTTGATCCATCATTATAAATATAGTTTTCTTCTAAAATTTCATCTTTTACAATATCTAATGTTATTCGCATTAGGCTTAAAGTAGAATCACTATTTAAAATTGTTGATGATTTTGCTGTATCTAAATTTTTGCCTAAAGATTCTTCAATATCGAATTTTTGATTTTCAATCATATAATACAAATCTACAAACAATGGTGCTATAGATTTCAATTCATTATGCCAGAAAGGATTTTCGCTTGAATATGTGTGATTTGACGTAATTAAATTACTTTTTAGTTCGCTTATTATTTGTGAAACTTTTTGCATTGTTGAATTTGAGTTATCTTCTAATATGGACGTTTCAATAAAGTCAAGTAAACTCAAAAACATGCTTACAGTTCCAGATACTTTGTAGTTATTATTATCAGAAGTTTTATAGGAAACAGCACCTAATAAACATGTACTTTCCAAAACGTCCAAAGATGTTCCTATATTTTCCAAAACACTTTGTTTGACTGTTATATTAATCGAAGTACCTTGCCTTAAATTTTCGCCTTCTACTACTTCGCCTAAAATTCCATTATCTACGTCTCTAAGTTTCAAAATAGCATTGTTTATTCTAGACATTTCAATTTCCCAGTTGTCTACTTTGATTATATTTTCTAGTAATTCATTTTTTACATAATTTTCAAAATCACTAGGAAGCAAACCTGCTAGCAAATCTTTGAGTCTGTGGGTAGCATAATTAATTAAATTAGTATAAGTGTCTTTATGTAATAATCCAGAAGTTTTTGCATTCTCAAGTACTTTGCCTAAAGGTATTAATGATTTGTTTGTTATATAAATATCAGATTCTGTATCAATAGTTTTGGAAAATTGGAAAATTTGATCTATAAATTTTGTAATACTAGTCTTGATTGTTTCGGCATTTGATGTTGAATTTTCGATTTCAATTTTTAAACTTTCACCTAAAAAATTTATGCCTATATTGACAATATAAGGAATGGTTAAATTAACAATTTTGAGAGCAAACAATTTATTGGTAAATTGAACAGAAAAGTCTTCGCTCAAATTTTGTATAATATTAATTGGCTGTGCAAAATCATTACGTATAATTTTTATTAATAGTCCTTGATTGTTTACATATTCTATCAAATCTAATAATTTTGTTGTTTCTTCGAAAGCATTAATATTTTTGCTTGAATTAAGTGTTGTAAGTGCATCTTTAATCAAATTATTTATTTCTACATTTTGGGTGAAATTTGTGTTACTTTCGAGAATGATTGCACTTGCAACAGGAATTAAGTAATTAGAAACACAATCAACTATATTAACTTTTTTGGCAGTATTCAGTACATCTTTTGCTTGTGATATTAGTATTGTTAATTGTTCCTGAGTAACTGCAGAATAATCATTAGACGGTAAAAAACTTTTGTATGTGCCAAAAAACTCGTCTGTTTTCTTGAGTGTTAAAATTAAGTTGTTTATATCATCTCTTAGTATTATTTTTTTGCCATTAATAGTTTGTGTTGTCAGCAAATTAAATTCTGCTAGTCCTAGACCTTCGATTCCTGAATATTTAGAAACATACATAAGGATAGAATTATTATATGCTTCAATTATTTCATCTGTAGTACCATTTGTTTGATTGGATAAGTTTAAGTCTTCATCAGATATATTTTGCACAGTAATTGTATTTGCTTGTTCTAGTATATCTATAAATCCATACACGGGAATCAAAGTGTTAAGCATAACAAATAATCCAACGCCGGCACCTAATAAACCACCTAGTAATCTATGCTTTTTGTATTTAATTTTTTCTTTTTTCTTTTTTTCTTTTTTTAATTTTTTGTCCTTTTTGTCTTCTATAATATTAGATGTATTGAATTGTTCCAAATTTGTTGATTGTGAATATTCATGATCAGGTTTTATAAATACACCATCATTATTTGGTAGATTTGTCGTTTCAAGATTTGAATTAGTTTGGGAAGCTTGTATATTCTCATAATCTTCAGATTTTGCCATTTCTAATTTTTCTTGATAATCATCTCTTATATTATTTTTTTTGTTAAAAATATCCATTTTGCCATTAAAAACTGTATTTGTTTGATTATTTATGTTTGATGCTTCATTATTTGAAGTTGAATTATCAACGGTAAAGTCTTTGAACAAATCAGTTTGATAATTGTGTTTGTTTTCTTCTTCATTTTCTATGTAGTTGTTTGTCGATTGCAAATCGTTATCATCATCTCCAAATGCATTGAAGTTCAGATTTTCTTTTGGTTTTTTTGGTGCAAATGTAATTCTGTAAAAAAGTAAGTTTATAGGTATAAGTAAATATTTCAATAACCAAAAAAGTATAACATAAACAAAAGTATTTACAAACACCAAAGGTATTGCAGTAATTACTTCTACAAATTCAGAATTTAAAGAAGTTGATGTTTCTCCCAAATAACTTTGTACAACAAAAGAAATGATAGTTTCCAAACTATTCATTCCTGTCAATGTATTTTCGTTGATAGTAATAGATGTGTTTATTTGAATTTTTAATAATAAATTTGTTATAGGAATTGTAACAAAAAGTAGAATTATGCTAGTTATAATTAGAAAAATACCTCTACTTGCAGTTTTTCTAAGCCCCCTTATTAAGCCAAAAATTATTCCAAACAAAATAAAAACAGCGAGCGCTATGTTTAGTCCTAGTTTTATTTGTTCTGACATATTCAACTCCTGAAATTTTTTCTATAATATTTTAGCAAATAAAATACTATTTTACAATTAATAAAGATACAAAATTTGACAATTAAAATAATTTATAAAATTTATTTGTAATAAATATTAGATATATTTAATTTGTGCAAAATACAAAAAAAGATTGTGTTTTGAGAAATAAAAATATATACTAATTAAGTAATTAATAAATTTTTGTAAATGTTTTATTAAATACAAATTAATAAAATATTAGGTGTCTTATGAAAATAATAATGCAAAGAGTTAATTATTGTAAATTGACAAGTGAAGAGTATCAAAGTAATATAAATTTTGGACTTTTAGTCTTTGTTGGTGTAAACAAAGAAGATACAGATTATGATATAAATTATTTGGCAAAAAAAATTGTTGTCATGAGACAATTTGAAGATGATTTAGGGAAGTCGAATTTATCTTTGATTGACGTACAAGGTGGAGTTATGCTAGTTAGCAATTTTACTTTACAAGCACAAACAAAAAAGGGCACACGACCAGATTTTATAAATGCAGGTAATGCTGATTTTGCTCAAAAAATGTATTTGAAATTAGCCGAAAAAATAAAAGAATATGGGGTAAAAGTTGAATTGGGTAAATTTGGTCATCATATGACAATAGATTGTAGTTTGAATGGTCCGTTTACATTAATTCTAGAATCTCAGGGAAGAGATCATGAGTAGTGAAAAGTTAGAAGAATTATTTTATACTTACAAAAATTTAAGGTCTGCACAAGAAATAGTCAATGAAATATTGACTCTTGATTATTATGTTTATAATTTTGAGCATGATAGTGCTATAGAGTGCATAGATTTTTGTATAAAAAAATATAATAGAGAAATAAAACTCATAGCGAGTTTAAATAGAGATAGGGTAGTTGTTGACAATGACAATACTTTGTATGAACAAAAAGACGATGAAGAAATAAATGAAGATGCCCTATATATTAGAAATTGTCTAATTGTAATTGGGGCAGTTAAGGTAGGCATAAGAGATAGTATTCAAAGTGTTATGGAAGAAATTGGAGGTGGCTTTTGAAACAAGCAAAAAAAGAAGCAAATGCATTACTACTTACAAGTATAATTTTGAGCATTTTGTTTGTTGTAGGTATTCCTACAATTATTATTGGTGCAAGTAATAGAATGTTTATTTTGATGGCTTTTGGAATTTTTTTTGTGGTAGTTGGTTTTTATGTAATGCCTATATTTTGGATAAAATATGGAGATGCCAAATTTTTGTGTAGAGTAATTTATTGCATTGAAGTAGAACATATACGCACTGTTAAAGAAATCAGTATGCATTTAAGTAAACCAGAAAAATTAATAGTAGATAATATTGTAAAAGCAATAAACAAAATGTATCTAAAAGACTATAGATGGACAGGTAGTGAAATAAACAAAGAAACTAAAAAAATTGATAAATTCAAATGCCCAAATTGTGGTGCTCTACTAAATAAGTCAAACGGTTATTTGAAATGTGAATATTGTAATGCAGATTTGAGAGATATTGATAATGGATAATTTAGAAGAAATATTGGAAGAAATGTTGGTAAATGCTTATAGCAAAATTATAGACAATGAAGAAAAAATACTCAAAAGTTTAAATGGACTTACTCTAAAAGAAATACATACACTTGATATTATTGCTAAAACAACAAAAAATAAAATGAATTCGTCTGCCAATATTGCCAAAATTTTGGATATTACTGCAGGAACCTTGACTACAAATTTGGTACGATTAATTGAAAAAGGTTATGTATACAAAGAAAAAAGTATTGAAGATAAACGAATAATATATGTTTTTCTGACACCGTTGGGACAAAGTATTAGAAAAAAACGGGAACTTTATCACAAAAAATTAGTATCTAATGCAATATCAAAGTTATCCACTTCCGAAAAAGTTGCATTAACTAGTGTCTTTAATAAAATAGATATCTAAAAAAACACATTATTTTTTACGAATGTTCGTAAAAACAATGTGCTTTTTTCATAAATTTTATAAATCATTAATAATATTTTTCAAAAAATTCAACAAATCTTCGCTATATTTATCATCGTTTAGTCCAGCGATTACATTGCCTTTTACAAAACCCAAAGGATTACCTAAGTCTAGCCTTTCGCCTACAATCACTTTTCCATATAATTTATCATTTCTCATTAAGTTAAAGAATGCGTCAGTTAGATAAATCTCTCCATTTTCATGTTCACTGCAATTAAGCAAACAATCAAATATATCTTTTGTAAAAATTCCTCCACCAGTATAACATATATCGCTAGGAGATTGATCTGGTTCTGGTTTTTCAACAATATTTGTAATTTTGATGCCTTCATTTGTATTAATATAATCAATCATTCCATATTTATAACTTTCGTTCAAAGGAATTTGTTTTAGTGGCAAAATATTTGCGCCATATTTATTATATTCATCAATAAGTTGTTTAGAAAAACTTTGCCCTATTATGATTTCATCTGGAAAAGCAAGAATAAATGAGTCATTGCCAACAAAATTTTGAGCAAGGCCAACTGCGTATCCTGTTCCTTTTGCGTAAATTTGTCTGACAAATGTAATATTCAAGCCCTCAGTAATTTCATTTAATTCTTCTATTGAAGACATTTTTTTTGATTGAATTAGCCTATCTTCTAATTCTATATTTCTATCATAGTAGTTTTCTAGACATTCTTTGTTTCGGCCAAGAATAATTAGTATATCGGTTATTCCATTATTTTTGAAATCTTTGATAATATAATCAATTGCTGGTCTATTCAAAATTGGCAACATTTCTTTTGGAATACTTTTTGTAATAGGTAAAAATCTAGTTGCTAAGCCACCACACAGAATTACTCCTTTCATAATTTTTCTCCTTTTGAAATAAAATAAATAAAGCAATTAAATTATTATTGAAATTAATCTTTTGAAAATTGAATTTGTTTTTGAATTAACATATATATTTACTATTTTTTTTGCAAAATGGTTACTTAATATTTTTAGGATACTATTTTTTAGTAAAAAACACAATTAAATAAATCATAATGTTGTTTTATTATAGAATTTAAATTGTAGAAAATTATAGATTAAAAATTATAGATTAAAAATTATAGATTAAAAAAATAAATTAATATTAAATTTTTAATTGTTTTAAAGTTATCATTATGTTAAAATAAATATTAGAGTTCTTAGAATTTTTTAAGGAGTTATTATGTTTGAGTTTTTAGGTGGAATATTTGCTAGTATATTTGGTACAC
>CALWJZ010000018.1 GCA_944381145.1 uncultured Clostridia bacterium
GGACAAAGATCGTTTCGGCCTACCAATTTCCCAGTAGTCTTTGCTTGTGAACTTTCTGTTTTGTTTGTAATCATATCATAACTGGTTGGTGATTTTAGTAGTTCTTCTACTTTTTTTTCTTCTTTTGGTTGTGTTTGGACATTATCTTTTAGTTGTGATGGCACGGGTTTTCCTTCTGCTTTCAATTTTTCTTCTGCTATTTTTCTAATGTTAGCAATATCTTCTGCAGTTAGTTTTTTCTTTGTGACATTTATTGGAACTTTTCTTTCTATTTGTACTTTGAAGTTAAGCAAGAACATGGCTGTTTCTTCTCTGACTTTGTCTATCATTATTTCATATGCTCTACTGCTTTCTTCCTTGTATGCGACAATTGGATCATGGTTTCCATATGCTCTTAGACCTATTTCTCCCCTCAAAATTTCCATAAAGTCTATATGGTCTCTCCAAAGGCTATCTACAACTCTTAGTAAAATTTCTCTCTCTATTCTCTTGTAATCAATCTTGACCTCTGACAAGGCTTTGCATTTTTCTTCATATATCTCAACTGTTTTTTCTGCAACTTTTTCAGCTAATTCATTAGGTTCTAAACCTTCTATCAATTCTTCAGTTACAAAATTATAATCTGCAGGAAGTACGCGATTATTTAGAGCATTGTTTATTTTGTCTACATTCCATTCTTCAAAACTTTCTCTATTATCAATTGCATCAAATACTGTATTTTTTGCAAACTCTTTTATCATGTCAAGCACTTCATCGTGCACATCTGCACCATCAAGAACTCTATTTCTTTCTTTGTAAATCTCATTTCTTTGTTGATTATTTACATCATCAAATTTCAGAACTGTATGCCTTGCTGAAAAATTAAAGCCTTCAATTCTTCTTTGTGCCGCTTCAATTTGTTTTGCCAAGAACTTTAGAGTAAATGCTGTATCGTCAGAAATTTTGAAAAATCTAACCACTCCTTGCAACTTATCTCCACCAAATCTACGCATAAGATCATCTTCCATACTTACATAGAATACGCTACTTCCTGGATCACCTTGACGTCCAGCACGACCACGCAACTGATTATCAATACGCCTACTTTCATGGCGTTCTGTACCTATTATATGAAGACCACCTAATTGAATAACTTTTTGTTTTTCGTCTTCAGTCACTTGTTCAAATTCTTTGTAATACTTTTTGTATTTTTCTCGTGCTTTTTCCAAATCGGAATTATCACTAGGTAGGTATGATGTTGCAAAGTCAATTTGTTCATCGGTATAACCCAATTCTTGCATTTTTTGTTTTGCCAAATATTCTGGGTTTCCACCTAGCATTATATCTGTACCACGTCCCGCCATATTAGTAGCAATAGTCACTTGTCCCAAACGTCCTGCTTGAGCAATAATCATACTTTCTTTTTGATGATTTTTGGCATTAAGAACATTATGCTTTATTTTTGCTTTGTCTAATTCTTTTGAAATTTGTTCGCTTTTTTCTATTGTAATTGTACCCACCAAAATTGGGCGTCCTTCTGCGTGAATCTTTTTGACTTCTTCGACAATTGCATTTATTTTTGCTTTTTCGGTAGGATAAATAATATCAGTCCAATCTATACGCCTTACAGGCTTGTTTGTAGGAATTGTTACAACGTCCAAATTATAAATTTTGTTAAATTCCGTTTCCTCCGTTTTGGCAGTACCAGTCATTCCACTAATTTTTTCGTATATACGGAAGAAATTTTGAAAAGTAATAGTTGCCAAAGTTTTGTTTTCGTCTCTTACTTCTAGACCTTCTTTTGCCTCTATCGCCTGGTGCAAACCATTCGAATATTTTCTACCCTCCATAAGTCTACCCGTAAACTCATCAACTATAACAATTTCGCCATCTTTGACGATATAGTTATTGTCTTTCATCATTATATACTGTGCCTTTAGGGCATTGTTTATATAGTGATTCAATTCTATATTATTTATATCGCTTAAATTGTCTATAGAATAATACTTCTCTGCTTTTGCAATACCACTTTCGGTTAATCTAATTGCTTTTTCTTTTTCGTCAATTTCATAATCATCTTCTTTTAGACTTTTTGCAAACCTACTTGCACGCTTATATTCTTCACTACTTTTCATTCCTTTACCAGAAATAATCAAAGGAGTTCTTGCCTCGTCAATCAAAATACTATCTACTTCATCAATTATAGCAAAGCGATAACCTCTTGCAACTCTATCTTCTTTTCGCATAACCATATTATCTCGCAAATAATCAAATCCTAATTCATTATTTGTAGAATATGTTATATCGCAATCGTATGCTTTTTTCTTTTGTTCTGGCGACATATCATGAGTAGAAATTCCAACTGTTAATCCCAAAAATTTGAAAATTTTCCCCATCCATTCAGCATCACGTGTAGACAAATATTCATTGACAGTCACAATATGCACCCCTTTGCCTTCAAGAGCAACAAGATATGCTGGCAATGTTTCTACCAAAGTTTTGCCTTCTCCAGTTTTCATTTCAGCAATTCTTCCCTGAAACAAAGCAATACCACCCAAAATTTGTACGTGATAATGTCTTTTGCCAATTACTCTACTACTTGCTTCTCTTACACAAGCAAAAGCATCAGGTAAAATATCAATTGTTTTTTCACCATTTTTTAATCTTTCTTTCAAAACATTTGTTGTATTTTTTAAGTCTTCATCACTATATAGTCTATATTTATCTTGCAAGTCTTCGACTTTCTTTGCTATTTTCTCTAATTTATCGATGTTTCTAGCATTATCAGATTTGAAAATCTTTCCCCAAAAACCCATTATGTTCTCCTTAAAACGTGTAATAATATATTATCGCAAATTTTACAATAACTTATATTTCATTCTCTAAATTTCAAAAAATAATAGAGACAAAAATCAAATGATATACATATTTTATAATAATATGTACAAAAAAACAAATATTTTAAGGCGATTTTCAACAATCGAAACTTTTAAGTTGCAAATTTTCCAAAATAAACAAAAATAATCATTAATTTCTAAACTGAATTCAAAATATTCAATAAAACACAAATAGATTTTTTGTTTTTTTATCAAACCTAAAATAAAAATGTGTACCTAAAAAATTTTTATATTACATTTATATTTTGTTATTTGATATATTTGACTAACTAAAACTTAATAAATATTAAAAAAAATATTACCCATAATGGATAATATTTATTTACATATAATATTCTTCTTCTATTTTCTGATCAACATCAAGCAAACTATCAAACAATGCAGTTAGCGTAACTTCTATTGATGGCATATCTGTTTCAAGTACTAGATTATCTTCCACAGCTGAATTAAATACTTCAATAGTTTTTAATTTTTGTTCAACAGAATAATTTTTGAAACCATTTCTTAATTCCTTGTATTTCTTAGCGCAAACATAATTTATTGGATCACTTGCTAAAGTTTCGCCTCGAATTTCTTTTAAGTATTGTTCATCGAAACTTTTTAAGCAATCATCTCTTAAATCATATATATCTCTACTTAAATTATTTTCCATAATATTAACCCCCCAACTCGATAAACACATTATACTAAATGTTATACAAAAAGTCAATACCCCCGAAAAATAATCATACATACAACTATTTAATTAAGTTCAAATCTAAAATTTCACTACATTGATACCATATGCTGTTTTTGTGTTTTTGTCAATCTTGACTTTATCTGAAATTTCTACTCCAGCAATAATTAATACTTCATTTCCAGACGCCAATAATGGAGTTGTATTTCTAAGTCTAAGAGGAATTTTTTTGTCAATAAGATAATCACTTAGAGAATTTGTGCCACCACCAAATTTTTCAAATACATCACCGTCTTTTCTGAATCTCCATATTGCATCTTTTGGCAATTTTGCACAATCAATAATATGAGTAAATTCACCAACTTTGAATTTTTTGACAATATTTGTTTCTATTAATCCAAAGTTAGAAATATCCAACTTGCCTTTTGTAAATGCATAAGTTTTGTTACTAGGTTTAATGTTTCTATTTGTAAAGGTGATAAAGTTATATTCTTTTATAACTGTCAATCCATTTGGCAAACTTATTTTGGTACCATTTTCGCTTTCTAAAGCCATAGCACAAATCATTTTCAAATGTTTTTTCTCAATATTAAATCCTAAATTTATTGCCTTTAATGCCCTTAGTATTAGTCTAAAAACATATGATCTAGGATATACAAAATAATTAGTATAAATTCTTGCTATTCCTGTCTCTACAACAATTGCATCACTACTTATTGTGCTCTCTATATAATTATCATCTTCTCTACAGTTTTTGCCAAAACTTACTATTGCATTATCTGCATTTGGCCAACGATTTCTAATAAGTGGCATAATCTTGTTTCGAATATAATTGCGATTATATTCGTTATCATCATTTGTTTCGTCTTCTACATAAGGTATATCGTTGCTTTTTACATATGCCAAAATTTCTGCTTTTGTAACATTTAACATAGGTCGTATGTATGTCTCATCACGCATAAAATCCATACCGCTAGCACCTGATATCCCTGTCCCCCTAAATATATTTAGAAGTATAGTTTCTGCTTGGTCTTGCAAGTGATGAGCAAGAGCAATTTTATCTACTAGTCCCCTATTTACCAAACTTTTGAAAACTCTATACCTACATTCTCTGGCACCCTGTTCAAGAGTTAACTTTTTGTCTTCGGCAAACTTCTTTGCATTTACTTTGAATGAATATATTTTTATATTATTTTTTTCACAAAAATTAGTAACAAACTCACTATCATTTGCACTATTTTCTCTTATTCCATGATCGACATTAACGGCTACAACATTAATTCCTAATTCTTCTCTTTTTGTCCATAAATAATGCAATAAGCACATACTGTCTTTGCCCCCAGAACATGCAACAGCTACTCTTTCTCCCACTTTTAACAAGTTATTTTTCTTTATATCTTTGATAATACTTTCCATATCTTTCCTCTTATTCGTATTTTGATTAACTAAGTAGTATATACAATAGTGCACCAACTCCGATAACTATACCCAAAACAAACATAAAAATTTTCAAAGCAGACCTTGGAAGATTTCCACCTACCTTGCCTGTCTGACCATTCATATATGTCACATATTGCTTATTTTTGTATTTATAACTGACTTTGTAAGTAGGCAAAATGATTTTGCTATATTCAGAGTTTGTATATTTGGTATTTATATGTAAATAATCAATCCCATCGTAAACATATCCTCTCAAAATTGTCTTTCTAACATCACTTTCAACAATCTCTTTTACCAAAGATTTGACATCTTCGATTTTTTTGTCAAAATATTCCACAGAATAACCTAACAAATAATCAGAATTAAATTTAACAAGAGAACTAAAGTCAAAAGGTTTTATGTTATCAAAAGTTAATTGATTAATTGCACTGCTACATTCAATTGTGATATTTCGGGTAATTATATTTTCCACTCCGGCAATATTTTTGTAATATGTTTTAGTACTTCCATCACTCCTTCTTGATTTTGTATATAATCTTCCATAATATTGATTCTCACTTTGAATATTCATTAAGTATGCTGGAACATAAACACTTTCAATATTATTTTTGAATGCACCAGCCTTTAGTTTATTTGGCAAAAACCATTTTTTCTTTAAACCTTGTTTAAATTTTTGTTTTGCTATTTCTTTATCAAATGCAAAAGGAATACATGCATCAGGCGAACTTTTGCTAGTCAAAGAAAAATCTGCTACAAGATTAGCACCACAATACTCACAAATATCTGAGATTGTATATTTATTGCCCTCAAACACAGCCCCACAACTAGGACAGTGGCTTCCCAAAACTTTTGGCACTGTATCTGTTTCATCAAGTTCAACATTCATGTCAAATTTGTGAACTGAAAAATTTTGATTTTGCTTAATTTCTTTTTGATTACCACAATTTAGGCAATACAGATTTCCTGTACTTGGATTAAAGATTAATGACCCACCACAACTAGTGCACTTTTTCATAAGTGTATTTTCCCTTCTATTTAACTTTCTAATATTTTATTTAAATTTGCATAATATTCTTCTTCAGATATTGCTCCATTTTTTCTTAATTCCTTAAGTCTTTCCACTGCCTCACTCATTGCCATCAATTTGTAATCTGAAAGAAAACTCTGTTCTGAAGTTTGTTCCATTAACATTTTTGGTTTTTTATTTAGCATAATAGTACCCGAAATTATACCAAAAATTCCTGGCACCAATCCTGAAAACAATATTTGTATTATACCATTAAAAATTGCATATTTTGCGTATTGTTTGTTATTAATCCTATATTTAAATCCTTTGTAATAAAAAATAGCTGAATATATATTTACAACGGCAGAAATAATCAATTCGAAATAATATGAAGTCATATAAACACTAAGTTCAAATCCGTTTTCGATATAAGTTGATGCTAGATAATCTAAATATTCGACTATTCCGAATAAATTAAATGCAAACGCTACTCCAATAAATATTATAAATGCAATATGAATGAGTGTTAAGATAAAAGTTATAAGCAACATTATATTTTTATTTTTTTTCTTAGTCATGTCTATTTCCTTTGTTTCTATATTTACTTTTTTATTTTTATAATTCTTTCACTTTGAATTTCTTCTTCAGTAACCTTTGTTATACATGCTGTTAATGTAATTGTTGTGGAAGCAATGCCTCCTGTTAAGGCTGTTATTATCACACAAATAATTTGACTTGCTTTTGCTGACTTGTAAGCCGTTGCCGTATATCCACACAAAATTAAATTAAATACTGCAGATATCAGTCCACCAAAACAAAATCCAATCAACAAATAATTCAACCATACAATTTCTGGATTTACTGTAACTTTTACAACTATAAATGCAATTAAAAATGCTATAAAAGAGCAAAATCTAAAGAAAGCACTCGTAAAATAAAAAATTCTTTTGCCAGTCGCACCTTTAAGCATTTTTTTCTCCTTCTATTTTGTCTTTAGTCTCTATATTTTTTGAATTTTCTATTTTTTCAGTAGAATTTTCAATTTCATTTTGATTAAGATTATTACTTGCATTATTTTCATTTTTCGAATTTGTATCTTTTGTAAATAATGCAATAACAGTTAAAACATTTGATATAAGTCCCCAATAAAGCAAAAAACTCAAAATAGTAAACAATATCTTCATTCTTGTCTTGTTTTCTAGCATTGTGTCATATTTTTTTGCGAATATAAAATTAAATATCCCCAATATAATACCAAAAATTGACATAACTATCAATGCTATACTCAAGGCAATTACTGGTTGCATAACAATATCAACAATTTCTTCTGCTGACATATCATAAAGGTATGCCATACTACCATCAATCGCTACCATTTCATCTATTAATTGTTGTATAAACTCCGAATTACTAACAAAAGCCTTTTTAATGATACCATTTAACAATAATATCATACCAAATAATAAAATCAAAAAACTAGACGCCACACATTTTAAAGCACCAGAAATATTAAACAATATTTTTTTTGTTTTCATAAATCACCATCTTTCTTATGTTTTTTTGTATTTTTTTTAGCCATGTCTTCAGCCATGCTTTGAAGCAAATTATCTGATAGTATTTTGTATTCTTCTTCTGTTATCAAACTTTTGCTTTTTAGTGTTTTGAGTGAAATTAATCTTTCTACATATATATCATTTTTGTTAGAACTGGTTTCATTTAATAATGTACTACTTTCTATTTCTTTTTCTTTTTGTAATTGTTGCAAATTGTCATTATTTTCTTTTTCTTTATCGTTTGTTACATTTTCAACTTTTTCCACCTGCAAATTCTCAACATAATTATCTTGAGTTCCTCTAACCAAACTGCAAGACAACAATACAATGATTGCTATAGGAATCAATCCACTTACGCTAAGCAAATCAAAAAGAAAACTTAATGATACCAATACTAATGTTGTAACAATCAAAACCTTACAATTTTCAAAATTATATTTTGATGACTTCCTTATTAATTTTATACCTGTTATCAAGAAAGCAACAGTCTGTAAAATATACAAAAAAATATATATAGCATAATAAAAAATCGTAATTAGAGCTAATGAATCAGTTTGATATGATTCAGTGGTAAAAGTAAATGGATTTACTATAGAAATAGTTATTATCATTTCTAGCATGGATATAGCACAAATTACACTATAGCATGCAAATATAATTAGCAAAATTCCTGAAGCCAAAGTAAATTTATTTTTTTTCATTAAACTTTTCCCTTGAGATTAAATTTTTCTATACATATATATTTATGTGTAGTATAACATTTAATATTAATTTTAACAATAAATTTTGGAAAAAATACTATATAAACATCTAAAATTCAAAAAAAATTAGCAACATAATTCTTTTAGTTTGTTGAAAAATAAAGATATGTTATAATGTTTGAGTATGAGAATAAGCAGTAGTTTACAAAAATTAGCAAAAGAATTTGCAAAGATTAATAAGCATTTATATATTGTCGGTGGATATGTTAGAGATGATATATTAGGACTAGAATCTCAAGACATAGATATATGTTCCAACTTACAAAATGCAGACCTAGAAAAAATTTGCAAAAAACTCAAAATGAAATGCATACCTATCAACAAAAATTTAGGGACTATCAAAATTTTTGATAAAGAAGAAAAATATGAATACACTCAATTTCGTAGTGAAAGTTATAATCAAGGTAATCATACGCCCGAAAAAGTTGAATTTGTTGATGATATATTGGTAGATTGTAAGCGAAGAGACTTTACCATAAATTCTCTTTACTATGATATAAATAATCAAGAACTTATTGATTTGGTTGACGGAAAAAATGATATAAAAAACAAAATTATAAGAACTACAAATTTGCCAAATATTACACTAAAGGACGACGGACTAAGAATACTTAGAGCTATTAGATTTGCTTGCACATACAATTTTGGTTTCGAAAAAAATACTTACAAAGCTCTTGAGTTTTACAAAGAAAACCTGATTTCAATTTCCAAAGAAAGAATTCTGCAAGAAATAAAAAGTATTGCAACTGCAGATCTTAGATATAATTTTCATAATCAAATATTTCTGAAAACTTTTTTTGATTTACAATTATTCCCTTTCGCTTTTAATCATTCTTTGCACAGGCTAAAAAAATTTAGCAAAATTGACATAGTAAATTTTTATAATTTAAATAAAGATTCTAGGCTTTTGGGTTTTTATTTGTTGATAATAAAATATTATTTGAATAGTTACGCAAAAATAAATCAATTAAAGTTTGTTTGCAATATGATATTTGGTTTAGATGGTATAAAAGAGAGCAAGGAAACAATTAGACTACTTGAAAAAATTTATTTAATATTTCAAAACTTGGAATATGATATTGATACTATTAACGCAGGAATTAACTATTTATGTTTAACTGAAAGCAACAAAAACATTATTTATGCATTCCTTAGTCCCAAGGCAAAATTAAATCTTACAAAAATAATTGACATAGTCAAGAAAAATAATTTACCATTAAGTGTAAATGATTTAAAAATAAATGCGAAAGATTTAATTGATAACAATATACCATCTGTGTATTTAAGCAAAATTCTTGATACATTATATAATCAAGTAATAGAAATGAAACTTGCTAACGAACGCAAAGAACTCATTTCATTTGCGAAAGAAATAAACAAAACTTTTGTAAAAATATCAAATACTTTTAAGGAGAAAATATGAAAATCATATATTGCCATCACGCAGAAAGAGAAGTTAATCCCCATAAACAACGAAGTCAAAATGACGATATTACAGAAAACGGAATAAAAGATGCTGAACTTGTGTCTGAACTTCTTAGCAATCAAAAAATCACAGCAATTTATACTTCTAACTTTTATCGTTGCAAAAAGACTGCTCAAATCATAAATAGAGAATTAAATGTACCTATTATAGAAGAAGAAAGGTTTAATGAAGTAGGTAGCGTGGAAGGTGAATCTTGGAAAGAGTGTTTGCAAAGAAATATAGACGCACTAAATGATATTCTTCAAAAATATAATGATGACGCTATTATCGTTTGCGTGGCAAGTGGTGTTAATTTGTCAGCATTTGTTTGTTGGAACCTTGGCATGAAACCAAACAAAAACTTTCCATTTATGGGTGCTACCAATTGTGCACCGATTATATTTTACGCACCATCAAAAACAAGTTTTCGAGAAAAAAAATTTGAAAGAGAGTTTAATGCTCTTAAATATAGAAAAAACAAAGACTATAAAATCGAAACTCCAACTTTTGGAGAATTGAAATCTAATCTTTTGTACACTCTCAAAGCCAAAGCTGAACAAATGGAAATGTTTACAAACAAACTAAAAAGAGAAAATTATTTGACTAAACTAGGACAACTTGAACGAGCACAAGACATGGGAGAAATCGAAACAAAAAAATTCCTTGGCAATAGACTTGCTCTTGATATTATGCAAATTATCAAAGATATATGTTTGGCAGAAAAAATTGAATATGATAGCGTAAGAACAACAACTGCACTCAATCTCAACGAAGAACAATGCATAAAAAATATGATAACATATACCGAAAGACTATTTTATTTGGATATTAATATTCAAGAAACACTTATGCTCATTTATTCTACACTTGTAAGTTATATAAATTATAATGATTTGATTTATAATGACATAGAAAGAACATGTGTTCTTGTAGAAGAACAAGAAGGCTCTTATTACAATGGCAAAACTATTTATAAAATAAGATAATTATATCAAATTTTTCATATTATATTTTTTTGAGATGTTAATATAATTTAACATCTTTTTTTGTGCATATAAACAAGAAAAATTAGCAAACTAAAATATACAAATATACAAAGTTAAATAAACTATTTTAGTATAAGGAGCTTCTATGAAAAAAGCCAAAGCAATTGCTAGTACTTCAAAACAAAAAACAAACAGAGTACTTGCAATATTAACTTTATGCACACTTGCTATTACTGCTATAATAATTGGGCAATTTATAATTCTTGACAAAAATTACAATAAAACTTTACAAAACGGAACGGTTATAAATGGTTTAAATTTATCTGGAATGTCAAAAGAAGAAGCAAAAGTTATTTTACTTGATAATTTTAATGAAAAAGCACAAGAATTTGAATTAAATATTACCGATAGCGAAAGTCAAAAAACTTGGAGTTTTGACAAAGATGATATGCAAGTAAATACTGATATTCATACAATTTTGGAAATTAGCCAAGACCGAGAAGCACTTCTTTCAAACAAAGAAACTACAGTAGACTTTTTGTCACAATTCAACAAAGAAGGTGGTTCTATAAATGTTGCTTTTAATTACATTTTTGTAGGTTTAGACGAAAAAATTGAAGATATTATAGATGAAGTTGAAATTGAACCTATAAATAGTACTATTGAATTTATCCCAAATAGCGATGAAGTGTTTAATATAACAGAAAGCAAAAATGGGAAAAGAGTAGACAAAATTGCTCTCTATAATAGCATAAACGAACAATTTTTGACTAGCAACAAAATAGATGTGACACTTTCTTATATAGAAGAAATTCCAACAATCACAAAAGAATATAACGAAAGCCTTACTCAAAAAATAACAACATTCAAAACTAATGTTTCGGATAGCACAGGTGGAAGAAAGCATAATGTAAAACTTGCATTAAGCAAATTTAATGGATTTATCTTAAATCCTAACCAAACGGTATCGTTTAATGAAATTATAGGAGAGCATACCACTCAAAACGGTTACAAAACAGCCACAATCATATATAATGGCGAATTTACTGAAGGTATAGGTGGCGGAATATGTCAAGCAAGTACAACGCTATACAACGCATTGCTTTTGAGTGGAGTTGAAATTAACGAAGTTCATAGACATACTCTTCCTGTGAAATATGTGCCATTGGGATTAGATGCTATGGTTGCAGAACACACTGCAGATCTAAAATTTACAAATACGAGTGAATATCCAATTTATATTAGAACATATTCAGACTCTGAAAGTGTTGGCGTAGATATTTATTCTCACAAATTAGATTGCACTTACAAAACACGAAGTGAAACAATTGCTACAATCAAAAGTGCAGGTGACAAAATTGTACCTGATACCAATGGGGCTTATTCTAGCAAAGTTCTTTTCAAAGGAGAGTACTTTAGAATAAGTTATCCAAAAGACGGTTATGAAGCAAAAGCTTATTTGCAAAAATATATTGACGGTGAACTGGTTGAAGAACAAGAAATTCGTCATGAAATATATCTTCCGCAACGAGGAGTGGTAATTGAAGGGGCTGAAGAAGTTCCCGCTGGTATAACCCCTATTGATACAGGTGTTGAAATTATCAAAGAAGAATAATACAAAAATATGCAAGTAATATTTCTTGCATATTTTTTGTGTTTATACATGCCTGTTTACAATTGTATATTGCCTAATTTTTTGAAATATTTATGTGTATAACTTTTCTAGTTTTCCACATTTAGCCACTTTTTTTAATCTTTTTCGAAAATTTTTCAAACTAACCTTGTGCATAAATGATATATTTATTGTGGATAAGTGGAAAACTAATCAACTTTTTTATTGATTTTATTCATTTTTATGAAAAAATATTCAATTATTTATAAATATTCATAAAAATTTATAAAAATTATACTGTGGAATTGTGGATAACTTCGTAACTACACTAAAAATCAATGTTTTTTCTACATTTTTCGACACGATATCATTTTTTATTGATTGAAAATTATGCATAAAACAAATCGCATATTGACAAACATTATCTGCTCTGCTAAAATTACTTATAATTATTTGAGGATAAACAAATGAATACACAAACATATATTTTATTGAAAAAAGAACTAGAAGAAAATGAATATGGAATATTTTGTAAAAATAGTATCGAAAAACTTTTTAATTTGTATACAAAATACGAAATTACTTCTTTTCGTGATTTTTTTGCAAAAGACCACAAAGACTTTTATCGCTTTGTTAAGGATAATATTCCTTTATTCAAAAATATAGATAAAGATGAACAAGGAAAAATTACAGAAGAAGACAAAAAATTTTTACTTACATCAGCACACTCATGTGTTATAAATTTAAATGTAATAACAAGTAAATATTTTGACAGTTATCGCAAAGAACAGGAAAACTTTGTAAGTCTAGTTGAAAAATTGGCTTGCAACAACAATACAAACATTTTGGAAGTTGGAAGTGGAATAATCCCCTATTCTTCAATGCTTATTGCTCAAGACTTGGGACATGTAAATTCAATGGATAAATTTGCTATTTCAAACGAGAGTTTAAAATCAATGGACATCAATCCTCTGAAAGAATATTTTAATGAAAACACACAAATAGATAATTATGATTTCGTTGTTGGCAACAAGCCATGTACTGCAATACAACACATAGTGAAACTATGTACCAAAGCAAAAAAACCATATTTTATTGGATTATGCGATTGTGAAACACCAACCAAACGCCTTGACTATTGGGATACATATCTAAAGTTAATAGACAAAAAAATAAAATTTAGCAAAAATTATGAATATGCATATAATGTTGATACTCCTATTGAAGGTGAAATTTTTGAAAAATAAAGAATTTAATTAAAAATAGAACGGTGAAACTTGTCACCTTTCTTTTTTTTGTTTGCAAAGTATTTAGAACAATAATTTTTTTGTGATATAATATATAAAATTACGGAGAAAGATATGAATATTTTTAGTAAGGTGTATTGTAGAGTATATCAAACAATTTTTAAGTGGCTTTTACCTATTTTGCCATACAGAGAACCAACTATTTTGGACAACATTTTGAATATCAAAAATGTATTAGAAGAAAAACAAATTAATAATGTACTTATAGTTGCAGACGAATATTTAATTCGTCAAGGACAACTTTTGACACTTGAAAAAGATTTTGAAGAACATAATATAAAATTTGCAATCTATGACAAAACCGTTCCTAATCCAACAATAGAAAACATTGAAGAAGCCTACGACATTTTTCAAAAAAACGAGTGCAAAGCAATTATTGCTTTTGGTGGTGGAAGCATAATAGATTGTGCCAAAATCGTTGGTGCCAGAGTAGCAAAACCCAAAATGCCTGTAACACAAATGAAAGGAATTCTGAAAATTAGAAAAGAATTACCTCTTCTTATAGCCGTACCAACAACAGCAGGAACTGGTAGCGAAACAACTCTTACAGCAGTTATTACTGATAGTGAAAAAATGGTAAAATATACGATAAATGATTTTAATCTTATTCCAAAATATGCTGTTTTGGACGAAAATCTAACTGTATCTTTACCACCAAACTTAACAGCTACAACAGGAATGGACGCACTCACTCACGCAATCGAAGCATATATTGGCAATTCTACAACCAAAGACACAAGGCATTATTCGTTGGAAGCATGTAGACTTATTTTTGAAAATATTACCAAGGTTTACACCGACGGCAACAATCTTAGAGCAAGAAAACACATGCTAAAAGCATCATATCTAGCAGGACTTGCTTTTACAAAATCATATGTTGGTTATGTTCACGCTATTGCACATACTTTAGGTGGCAAATATCATACTCCTCATGGTCTGGCAAATGCTGTCATTCTTCCATACATATTAAGTGAATATGGTTCTAAAATTTACGAAAAACTAAGGAAAATTGCAGTTTATTGTAATATCGCTAGACCATATGACAGCGATGAAGTTGCCTCAAACAAACTGATAAACAAAATTTTTGAATTGAATGAATTTTTAAATATTCCACGAAGATTTGACTTTATAAATAAGCAAGATATAGTTAATCTTGCAAAACTTGCAAGTGCAGAAGCAAACCCTTTATATCCAGTTCCCAAACTGATGTCAGCAAAGGAATTAGAAAAAATTTATTACAAAATTTCAATTTAAAATCACTATAATTATAATAAAAATTGTATTTAACTAAAAACTTAAATTATGCTTGAATACTTGCAAAAATTTAAGTTTTTTGCTAAAATACCATAGTTTTAGATTAAATTACTTAAATTTATTAGGAGATATATATGAATATTCAAGATGTAAAAATTAATTCAACAATAGAATATGATGGCAAACTTTGGTATGTTGTTGAATATCAAAAAGTTAGCCGTCCTAGACTTGCAGCATTATTTAGAACAAAATTGAAAAATATTGAAACTGGTCAAGTTCTAGAAAAAAACTTCTTACCAAGTGAAACTGTTGGAGAAGTTTTCGTTGATACAAAAGAAATGCAATACTCTTATGAAGATGGTGATTTGGTATATTTTATGGATTTGGAAACTTATGACCAAGTACCATTTGACAAAGCACAAGTTGCTGATGCTATGAAATATATTAAAGATGATACTGTTTGTTCTGTTAAATATGCAAATGGCAAACTAATAAGTATAGAACCACCTACATTTATTGAATTAGATATTGTCGAATGTGAACCTGCTGTTGCTGGTAATACAAGTGGAACTGCTTACAAACCAGCAAAGTGCGAAACAGGACTTGTAGTAAAAGTTCCACTATTTGTAAATAATGGAGAGAGAATAAGAATTGATACTCGTACTGGCGAATACATGGAACGTGTAAAATAATTTAAACAATTAACAAGGCATCTATTTTGCTTTGTTTTTTGTATAAATTAAAGGAGATACAATGAAAGATTTGCAAAAAAGGTTTAAAAAAATTAGACAAACCGTCAAAGATGATAAATTTGATTTAGATGACGAAGGTAGAGAAATTGTTGATATAACCATTTCAGATAGCGAAAACTTATTATCAATATACAATCCCGATGGAAAAAAAATTATTAGCACCGAAATGGCTAACGTTATAGATAATTCAACAAAATCAACTTCAATTAACAAAGATATCCATTTAAGATTTTCATGTAATTCGAACTCTTCAGAAAAGGAAGATATCTACAAACAAGCAATAAAAAATTATTATTTAAACGAATTTGCCGACAAGGAAAGAAGACTGCATAATAACTTTTTAATAACGATTTTTGTTTTTGTAATGGCTGTATTATTTTTGACATTATTTTTCATTTTGGAGAAAGTAAATTGTCCTTGGTATTTGAATTATTTTATTGAAATTGTTGCCTGGGTTTTTGCGTGGGAAACTGTAGATTTGATATTTTTTCAAAGACAATTAATTAGATATGAACAACGCAAAGATTTACAAATAATTTACGCCCATATTACTTTTTTAGAAATAGAAAAACAAGGTAAATTTTAGTAATCAATTTTGCAGAATCATACAAAAAAATCTTTTAGAATTATTTTCTAAAAGATTTTTTGTTATTTGCTTGAAGATTTTTTTGTTTTGCTTGTAGTAGATTTCGCTTTTGCTGTTTTTGTTGTAGTTTTAGTTGTCTTTTTTGTACATTTTTTTTGTGAAGTTTTTGATTCTTCTTTTTTTGTTGTAATTTTTGAATTTATTTCACTTTCCATTTTTCCTAAAGCTACTGCACAAGGATTATCAATTGCTTTGTCACAATATTTGCAATAGTCAAATTCTCCACACGCATCTCTACCTAATTCTTCGCTTTTCAACCACTTTTGTGTATCAAGTGCACTTTGTCTATCAATAATTGTCATTTGTTACTCCTTAAATTTACTCATATGTTTTTTATTATAATACTTTGTAATTTTATGTCAAATATTTTTGTACTTTTAATTAATTTAATTGATGATTTTATAAACTATCAATAACAATAAATTTTTTATCTGTTTAACTTGTTATTTACCAAGAAAACAAGAAGGGCATTTTTGGTATAAAAATAATCATAGCAACAATTACCGAGCAAATAGATAATGTCAATACTGCACCAGCAGATATGTCTTTTATTTTTCTTATTGCATTATCTTCTTCTTTTGTTATTCTATCACAAATATTTTCTATTGCTGTATTAACCATTTCCAATGCCATTACCAAAAAACACAATATCAAGCATATGCACCATTCCACAAAACTTATTCTAAGTGCTACACCAAATACTATTACTAACATACTTGCAGAAAATTGTACCAGCAAATTATTTTCTTCTATTATACTACAGTAAATACCCCTAAAAGCATATTTAAATCCCTGCAAAAAAGTATGATTTTTGTAAGTCAATTTATCTTCTGTAACAATTTTATGATTGTTATTTACAACATAAACAAAAATAATTAAATAAGTGGAAGATATAAAAATCGCTCCTAACACATCTGAAATATAATGAACACCTAAATATACCCTACTATAAGAAATCAAAATAATTAGTAGAACAAAAGAAATTGTTGAAAATATTTTAAATCTCCTTTTAATAGCTAATTGCCATATAAAATAAATCAAAAATCCATAGAAAGCAATTGCCAACATTGTATGTCCACTAGGAAAACTGTATCCGGTTTCATTTATTAAACTCAAATCACTATTAGGTCTAATTCTTTTGAAGAAAAATTTAAGTACCAGCATAAGTAATGCTGTAATCCCCAAATTCAGAAACAAAGCAAAACTTAAATGCTTTTTTGATTTACTGAAAAACAAAATTATTATAGATAAAATTGCTATTACTATAGGATTGCCTAAATTTGTAATTACTTCAAATATTACATTTAACCAACCTCTTCTCATATTTAAAGACAAATTAATAAAAGTCTCATCAATTGATAAAACTCCATATTTTCTAACACAAATTGCCAAACATACAAAACCAGCACTCAGTATCAACATAATCAAAAACAATATAATAAGTATTGTTATATTTTTTTTATTTAACTTTAACATATGTTACCTTAAAATTTAAAAATTTGTTTAATTCTAAAATTCAAATATAAAGATAAATTTACTTAATTAAAATATCAAAATGCAAATTTAACTTAAATAAATCAAAATTTCATATTTATTGACAATATCTCTATATTTAATTCCTGATTAAGTATATCAAAAAATAAGCAAAACATACAACATTTTTAAAAAATTAAATGTGAAAAAAATTTTCATTTATCATTACCAAAAAACACAATTAATTCGCATAAATAAAAATATTATATTGATATAAATCAACATAGAAATTTACAATTCTTGTTGGTTTTTGTTTTGTAGGGTTCGGTGCAGTAGCCTTCGGCTACAAATTAGCGAGTGTGAACTTGTTCACTATTACGAGCGTCACGTTCGAACGTGTTGCTTTGCAACACTGCACACGCAGTGTACTACTACCCCCCGCAAAACACAAAAAAGACACTTACAATTCTTGTTGGTTTTTGTTTTGTGGGGTTCGGTGCAGTAGCCTTCGGCCACAAATTAGCGAGTGTGAACTTGTTCACTATATACGAGCGTCACGTTCGAACGTGTTGCTTTGCAACACTGCACACGCAGTGTGCTACTACTACCCCGCAAAACACAAAAAAAGCCGAACATAATGTTCGGTTTTCGTTTGTGTGGCTGGGGTAGTAGGGTTCGAACCTACGAATGTTGGAGTCAGAGTCCAATGCCTTA
>CALWJZ010000019.1 GCA_944381145.1 uncultured Clostridia bacterium
GACCACTCACATGAATAATAATATGGTAATCGTTAAAACAACAAATTAGTAAATAATATGCAGAGATGTCGGAGTGGAAGGAACTCGCAGTGTCGAGTTCCCATGATGGGCAAACATGATGGGCTACGGACGACGCTATGTGGCGACCACTCACATGAATAATAATATGGTAATCGTTAAAACAACAAATTAGTAAATAATATGCAGAGATGTCGGAGTGGTCGATCGTGCAGTCTTGGAACGGCTGTGTACGGAAACGTACCCCGGGTTCGAATCCCGGTCTCTGCGCCACATTTCAATGGAATATAGATTGTATAATAAAAAAATTCAACATATGGTACGTTGAATTTTTTTATATTGCAAATAAAGTTTTTGTGTGGTTTGTAAGACAAAGTTTAAAAGTTTAATCAAAAAGATTGTCTGTTGCAAAAACATCATCGCATGTAAAATTAATTTTTAGTTTTCTCAAAAAATCTTCATCAGCTCTTGGGAGAATACACGTAGAATGTGCTTCCACGCCTTGAAGATTTTTTATTTGACTTAAAGCAAGTGCTGTGCTTTCATCATATTCGGACAATATACTTAATGCTATAAATATATCTTTCAAATCAAGGCTAGAGCCTAATCCTAAATCTCTTTTTAATTCAGAAATGTTTTTTACTGCCTCTCTATTTACAATATTATCATGAGGTATTCCTGCTAATGATTTTAAAGAATTCAAAACTGCTCCTGCAGTTGCTGTAATTAATCCTTGACTTTTTCCAGTTATAATTCTTCCGTCGTTTAATTCTATTGCTACTATGTGAGATTTTTTTATTTTTTGAGTATCTCTTGCTACTTTCAGAACTTTTCTGTTTTCAATGTGTAATTTGCACTTTTTTACAATATCTTCTAGTTTTTTGACAGTTTCTATGGTTGTGTTGTCATTTTTATAATCCACTTTTGCTTTTAAATATCTTCTTATAATTTCTTGTTTGCTGGCTTCAATACAAACTTTATCGTTTTCAATACATTTTGAGATAACATTTATTCCCATGTCTGTTGGAGATTTATATACAATTTTACCTTGAATTTTGTTTAATATTTTGCTTAAGACTGGAAATGATTCCAAGTCTCTATTGTAATTAACAGCATCAATTCCATAGGCGTCTTTGTGAAAATAATCTATCATATTAATATCTCCTAAGTCAGCTGTAGCAGCTTCATAAGCAATATTAACAGGGTGATTTAATGGTAAATCAAAAACTGGAAAAGTTTCTAATTTTGCATATCCCGAATTCAATCCTTTTTTGCTTTCGTGGTATAGTTGCGAAAGACATGTTGCCATTTTGCAACTGCCTGGACCTGGTGCAGAAACAACAACCAAAGATTTTGTAGTTTTTATATATGGATTTTTGCCATAACCATTTTCACTTACTATATTTTCGATATTATTAGGATAATCGTCGATTACGTAATGATAATAAACTTTTTCACCACGTCTTTTTAATTGGTTGCCAAATTTTATAGCGCGTGGTTGATTTTCAAATAATGTGATACAAATAGAATTAATAGACAAATGAAGTGCTTTTAGGTTATCAATTAATCTTTTGACTTCCATGTCATAAGTGATCCCAAAGTCTGATCTAATTTTGTTTTTTTCAATATCTTTAGCACTTATACATATTATAATCTCCATGTCGTCTTTCATGCTTTCTAAAATTTTTATTTTATTGTCAGGATTGTAACCGGGCAAAACTCTAGAAGCATGTAAGTCATCGAATATTTTTCCACCAAGTTCCATGTAAAGTTTTCCATCAAATTTTTCGATTCGATTTAAAATTTCTTGTTTTTCCAGTTGTACAAATTTGGTACTATTGAATCCAATGTTTTTCATAACTACCTCACATTATTTGATTACAAAAAATATACTTTTTCTATAAATGAATTTCAACTTGAATTATATCAAAAGTATATAAAAAAATAAAATAGTTAGCAAATAATTGTAAATAAGTTTGTTTAAAATTTTGAATTTTGTTATAGTATTAATGTAATAAAAGTACTTGGTATAGATGAAAAATATAAAAAACAAAAAATTCAAAAATCAATATATTACAAATTCTAACATAGTTAAATTATTACTTAATTTCTTAGGTAATGTATTTTTTTGTTATTGCGTAATTATTGCTTTGGCTTTGATACTTTTTTCTAGTGTTACTATCGAATGTGAGGTAATAGGTTCTAGTATGTATCCTACGCTTAATTATAACAAAACTAGCAAAGTTAATGATGTTGTTTTTGTAAATATATATGACCGAGAATTGAACTATGGAGATATAGTAGTCGTAAAAACTGACGAAGATAGTATCATAAAAAGGGTAATTGGGAAAGAAGGGGACATAATAGATGTTGTATTGTCAGGTAATGAATACAAAATTGAAAGAAATGGACAAATCCTTGATGAAAATTATATTTTAATGAACTTAAATCCTAGCATTCCAGCAATTGAAAAAAATGGAATGGAGCAGACATATGATAAATTTCAAGAATTAAAAGAAAAATTTCCTGAATTGTTTGATAATGATTACAATAAATTAATCGTTCCAGAAAATTCAATTTTTGTTTTGGGTGATAATAGAGAAGTAAGTTTAGATAGTTCGTACTATGGACCTTTTGATATGTCTAAGTTTGAAGGTAAAGTTGAATTGATAAAACGTGCAAATGTGAGTCAATTTAAATTTTATTATGATTATATTATTGAAGGCAAATTTATAAAAACTTTTTTAAATTTATTTTAATGTGATTTTTTATAAAAAAATATAAATACTAAAGTAAGGGGGAGTTTAATGAAAAAATTTTTATTAAACAAATTAATTATATTTATTATTTTGTTTTGTGCTATTCTATTTGTGAATTCTGAAACTAAAGTTTTTGCAAAACAAAAATATGAAGATGAAAATGTTTATAAAATACTTACAACTGAAAACTCACAATCTGAATTACCTGAAGATAATACTGATATTGATACAACACCAGTCGAAGATCAAATTTACAAAGATTTGATAGAAGGTGGATTTGAACTGATTCCTAGAACAGATATTGAGGACGTTAAATTATATAGTGCATTGCTTCAGGTAGCAAAAAATTATATACAAACTACATATAATTATAATTACACTGAAACAGTTATTTATAGCAAAATGTTTAGATATGTTGATACTATAAGTATTGAATATATGAATATCTCTTCTTTGCAAGGATTAGAACAAATTGATTTTGCTAATTTGACAAGTTTATCAATAGTTGGAAATAATATTACTGATGTAAAGAAAGGCTTTTTCGAAAACATGCCTAAACTTCAAACTTTAAATTTGCCATGTAACAATATTGTTAGTGTTGATTTAACAGGAGCAAATGCGCTTAAAAATTTAAACTTGAGTTCAAATAATTTAAATAAAATTGATTTGTCAATGTTAAAAATTCAAGATCTTTCAATTAATATTGCCAATAATAACATACAAAGTATAAAAGATATAATTCTTCCAACTAGAATTAATTCTATCAATCTTAATCTGATTTCAAATAATATAAGTGATATAACCGATGATTATTTTGATTATTCCAAATTAACTATGAATTTAGGAATACAAGGTCTAAAATCTGATGAAAATATTGTTCAAATAGATACGTCGAATAAACTAAAAATATATCAAATAAATATGGAAAATGTGGCAATAAAAATCTTTAAAGTAAACGAATTAGAAGATGTTTTGGTTGATACTATAAATTCTAATGATATAACAGAAAATTATGTGGAAATTGAATTGGGAGTAGGTAAATATTATTTTGAATATCAGATAAATGATTCGCCACTTTATATAAAAAATGATCCAGAAAAAGATTATTTCAAAAATTATTATTTTCAAGTAATACCAAAAACTTGTGTTTTTAAGTATGAATACAAAGGTAAAATTTACGATACTTTTGAACAAAAGGTGACTGGCAAAGTCAAAGTTATGCTTGAATGCGAGGAAGGTGGCGAAATATATTATAAAGTTAATAATCAAAGCGATTGGCAAAAGGGAAATGAAATCTTATGTGACAAAGGTGGAAATTATAATATAACGGCAAAAGTAATAATTGATGGTGTGGAAAGTAAAGAGGTTACTACAGTTATAAGAACTTCATTAAATACTGTAATTTCAGATGGGCTTATGTTAATATTAATTTTGTTGTTTACACTTACTTTATTTTTAATAATAGTGCCATTAGTTAGTAAAAAATGGTTTAGAAAATAAAAAATAGTTTGCAAAACAAACTATTTTTTATTTATTTGAATTCTTTGGTTTGATAAATGCCCAAATGCAAAGAGCTACCTGCAAAGGAATACCAATGATAAATACCAACCATAGATTGTATTCCAAAAATTGCAAATAAAAACAGGCTAGTAAAGACCACTGCAATACTGATAATATTACAAATTTATATATGTATTTGCCCCAATATTCATTAAATGGATACATAACCAAACATGAAGCAGGTACTGCCCATATAAAAATTTGCCAAATATTTAATTGAAAGATAATTTTTATATATACATAACTAATTGTAGCAATAAACCAAACAAGGGATACAAATATAAGTGTTACAGCTAATTTATTTATTAATTGTTTTTTGTCTTGCTCAGTTGAAATTTGTATTGCATTATCTTCTAATAATGATTTTAATGGCACATTAAATATTTGACTAATTTGTTCTAGAGTTTCGATAGAAGGTGTGACTTCTGCTCGTTCCCAACGAGATACTGCATTATCAGAATAATTAAGTTTGATTGCAAGTTCATTTTGAGTTAAATTATTTTTTTTTCTTAGATTTATTATATTTTTTGCGATTATTTGTTTTATGTCTGTCATATTTTATCCTATTTTGAATATGATTTTTTATAAATTCATATAAGTAACAATATACAATATTATATAATGAATTATATGTTTTATGCAAACAAAATATATTATGAATATATATCTTAATGTGTAATTTATAAACTATAAATGCTTAAATTAAAATTATAATTTTGCTAATTAAGCATCATATTTAAAATATTTACATGAGAAAAAATATTATAAAACAAAAATACTCAAATAATTTGAGTATTTTTTTTAATTGTCATTATCACTATTATGATCTTTGTTGCAATTGCAACCATGATTATTTGATTTATAATTATCGATATGATTATCATGAGCACTTTCTGTTGAAGCTAAAACTTTTTTCTTTTGTTCATCTTTTTTTTCTTCCATATATTCGTCATATTCTTTGTTTGCTTTTTTGAAAGATACAACAAATTTACCTTTGTTTTTGATAAGACTTACTGTTAAAATAATACTTGCAATTCCTACCAAAGTATAAACTATTCTGCTAAAAATATTAGCCTGAGATCCAAAAAGTCCTGCTACAAAATCATATTGTAAAATTCCTATACAAAACCAATTTAGCGATCCAATAATTACAAGTAAAAATGAAATAAATGATAACATATATTTTCTCCTTATTTATATTTTTGATATTTTAATTTGTGTAATATAAATTGTTTTATGCATTTATTATTTTTTTCTATTTGTATACACAAAAGAATAAGGAATTGTAGGTATTTTTTCATAATTTCCCTATAAACGGGAATTGAAAAATTAAATTCCCACACGGCTTTTTCAAGTTGAGAATTTTTTTTTCAAAATGTCTTGTAAAAAAATAAAATATTTAATATATTACTATTGAAATCATTTGATTCTTTATCGTTAAAATAAATGTAAGATAGGAGATTGTATAATGGAAACTAAAAATAATAAAATTTTTAAAAGCATTAATCTTTTTAACAAAACAAAAAAAAGTATTCCTATATTTTTTGCCACTGATGATAATTATATTCCTTTTCTAGAAGTAGCATTGAGATCTTTGATAGAAAATGCATCAAAAAAATATAATTATATTATTCATATTTTGAATACAGGTTTGAACAAAGACAACATGTCTATTATAAGTAGCCTACAAAACGAAAATTTTAATATTATATTTGATGATATATCCTCGAATATTGAACCGATAAAAAGTAGACTAAAAAATGTTTATCATTTTAGTTTGGTTACGTATTATAGATTATTTATAGAAAGTTTGTTTCCTCAGTATGACAAAGTTTTATATTTGGACTGTGATATTGTAGTATTAGGTGATATATCCAAATTGTATAATGTTTTTTTGGGCAATAATCTAGTTGGTGCTATTCAAGAACAAGTCATCAACAGCAGTGAAGATTTTAAAAAATATGCAAAATTTGGTGTTGGTATAGAGCCAGAAAAATATTTCAATGCAGGTATTCTTGTTATGAATTTAAAAAAGTTCCGACAACACAAAATTGAACAACAGTTTGTTTATCTTATGAATACTTATAATTTTGATGTATGCGATCCTGATCAGGCATATTTGAATGTATTGTGTAAAGATAAGGTTAAGTATCTTCCAAATGGTTGGAACAAAGCATCGCTTCCTAATCAGTTGGAAGGTGATTTGAATATTTGTCACTATGCTCTATACAAAAAACCTTGGCAATATGAAGATGTTTTGAATGGTGAACATTTTTGGTTTTATGCAAAAAAATGCAAACTATATAATAAAATCTTAGATGCAAAAAATAATTTCGATGAAGTAAAAAGAAAACAAAAAGAACAGGCTAATATTCAAATTGTTGAACATGCATTAAAAATTATAAATTCAAATAAAAATTTCTACAAAGTATTATTTGAAAAAGAAAATTTATTAGAGAAATTATTTGGTGGAGAAATTGATTTAGATTATAATGTTTTGGATAACAAAGTAGAGGTATAATGTGGAAAAATCAAAAGAAAGATTGCAAATTTTAGAAAAAATTAATGAACTAGAAAAGAAAAAAATGTTTGATGTAGATGTTGAAGATGATCCTGAAACTATAGAACTAAAACCTAATAAAGTTGATTATTTAAACAAAAAATTAAAATCTAAAATTGCAACTTTTTTTGCAAATATTATGGGGAAAAGATTTTTCGAAAAAATGATAAAATCTAAACAAATGATAATAAAAGATGTTGTAGGTATTGAAAATTTCGAAAGAGTCAACGGTGGTGCAATAATTACTTGTAATCACTTCAATGCTTGTGATAATTATGCTGTATACAAAGCAATTCAACCATATTTAAAAGGTAAAAAACTTTATAAAGTAATTAGGGAAGGTAATTTTACAAACTTTCCTAATCCCATAGGGTTTTTCTTTAGGCATTGTAATACCTTGCCACTTAGTTCAAATATGGAAACAATGAAAAATTTTATGAAGGCAGTAAGTGTTTTGCTAAAAAGAGGAGAAAAAATATTAATATATCCAGAACAAGGAATGTGGTGGAATTACAAAAAACCAAGACCTTGCAAAAATGGAGCATATAATCTTGCTGTAATTAATAACGTGCCAATTGTGCCTATATTTATTACAATGGAAGATAGTGATGTAATTGACAAAGACGGCTTTTTTGTACAAAAATACACTGTAAATATAATGCCTGTAATATATCCAGACAAATCTTTAAGCAAAAAAGACAATATAGAGTTTCTAAAAAATGAAAATTATAGACTATGCAAAGACAAGTATGAAGAATTTTATAATATACCATTAACATATAATAATTAATATCAATTATTTCAAAAGAAAAAGGTTTTTTTAATTTATGCTACTTTATATTTTAATTATCTTAATATCTATGGTATTAATAAGTACTTTTAATATTATATTTGGATTAGAAAATTTCAATAATTCTCCTTGGCTAGTAATAGGAATGGTTATTTTAGCAGTTGTTATTGAAATCATAATCGATTTGATTTTTGCTGGTATTATTCATGCTTTGTCTAATAAATATTTCGATCCTAATAAAAAATTTTTTTGTGTAAGTAAGAAAGAACAAAAATTTTATGAACGATTAAATATTAGAAAATGGAAGGATAAAGTTATTGAATTAGGAGCACTTGGTGGATTTAGGAAAAACAAAATCAAAGATCAAAATGATGCAAACTATATTTATCAATTCTTAATAGAAAGTAACAAAGGTATAATTATTCACATTGCAAATATAATTTTTGGATTTTTAATAATTATTTGTATTCCTATTAAATACGTACTAGTAATAAGTTTACCTGTAGCAATTGTAAATTTATTTTTAAGTACATTGCCTATTTTCATTCTAAGGTATAATATTCCAAAATTAAAGATAGTTCTATTGCGAATAGAAAAAAAGTCAAGTATCGAAAATTAACTTGACTTTTTATATTCCTTTGTATGTTTCAATAACCAACTTGTCAAAATATACTTTTTCAATAAAATCGTCTGATTTGAAAGTAGTTGTGCTAAAAATAATAAAATCTCTTATATGTTTTGCTAAAATTATTGGAGTAGGACTATCAAAATGTTCACAAATTTGATTTATATACTCGAAAAAATGGTCTATCTCAAAGTCTTCATTATTTTCGTATTTGAATGTTTTTTTGACTTTTTCATGCGATATTATTTTAGCAAAAATTTTCACCATGTCTTAAACCCTTTTAATTTATTAATTTATTGTAACACATTTGTATTATTTTGCATACAATATGACTAAATATAATTAAAATTTTTGAAAATTTTGCAGATAAAAACATATATTTTATAGAATAAAAAAATTTTTTTTATGATGTCATAAAACAAGAAAGATTGCATACAATAATCAAGTAATTTACAAAAATCTCTTGACAATTAATTTTGATTATTGTATAAATTAGAATGTTAATTATAATCTACTAAATTAATTAATAAAAACGAGTTTTTTGAAAAATCTGTAAAGGTCAGCTTTGCGGGTTTTAATTTTTTAAATTTAAGGAGTGAGAAAATGGCAGAAGTTTATTTGACAAAAGAAGCATATAATGAATTAAAAGATAAATTAGCATTTTTGAAAAGTGAAGGAAGAGTAGATGTAGCAAACAAAATAAAGTTTGCAAGGTCTTTTGGTGATATAAGTGAGAATAGCGAATATGATGCAGCAAGAGAAGAAGAGGCTATTTTAGAACAAGAAATTGTGCAAATAGAAGAGACTTTGCGTAATGCTCAAATAATTTCAAAAGCAAATAATGATACTTCAAAAGTGGGTGTTGGTGCAACACTTGAAGTCTATGATATGAATTTCGATGAAAATATGATTTTGAAAATTATGGGTAGCATAGAGAGTGATCCAATGAGTGGAAAAATTAGCAATGAAAGTCCGTTGGGAAAAGCACTGATTGGAAAATCAAAGGGTGACGTAGTAGAAGTTCAGACTCCAGCAGGTATTCAAAAGTACAAAATTTTATCAATAAAATATTAATTTTAGTTGATTTTGTTGTTTTGATATGGTATACTTATTTCGTTATTTCGCATAAGGAGATATATATTGGCGAATTTATTAATTGAATTTAATACGTTTTGCTGTTTTGCAAAAATTGACAAATATAAGTTGAAAAAGGCTGGTATTTAGTTTATCTAAGTATCAGCTTTTTTGTTTGTGTATGCGAAATAAACTATAGGAGGTTTTATGAATTTAGAATATGAGAAGAAAAAATATAATATTCTGCAAGATATGGTAAACAAATATTATGACGAATTAAAAAAAGACAGATTAAAAGCACTTGACATGCCAATTGAAACAGATAACGGCTTTAATGTAGAAAGGGAACAATTAATAGATGACATTGATGAAAAAATAGAAATTTTGAAACGGCACTGTCATGAGCCATATTTTGCAAAGCTTATATTCAAGGATAAAGATGATGATGTTGAATTTAATGGATATATTGGAAGATTAAGTATTGGGGATATTGGTAGCACAGATGATAACAAAATTGTAGATTGGAGAGCTCCTATTTCAGATTTGTATTATAATGGAAGAATTGGAGATACGCAATATACAGCACACGGCAAAAAGTTCAATGTAAATTTAAGTCTAAAGCGTCAAATTAATATAAAGGATAATGAAGTGAAGTCCATATATGATTTTGAAGATGCTGTGAGTTCAGACGAATTTTTGAAACCTTTTTTGGCGCAGGGTGCAGATAATAGATTAAAAAGTATTGTTGCAACAATACAAGAAGAACAAAACAAAATAATAAGATTACCTCTTTATCAAAATTGTATTGTACAAGGAGTTGCTGGTTCAGGAAAAACTACAGTTGCTCTACATAGATTGTCATATTTAATGTACAATTATAAAAAATCCATTAGGCCTCAAGAGTTTCTAATTATTTCTCCAAATGAAATATTCATGAGCTACATTTCGAATATCTTAATTGATTTAGACGCTGATAAGTCTAATAGTTATTCTTTGATTAAAGTTATTCAAAATTTAATAGGATATGAATACAAAATACTGAGTAAGCATGAACAATTTAACTATTTGGTAAAAAATAATATATCTTATAATTATTTGTCATTTAAAAATAAATCTATTTTTAAAACAGCACTTGATAATTATTTTTTTGATTTAAAACAAAAAATTTTTAAAAAACCTCTTATAATAAACGGAATAGAAGTACTTGATAAAGAAACTGTATTTAAATATTTTAATGGGAGAGAAGAAACGATACAACAATTATTGCTTCATGGTAGCAAAAAATTGGGATTGGCTTTGTATTATGAAGATAATATAAAAAATTTAGCAACAAATAATATAAACAATTCAAATGTAGATCTTCAAAAAAAGTTTTCTGCTAAAAAGATAATTTCTTCTAGTAATTATGGATATATAAAAAAACTTTTTAAAATTCAAAATAATCCAATTAAAGTATATATTGATTTTATTAATCATATCGACCAGTATATTGATTTTGAAGAAATGTCTATTTTAAAAAAATATACTTTGAAAAATTTTAAAGAAAAAAAAGTTGCTTTTGATGATTTGGCTTCAATATTATATATTATTTCAAAATTAGATGAATTGCCTTATTATAATAGTATAAAATATGTTTTTATAGATGAAGCTCAGGACCTAAGTGAACTGATGTATATTTCTTTGAAAAGAATATTTCCTAAGGCTGTATTTGCTATTTTTGGCGATATATCACAAGGTATTTATTCTTATGAATCAATTGAAAATTGGGAACAAGTACAAAAAATTATAGGAAATTCAGAAATAATGTATTTAAACAAGTCGTATCGTACCTCTATAGAAATAATGTCTGAAGCTAACAAAGTTTTGCAAAAATTAGGCAATCCACCAGCAAATAATGTAATTAGAAGTGCAGGGAAAGTTGAATACTATTCAAACAATAATTGTGAGCAAATTCAAAACATTATCAATAGTTATTCTAACGAATACAATAATATAGCAATAATATGTAAAGATGAAACTCAACTAAAGCAAGCTAGTGAAAATCTAAAAAATTTAAATTTAACTGTAATTGATGAAGAAAATATTAGTTATGATAATAAATCAAAAATTTTACTTACTGTTCAAACAGCAAAAGGGCTTGAATTTGATATGGTTATAATATATGATTATAGTTCATTCAATCAAAATTTATTAGATTTGAGATTGCTATATGTTGCAGAGACTAGAGCGCTACACAAATTAGTTCTATGTTCATATGAAGAAAATAATACAAAATAAGTCATTATTAAACAAAAGTTAAATAATAATTTTATAAAATCAATTAGATAATATTACAAGATAAATGTAAAATTTAAGTGGAGTACAAAATATTATATTGTATGCCACTTTTTTAATTAAGAAGGAATAATGATATCTAAAATTGAACTAAAAGAAAACAAACTAAAAATAAATTTACTAATTTACATAATTTTATTTGTAATATGTTTTGGTGTAAGTAATACAAATATATATTATAATGGACTTATGCCTTTTGGTATTGGTATTGTTTTTGCATTGATTTATTTAAAATTCAATGGTTTTTTATTGTCGATAATTTATTTTTTGGCATATACCTTAGCAGGGCTATCAATAGACAGTATTTTTGAAGCTTTGAATGTAGTAATAATATTGTGCGTTATTGAATATTTACGAAAAATAAATAAACTTAAATTAAATAAATGGTTTACTTTTGTTTTTGCTTTAGTTGCACAAATAGTTTTTCTTATAACTAATTTAGGTACAACAAAGGAGAATCTTGCACTTTTTATATCAATTACTTTAGGTCTTCTATTTTTATATTCAAGTATGTGTTTTTTTGATGCCACTTTAAACCGTGGTATGTTAGTAAAACTTAATTTAGATGAAAAAATTTGTGGAAGTGTAATATTAATAATATTTATGGTTGGCTTGTCTTCTACAAAAATTTCAATCATAAATCTAGGACTTATTTTTACTAGTTTAATTATTCTTGTTAGTACATACATCACAACAGGAGGATTGACTTTATTTGTCTCAGCTTTAATTGGAATTGCTATTTCAATTACATCACTAAACCCGGCATTTATATCGTTAACAGTTGTTTTGGCTATAGTTTCAGTAGGATTTAAGTGTAACTTTAAATATTTGAGTATAATAGCCTTAGTTTTAACTTACATTATTTTTTCTTTGTTTTTTAATTATGGAATTACATATGGAGAGGTTATAAGTATTTCTATTGGAGGAATGATATTTGCTTTTATCCCATTGAAAATTTTACAAAGTTGTTCAAGTATTTTTGAAATAAAACATAGTGTTCTTACAAAAAATATTATTAATAGATCAAAAAAACAAATATGCAAAAGAGTTGATGAATTAAGTCTTGTTTTTTCTGAAATGGACAAAGTTTATAGGGATATGGTAAAAGGTGTGTTGCCCGATGATAAAGCAAAAATAATGCTAAAAGAAGAACTCGTATCTTCCGTGTGTGAAAAGTGCGAGAATAAAGATATTTGTTATAGGGGTAGCAGAAATTTTATTGAAAATTCAATTGATACTCTTCTTTCTATTGCTTATGAAAAAGGCAAAGTTTTGCTTATTGATTTGCCACAGCATTTATCAAGCAACTGCATCAAAATCAATCAAATGCTGAATACAATAAATGGACTCGTGGGTAGTTATAAAGAATATACTGGAGTAATAAGTAATCTAGATTCGAGTAGGCTTCTGATTGCAAATCAATTAAATGGGGTAAGTAAATTACTGAAAAGTTTATCAAAAGAAGTCGATGTAAATATTTCATTTGATTCAAAGTTTGAAAATAGAATAAAGGAAGAACTAAGTTACAAAAATATAATCTGTCTTGAATGTGCTGTTTACGAAAAGGATATTCAATCAAAATATGTAAATTTAATTATAAAGACTGACACTATTAATGAAAAAATAATAGAAAAAATTACAAGCAAAATTTTAAATTCAAAATTGATTATAAAGTCTATAGAACATTCAGAAATTCCTGGAGCAAGTTTGGTCAATATGGTTACAAGTCCAAATTATGATGTTGCATTTGGTTCTAGTTCTGTAAATAAAACAGGCAAAGTTGTAAGTGGAGATAGTAGATCTCTAATAAAAATTGATGATGGTAAATTTATGGTGTCGATTTGTGATGGAATGGGTAGTGGTACTCGTGCTCATGAGACTAGCAAACTTACAATTTCATTGATAGAAAATTTTTATAAAGCAGGCTTTGATAATGATACTATTTTAAATTCTGTTAACAAACTTTTAAGTTTGACAGAGGAAGAAAACTTTTCTACTATTGATTTGTGTATAATTGATGGAAACAAAAACACATATGATTTTATAAAACTTGGTGCTACAACAGGATATTTAAAACGAGATAAAGGAGAATGCGAAATAATAGATAGTAGTGGATTGCCTATAGGAGTTTTGGAAGATATCAAACCACATATTACAAAAAAATTAATTCAACCATTTGATATGCTTGTTTTTGTATCTGATGGGGTCACAGATAGTTTTGAAAACAAAGTAGATTTAGCGCAATATATATCTTATTTGGATATAATAAATCCATTAACTTTGAGTAAGGAGATATTAAACAAAGCACTTAGTTTAAGTGATAATATTGCAAATGATGATATGACAGTTGTTTGTGTAAGAGTATTTAATGTTATTTAATATTTACTGTCAGAAAATATATAGTTATTTCCAAAATTTAAATTAATAATGTCAATAAAAACCACATACAGGTGTATGTGGTTTTAATAAAACTGTTCAATTTTTGATCCATCGTCAGTATTATCTTTTGTAACAATAATTCGATTATTAAGATAATATTGCATTTTTTCTACGTGTGTTATAAACCCAACAGTGAAATTTAGTCTAATTAAAGCATCAAAACTTTGTAATACTTTTTCAATATAGTTTTCACTTAAATTACCAAATCCCTCATCAATAAAGAAGAAATTAAAGTTCTTATTATTGTTTACTGCAATACTTTGTGAAATGCCAAGTGCAAGGCTAAGGGATACTATAAATCTTTCGCCTCCACTCAAAGTTTTTACCGATCTTTTGATTCCACCATTGAAATTGTCTATTACATTGAAATCTCCATCATAATTCAAAAGATATTTTCCTTTGCTTATTTTGTAAACATAATGATTTGCAAAATCTGTAATTAGACCCATATATTCTTCTGCAACAAAATCTATTAGTGCACCATTAGAAAGTAGAGATTCCAATTGCTCTATTGCACTGAATTGACTATTAACTTCATCTAAATCTTTTTGAAGTTCAAGAACGGTATTTAAATTTTGTTTTTGAATATCCATAGTAATTTTATTAACATTTATAAATACTTTTAGTTCGGTTAGTTTTTCTTCATTATTAGCAATAGAATCTAAAAGGTTATTTAGATCATCTTTGGTATAGATATAATCTTTTGTTTTTTCTCTAAGTTGATTAGTATTGGCTTCAAGTATATTTAGTTCATTAGTAAATTTTTCTACTTTAGCCTTAAGGTCAGGAACTTCATCATAATTTAGTAGTAAACTTTGATCAACTTTTTCTTTAAAAGTAGTTTTGTTGTATGGTTTCAATTCTTGGTTTAATTGTGATAATTTATCTTTGTAATTTTCGATATTAGTTGTAGCAACTTCAATATCAATAATTGCTTTTTGTTTTTGAGCATTTAATTTTTCAATTGAGTTTTCTATAGATTCATTTTCTTTTTTGTAGGATTCTAAAGATCGAGTCAAATATTCATAATCACTTTCTGAAATTTTAATTTCCGATTCTTGTTCAAGTGAAATTTGTTCTTTAATCTTTTCTAATTGTTTATTGTAATCATCAGATTGTGTTTCAAGACTTTCAATTATAGATTTTGAAGATGCTAATTTTTCTTTTATGTTTACAAGTGAATCTTCAATTTGATCACATTGTTTATTTAATTTTTCATTCTGTTGAACTAATTCTTCTTTTAATTCATCTAAATTATCAAGATCAACATCATAGTCGTGTAAATCTTTGAGAATTTCGCCTATTTCTTTACGAACACCAATCTCATAATTTTCCATATCATGAATGGCTGAAGTAACTTCATCATAAATATTGAAGTTTTCGACTTCGGATAATGAATCAGGATTAATTTTGCTTCGAGTAATTGTCAAGAAAAGAGCAAAATCTTGTTTGGTTTTGAACGTTTGACAATTATTTAATTTGTCTATTATTTCCATATTATCAAATATTAAATTTTCAAGTTTTTTGTATGTAGATTGGAAATCTAATATATTTGATTTAAACGTCTTTATATCTGCATTGACCAAAACAATTTTTTGTGAAATATCTACTAATTTTTTCGTTATTTCTTCTTTTTGTGATTTTAGCAAATCTATCTTCTTGTCGTGTAAACTTTTTTTCTCTTTTTGTACTTCAATTGCATTTAATTGTTTTGAAATATCGTTAAGTTTTATTTGATTATTCTCTTGAAGAATTTTTAATTTTTTAAATTGTTCATCAAAATCACTAATTACTTTTTTGTTGTCGCTTAAAACAGAATTCAAATGTTCAAGTTCTTCAATACAATTATTATATTTGCCTGTTAAAATTGTAAAATCGCCATACTTTTCTGTGTACTCAATCTGTTTTTTTATAAAATTAATTTCAGGTAGTTCACTTTGCTTTATATTTAAGTTGACTTCCAAGTCAAGAAGTTCTTGTTTGACAGCTAGTTCACTTTTTATTTTTTCTGATAATTTTTTGTCACGAGCAATTTGAATTGATAATGTTTTTTCTTGCTTATCGCTCTGTTTCAAAATTTCTTCCGTTTTGTCAATTGTTTCTTTATTGATACCTTGGTACAATCCAATTTTTTCTTCTAAGGTATTTTTATTTAGCAATATTTCTGATTTTCGCTTTTTTAATTTTTCAGATAAATAAATTCCAAACTGTTCAAGGTCAAATAATTTTTCAAGAGTTTTTTTACGAATAGACGGGGTATCTGACAAAAATCTATCGAATTCGCCTTGTGGTAAAGCAATACATTTTGTAAATTCTTTTTTGCCTATACCAATAATATTTAATATTTCATTATTAACATTATCGGGCATTTCAGCAATTGTTTTGTTTTTTGATAAATTGTTTAATATGGCTTCAGTTTTTAAACCACTAGGTCTTAGTTTGAAATCTCTTCTTACGAAATATTTATTTATTTTTCCAGAACTATCTTCCATTTCAAAAGTAAATTCAATATAGGCATCTTTCGTATTTACATTAATAATGTTCTGAAGATTATCTCTATCAGAAACTCCGTAAAGTGCCAATATAATACTATCTAATATAGTTGTTTTTCCACTGCCAGTTTCTCCAAAAATTCCAAAAATTTTGTTTTCTGCAAGTTTGTTAAAATCAATTTCTTGTTCGGAGACATAACTATTTATTCCTTTTATTTTCAAATTAATCGGCTTCATACAATCCCTCCGACATTAAACTTAAGAAAAGTTCTTTAACTTTTGGATCGGGTGGTGATCCTGTTTTTGATTTGACAAAGTTGTCAAAAATTTCTCCATTTGTTAAATCTTTTTTGCTTGCAACATTTGTAGAAGATTTTGCTTGATTTGTAATTACAGACAAAGTTACTAAATTTTTGTGTTCTTTACGTAAATTTTTTACATCTGATATTGTAATATAAGGTGTATATTCGCTGTTATCGACTTCATTATCAGTATTGTCTACATTTTCTATAATGATTTTTATCAAATCGTCTGGATTATTTTTTAAAACCTTGTGTGCTTCCATTACCGAGTTTACATTAAACTTTTTCAATAGTTTTACATTTAATGGTATTCTTACTAAATTTTGAACACCATTTTTGTCTAAATCTACAATAATGACATTTGTTGGTTCGTCATTTCTAGCACTAAAAAATTGGTTAATAAGGGACCCTGAATAAAAAATATTTCTATCTTTATTTACAGTAACTGCCTGATGTATATGTCCCAAAGCAGTATAATGTGCTTTGTTATGAAAAGCCTTTTGATCAACATAATCTAGAGTGGTTGTTAGCATTGTGTAACTCAAAAATTCTTCTGGGTCTAAATCTACACCATAACTCATAACGTGTGCCATTGTTATATTTATTGTATTATCTCTAAAGTGAGATGTACCATCATTTAACCATTCCAAAATTTTATCTTGAATATTTTCTCCTTGCTTTTTTATAGTTTTATATCTATAAAAAGATGGATATGGAAGTAATGCAAGTACAACATCTTCGCCTTTTTGTGTATGAAATTCTATAAATCCCTTACCACAATTTGTAGCATAAATATTGGTATCTTTTCTTGATTTATCAATGCTTATTTCATCTATATATCCGACCAAATATATTCCAAATTTGTCAGCAAAAACATTTGCATTACTAAGTCTCTTTGGGTCATCATGATTGCCAGCGATTGCAACTACAGCACAGTCTCCATTTCTAGATAATTCAACTACTGTTTTATAAAATAATTCTTCGTCTTCTGCACTGGGAACTAAATTTTCATAAATATCTCCAGCAATTAAAACCATATCAACCTGATAGTTGTTGGCGATTTCGATGACTTGTTTCAATGCTTCTTTTTGTTCATTAAATCTGTCTAGGTCGTCTGTTTTTGCTCCGATATGCCAATCAGATGTATGTAAAATTCTCATTAATTAATTCTCCATTTTTCATTAGAACAATTTTTCATTTATATTTTAACATATATTATATTATATTCAAAATATAATATTTGAAAATTTAAAATTTTTTGCTTTCTAATGAAAAAGATTTATCAGAATTTTTTTAGATATGCACATAAAAATGTATATATTATGTGTATAAAAACATTTTTTTGAAAAATAACGAAAATTGTTGAACTAAACTTTATTTTTGTGATATATTTAATGTATTAAAATATAGGTGAT
>CALWJZ010000020.1 GCA_944381145.1 uncultured Clostridia bacterium
TAGAGTTCTTAGAATTTTTTAAGGAGTTATTATGTTTGAGTTTTTAGGTGGAATATTTGCTAGTATATTTGGTACACATTCTGCCATTGCAACTGTTATTATCAGTATGTTTCCACTTATTGAGTTAAAGGGTGGTATACCGGTTGGTATGAGTACTGATTTTTGGGGAAATTATGCTTTAAATGGTACTCAGGCTTTTTTGTATGCTTTGTTGGGTAGTTGTTTAGTAGTGCCTATTCTTGCCTTGATTTTTACACCAATTATTAATTGGTTGAAAAAAACAAAATTATTCAAAAAGTTAGGATATGTAATTGATCAAAAAGTCAAAACTCATTCTGCAAATATAAATAGCAAAATTAGTGATGAAAAATCAAAAACCAAAAAAACATGGATAAAATGTATACTTCTATTTGCTTTTGTTGCTGTGCCTCTGCCATTAACAGGAGTGTGGACTGGTACTTGTGTTGGAGTTGCAATTGGACTAAAATTTTGGCAAAATGTAGTGTCGGTTGTTCTGGGAAATATAGTAGCAGGACTTATTATAGTATTTGTTTGTTCGGTTTTTCCTGAATTTACAACCATTTTGTTTGTTATCGTTTTGGTACTAATTGTAATTATGTTAACAGTAGGAGTTATCAAGTTTGTAATTTCAAGCAAAAAGTCAAAAATTAATGAGGCAAACAATAATTTGAATGAAAACCATAAAGAGTCAAAAAGTTTAAGTGAACAAAATAATTATGTACAGTCAAAAAATAAAGATGTACAAAAAGTTTCTGAAAATAATTTGAATAAATAATGTAAACCTTAAAAATCGTGACTAATCGCGATTTTTATTTTTTTGAAGTCGATTGATATAAAAAAATTTTTGTGATAAACTAAAATAGTAAAGGTAAATAATATGAACGAAAGAGAACTTATGAAATTGGCTGAAAGTTTAGAAGAATTTTCAATTTCTGATTTTACAATTGAAGAATTGGAAGAATTAAGTGGTACAAAAAATAAAACTTTCAAAGAAAAATATTTTGAATTTTATGATGATGTAAAAGATAAAACTCTAAACAAACAAGACTGGTAAAAATAGGAGATATATGCAAGAGCAAGTTTTAAAAAGAATAAAAGAAAAAGTACATGCTTTGCCCCAATTGCCTGGTGTATACAAAATGCTAGATGTTTATGGAAATATTATATATATTGGCAAGGCAAAAAACTTAAAAAACAGAGTATCATCATATTTTTTAAATACAATTAAATTACCAAAAGTACAAACTATGGTTGATAATGTATATGATTTTGAATATATAATTACCTTAAGTGAGTTAGAAGCGCTGAACTTAGAAAGTAATTTGATTCATAAGCATCAGCCTTTTTATAATATTTTATTAAAGGACGGAAAAGCCTTTCCATATATTAAAATTGACTACAAATCAGAATATCCTACCGTAATTGTCACAAGAAAAGTAAAAAATGATAATGCATTATATTTTGGACCTTATTTTAACAAAATTAATGCTAATGTTTTATATAAAATTATAAATAATACATTTAAATTAAGAGATTGTAATCTAAATCTGAAAAGAAAAGTTAATAGAGAATGTTTGAATTATCATATTCATCAATGTTTGGCTCCTTGCACTGGAAAATGTACAAAACAAGAATATAGAGAAGAAGTTGACAAAGTTATTAATTTTCTTAAAGGAGATTTGACCGAAGCAAAAAACATTTTGATGAAAAAAATGCAGGCTTATGCAGAAATGGAAATGTTTGAAAAAGCGATTGATATGCGTGAATATATAAAATCTATAGAGAATATTGACGCACAAAATGTAACAGGATTGAACAAAAATATGGACGTAGATATTTTTGGGTTTGCAGAAAATGGAACTAATGCAGTTGTGAGTGTAGCAAATATCAGAGGAACAAAAATGATTGGATTAAACAATTATACTGTTATTGATGCAAGTATTAATAGTTCAGATATTTTAATTAATTTTGTGACTCAGTATTATATGTCTACAAAAATCGTACCAAAAAATATTGTGATAAATATCGCTAGTGAAGAAATAAAAACTTGGCTCAATGATTTTTCAAAAAAGAAAATAAATGTACTTGCAGGTAGTAGGGGAATTTATAGTAGATTGCTCAAGATGGTAAATGATAATGCAAGTGAATATTTGAATAAATCTATAGAGAAAAACAAAGTTTATGAATTGAAAACAATTGGTGCTGTAAAAAACTTGCAAAAAATATTAGGTCTAAATGTTCTACCAAAAAGAATAGAAGGTTATGATATAAGTAATCTTGGTGGAACAAATACAGTTGCGAGTATGGTTGTTTTTGTAAATGGTGAGCCACAGAAAAATATGTACCGAAAATTCAAAATTACTACAGATGGTCAAAACGATTTTAGAAATATGCATGATGTAATTGTTAGAAGATTCAATGAATATGAGAAAGCTAAAGATATTAGTTTTTCTTGCAAGCCAGACTTGATTTTGATTGATGGTGGCTTTATACAATTAACTTTTGCAAAACAAGCGCTGGAAGAAAAAAAGATAAATGTTGATATTATATCTTTAGCAAAAAAACAAGAGGAAATATATAGAATAGATGGTAGCAAAATAATTTTAAGTAAAGATAATTATGCATTAAAACTTTTGCAAAATGTTAGAGATGAAAGTCATAGATTTGCAATAACATTTCAGAAAAACTTGCGCCGAAAAAATATTCTTATCTCAGAATTAAAGCAAATTCATTTAATTGGAAACAAAAAAATTGATATATTGTTCGAAAAATTCAAATCAATTGATGCTATAAAAAATGCTTCTATTGAAGAATTGTCAAGTACAAAAGGAATAGGTAATTTGCTTGCAACAAATATATATAATTATTTTCATAAACAATGAAATTATAAATAAATGTCAAAATATATATTTACAATTTTGTATATGTTTATGTCAAAAACAAGCATATATTTGTCAAATACTATTTGTATATGTTATTAAAATAAAAAGTTAATTATGGGTGTAATTTGTCATGACAACAAAAAAAATATGCAAAGTGTGTGGACAGAGTATTGATATTGATACAAACAAAGATTTGTTAGATAAAAGCGTGTTTCAGAATAAAGGTGCGCAAATTTATTACTGTATGTGGCATTTCAATATTGAAAGATGTCCTAATTGTAATTATTCTAGCAAAGATGTTTCAGTGTGTAATAACAAAGAAATAGTAAAAAGTGATGCCTTCAAAAATATTTTAGAAAACAAATTGTTAATCAAACTTAATCATTATCGCTTGAACAATATCATTGATTATTTGCTAGCAGGGGAATATTATTTGAATCAAAAAGATTTGTTGAATTATTCTCTATGTTATCTTCAAGCAAGTGATAATATATTTTATGAAATTATCAACTTTGAAGATCAAATTTGTGATTTTGAACTAACTGAAGAAGACGAGAATTTTATAAATGATCTCAAAAGTTTTTCAGAAAGTATTTTAATGAAGTCGATAGATTCTATGAAGATATATATTTGGGAAACACCAACTGATTACAAGTACAAAATTTTGTTATTGGATATTTTATTAAACTGGAAACATGAAAATAGTCAATTGGTATTTGTATTAAAAAAAGATATAAAAAATACAAACTTATCTTATGAAGAAAAAGTTTTGTTAGACTATTTGTTCAAACCAAAAAACAATAATTAAATTGATTTTGAGTATTGAATTTTGATATTGGTTATGCTAAAATACAAGTGTCTATTATTAGGTGGGGTTTATGGGGAATAGATACAAATCTAAAACTAAATCAGATTTAATTAAATATAACAAATACAAAAATAACAAAAAAAATTCTCTTGTTGATTTTCATACTCATTCATTTGGTTCTGCAGATGCAATGTATGATATACCATTTATTTTGGATAGAGCAAAAAATAATGGAGTAGAATACATGGCAATTACCGATCATAATAGTATGGTTGAAACGAGAAAATATCTAAATAAAAATCAGAGACCTTTAAATTTGGCTAAGCACAATTTTGATGGGGTTAATTTGGTGCCAGGTATCGAAATTACATGCCGACTTGATGATGTCAAAAATTATAAAGGTAATTCGACTAAAATACATATGCTTGTATATTCTCCATTGTTTACAAAAGGAACACCTTTAAGTAGGTTGATTGATATAAAACACAGAAATGATATCTCTGTAGACTTTGGACTTTTGATAAATATTGCTAGAAAAGAAGGCATATTTATAAATGAAAACGAAGTAAGAGATTATATTGTTAATAAAAGAAAAGAAGTTGCAGGGTTTTCGTCTTTGGGTGTAAAAGATGTTCTTGAATTTTTTCAAATCAAAGGATATGATTTTGCAAAAAATTATCACAATGCATATGATTATATTCAAGATATTCCAAGAGCAGAAAGGCTAAATGTGAGTGCTTATGATTTAATGCAGGTAGCACATGCTTCGGGTGGAATATGTGTATTAGCACATCCTTCTGTTAATTTAGAACGAACTAAACATAAAAAATTAGTAATTGAAACTTTGTTAGATTATGATATTGATGGGTTTGAAATGATAAGTCCCTCTACGGACAAAAGTACAAATGATTTGATTAAATCATCTTGTGAAAGAATTAGGTCAAGAAATAAAATATTGTTTACCGGTGGTAGCGATATGCATTTGTATAGTTCGCACATTGATGTTGGCAGAATTGGTAGAAATTATTTATATAAAAGTCAACAAAAAGATTTTGTAACTGCAATTGATAATTTAAACGAGATTCGTAAACAAAAAGATCTTACAAATAGATATTATCGACTTGTTACTTACGATGAAATATCTCAAATTATCAAAAAATATGAAGAAAGTGAGAAAAAGAATAATATATTTGATCAAGAGCCAACTTTGTTTATGGGATAAAACAAAAATGACGAAAATAAATATTTCGTCATTTTTTTATTTTAATTTAGCCCATAGTATAATGCAAACTTGCATAGGAATACCAATTAAAAATATTAGCCATATATTGTATTCCAAAAATTGTATGTAGAATGTTGTAATTAATGTCCAAACAAATATGGACCTAGTGATAATAGAGTATTTTTTTTTGCCCCAAATTACATTAAAAATGTCTGCCAAAAGAGCTGCTGCAGGAACTGCCCATACAAAAATAATCCAAAGGTTTATATTAGAAGTAATGCCAGAGTAAACATATATGCAAGTTGCGATTAACCAAATTAACGAGCCTGCTAATAACCCAATTGTCAATTTGTTTCCTATTGCTGTTTTGTTGGAGTATTTTTCTTTTTCTTTTGGGGGTTCTTTGCTTATTAAATATCTTAAATCAACTCCAAAAAGTTCACACAATTGACATAAAACATCTACAGTAGGCAATGTATCTCCTCTTTCCCATCTAGATATTGCTTTGTCTGAATAATGCAATTTTTCGGCAAGTTCTGCTTGTGTTAATTTATTGATTTTTCTTAGTTCGCAAATATTTTTTGCTATAATTTGTCTATAATCTTCCATGCTTATATGATATCATGAACAAAAAAATTTTTCAACTATATTTACAAAAATAAAAACATTCTACAAAAGTGAGAGTTAAATATTTTATATACAAATAGTAGAAATTACTTCTCAGTTTTTGTTCTAAAAATTTAGATTGCAATTTGGCGATTGTGCTAGTATAATTTACATAGTAAATTAATGTCGGCGATATCTATTAGGAGAAAACTAATGAAAAAAATTTTTTGGTGGAAATTAATATGTTTGTTTTTCATTTCGTCTTTTATAAGTGGTTGTTCTTTTGTTGAAAATATATTTTTTAGCAAAAACACTATAAAAGAATTTTCTTTTAGTGGATATGTTACAGCAGATGGCAAAGCTTTGGAAGGTGCTATTGTTGATTGTGGTCTCAATACTTGCACTACAGATGAAATGGGATATTATAAATTTAGCGGTATAAACAAAGTTGTTCAGGTTTCAGTAAGTAAAGACGGTTATAATTTTAGCGACGATCTTGTTTTTGTAAATGGTACATCTAGTGATGTCAACTTCAGTGGATTTCAATATTTTGATAAAAGTGGTGTAGTGCAAAATAATGGAGTAATTATCCCAAATGTTGATATTACTGCCGAAAGCGAAAGTGGAATATTTAGAACAAAGTCAAATGAATATGGAGAATTTTTCTTGTCTCATTTGTCTGGTCAAGTGAAGGTTACTGCAAGTCATCCACAATTCAAATTTTTTACACAGTCTTTTAATATTGACAAAGAAGATGATGTGGTTATTTCAGGGTTAACAACAATAAAAGGAAAAATAAACATAGACTGTGATATATCTGCTATAAACAATGACTTTGAACTATCAATTAATGGAAAACCAGTTACACTGAAAAATGATTTGACATTTACAATTGAGAATGTAGAATTAGGTTCCCAATTGCAACTTTCTTCACAAGAATTTTATATAAAAAATGAATCAATTCTTATATTTACAGATTTAGACAACATAACTTTTGATTGCGAAAAATATTACGATGTACAGGGTGTTGTAAAAAGTGGAGAAACAATTCTAAATGATGCAGTAATAAAAGTAAATGACAAAACAATTGATACTAAAAATGGAGAATTTGTGTTAAGTAATCTTCATGGAAAAAATGTGATATCTGCAAGTTTGGAATTCTTTGAATTTGAAAATATTACTGTTGACAAACATAGCAATTTGGTTTTAATTGGGAAAACATCTATTCGTGGTAAAGTAAATTTAGATTATGGAAATAACTTCGATGACATCAAAATTATTGTTCAAGACCAAGAATTTTTATGTGATAATATGGGTGAATTTTTGCTGGAAAATATAGAACTAGGCAGTGATATAGAAGTTAAATCAGATTTATACAAAACACCTGAAGGTATCAAAATTCTAGATAGAGAAAATTTATGTATTGATTTGTACAAATATTATGATACTCAAATAAAAGTTAGTTATAATGATTTGGATTTAATAGATGTAGAAATTTTAGTAAATGATGATCATTATTATACAAATGAAAAAGGCGAAGTAAATTTAAATAATTTATTTGGAGCCGTCAAAATTCAAGCAATAAAGAGTGGTTATAAATTTGAAGACGATTATACAATTAATCAATCAAATCAAGTATTAAATATAATGCCTTATAAATTGTATAGTGTTCAAGGTAGAGTGTATTCGGGAGATATTTTGTTAAATAATGCACAAATATCTTTTGGAGAAGAAACATTCTTTTCAGAAAATGGAAATTTTATAATTGATGATTTGTATGGAGAAGTTGAATTAAGAATTTCTAAAGATGGATTTAATGAAGAAATTATGACAGTTAGTGTTGACAATAATACTATAAATATTAACATGTCTTATAATGTGGCTGGACAAGTTGTTTGCGGAAACAAGGCTGTTGAGGGTGTGTTGGTAAAATGCGGTGAAAAATCGGTTTTAACGGATAGTCAAGGAAATTTTCAAATAGTCAATCTTAGAGGAAATCAAATTATAACTTTTGAAAAAGAAAATTATCAAATTGATGAATTAATTGTGAGTAGTAGTTGTAATATAGTTGTCAATTCAACTTTTTCAATTAAAGGTAATGTTTGTGATAGTTTAGGTAATGTTCAAAATTTAAAAATATTATTACTTAATACTGATACTATGGAAACAATATTTACATATACTGACGACATGGGTAATTATTGTTTTTCAAATTTAAATGGAAAGTATGTATTATTTTATGACAGCGAAACAACTCTATCCTTGAAACCAAAAATTTATGATGTAACAAGTGGTGGTAACTATGATTTTTCAGATAAAGGTTTTAGTTTTGGTGGAAAGGTAATGAGTGGCGATTTGCCAGTTTCAAATGTACTAGTGAAAGTTGGGGAATTAACAACTTATACTGATGAAAATGGCTTTTATAAATTTAATTTAATTACTAAACCTAGTTTGTTAATTTTGGAAAAACAGGGGTACACATTTATAAATAATGGTTTGGATGTAGATGACAGTTTTGATTTGAGAGAAGATGTAAATTTTGAGTGTACATATCAAATATCTGGAGTTGTAAATTCTGGAACTGAGAAAATTGCCGGTGTTGAAGTAAATGTTGGTGAAAAAACAACAAATACAAATGAATTAGGCGAATTTGTTATTGATGGATTAAGTGGAAAAAACAATATAAATTTGGCTTATAAAAATTACAAATTTAGTGGAGTATTTGAAGTATTTGAATATGCACATTTGAATTATATTGCTTCTTTTGATTTGAATTTAAATATAAAATCAGGAGAAGTGAATGTAGAAAATGTTAATGTTGCAACTGAAAATTATTTTGTTACAAGTGACCAGTTGGGATTGTGTACATTACAAAATATTCAATTAGGAGATGTAATCACATTAGAAAAAAGTGGATATGATTTCCAAAATTATGAAGTAGTTGAGTATATAGACGAAATCCTTATAATTAATGGAACTTATTCAGTTGATGGGATAATCTCAAATTCACAAATCCCACTTGAAGGCGTAGTAGTTAGTTGTGGAAGCAATACAACTACTACAGATGAGAATGGCTATTATATCTTAAGTGGAATACAAGGAATTTCGGAATTAAATTTTGAGAAAGAAAATTTTGAATTTGATAGTCAAATTGTATCTTGTGCACAAACTTTGAATATTAGTTCGAAGTACTCTGTATCGGGATATGTTAAGTTGGGAACAACTCCTCTTAGTGGAGTATTGATAGATGCAGGAGAAGTAACCACTACAACAAATGCTTTAGGTTATTTTGTTATAGAGGGGCTTAATCAAAAAATTACATTGAGTTTTGAAAAACAAGGATATGAGTTTAGTGGAGATTTTGAAGTATCTTCTCCAACTGTATTGGAAGTCAAAGCAACTTATATAATTTCCGGTAAAGTAACAAGTGGAGATTTAATTATTGCAGGTGCAAATATTTTGACTAGTACTGGTGTGAGTACTACAACTGATAATCAAGGAAATTATATTTTGTATGGTTTGGACGAAACGGTGACTTTGACAGTTTCCAAAGATGGATATAATAGTATCACAAAAAACAATGTTTTCAATTATACTCCAAATTGTAATTTTGATTTGAGTTATAATGTAACTATTACATTTACGGGGGCTACCGATTTTAGTGATATTACAATAACCATCGGAAAAATTAGTGAAGTTTATTCTCAAAATGTTGTAGTATTAGAAAGTTTGTATGGTAATAATTTGATTAGATTTAGTAAAGTTTCTTATGGATTTAATCCAAATGAATATATGGTTGAAAAATCAACTCAAATAAGTGTAACTCTAAAATATGTTTATTCAATTCAAGGTACACTAAAAACGACAAGTGGAGCACCTGTTTGTGGAGCGTATATTTATGCTGGAGATGTATATGGGAAAACTGATGAAACTGGATACTATTCCATTGATGGTTTGTCAGGAACGAATCAATTAAAAATAGTTCTTCCATCATGGGGAAACAATCCTTATGAAAAAAGAGATATTCAAGTAAATGCAGGTGGAAATTATAATCTAACTATTAGTGATTATGATTTTGCATATGAATTTTTGAATTTTTCTTATGACAATTTGAGAAATGCAAAAAGTTATCAGATTTTTGGAACAGGAATTGTCAATCCTCATACAAGTTTTGCTGAAAAACAAAATATAAGAGTTGTTTACAAACAAGATGAATATGGAAACAAAGTTTTCGAAGATAAGAATTATGGAAAGAAAATTTCAATACTTGGTATTACAGTAGATCCAAATGTTTCATTGCTTAGTTATTTTAATATGAATACCAAAGAAGTCAAGTATCAACAAATCAAAGGCGAAAATAACGTAACAGAAAATAATGTAAATTATACTGATACTTGGAGTGCAACTACTGACTTTGTGTCATATAAAGAAGAATTTGGAATAGATGCAAATAATTTCTATCTGTATACTATAAGCAAAGATACAATTAGTAACATTTCTCAAGTTTCAATTAGTGAAGATGGGAGTTATTGCTTTACGATATCATTGAAGTGTAATAAAAATAGTGCTAACGAACCAGCATATTTCTACTATGCAAAACTTATGAAAAAAATGTGCGCAGACCAAGATTTAGTTGGGTTTAGTTATATTAATCTTACATATACAATTTCGAAAAGTGGATTGATAAAAAACATGGCTATCAGTGAGTATTATACTGTAACGTCAAAAGGTACAACTGTTGATACTGATGCTTCGATAAATTATACTTTCAGAATTAATAGTTTGACGGAAACTATAGTTCCTATAAATACGACTTCGCCAAAAACTGTAGCAAATCAATTAGCAGAAGAAATTGCTGTTGAAAAAAATTCAATCAATTTTGTAATTGATTTTGGAAAAATTATTTCAAACAAAAGGAGACATGTTTTATGAAAAAATTAAAATTGTTTGTATTTTCATTATTGTTGGCTTTGACTAGCACAAGTCTTCTTTTGGAAGATAATTATAATGTTAGTGCTAAATTGTCCGACTACGAACAATCTCAAAATACTCAAGTTTCTATAAATAATTTCTCAAATGAAATAATAACTGATAGTACAATGGGTAAGTACAAAGAAATTGTTACTAATTTATATGGCAGTGGAAATGAAACGCAAAATTTCTATACTATAGATATAACAACTAATGGAGTTACAGATAGTACAGTTACTGGATCAAAAAATATTAGTGATAATAACATATATACAAGCATAAATGCTTCACTTGCTTCAAATAACAAATCTATAATAAAAGCTATGACTTCATTTTCGATTCCTAATAATTATCTAATTGCTAATAACAATGGATATTTGAATATGAATTTATTGGCTACACTAAACCCTGCTTCTAAACAACCTGACGCTCATTATGCAGAATTAAGTGATGGTATTCAAACTGTCACATCAGAAAAATATAAGACAAATACAAATATAAATTTAAAAATTGATACTTTACAACAAAACAATATTCAAGTTAAATTTATTGCAGAGTGTGGAGATGTAAGTTTATTTAATTCCAAAAATGAACTAAGTGTAACGAATCCTCAAATAATTTTTAGAACTAATGATATAACATCGCCAGAAATTTATGATGTTACATACGACAAAGAATATAGTGCAAATGAAAAAGTAGTTACATTCAAAGTAAGAGAGTTAGAAAGTGGATTACAGTTTGTAAGAATCAATGGAACTAATATTCAACCAAATAATGATGGCTTATATAGTTTCACTGCCACACAAGACCAGAACTATAATATAGAAGTCGTTGATAATGTAAACAATTCCAATGTCCTTACAATATCGAAAGAGAGTTTGAAAATAGACATGACGGAAGTGTCAACATTGACTGTAAGTGAAATATCTGATACACACGATAATTATATAGAGTTTTATGTAAATTTTGTTGAAGATAGTCATAGTCCAGAAAGTGTTTATTATACATTGGTAAGTCAGTCAAGTTATGATGAAGTTTCGTCATTGCCAAATACACTAAGTCAAACACTAAAAAAAGGATATAATATTATATCTCTTGAAGATAAACAAATTGGAAATTACATCTTAAGTGTAGTAGTTATTGATGCTGTAGGGCATACTAGTAATATAGTACAAAGAACATTTAGATTTGATGATACAAGATATGCAGTAAACATAAATGCAATCAATGGAGATTATTCAATTATTGGTGCCGAAATTTTAGATGGTGAAACATCTTATCATGCATGGTATGGAGATGAAGTAATAATTAATTATTATCCATATGAAAATTATGAATTTTTTAATCTTTATCGTGATGGCAAAGTGGAAAATGCTGAAGTAAATAAATATGTATTTAATTGTAATTCTGATATCAATTTGGAAGTTAAATTTAGATATAGATTAAATTTAATAAACTTTACTAGCGAATATAATTTTGATGTAAATGGGAATTTGAAGTTCGAATTTGAATTAAATAATTCTTTGTCAGAAAATGAATTACAACAAATAGAAATTGAATATTATAATCAAGAAAACAATATTACAACATTTTATAACGCTGGAGAATATTTAGTAAAATGGAATATTGATACTGAAGATTATATAGGCTTTGGTGTAGAAAGTGTTCGTATATTACCCAAGAAAATCAATATAATATATGGTAATTATAATGATTTGGTTTATGATAAAAACGAAAAAGAAATTTCTTTGAGTTTGTCTGAAGAAAATGATTTGAATGAACAAGAAAAAAATGAGTTAAAATTTGACATTCAATTTTATGATAACGAAACTATAGATTTTATTCCTGAAAATCAAGTAGAATTAAAAAATGCTGGTAGTTATATTGCAAAAGTTACATGTTCAGACTCAAATTATCAAGTACTTAATGATACATTAAATATCACTATAGCAAAAAAAGATGTGAGTGTTACAACTGAAAAATCCGAATTCAATTATACTGCAAGTAATCAGCAAATATTATTTTCATTAGATGATGAAATAGATGTTTATATACAATACTATCAAGTATTAAACGATGAAGAAACTATTGTTGAATTTATAAATGCTGGTGTTTATAAGTATGTAATAACTCCTGTAGATAATATAAATTATAATTTATTGCAAAATATAGGCGAAGCAATAATTAACAAAGTTCAAGTGAATTTTGAAATTGATAAATATATCTATGATTACAGTGGTAATGTTGTAATTCCTGACTATAATATGTATGATATTGACAACAACAAAATAAATTTTGTCAATAATTTGAAGTTGAATTATTATATTGATAATAATCTAGTTAATGAATTCAAAGAACCTGCAATCTACAAATTGATTTTTGTTACTGACGATGAAAACTATATTCTAAATAATACGGAATTTGAATTGCAAATTAAGAAGACAATTATTAATGTAGTTTTCAACACTACTGAATATGAATATACAGGTGGCGAGATTTGTATTGATTATGTGTTCTTTAATGAAAATAATGAACAATTGCAAGGGATAAATAATATAACTCTTAAATTAACTTTTAATGGCGAAATTATTAATGAAGTAAAATCTGTAGGTACATATACATATTATTTTGAGACAGAAGATGTAAATTATCAAATTAATGGTAGCACGGGTACATTTAGTGTTATCCCTGCACAAGTTAATATTATTATGAATAATTTTTCTTATGAATATAATGTTGGTGGGTATCAAATAGATTATTCAATTGTTACTGAAAATGGAATAGATTTTTCTTCAAATGAAAACATACAATTAAATATTTATCAAAACGGTGAAATTACTAGTATAACAAATGTTGGTGTTTATGATTACAGTTTTGTGTCTAGCGACAGTAATATAACAATTATTAGTGGTGCAAACTTAGATTTTGAAAACAAAATTAAAGTTTACCAAAAAACGATTTATGCAAGTGTAGTCAATCAATACGAATATACAGGAAATTCAATAGATTTAATTTTTGAAATAGAAAATTATTATGGTCTTGATAGTTCATTAATTATTTGTGAATATGATGAAATGCTAAATGTTGGAGATTATAATTATACAATTTGGACTCAAGACGAAAACTACATTATAGAAATCTCAAACGCAAACATAAAAGATGATCAATTGTTTGTTTCTGTTATTCCAAAAGTGGTAAATATTATATCTTTGGAAAATGAATATGTTTATACAGGTAATGAAATTCAATTAAATATAGAATTTGATTTGGATATTGATTATACAATAAATAGTTTTGTAAACAATCAATACTCAAGATTGATAGACGCAAATACATATAATGTTTATGTTTTGTCTTGTAATGATAATTACACTATTTCTAATGGCGAAGTAACAATTGAAATTTTGCCAAAAGTAGTAAGTGTGGAAATCAATCAAGACTCTTTGACCAAAGAATATACAAAAAGCCAACAGGGTATTGAATTAGAAATTTTTGTTGATGGAAAGCAAATTGATAATTTGAATTATCATGTTGATTATTTTAATCAAGAAAATGAAAAGATTTTGCCAATTAATGTAGGTGTTTATAATTTTAGTGTCATAATTGACAACAAAAATTATTATGGAAGTGCAACTGGCGAATTTTCTATTACTCAAAAATCGATTGATTTGATTGTTTTGGCAGATCAATACAAATTCTATGGTGATAGTAATGAAGAGATTCAATATTATTTAAATGGACTTATTGACGGAGATTACATTGATGTTGTATTAGGTAGAGAAGACGGTGAAAATGTTGGTGTATACAAAATAAAATTATTAAGTGCTGAACATCAAAATTATAAAATTAATTTTAGTGATAATTATTTTTATAAAATTGTTGCAAAAAATATTTTAGTAATAGCAGATGAAACACACAAAACATTTGGAGAAAGTGATGACTTGCTGACTTACAAAATTTTTATGAATAATCAAATTGTTTCTGAGCTATTAAACGGAGATGTTTTGTATGGCGAACTTCAAAGAGAAATAGGAGAAGACGTTGGTAAATACGAAATTAATTTGGGTACTTTAGGTAATAATAATTATGAAATTACATTTGTAAAAAATTATTTGACAATTTATCCAAAGCAATTAAATATTATAATTGATAATGTTGAAGTTGAATATGGAAAAACATCACCACTTACATACACTGTAAAAGGAGATTATGATTCTAGTTTAATTAGTGGCGAACTACAAAGAGAGCCAGGTGAAAATGTTGGAGAATACATAATTTCTGCGGGTACTCTACATAGCCAAAATTATGAATTGAATATTAAAAATGCTATATATAAAATAGTTCCAAAAAATATTTATGTTTATGCTAATTCAAGTAATAAAATATATGGTGAACCTGATAACCTAGAATTCACAGTCGAAGGTCTTTTAGCTGGTGACGAATTGTCAGGACATCTAAATAGAGAACCAGGTGAAAATGTTGGAGTTTATAGAATAAACAAAGGAACACTAAACAATCCAAATTACATTATTAATTTTGAAGATAATGTATTAGTGATAGAAAAAGCAACATTAAATATTACTATCGATGACAAACAGCAAGAATATGGAAAGGAGCAAGTGGAATTGACCTATTCAATCGAAGGGTTAAAGTATAATGATTCGCTGGATATAAAAATATTTAGAGAAGCTGGCAATGATGTTGGACAATATCAAATTTCTTGTTCGTTTTCTCCACTTGAAAATTATATTGTAGGTAGTTTAACTACTGGTTTATATACAATTACAAAAAGCACGATTACGCCTGTATTGAATTCAAAAACGGTTGTTTATAGTGGCAATCCATACAATCTAAAAGTACAAAACTTTCCTTTTAATTTGAGATATGTTTATAAACAAAATGGCTTTGAAGTTGATCAAATGATAAACGCTGGTACTTATACAGTTAAAGCAATATTTGAGGGAAATAATAATTATTATGCTTCAGAAAGCAACGAGGCGACTTTTGTAATATCAAAGCAGTTGGTTTATTTTACACTAAGTGATAATAAATTTATATATGATGGAAATATCAAATATCCAGAATATTATTATGACAAAACTTGTGGACTAAATGAAACTTCAATTGTATTTGAATTTGAAAATGATATAAATCCTATCAATGTAGGTAAATATAATTTTGTATTAAAAGTTGAAGATGACAATTACAAAGGAGAAACTCAAGGCGTTATAGAAATTCAAAAATCTTTTTCTGTAACCAACAAAGATGAGAGTATTATTGAGTGTGCAGAAGCGACTTTCGATGATAGCATAAAAGAAATAAAACTTGTACAAAATAATGATGCAAAAAAATTCAATGATGAAAAAGTTGTGTCAATTTGTACTTTGGAAAATATTGATAAAACGGCAGATACTGGATATATATATACTGTAAAAGTCAAGGCAATTCAAGGTATAGACAATGTAAAAGTTTACAAAGTAGGATTAAATGGTTTTTCAGAACTTGCAATCAAAGTTGAAAATGGTTATTATGTATTTCAAGTAGATGATGTAAATGATAAATATATAATAACTACAGAAATAAGGTCTTTGTCTAATTTAGCATGGATAATTATTATTGCTACAATTGTTATTACTTTTAGCATCATTTTAGTAATTGTATCACGTAGAAAACACAAAAAAGTATCAAAAGAACATGAGGAAGATATCGACCTTTATAATTTAAATTAAAAATACGTATGAATTTAAAAATTTTGAGACTAGAAATAAAAAATAAAAGGAACTTTATTTTGAGTTAAAGTTCCTTTTTTTTAGTTTCAAAACTGCTCAACAAAAGTTCATATTCTTTGAATATAATTGCAAATATAATAATAAAATCACATATTGCAAACAATATGATTATATGATAAAATATGTGTATTATATATTTTGAGGTTATTATGGAAGAAAAAGATATAATTACCCTAAGAAAATACTTAAAACGAAAAATTGCTGAAAAAAATATTGTTTTTAATGGAATGTCTTATAAGTTCAAAGAACAATCTAAACGGATGAGAAATAATATTTATTTAACATTTGCTAGAGGTAAAAATTCTTCTTATGATATGACGACGAGTAATTTAAATTTGAAATACATAAGGGAAGATATATCTATAGCACACAAAGATTTGTCACCTTATAACTATTTTGATTTGGATACTTTAATTGCATATGATAAATATTTGGAAATTGTAATAGATGAAATATACAACTCGCGTGAGAAACGAGGTAGGAGTTATTTTGTAATTGATGATTTTTCTTCGGTAATTGAAAGAATTGCTCCAGAATATTTGATAAGTCATGCAGGCGAAAAAGAAACGGGTTTTTATAATATCAATTGCCCAATCCGTACTTTACAAAATTCTTCTGGAAAAATTACATACGAACGAACTCCTGACAAAAGAGCATTTGAAAAAAACAATTCAAAGAGTGAATGTGAAAAGTTATTATCTAAATATTTAAAAGAAAAACATTCTACACAAGAAAATGACATTCAAAAAAAGGAAGAAGAAATAAGCGAGCCTGATTTTTATCTAAAAAATATTGGATTTTGGATAGAAAATGAACAAAACTTTCTTGATGAGAATAATTACCCAATCAAATACATAGTTGCTAGTAGTAAAGATAATAAAACTCATGTTGCTGGATTTTTTGATATGTCTATGAATGTATATCATGGAGATATATATGATTTTGAAATGAATATTGTATATGACAAAGCACAAAGTGGAGCAATAATTACTGGTAGGCATTCTTCTAATAAATATGAAGGAATGGGAAAATAAAAAACCTTGAATAAA
>CALWJZ010000021.1 GCA_944381145.1 uncultured Clostridia bacterium
TTTTTTGAAAAATAACGAAAATTGTTGAACTAAACTTTATTTTTGTGATATATTTAATGTATTAAAATATAGGTGATTAATGTATTAAAAATATAGGTGATGTTAATGGCTTTTTGTGAATTTTCAAGTGAAGTTATAAATAAAAATAGTGTAAATATTGAAAACGCTTTTATAACAGATTTTATGCCTTACGCTGATGATAATTGTATAAAGGTATATTTATATGGTTTATTTCTTTGTGGAGTATCAAAAGATAATACGATTGAAGCGTTTGAAAAAACTCTAAACTTAACTCGAGATGATATAATTAGCATTTTTTATTATTGGCAAGAAAAAGGTTTAGTTCAAGTTATAAACGTAGATCAAGCATTGGTAAGATATTTGCCAGTAAAAAATGCACTTAAAAAATTAAAAAAATATAATGTAGATAAATACACGGCATTTAATATCTCTGCACAAGAATTAATAGGAAGTAAAATGTTGACTCCTAGAGAATTTGAAGAATTTTATTATCTAATAGAAAATTTGCATTTAGAAAAAGAAGCAGTTCTGAAAATAATATCATACTGCGTACAACAAAAAGGCACTAATGTTTCAGTTAATTATATAGTTGCAGTTGCAAAAAATTGGGCTTTTGACGGAGTAAAAACTTCGCAAGATGTTGATGATAGAATATCTGATCAAGAAAGGGTTTCTTCTGATGTAATTTTAGTTATGAAGGCTTTAGGTTATAAGCGTCAAGCAACAACAGAAGAGTATCAATTATTTCTTAATTGGAAAAATGAGTTGGAATTACAAAATGATATTATTTTGGCAATTGCAAAAAAGTCAAAGGTAAAGTCTTTTGAAAAACTTAATGAGGTTATTCAAAAATGTTATGTATTAAGACTTGAAAGTTTAAAAGAAATAAATGATTATTTTGATTCAAGAGACAAAATGTTTGAGATTGCAAAAAAGGTAGTTAAAAATCTAGGTCTTTGGTATCAAGATTTAAGTGTTGTTGTAGATACATATATCACCAATTGGTTAACGTTGGGGTTTGACGAAGATGCTATAGTTAAATTATCAAATTATGCATTTAAATCTAGTATTAGGACACTGGAAGGATTAAATAATAATTTAATCAATATGTACAAAGTAGGTATATTAACTAGTGAAGCTATTGACAATTATCTTGATGATATTGTCAAAAACGATATTGAAATTGCAAATATTTTAAACAAATTAGGTATAGTAAGAAATGTAAATTCTAATGATAGAATGTTTTACAAAACTTGGTTATATGAATGGAAACTAAATGAAAATATTATTAATTATGCTATAGAGTTATCAAAAGATAAATATATGCCTATGCAATACTTGAATAAAATTTTGTCTGAATATCATAATTCTGGAGTCACTACTATAGATGATGCAAAAAAAATAATTATAACAAATAAATCTACTATTTCACAAGAACAAAAAAATGCTACAAAAAGAGAATATACAAAAAAAGAATTGGATAGCTTGTTTGATAATATAAGTGAAATCGAAATTTAAAAAAGGGAAATGATAATGAGTGTAAAAGATACGGCATTAAAAGAAATTTTAAAAAGAAAATTATATGCTGAAAATAAAGCTGATATGAAAATTAATGAAGTATTAAAAGACGAACAGATAAAATCATTGTTTGTGGCGTGCAAAAAATTAGTAGTTGATATTGCTAAATTAGAAGTTGAAAATTTAAGTTCAATTGAAAAAAAGAAAGAGTATAATCTGAATAGAGAAAAAATTGCGAACATATTGAAAGAAAAAGGGATAAACAAAAAAGAATTAAAACCACAATATGTATGTGATAAATGCAAAGATACAGGATTTGTTGACAATAAAGAGTGTGAATGTTTAAAAAAAGAGATTAGTAAAGAATTAATAAAATTAAGTGGTGTTGATATAAATTTGTTTGCAAGATTTGATGGTGATTATTCTTGCTTTAAAAATGCTGAAGAAATAAAAACCATTTATGAAAAAATGAAGAAATTCATTAATGAAATTAATAAAACATCAATAGATACTATTTTGTTAGTGGGAGATACTGGAGTAGGGAAAACGCATCTAATGGAGTGTATGACAACTTATGCATTAGATAGGGGAATAATGTTGAAGTATTCTACAGCTTTTAATTTTAATCATGATATGTTGAGATATCATTGTTCAAAATTGGAAGACAAAGAAGAGATTATCGATCCATATTTAAATTCTGAATTGTTATTTATTGATGATTTGGGAAGTGAAAATAAAATTAATAATGTAACTAATGAGTATTTGTATTTAATTATAAATGAAAGAATGCAAAATCATAAAAAGACTGTTATTTCTACTAATTTAAATTTTGAACAAATACAAGATGTTTATGGAGAAAGAATCTTTAGTAGACTTATGCATAAAAAACAAAGCTTAAAAATAAAATTAAATGGCGATGATTTGAGAATAAAAAAATAAATTCAATACAATGTTAGTGTTTAACTTTCATTGTATTGAATTTTTTTTTATTTAATTATGCTACGTGATTATTTTGCCATTCTTTATAAGATTTTTCAAAATTTATCATATATCTAGGAGTAGAATATTTTTGATATTCTTCGTATAATTTTGAAAATTCTCTTTGGGTATCTGTGGTTATAGCTTTTTTATGTGTTTCATATTTTACTCTATTGAAATCAATTAATTTTGTTTTTAATGCTATATCGTTTTCGGTTGGTGTGTACTCATATTCTTTGTGTAATTTGTAAACAATATCAATTAGTTCAACTTCACTTAGTTTATTTAATTCTTTAATTGATTTTTCTGGCATAAACTCTTGAATTGTTGACATTAACTTGTATTTATTTGCACAACAAACATCATTTTCTTTTTTTGTATTATACATATTAAGGTCTTCTGAATTTTCTACAACTGCACACATTATTTCATTTTCCTTTAGATATTTATAAATACTTTGAGTTACATGCACATTTAAAGCTTGAGTTATCCCGTCAATTACTGTAATATTAATTGCATTGTCATTCCCGTTTACATCTATATATCCTGCTCTTGCGCAAATGTCTATGAAATCGGTAGTTGCTTGTTCTATATCCATTCCAATATATTCAACGCCTGTTAGTAATATTCTAGCATCACTATTAAGTGGTTTATAACTTACAACTTTGTTTTTTTTGTCGCATAAAAATTCAATTCGTGGATTAATTTCTAATTGTATATAATTTAATTCATTTGCTGTTATTCCTGAAAAAACAATAAAAGCAATTGCACTACCAGCAATTACGAAAACTAAAATAAGAGAAATTATAGTTCCTTTCTTTTCCATGCTCACCTTTCTAAACCAAAAATTTTCTTTTGTTTATTTTTTGTATATAAAAAATTATTATTCTTAATATTTAAGATTTAGAAAAAATCAATTAACTTAATATGTATTATTTGTTACACTAAATTAACGATGATATACTAAATTGGGAGGGTTAATTATGGCTATTGAATTAAACGGAAAAGTTATTGCAAAAGAAGAAGAGGAAAATTTGCGTCAAAGAGTTTTTAAAGTAACGGAAAAACTAGGCTTCGTTCCTGTCCTTGCAACAATACTAGTGGGCGATGATCCAGCTAGTATTACATATGTAAATATGAAAGCAAAAGCATGTGAAAGAGTTGGTTTGCGATCAAAAATTATTAATTTAAATAATGATACAACGACTTCTGAGTTACTTGAAGTTATAGAAAAATTGAATAACGACAATGAGGTGTGTGGAATATTGTTGCAACATCCTGTACCTAAACAAATAGACGAAAGACTTTGTTTTGATAAAATTAAAATAGAAAAAGATGTTGATGGGGTTAACTCGGAATCTTTTGGTAGAATGGTTATGGGTAGAAATGCTTTTGTGTCAGCAACTCCCTTAGGAATTTTAAGATTATTGAAATATTACAAAATTGAATTGGAGGGAAAACATGCTGTAGTCGTTGGACGAAGTCCAATTCTTGGTAAGCCTGTTTCAATGTTGCTTTTAAATGAAAATTCAACAGTTACTATTTGTCATTCAAAAACCAAAAATTTAGAAAATATAGTCAAAATGGCAGACATTGTTGTGGGGGCTGTAGGTATTCCAAAATTTATTAAATCGACATGGATAAAGACGGGTGCTGTATTAGTTGATGCAGGATATAATGCAGGCAACATTGGAGATATTGATTTGGAAAATTGTTTTGATATATGTTCGGCATATACCCCTGTACCAGGTGGAGTGGGCCCAATGACAATAAATTCTTTAATTTATCAAACAGTACAAAGTGCAGAAAAATTGATATAAAAAATATGCTTAATACCTTTAAGGACGTATTAAGCATATTTTTTAGAAATAATTTACAAATTCTTTTCATTATATAAAAAGATTGTAATTTTAATTTAATTGAACCTTTTTTTTGTTGCAATATTTAATTAATTCATTTTTTAATGTTAATTTTTTTGAAATTAAATTAATAATTTCAGATTTTGAAATATAATTTTTTGGAGGATTATTTATAGCTAATTCAATTTCTTTTTTTAGCAATAAAAAAGATGTATCATTTAAATTTACTTGTTTAAAAACTTTTTCATAGGTTTCTTTTAATTCTAAACATTCCACAATCAAGATTTTCAATTTTTCAATATATAAATTATTGCTGTTATTTTTTAGAAGCATTTTACACTCAAACAAAATTTTGCTGAGTTCTACATAATTATTAATTAATTTTAATTTTGTCTTCAATTTTTTCACCTTTTTTGTTAATATATGTCAAAATATAAAATATTATGCCAATTTATTATTTTTAATTAATGTTTTCAAAATGACATTTGCAAAATAAAAAATATAGTTTAATTATAGGTATTTTGATTATTTATATACATAGATCTATTTTTTAGTAAAAAAATTATTTAATTTTATCAATGACAATTTGGATAATATGAATTTTTGAGATTATTTTATATTTATCTTTTCATAATTTTATTCCAAAATATGTAATTAGAAAAATATTTATTTAGTTTGACTTAATTAAATATAATATGGTATACTAGCATAGTTAATTTGTTAATTTTATTTACAGGTCAGGGAGTTAGACTACTTGTAAATATATTTTTAGGGAAGGGAGTTATGAAAAAACGTGGTTTATACGAAAAATTCTTTAAAAGGTTTTTCGATGTAATTTTATCTTTTTTAGCGATTATAATTTTGTCGCCTGTTTTTTTGATAGTGTATTTGCTATCTTTGGTATTTTTGGGTGGAAACCCAATATTTAAACAATATAGACCTGGGAAAAATGGCCAAATTTTTCCTTTGTACAAATTTAGGTCAATGACAAACAAAAAAGATAAAGATGGTAATTTGTTGCCTGATAAGGATAGAATCACAACTTGGGGGAAAATTCTAAGAAAGACAAGTATAGATGAATTGCCACAACTATTTAATATTCTCAAGGGTGATATGAGTATAGTAGGTCCAAGACCAAGATTAGTAAAGGACATGATATTTTATACCGAAGATGTGATGAAAGCTTATACCGTTAGACCAGGATTGACAAGTCCATGTCAAATTAGTGGTGGACGAAGTGAATCTAGTTGGGAAACTATTTTTGAAGAAGATTATAAGTATACTCAAAATATTACCTTTTGGGGAGATGTAAAAATAATAATAAAAACATTTTTTGCTGTTTTCAAATCTAATAGTTCATCATCAGGTGCAGATTCATCTAAAAGAGAATATTATTATGGAGATTACTTGTTAAAAACAAACAGAATATCTGATGAACAGTATAAGAAAGGACTTCAAAAAGCTAATGAAATAATTTCATTAAAAAGAGAAGGAAAAGTAGTAATAGATAAAGAATTAATATCAAAGGAAGAAATAAAAGATGAATAAAAATTTTAAGTGTTCAGTAGTTATTCCAGTATATAATGCAGAAAGGTTTATTGAAAATTGTCTTCGTTCTGTTATGAATCAAACCATAAAAGATATTGAAATTATCTGTGTAAATGATTGTTCTAAGGATAAAAGTAGAGAAATTATAGAAAAATTGCAAAAAGAAGATAATAGAATTAGACTTATTAATAATGAAACAAATCAAAAAGTTTCCAAAACAAGAAATATTGGTATTAAAAATTCCAATTCAGATTTAATAGCATTGTTAGATGCTGATGATATGTGGCTAGAAACTTTTTTAGAAAAAACCATAGAAAAAAAAGAAAAATCTGGTGCAAAAATGGTTATTTCTTCAGAAACTTTTATGACAGATGATGGAAAAAGAATAGATTATAATTTTATTATAAAAAAAGATCCTTTGACTTATAAAGACTTATTAAAACAAAATAAAATTTCATGTTCTGCAGTATTAGCGGAGAAACAACTTCTTTTAGATAACCCATTTTTTGCTGATGAAGTACACGAAGACTATTTGTGTTGGTTAAATATTTTGAAACAAATTAAACAAATAGCTACTCTTCAAGATGTTTTAAGTATAAGAAGATTAACAGTAGGTTCTAAATCTAGAAATAAAGTTAAAGCAATTAAAATGTCTTATTCAACATATAGAAAACATGGATTAAATCCAATTTCTAGTTTGTTTTATACTTTTTGCAATGCAATTAATGGAATAAAAAAATATTCCAATGTTAACAAAGGAAAAAATAAATAATTGATGTCAACAATAAAAAAAGTAATTTTAAAACTTAATACATTTAAGTATAGTTTGATTCTAGCATTATCAATTATTTTTTTGTTCGGTGGTATTGCTCTTTTTTTCCCTGCTATACAAAATATAATGTTATATTTAAATGTCGTTTTTTTTGCTTTTTGTTGTTGTGTTTTTAATATAGAAAATTCTCTTTGTATTTTGTTATTTGTTTATAGTTTTGAAATACTAGATTTTTCTAATTCTAGCATTACTTTTTATAATATATTATGCAGTGTTTTTACTTTTGTTTTTGGTATTAAATATTTAATTTCTGTGATTAAGAAAAAAAATAAAATTTTTATAGGCCCATTAATTTTAAGTATCATATTGATATTTTATGGATTAATCAATTTTAATTCAGCTAATATTTTTTATTATTTTGCAGAAGTTGTGCTTATAGCTATAATTTATATTTGTTTTGTTTACTCAAGTTCTTTAAATAAAAATAAACTAATAAACTTTTTAATTTGTGGGTTTATTACATCTATAATTATTAGTTGTTTTTTGTTATTTTTTGACGAAACAAAAAGTATAGTTATAGGGGTTGAAGATAGATTTAAAGGACTATGTCGACACACTAATACTTTTCAACTTTTGTGTTTAATGAATATATCTTTTATACTATACAAATATTTTAAAAATCAACTTGTACCATTTTCTTTTTATTCATTAATTAGCTTTTTTGTCATTTTTGGATTTTTAACTAAATCAAAAGCTTTTATAATATGTCTTTTAATTTTGATTTTTATATATTTTACATTAGAATTTAAAAGAAATAAAAAATTAGCGTTTAATTCTTTTGTTGTTTTTATTTCGCTCATTGGAGTGGGGAGTTTAGTTTTTAAAAATGAAATAGCAGAATATTTAAATAGATTTATTTCTTATGGCTATGACAATATTTTCGACAAAATTCTTACAGGTCGATTTACTATATGGAAGTCATATTTGGGATATTGGGCAAGTAGTGCTATAACAATCATATTTGGTTGTGGAGTAACTCATGCGCAACCTTTTGAATTGGGTGCTCATAGTGGTTATGTAGATACAATATTTACTTATGGAATACTCGGTTGTATTATATTAATAGCCTTGATTTTTGCTTATGCTAAAGAAGTAAAATATAAAAAACAAAGATTTAAATTTGCAAATTGCATACCACTTATACTGTTTTTAATTTTGTCATTAGAAGAATACTTATTGTCTTCTGCAAGATTAATTTTGATATTGAGTTGTCTGGTTTTATTTGAAAAAAATAATCTAAATAAAGAAAAAAATGAATTTAATTCTAATGAAAATTAAAACAATTTATAATTATTATTGAAGTTTATGGAGAGTATATATGCATAAGATATCAATTATAATACCTATTTATAATGTCGAAAAATATTTATCAAAATGTATTGATAGTTTACTAAATCAAACATATAAAAATATTGAAATAATACTTGTTGATGATGATAGTCCAGATAGTTGTCCTGAAATTTGCGATAAATATGCCAAACAAGACAAGAGAATAGTTGTTATACATAAGAAAAATGGTGGAGTAAGTTCAGCACGAAACGAAGGATTAAGAGTAGCTAGTGGAGATTATATAGGATTTGTAGATCCTGATGATTTTGTTGATCCCACAATGTACGAAAAACTTTATAACAAAATAATTGAAGATACTTCTGATATGTCCATGTGCAGATTTAAATATGTTTATGATGATAGAGAAATATTTGTTTGTGAAAATTTTTTCAAAAATATAAATGCCTCAAATATAAAAGAATATTTTACTTTAGTAGGAGATACTAAAAAAGGTAATTATATATTTACAAATAATGTGATGGGAAATATTTGGAGATGCTTATACAGTAAGAACTTAATAAAAAATAAATATTTTGATGAGGATTTGTCTTTATGTGAGGATCTAATGTTTAATATTAATGTTATAAACGAAGATACAAAAATTTCTTTAGTCGATGAATATTTATATTTCTATTATCAAAGACAAAATAGCATAATGAAAATATTTAATGAAAAAAAATATGAAAGTTATAAAAATTATGTAAATAAAATTTTAATAGCATTAGAAAATCAAATAGATGATAAATATTTTAAAAGTTATAAATTCTTAGTATATGTACTAGGTGTGAATATAATAATTAGAAGTAAAAGTAATTATCTAAAAAACAAATTTTTTAATGATAAATATTTTATTAGTTTGAATAGCAAAGAAAACTATCGTGCTACTAAAAAGATGAAACTTACCATTAAATATAAGATAGCATATTTTTTGATATTTAATAAATTTTTTAGGTTATATGAATTTATATTTCAAAAATTAAGCCGAAAAAATAGGAGTTAAAATGAATATAATAAAAAAGCTTTCAATGACTTTTAGAAATTTTCTAATGTCGCCATTCTATAAAAAATTAAAAGTTTATGATTCTATAAATACATTAGATTTAATTGTACAAAAAAATTTGAGTATAGGTAGATTTGGAGATGGAGAATTGGAATTGATGACAGGACAAGATTTGAATTTTCAAAAATCAGATATTGTTTTAGTTAATAAATTGAAGGAATTGAAAACGTCTAAAAATTTTTTGGTTTGTATCCCAAATATTTTTGATAAAGCATTTAATAAAATTAACATAATAGATTCAGAATTTAAATTTTGGAGAAACAATAAATTAAAATATTATTATTTATGGAAAAAATATTTCAATAGAAATAAGTGCCTTGGCGATGCTTTTATTTCTAGATTTTATTTAAGATACAAAGATAAAAGTAAAGTTGGAGATTATATTATTAAATTAAAAAAATTATGGGATAAAAGAAATATTATTATTGTAGAAGGTTATACTTCTCAAGTTGGAGTCGGGAATGATATTTTGGATAATGCCAAATCCATAAGAAGAATTTTGTGTCCAAACAAAAATGCTTTTGATTATTATGAAAGTATTTATAATTCTGTCATAGAAAATTACAATGATGGCGATTTGATAATTTTAGCATTGGGACCAACTGCAACTGTGCTTGCTTATGACTTAAGCAAAAAGGGGATACAAGCTCTAGATATGGGACATTTTGATATAGAATATGAGTGGTATTTAGCTAAAACTGATATCAAAATTCCTATAAAAAATAAACACGTGAATGAATGTAACAGCATGGGAATGTCTCCTGTTGATAATGATGAATACAAAAAACAAATAATAAGTGAAATCAAATAAATGTAATTAATATAAAACAAAGAAAAATTATGAAAGTAGATATTATTATGCCTTGTTATAATGGTGCAAAATATTTGGATAAATGTTTAAATTCTGTTTTGAATCAATCTTTTCAAAATATAACTTTATATTTTGTCAATGATGGGTCTTCAGATGAAACAGAAAAAATAGCTATGAATTATAAAAAAATTTTTGAAAACAATAATAAAAAATTTGTGTATTTAAAAAAAGAAAATGGTGGTGCCGCGAGTGCAATAAATGTGGCTTTAAAACAAAAATTAGATGGAAAATATTTGCTTATAATGGATTCTGATGATATTTTGCCAGAGGATAGTATTGAAATCAGAGTTCAATTTTTGGAAGAAAACAAAAATTATGGTGCTGTTTATGGATACTTACAAGGTATTGATTGTGAAAGCAATAATATAGTGTTTTTGGCTAAGAATAAAGGGATAAGTGATAATATTAAAAAAACATTTATGAATATTTTATTAGCACAAAGAATCACTTATTCTGGTTATTTATTTAAAGAAAAAGAATTTTTTGATGTAGTAGGAACACATATATTTGAAAGTAAATATGGACAGAATTGGCAAATATTATTACCATTTTCCTTTAAGTACAAAATTAAAGTTTTGCCTAAAATAGTTTATAAATATATAGTTATTAAAACGAGTCATTCTCATGATAATGTTAGTAATATACAAAAAGTGCAAAAATATTTGGCAAGTCACAGAGAAATATTATATAATACTTTGAAGAATATGGGAGTGTTAGAAGACTATGAAAAGTATATTGACATTTACCGTTTATTAAAAATGTGTGATAATTCATTTCTTCTTAATGAAAGAAAAATATTTAATGATAATTATAAAAATTTAAAAAAAATATATAAAATTCCATTTAAATTATTTGTAAAAAAAGTACTTATTAATTTTAATTTGCGAAAATTTATTAAAAGATAAAAAAGATTATGAAGATACTTCCTTCATAATCTTTTTTTGCTTAATTTGTGTTTTTCAGAATATTTTGAAGATAATCTAATGATTTTTTTCTTTCGTTATCAATTACGGAATCAATTTCTTGAGATGGTGGTGTTAAGTAATTTTGATTTTTTACATTTATGTTGTTTAATTCAAATAATTTAATTTTAAATAAATCTTCTAAATTTTTCATTCTTGATGTCATATTCATTGCAACTTTACTTCCTATTCGACTAGCATGAATTATAGGTGTTTTGTATATAAGTGAAAATATTGTTGCATGAAAACTATCTGTAATAACTAAACTAGCATTTTTAATTAAGTATACAAATTCCGAAGGTCCACTCTCGGAAATTCCTTTTGTATTTTTGTCAAACATATTAATAATTGGAATTTGATTAATAACGGAAATCTCTTTTATTTTTTGTCTATATTCGTCAGATATTGTTCCCAACATACACAAAAGAATATATTTGTTAGGTAGTTCATAAATTGGTTTTTTTGCTACCAGATTCCATTCTTCTTTTGTAAGCAAGAGTGTAGGATCAAGATGTGTTTCAATGTTTGTTAGACCTATATCTTCAAGCGTTTTTTGAGCTTTGTTTTCTCTAACTGATATTTGTTGAAAAGTTTTAAGATAATTTTTTATTGTTTCTGCTTGATTATGATCTAAAGAATTCATTCCGATGCTGGCTGCATAAGAAAGTTTCTTTTCTGTTGGCACAAAATTTAAGAAATAAAAATCTGGATTTTTTGTAATAAAATTCAAATTCCATACTTGATCACTGCCCGTGACAAAAAAATCATAATCATTTGCAATTTTTTGGAAATTATAATTCTCATCATATTTTTTTGCAGAAAATTGTATGTAATTTTTGTTAAAAATTCTAAAATTTTTTAGACTTGGTTGTCTATATTTTTTTATAAATATTTTTATACAATTTTTTATTATTTGTTTTATTTTTCTTACAGGTGAACAGTTGTAGTTTATATTAATAGTTTCTATTTGCGCATTAGGCATTATTTTTTTTAATGTTTGTTGCAATGCATAATTTTGTAATCTATTTCCATTATTATATTCACCTACTAAAGTAACAATTGCTATTTTCATAATTAACTCCATTCTTATAATGATATTATAAATCATATTTAAGTTAATTCCAAATCAATAATAGCAAAAAGTCTTTTTTATTTGATTTTTATTAGTATTTTTGATATAATTTAACGAGTTATTTAAGCTTTTTACACTAAGTGAATAGGAGTTAAACAAAATTATGGGGAAACAAATTAAGGCTGGAATTTTTTTGCAATATTTGCAGATGGCATTAAGTATTATTATTAATTTGATTTACACCCCTATAATGCTTAATTTGCTTGGTGATAGTGAATATGGACTTTATAACCTTGCATCATCTATAATAAGTTATTTAACTTTGCTATCTTTGGGATTTAATGCTAGTTATATACGATTTTATTCTAGATTTAAAAAACAAGGTGATGATGAAAAAATAAAAAAGCTTAATGGACTTTTCATTATATTTTTTTCTGCAATGGGTTTGATTTCATTTGTAGCTGGAATGATTTTGTCGTTTAATATTGGGATTTTTTTTAATGAAACATATACAGTTAATGATTTGCAAATTGCGAAAGTATTAATGATATTTTTAAGCATCAATTTAGCAATGTCATTTCCTGCAAGTGTATTTGGCTCATATATAATAAGTCAAGAAAAATTCATATTTCAAAAACTTGTTAATATTGGCAAAACAGTAATAAGCCCTTGCTTATGTATTGCTGTTTTGTATCTGGGTTATGGCTCCATTGGAATGGTAATTGTAACAACTATCGTTGTATTTATAATAGATATTATAAATGTATGTTATTGTTTTAAATATTTAAAAATGAGATTTTCATTTAGAAATATTCCAAAAGGTTTATTTAAAGAAATTTCTATATTTTCTTTATTTATAGCATTAAACGAAATTGTTAATCAAATTAATTGGCAAACAGACAAATTAATTTTAGGCAAAATGATTAGTGCAAGTGCTGTTGCAATTTATGCTGTAGCATCTACTATTAACACAATGTATATGAATTTTTCTAGTGCCATTTCTGGAGTTTTTATTCCTAGAATTCATAAAATTGTAAATGAAAATGAAAGCGACATGAATAAAAAACTCACTGAATTATTTATTAAAGTTGGAAGGATTCAATTTTTTGTAATGATGCTTATCCTTAGTGGTTTTATAATTTTTGGAAAATTTTTCTTAGAATTATGGACAAAAAATACAGTAGACTATTCATTAGTTTATGTAATTACATTACTATTAATTGTGCCTACTACAGTTCCATTAATTCAAAATGTAGGTATAGAGATTCAGAGAGCAAAAAATTTACATAAGTTTAGAAGTATTGCATATTTAATTATGGCAATTTTAAATGTAATCATAAGTATATGGTTTTGCAGTATGTGGGGCATAATAGGTACAACATTAGGTACAACTATATCAATAGTTATTTCAAACGTAATAATAATGAACATTTATTATCATAAAAAGTGTGGTATTAATATTTGTGCTTTTTGGCAATCTATATTACGTGCTTTTTTAGGTATGATAATTCCATTTGGTGTTGGAGTAATAATTATAATTCTGATTCCAATTACAAATATTTGGATGTTTTTTTGTTTAATAGTTATATATTCATTGATTTATTGTAGTTGTATATATATTTTCTCTTTAAATATTACGGAAAAGGGATATATAAAATCAATACTTAATAAAATTTTTAAAAAAAGGATAAAAAATGATAAAAATTAAAGAAAAAAAAGATTGTTGTGGATGCTTTGCATGTATGAATATTTGTCCAGTAGGATGTATAAGTATGATATCTGATGATGAGGGCTTTGTGTATCCTTTTATTGATCAGGATAAATGCATTAAATGTGGGCTATGTAACAATATTTGTCCAATTATTAATAATAAAGAAGAAACAACTATAGATAACAAAGAAGATATAAAAGCGTTTGCTTTTTATAGCAAAGATCAAAACATCCTTAAAAAATGTTCTTCTGGTGGAGCTTTTCCTTTAATAGCAAATGAAATTTTGGAAAATAAAGGTGTTGTTTATGGTGCAATTTATGCAGATGATAATACTGTAAGGCACGCAAGAATAGATAATTTTAATGATATCAACAAAGTGTTTACATCAAAATATTTGCAGAGTAATATTGATTTAACTTACAAACAAGTTTTAGAAGATTTAAAAAAAGAAAAATACGTTTGTTTTTCTGGAACACCTTGTCAAGTTGAAGGATTGTTAAATTATTTACGAAAACCATACGACAATCTTTTGACTTGTGATTTTATTTGTCATGGGGTGCCATCTCCAAAAGTTTGGCAAAAATATTTGAAATTTTTGCAAATACAAAAGCCTTCATTTGTGTCATTTAGAAATAAAGATAATGGCTGGATTAATTATAATATAAAAATAATAGAACAAGACAAAATAATACAAAATTCCCAAAGAAAAGATTTGTATATGAATTCGTTTCTATCAGAATGTAATATTAGACCTGCTTGTTATGATTGTAAATTTAAAAAAATTAATAGGTTGTCTGATATAACTATGGCTGATTTTTGGGGAGTGGAAAAAATTTATCCAAATATGAACAATTATAATGGCGTATCACTTGTGATTGTTCATTCAGAAAAAGGGTTGAAATATTTTAATAAAATCAAAATGTTAGGAGAATGTCAGCAAGTTGATTTCATTAATGCGATCAAACATAATTCTTCATATAATAATTCAGTAAAAATGAATTCGAAACGAAAATATTTTTTTGAAAATATAGATAATTTACCTTTTGATAAATTAGTAAATAAATGTTGTAAAAAATCTATCATAACAAGAGGAATATCAAAAATCAAAAGAATACTTAAGAAAATATTGCATAAATCTTGAAATTTGTATTAATGACAAAATATTGACAGTATTGTCATATTTTTGATAAACTAAAAAAAATAAAAAGGGGTTATTATGAATAAAGATTTACAAAAATTACCTACTCATATCGCATTTATTATAGATGGTAATGGTAGGTGGGCAAAAGAAAGGGGATTGACTAGATCAATGGGACACAAAGAAGGTTTCAAAACTCTTGAAAAAAT
>CALWJZ010000022.1 GCA_944381145.1 uncultured Clostridia bacterium
AACACTTTTTTTTAAAAATTTTTATATTTTTTTAACTTTTTTTAAAAAATAATACCCCACCCCTCCGAGTGTTTCTTTTGTTCTTTGTATACATGGTTAAATATCACTAATTTTTTATAAAAAATTCAAAATTTTAAATAAACACCATAACAAAATTATATATAAAAAAACATTTTTACATAATAAAAAAATATAAAAAATACATTTTTGTAACAAAAAAAAGTTTTTCATTGTAAAAAAATTTTCCTATATTTTATAATGAATATATATCAATATAACTTATAATACTATAAATATAACTAGTATTAAGAATCATAAATATTTAAATAAAATTCCAAAAATTCAATATTGACAAGTAACATTTAGTATGATATCATACTTGTAATTAAATTAAAGTTAAAAATATTATTCTATTTAAAATAAAATTTATTGCTTAATTTTTTTTGAATTTTGTTTTTAACTTTAAAATAAAAAAAAAGGGATTGGAATTATGAATAAATTTAATGATTTAAAACAATTTGTAACTAAAAAAAGCAAACAAGCAATTGCAACTGCACTACTTACTGGCACTTTACTTACAGGTACTGGCTGTGCATTATTTAACAATAATGAAACAACAACATTGCCAACACCCGAAACAACAATAAATCCGGACGATCATATACCAGGAAAAATTGCTCCTTTTGAAGAAAAATATGAAAATATGGATTTTGAAACAATGTCAGATTCGGAATATGCAAATTTGTATTTAGAAGATTTCTTTACTAGATTTCATATCTCTAGAAGTAGTTATGAGCAATTGAACAAAATTAGGGAGGCATATCCCGAATTAGATATAGACATTAATAGAATATCCTTTCAAAAACTCAATAATCAAGTTATTAAATTCGATACTATTAAAGAAACATATCAAGGAGTAACTAAAGTGTATCATGACAAATACAAATTACAAACTGATATAAATATAAGTGGCCTTGACTCTGAACCTTACATGATAACTACAACAGTATATGTGTCGCCAGAAATTACAGAACAATTGCAAAATGTTTTTGGAGATATTTCAGAATTAAATTTGACTACTGATATATTAAGCAATCTCAATGCACAACAAAGTGAAACTTTGGTTAATCTTTGTGATGAATTATATAATTTATACTATATGGAATCGTGCAAAATGGATCCTAAATATGATAGTCAAAATCATTCTTCTATTAAAGAAGAAAGTATGGAAAAATAATATTTTAAATAAAAAAGTTCTAAACTAAATTCTCTTAGTCTAGAACTTTTTTTGTACACAGACATTATCAAAAATAATAGATTTTTATGTTTAACATTTTTGTTTTTATATTGTGATATTTTAATTTTATATTATATCTTTATATTTTTTATTTTTCATATTTAACAAATATTGATACTCGTCCATTGGAGATTGTCTCAATATAATATCTTGATTATTTTTGATAGAATCATCTGTTACATAATAAGAATTAATGTTATATGATACAAAAGGTTCTGGTTCTTCTAAATCTGGTTGATAGGAACCATTACCTAATGCGTAATTACAAATCAAACAAACATCACCTTCCCATGTAGATGGAACCCAAAATTGATGTTTTTCTCTAGTATCTGGTACTTCTTCCTCCGTTGTAAATGCTATACGTTTACATCTTGAACATTTTCCCACTGTACTTTCTGCCGTCCAATGATAATTACGATCATAACTTAGACTAGTATAACTAGTCGTCTCTATAGGACCTACATGATTGTCATCATTTACAGAAGATAAACTTACATTAATCGTTTTGCCACATCGAATACATACATCTTCTTCTCGTCCTAATGAAATACAAGTTGCTTCTACACTTTGATGCACATATATATGTTGAAGTTTTGGCAAAGTTTCTTTAAAGGTCTTATCACAATATAAACATTCATATTTTTTATATCCTGCTCTTAAACATGTTGACGATTGTTCTTCTATTAAATTTCCTTGAACATGCTCTTCTGCAGGATAACGATAATATAGACCACAAGCATCACATCCTAGCACATATCTATGTCTTAATTCCCCTATTGCCTCATAATACGAATTATGATGATTATGAGCTTCTAGCTGTTCATTTTCACGACCACACTTTGTACAACCATAAATAGCTTTATGATAATTTGGGTCTATAGTCCACATTCCACTAGATGCAAAATATCTAGTTTCATATCTCAAAAAGTGATCAAAACTATGATTTTCAAAACTTCCCCTGGAAACTAGTTTTCCACATTCAGTACATCTTATAATTATTTCATGAACTGAACCGCTGTCAACATAAGTTGTTTCAAGATAATTATTTTTATGACCTGTAATATAATAAGTACAATAATCACATTCGTAATAAGGTGTACAATAAATATTGTTTTTATAACTTTCTCTTTCATTATGATTATGATGTAAAATTGTATAATATATTTTGTTATTTATTAATTCTTCTGACGAAATATAATTATTAGTTATGTTCTTAGTTTTGCTTTCATCTTTATAATAATTTGTTATTACAAAACAATCTTGATTAAATTTAGAATCCATTAACTGTGAAATCTTAAAGTCAGGTATAAATTTTATTCCCAATACCAAATCGTAATTAACACTCCCAACAATATGACTATTGTTCCTATAATCTTCATTTAAAGTATGTTTTGAATCTTCGGGCATAACGACATCAATATTATAATATTTAATAGTATATCCCACTTGTCTATATTCAGATGTAAATGTTATGTTCTGTGTCACATTAGGTATTTTTATTTGATATTCTGCATCACCTGAAGTCGTTCCCGATTTTACCAATCCACCCAAATCATCATTTTTGTAATGATGATTTAAACTGTTCCACAATTCATCGATATAAAGTAACGAAAAATTTCCTGGATAAGTTGTATTCATTCCCATAAATACTTCGTTACATTGTTTTTGTGAATTGTATCTTTGTATTGTATAATAATTATTTGTGTAAGAAACTCCGTATGTTGAATACAACGCTCTTGTTTCCAATGTTTTATTATATGTAAATGGATCGCCATCTAATACATAACTTATTTCGCTATCCACTTTTACAGTGTAAACTTTTACATTTTCAAATATTGGGTATATAATTAACTTTCCTGAAGATAAACCGTACAAATATGTTTTATTAGTAGTAAACATACTTCTATCAACTTCTAATAATTGACTTCCGTTTTCATCATAAATTTCAAAGCCTGTAAGTAGTCTTCTATATCCCGACTTAAAATCAAGATTATTTCTAAACTCAAGAGCAACATTTAAATAATCATAACTTGAAGTTCTACTCATTCCTGCAAATAATCTAGTATCTCTACATTTACCTATATACAAAATTTCTGAATATATATCATCTTTTCCTAAGGATTGAATAAGAGTAAGCATTGATTTTGATTCAGCATTAAAATTATAAGTACCCAAATTTGCATTATAACCAGTATAATTCTTTGGATATTGATAGAAAGTTATTTCTGTATAACTATTGCTAATATTTTTGTCTGCATCTCCATAAGGCAACATTAATAGAACCCATTTATTTCCATCTCTTAATTCAACATCATAGAAAGAATCAAAATTATACTCTTCTCCTTCTTTGTTTTTCTCACTAATTACTGCAAATCCAGAATTAAGACCCATATTTGATTTCAAAGAAATTGTCGTTGATTCTCCTTGAGCATTTTTAACAATTAAATTTAGGTTACCCTTTCTAATATAATTTTTTATGTTAGATGGGAAAGTATTTCCACCCAAATAATTTGTATCTTGATCACCTATATTTGTTGTGCTACTATTAACTTTGTCATCATCTGTAACTTCCAATCTAACAAGTCCACTTGGTACTATGTATTTAGCACTGCTAATTGAATAGTTATTTAAACAATCTATTATAAATTGTTTTTCTTTTTCAAGACTAGTACTATCTATAGAAAGCCAAGAATTATTATCTACAATAATTTCTACTGGTTTTCTTTCCATTGCAAGAACAAGAGTAGCATCAGTATCTAATAATATTTTGGTACTTCCAATTTCAGTTGAAGGCGTAAACGAATATGCTTGATAGTCTAAATATTTTTGTGTAGCACTACCTGAGTAAGATAATGTTTTTGTTACATTTTCAAACTGATAATGATTAGGACTTGTATCGATAAACCAACCAGCATTTTCTCCTACAATAGCATAACTATCGTCCACGATATAAGTAATTGTTGCAATATTTCCAGAAGATGTAGTACCCGATTTATAGAAATTCAAAGTCCACTGTGTATTGCCTTCCACTATAGATTTTTCAGTATAAACCTGTACACCTCTTGGAATAAATAATGTATATGTTCCTATTGATTTACCATCTTCAGTGGTTGAAATATCATTAAAGACTGGTACACCTATTCCATCTAGACTACTTTCGAATTTAACTTTCAAATTTCTCAAATCACTTTCTTCTGGCAACGTAATTTTGAAGTTTATACTAGATACTTGTCTATCTTGCAAAATTATATCTAGCGTCATTGGTGTTTCTAAGATATCTACATCAAATTTTTGACCTTTTGTATTTGCAGTAGAAATACTAGCATTATTAGGATACGTACAAAGGTTTGTTGAATTACCTGAAATAGTCGAGTATAACTTAGCACTAACAAGAGTATATTTGTCTGACCTAATAATACCCGTGTAAGTATCTGATATCTTCATTTCTATTCCTGACTGCAAAGTATCATATTGTAATGATGCAGTTTCTATATCTCTTGTAATATCGTACGTTTTATTAGGCTCATCAACTAGATATGCTGTATCTTGACTTAAACTATTGTACTGTATGGTCTTATCTCCAGATTGTACATACACTCTGTAATTTAATGTTAGATATCTTACAAATTCATCGTACTTAGATATCAAACGTGAATTATCATCATAATTATTTTTGATATATGAATTTGTTGTATAACTCACAGCAGTATTTATAGCAATATCTGATCCATTTGCTAATTCGTTCTGAATTGTATTAGTTGATTCTGTTGTAATTTTGCCGTCTAGCCAATGAGAATAAACATATTTTATATTGTAATTATTACGTGGATAATAATTATTTTCATCGTTAGTACCATTTACTGTGTAATTTATATTAAATATCCTATTAGTATTCCCCCAATAATCTGTAATTTTTACTGCAATTTTTGTAGTAATTCCATCAATAATTGTTGGAGTATAATCTATTTGATATCCCCCATAAATTGTATTAGTATCTAAAATTTGTTGTTTTTCATTAATAAGATAATATTCACTCTTTGTAGATGTCGCATCAAACAAAATTTGAATTGTATCTGATATTAAACTTTTTGAGTTATCTATAAATCCATTTGAATTAGTATTTCCATTTTCTATATTTGAACCATTAATCAAATAATTAATTCTCTTCAAATCATGCAAGACATCTTGATTTTTGCTTGCTGTTAAACTTATAAGAGTACTATATCCAGTCGTTATTGTTCCATAAGTTTTATTTATCTTATCAATTGTCAATATATTGCTTGAAACTGTTTCACTTAGTGGATCTTGCAATGCATAATTTACATCACCATAACCCGGAACCACTCCACCATTATAACTTGTAGTCATGTCAACGTTAACTGTGGTTGTATATTCTTTTTCGACCCATGAAATGAAGTGCATATCCTCACTCATTTCATACTCTTTCATTTCAAGTAATCCTTCCAACATTCCAGCATTGTTTCTTAGCCAACCTTGAACGTAACTATCGCTTTGTTCTACCAATATAATTTCTAACTGATTTCTGCTAGGTATCTGTGATTTTATTAAAAATTTATTATTTGAATATTCATATTCTATTTTTTCGCCTTTGAATACGTTGATTACATACTTAGATTCAACTTTACTATCTTCAGAGCCATTTACTTTAATATTATATGAATTGTATGAATATCCACCATTTAATGTAAATTCTTTTGCATTAATATTAATTGATTCTCCAAAGTCGTTTGCATCAAAGTTGCTTAATTTTTCAAATGTCACATTGTATGATATCCAATCAGCGACAGGACGAATATTCATAGATGATTCTCCAGAATTCAAAGCATCTACATATACTGTATTTTCAAAATTTATCCATTCGCCAATTGAATTTTTGTATTGCCATCTGAAATTAGTTAAATTACCTTTCAACTCAGTAGTGTATTTAGAATTTGTACTTGCCACAATTGATTTTCCAGATATAGCATTTCCATCGAAACCTATAAATGAAAGTTCATAATTTTGATCAAAATCATAAGGTGCTGATTCTATTACAAATTGTGCACCGCCCTCAACTTCTATTGTTTTTGCCGATAACGTATATGCATCAGTGTACTCACCACTTAAATTTGTAATAGCAAAGTCTTCAATATTAATAATTACCTTATCTGGGAAAGATACAGGCTCAATTCTATAATATCCAGTGATATCTTCTACATCTATAATTTGCCCTACCTCTGTTAGTATAAAATTGACACCATTTGCCGTAGATATTCTCCATGCAATATTGTTATGTAAAGGATTAGTTACTTCGAAATAAACTTTATACAACAAAATGTTATCTGTAATATTATTTATTTCCAATACTCCAACCTTGCAATCAACAGCATTTAAATATTCTTCTGCAAACACAATTTGAATATTAACTTTGTTGTCTTGATTAATATTTTTTGTAACAAATTTTTGAGTAGGCATAGTTTCAAACAAATTCATAAATGTATCTGTTTTTCCTTCTTCATTATTAATGAGTACACCACCCCAGATTGAAGATGATATCAAAATTTTTGCATTAAAATGTGGCAAAACTTTTAGGTGCTCAGTATTACTATCTTTGTAATAATTAAAGTAAGTTTCATATTCATACATATCTGTATTGCTACTAGAAATACCTGCAATACCACCTGCTATCCAATATGCAAATTGATATTCTGGATAAATAGGATATGCAAGTTCGCCTGTTTCATCAATGTTTAGAATAACATTATTTAGTTGCAAATAACCTTTGTACAAATTTTTAGAAACATCATCTTTTTCTCTTAAGTTCATTATGATTTTTCCACCAATGGTAGCAAAATCTTGTTCTGCATAATTCATAAGTTGGCTATCAGCACTATGAGAATACACTCTTAGTGTTATGTTAACTTTTGGATATACAACGAATTGTCCAGCCTCAGAAAGATTTGAAGAATTATTAGCATAAGCTTGAGTGATTTGTGACAAACTTTCAACTTGAACATGGTTCCAGTTATCGATTCCTTTTAAGTAAAAGTCTATATCGTCTCTATTTATTCCATAATTAAATTCTTCAAGCCAATCTTTGACAAATTCTTTTGCTAAACTATCATCAGAATATATATTTCCAAAGAAATCTGAAAAATCTTGTGGAACTAAATATAATTCTAATTCATCATAATCTACACCATCGGCCGTTGGTGTTCTATATATTCTAATATAATTTGTTCTTGTGTCTTGATAACAAGTATATAATGTTACATTATTATACTGATTTTCAGAATAATTGATTAATTCATTTTTGTTGTAAATATCAATCAAATTAGATTTTTGTAGGTAATTATCTATATTATGAACAATATTTTCTTCGCTGAAATTCTTTATCCAGCCTTTGAAAATATATTTAAATTCGCCATATTCATGATTTATATAGTTGATACCCAACATTTCTTCGTCATAATTATGAGCGAATCTAGTAATACTTTCATTACCATAAGGCATTAAGGCAAATCTTGGCATAGTATGAACTGAAGTTTCTTTGTAAAGGTTATTCAAATCATACATGTAGTAGTATTTATTTACCTTATCTGCATTATAAATCTCTTCATCATAAGCAACGCTTATAACTTTTATAGTTTCGCTTGTAGCATTAACATCTACCCATGCATTTTGGAAGTAAATATCGTATGTTTCAGCTACAACATCTGCACTTATTCTAATTTCTGGAAGAGTATATACTGTGTCAGTTCCGAATTGTACAAATATCTTTGGAATGTTATTATTAACTGCTGAAAAATCAAGAGTAATTAAATTTATATTTGTATTATCTTTTACAAATGCACCACTACCATCATTTCCACTTACAGTGTTCAAAGCGAACCAATCTACTAGTTTGTAAGCAACATGCTTATCTGTTGCAGTATTAGGCACTGCCTCTAATTTCAAATTGCCATTGAATGGCATTTTTATTCTTAATTTGTTGTATTCATTATTTTCATATGCAACATTTGCATTAGTATTTGAATCAACAAACACATAACCATTATCTAGTTGCTCTGTTATTTTGATATTTGCTCTATCTACATCACTTATAACTGAATTATTTACATAGTCTAGAACTCTACTCTCTGCTTGAACTATAACTGCTTTTGTTAATTTTGCATGTAAGACAACTTTACCACCATCAAGAGAATATATTACGTCTTCTCTTTCTTCAGTAGTTCCACCAGCAATAACAACTTCATGCAAATCATGTTTCAATACGCCACCACTTGCACTTGTATCCATATGATTTTTGTCATCGGTATACCAATCACTATCATTAAACCAGAAGTATTGCAAAGTTTCAAAAAGTTCATCGTCTTCCTGAATTATACTATCAAATTGTTTATGATATTTTTCATTTACGAATTCCATAAATTCAGTCAAAGATTGCCCAGCTTGAATATACTTTTGATCATTTTCTGCAAGAAAATCTTCAAGACCAACAGTACTCATATAACCCCATTCGATTACATATCTAATTAGACGACCATTTGCATCAGTTTCTTTATTTATGAACCCTTTGTTTAATGCATTAATCCATGCACCACTTGAATCACTCGACAAATCTGCCGCTTCTACATCTAAATAAAATTCAACATCTGTAATTATATTGAAATCAAATTTCGCTGTAATTGAATATGAGTTTTTGAATTGACTATCGATAATAGTTGTTGGAGTAAATGTGAATTTAGTTCCGTCGTAATCAATATTC
>CALWJZ010000023.1 GCA_944381145.1 uncultured Clostridia bacterium
TGGAGTTTTTGCATTATAAATATAATTTCCTTCTTGATCATAACTCATTGACCTATCGTAGCCATAATAATTAGAACCATTAGCAAGTTCGTTTGTCTCATAATAAGCTTGATAATCTTCTATTGAATCAAACATTCTAACATATCCTCTTGTTACATACAAAGATTCTGAGAAAGAAGCTGATCCATATTTGTGCACGATAATCATATTCATAAAACCACTTGCATCGCCATTATTTGTCAAAAATGTTTTGTTGAATTGCTTATATGCTTTATCAGCACCAGTTATAGTTGCAATTTGGTTATTAACTTTGTAAGTTGTAAACCAACCTTCATTACCATTTACAAGTGATTGTATATTACAAGCTACAATATCTATATTTGAAGGATAACCTCCTTCTCCTGTTGATTTGTTATAATTATTTCTCCAATCATCACTATCTCCTGTAACATGGTCAGTTATAATTGCAGGTCCACCAAAGCCTATAAATTCACAACCTTCTAAGTACACATTTGGACTACCCCAAATATACGCCCCTGTATTGTAGTTATTATAAGCCTTACAATTAATAAATCTAAAAGTATTGTTTCTTTCTGGATTGCCATTGTTTTTTAATTCTTTCTCTGCAATATCTGTGATTTCATCAAAATCTCTTTCATCGTTAACACTATATCCATATTCAGTATAATATCCAATAAAGAAATCTCTTTCGATAATATTATTTGCCTCAAAATTACATGCTCTTGCTTTCATTAAAATAGCACCACCTGAAGACATAGGATCACTAGTTCTTCTACCATTTCCTTTGAAATATATATCTTGAATCACAATATTGCCAGTGGAATTTCCACCCTTTGTTGCTCCAGCTTCTACTCTATTTTCATTATTTAACTTTCCACCATTGAATCTAAATATTGGTGTATGTGTAGTAATATAAGAATTTGTTGGTATTGTTTCATCGGCTACCCAAATACCATTATCATCTGCATCAATTACTACAGGTGGCAAATTGGAGCAGTCTATATCAAAATAGTTTCCATAAATTTTGAATTCTTCATTATCAAGAATATTTCTGACATATAAACCTTGAGAACTAGAAGAAGTATCTTTTAATGAACCAACAATTTCTTGATTTGTAGAGTTTTTTATATCAGATGTTAATTTATCAACTTCTTCTTGAGAATAGAAATTTTTGTCAGGCAATAATTTGCCGTCAATGTCATTTTCTCTTTCAACAACAATCGTTGACTGAAGAATTAAATTCGCTGGATTGATATTTGCAAGTCCCCATTCTTCTTTTAATGGTTGCCAAGCATTATCTGTATTTGTATTGTCTAATAATGATAAATCTTTTGCATTGTATACATTATATCCATCAACTACCTTGACTTCAATACTAAAGCTTGCTGGATTATCTTCATCGTAAATTGTTGGATCAACATTAATTGCAGTAACTGTTATTCTATAATCATTTCCAACAGCAGATTCTTTGAAATCTATAGTATTATTAAGATTATCAATAACTGCAATATCATTTATTTGATCATTTGTAAGAACTAAATAGTCCTTATTATCAGTTCCAGATATCTTTTCTATTTGAATATTTGTTCTTACTTGTTGTAAATTATGAACTAAATTTCCTTCTCTATCTTTTCCTGAAGCATTAATCCTAAAATCAAGTGGGTTATCATCACCAACATAAATATAATCTACTGGATTTGTAAATTCTTCTTGTTCATTTGTTTTTTGATCAGAAGAATTATTCAAAAAATCTGCTTGTAATTGACTAAAAAACATTGTAATTACAGTTACATCAGCTTCAGTTGCAACAACTTTAATTTTGACAATAAACTCATAACCTGAATATGTAATTTTTAGATCATGCGTTCCAACAACATTAGTATCAATTGTTCCAAACTTCAAGTCTTTGCTTTTTACTTCAACGATTTTATCATCAGAATAAGCAACTATAGCAACAGCATTAGAAGTATCCAATGTTTCACCTTTTACAATGGTTGTCTCAATTGTTCCACTTTTCAAATAAGCATTGACTATTTTGGGATCTTTGTTACATCCAGCAAAGGCAACAAAAGTAACAAAACATAGAACAATTGCGCTTATATATTTTGCTATTTTTTTCATAATATTTCTCCTTTTTTATTATTTATATAAAATATATTCCCATTAAATAGCAAATGAAAATATATGTTATACCACATTTAAGCATAAACATAAACAATTACAGAAGTACTAATTCTCATACCGTCGGTTGATGTAATTGTTATAGTTATCATAGTAGGTCCCGAAAATAAAATTAATCCAGTATCCCTACCTTTTTCATCTTTATAAAAAGTCACTTTATTAGTTTTTGGAGCATAAGAAAATTCTACATCTTTTTTACTTGCGTTATCTGGCTCTACTCTCCATTCTAATTGCAACATTGTTCCTGTTAGTTTAATAGGATCAGCAGGTTTATCAAATTTTATTTTTAGAGTTTTTATGCCATTATCTTCAATTACTTCTGTAGTTTTATCAGTTTTGTTTATACACTCAATTGCACTAACATTAATTAATTCGTTGTATGTTTTTACATTTAATCCAAAAAAATTAATAATTGCAATTGACCCAAAATATATTACAAGAATTATTATAAGTGTCGACTTTTTCATATTATATCTCCTTGTAATAAACTTTTATTTTTGTAAAATATGAATATATTCTAAAGCCACAAAATATTAGTGCCAACAATAATGCTTTTATCCAAAACGTTTTGAAATTTTCATTAAGCAAAAAGAATGTAAAACCAGCAGTAATAATAGAAATAACAAAAGCATAAATTGTAGATTTAATTTCATTAGGATTATTTGTATGAGTTCCTGTAGTGGCATAGAAAGAATTTTGTGGATTCATAAAATCTAATTCAGCACTCCATAATAAATGACCAATATACAACAATATTATTGTCAAAAACATCAATGGAATTGACACAAACTTCATAGAAAATTGCGAATAAACAATTACTGTTGCTAAAATTGAGAATGTCATAACCATTGCATTGGGAATCAATTTAGCAACCAAAGATTTTGCATACGGCTTTGGATTCGTTTTAATAAGATAAGATGAATTCCCTTCTTCGCTATATATTCGAGCACTAGTAACATTAGATGACAACGCAAATAATAATATCATTAACATATTAAAAGTTACAGCCATATAAGCACCTGTAATTCTAGTATCCATAGCATTAAATATTTTGTTTAGTAATAATATTGCAATTGGCATGCCAATTGCTACACCTAGCAACGAATATAGTTTTTCTGGAGTCCTAAAAATGATAAGAATTTCCTTGTTAACTGCCGACCAAAAACTATTAATTTTTATATTTTTCTTTTTATTTTTAATACTAACTTTTTTGTATTCAAATGGTGATGATGCTATATGAAAATACAAAGGTCTTACAACTAAATAGCAAAGTCCTATAAGCAAAGCAATTGCACCCAAAACTCCTAATACACAAAACCATTGTTCTTTGTAAAACATAGTATGAGATACTCCATATCTATTCCCTACTACACTTTCTAATACCCAATAAAAAGGTATAAATATTTTTTCAAAATCATTTAGGAAATCTTGAATTTTCCAAAATGTAGTTCCCCAAGATTCAATCATATTAAAATTATTAGGAATCAAAGATATAATATATATTACTCCCCATACACCTAATGTAAGCAATGTAACAATTACAATGTATTGCAAAGCTTTGAAATTTTGAAAGAAAATTGCTATATACATTGCAGGAATAGACAGCAAAGCACCAAGCATTACAGAAAGTGCCGTAACCCAAATAAGTGCAATTATTATCCAAATATAAAAATAAAATGCATAACCATTGATCATTCCCAAAGCAATAAACAAAGGTAAAAAATAAGTAATATTTTTCAAACATTCATACAAATAAAAAACAACAATTTTTGAAAAGAAAATATTTTCTCTATTAGTTGGTAATGTCAATAGTAATTGATTATCTTTAGCAAAATACAAAGATTTGACAAGCCCAATAGTACATGTAATAATTGACAAAATCGTCATTAACGTAAATATTAAACCCAAAAATTTATCTGGAATCCCAGATGTTAAATCTATTAGTCTCAGTATTGACAATATACTAAATCCAATATAAATTACAGCAGTGATAAGTGCAAATTTAATTATAGCAAATATAATTCTAAATAATACAACTTTCCAACTGTGTTTATTACTTGCATTTATTTTGTCTTTTAATTGCATTGCAATCAAAGGTTTCAAAGTATGCACTTTTATCACCCTCCTTTTTAATTTTTGTTAGCAGACATTAATTCTCTAGTTTTTGTTGATTTTTCTTTATCTTTTAGAGTATTATTATTTATTTTCATATAAAATTCTTCTAAACTACATTCTTTTTCTATTTCCTTAAGAGATTTTACAGTTAAAATTTTGCCTTTTTTTATTATTGCAATTCTATCACAAATACTTTCAACAACATCAATTATGTGACTACTAAAAAATACAATATTACCTTCTTTTGCATGTTGTCTCATGCATTCCTTAACTTGAAAAATACTCGTAGGATCAAGTCCTGTCAACGGCTCATCTAATATCCATACTTTTGGATTGTGTACAAGTGCCGACATTATAGTTATTTTTTGTTTCATTCCATGACTATAGGTTTTTATTTGATTATCAAAAGCTCCTTGCAGTTCAAATAATTTTACATATTTTTCTATAGATTTGTTTCTATCTTCAACACTTACATCATACAAATCAGCAATGTAATTAATATATTCTCTACCTGTAAGTTTTTCATACAAAGCATAATGATCGGGAACAAATCCTATGTTCCTTTTTGCCATAACGGGTTGTTTTTCAACATCATATCCACAAACTTCAATACTGCCACTTGTAATTGGCTGTATTCCTACTATGCTTTTTATTATTGTACTTTTCCCCGCTCCATTATGACCTAAAAATCCAAATATTTCGCCACCATTTATTTCTAAATTGGCATCTTGAACGGCATATTCTTTGCTACTTCCATAACATTTGGAAAAATTATTTAATTTTATTTTTGCTTCAATTTTATTACTCATTTTTTGTTCTCCAGATTTTTTTGAACTTGCTATTTCCAAAGCCAATTTATCAAGATTAATTTTTTTGTTCCTTTCATACATATCTTTTAGCATATCTACAAAAGCATATCCTTGCTCATATATAAACCATACTCCCAATCCTAAAAGTAAATAAACTACAAAAAACAAAAATTGATATAATGGATAAAATTTAAAAATTAAATCTCCAATATTAAAAACCCATTCGTAATCCATAGTCCTTCTAGCCCAATCACCAAGTTTACTAACTATAAAATCACTATTTATAAAGAAATAATCTACACTACCATAATTACTAAACCAAGCGTTTAAAATAAGTACTAATACAAAATATATTCCAAAGCCCACCATAGAGTATTTAAATTGTTTTAATTTAGGACGCTCATAAATTCTAAGTGCAACCATAAGAATTGGCATAAAAAATGCTATATAGTGATTTACGTAAAATCTCAGTATCCCGTTTGAAAACATATTTATTCCGTCACTATAATTAGGCATAGCCATTGCTAAAAATGCACCTAATACATTTATAAAATATGTAAAATAGAATAACTTATCCCATTTAAAAATCAAACAAAGAGGTATAATATACATTGCTGTATTGCACAAGTGAAATGGCCAACGAGTAATATCTGCAAAATCTTGAAACTTGAAACTTAAACTAAAACTTAACAAAGTCCCCAAACTGATATAAAGCAAAATACCACGAATAGTTTCTTTATCTTTGTTTTTTAGTAAAAAATACAAACAAATTGGTAATAATATTGAGATATACAAAATTATTCTATGTGGAATTTTCAAATCTTTAAATTCATAATTTTTTTCCACGAAACCAAACAAGCCCTGTAACATATAAGTAGGCATTGTTGCTAAAAGCATACCTACAAAATATACAAAACCCCAAGCATCACTTTTTGTAACTTTGAATTTCCCATTTTCCCAAAATATAATAAAGGAATAAACAACTATAAGTGCAATTTCAATAGACAATAATATACTTCTTATATTGAAAATAGAATATGCAGTCGATCCAACTATTCCAATAGTTATTATAAATAAAAATCCAACGCTTAATAATCCAATTACAAAACCACAATATTTAATTACTGTCGCATATTTACTATTTTTAAAAAAAGGATATAAAATTATTAGCAAATTAATAGCATAAATAAACCAATTAAGTATCAAACTTATCGCCGTCCAAACAGGATTTTGAAATTGAGTATTTTTTAATCCTATAGTGTTAGAAAGTGCGTCATCACCTAACATATAGCGAAAGAAAAATACGATTGCCAAAATTATTGACAAAATTCTAAGTAGTACATTTGTTTTATTTTCTAAGTTTTTTAGTTTTAGAAAATATATACACAACAAGATAATTACAATTGCTAAAATAATTGAATATTGTCCAATTAACACTCGCTTCCCTCCTCCTTGTTTTAATTTGTGTAATTTAAAAAATAAAAAACAAACTTAAAACAAATTTAAGATTGCAAGAGAAATATTATTTAAATATATTGAAATTATTAATACATATTAAATACATTTACATAAAAAATCTTTTACAACCACAAATTTTTTGTAAAACTGAGAATAGAAAAAACATGTTATTTAACACAATAACTTTTTATGCAATATGTATGATTTTTGTAAAATATTAAATTTAAATTTATTGATAGTATCAATTTTATTTTTTTGCAAAATTGCGTTATTTTTTCTTTCAAAAAAACAAAACAAAACGATTGGAAATATAATGCATACAAAAAATAATATTATTATACAAAATAGCGAAACAAAATTTGAAATATCAAAAATGGTTTTTGTAGGCATTCCTAGTTGTAAAACAACAACGTCTATGTCTTTAAAATTAAAATTTTCAAACAAATATTTAATACGAGCCAAATTGCTTTGATCAATAACACAAAATAATATTGCAATCAATAAAATTAATTGCATAAAGATAGTTACTTTTTTGCCTTTTGTAATTATATTAAATTTCTGTTTTATTAAATTTATCATAGACATCTCATATAATTTATAGAAATTGTAACATTATTTGATAAATTTTCCAATCAAAATAGCAGATTTTGTAATATAAAATAAAAAAAAGTAGAAATTTCGGTTTTTATTACAAAAATTAAATAATTAATAGAACAAAAAATCGCACACAAACATAAGTGTTTGAATGCGATTCCCCTTGGTAAAAAGTAGTATTCAAAAAAACATACTTTATTCCATTTCATCAATTTTCCCAAATTGATGAATAAGCATAGACTTTACATTTTCATTATTATTTGATGTTGCAGTGTAATTTATTAAAATATTAGGAAAAATATGATTATCAAAAAGTTGTAATGAAATAGCATAAACACAGGCGTCAGTTTGCAAACCACATATATCGATTTTGTTGTCAGATGCAACAATTTCTTTAATTTTTTTTATATGTTGCTCAACTAAACCATAGCCAAACTTTTCAAAAACTAAACTATTTTTAGGAATAGTTACACAAATTTTTTGTGATTCTTTACTTGTTAAATCCAGCCAATTTAATTTGTTAACATAAAAACTATCGCTTGTGTTAATGAATTTAGTAAAAATGTAATAATTATAAGTATTCCTTTTAATTAAATCGTTTATTTTACTTATCAAATTAGAATATTCTTGTTTATTGATAAACCCTTTTTGCATATCTACAATTAATAAAACTTTACTCATAATACCTCAAATAATAAACTGATAAAAACAAAAGGTGTTTTTATCAGTTTCACTTGGCGG
>CALWJZ010000024.1 GCA_944381145.1 uncultured Clostridia bacterium
TATAATAGTAAAAGCTAGACATATCTTTTGTAATATATCCATATTATTCCTCCTCAATTATATTTTAAACAAATTTTAATCTTTTATTCATAAAGTATTTTAGAAGAAATATAATTTACTAATGATGGGGGAGGAAAAGTGAAAAAATTATTATTTATATTAATATGTAGCATACTAGTTGCTGGTTGTGGAAAGGTTGATTCAGAAAAAGCATTACAAGAATTTGAAACGAAGGTAGGAAATAGTGACAATTATACATTAATTGGAACTATGGAAATAATTAACAATGAAGATGTATATAATTATGAAGTAACTGTATCATATTTAAAGGGAGACTATTACAAAGTCAATTTAGTTAATACTAATAACGATCACGAACAAGTAATTTTAAAAAATGATGAAGGAGTATATGTCTTAACACACAAAGGTATAACTTTTTTTGAAGATGTGGAGCAAAGCATTTCAATATAAGGGTTTCTATAAATACGTAATATAGAAACTTTTTTAAATTTTTTAAAGTTTGTTTGCAACTTTGCCTATTGGACTATATAATAGATGTCTTTTTTATGCTTGTTAGTATTTATTATGTCCAAACATGGTATATTTAAAAGTATGTGTAAATAATAGTATTTTCAAGTGTATTAGGGTGTTTTACAACTTTGCTTTTCTTATACGGGTAAGGGTATTTAGAGCAAGTCAAAAAAGTCAGTTGTCTTATAAAAAATTAAGACATAAAAAAGAGTGATTTTATTCTTCAATAAAAAATTTGTTTATGGGATATTTAGTTTTTTGTATTTTTAGATATATATTTGCGAAAATTGTCTAATATTGTGTTATAATATTTATAACAATTAGTGGTTAAAAATATGCTAGTAGAGGTATTTTTGATAGATGTAGGAAAGGAGGTATTTAATTGGAAACAAAATTTTGTGAATTTTGTGGGAATAAGGTTGCCATTGATGCAGTAATTTGTCCGAAGTGTGGTAAACAACTTGAAGAATTAAAAACTGAAGAAACCAAATCAACTCCACAAGTAATAATTAACAATTCAAATACAATAAATGGAAATGTTGGCAGAAAACAATGTGATAAATGGGTTGCACTATTGTTATGTATCTTTTTAGGATTTTTTGGTGGACATAAATTCTATGAAGGTAAAGGTGGAATGGGAGTTTTGTATATTTTTACTGGTGGTTTGTTTTGCATAGGTATTATAGTAGATTTAATTTCAATACTATGCAAACCTAATCCATATTATGTATAGGAGGATTAAAATGGAAAATAAAAAATTTTGTAAATTTTGTGGTGAGAAAATTGATAGTGATTCAATAGTTTGCCCAAAATGTGGGAGACAATTAAAAACAATAAAAAAGACAGAAGAAGTGAAAGAAGTAAATAATAATGTTGAGGAGAAGCCAAAGTTTTATGCACAGGATTGGTTTATGTGGATTATGCTAATTTTCTTTGCACCTGTTGGTATATTCTTGATGTGGAAATTTAATGATAAGATGAAGAAGAACACAAAGATAATATTATCAATAGTTTTCGCTATTTTCTTCTTAGCTGTTGCTTTTGGTGGTGGTGATGAAACAAATACTACTGACAATCCAGCATCAAGTAATAGTAATAACGGTAACAATACTTCTAGTGAAGTAAGCAAGAAAAAAGTTGAAGTTATAGATTTTAGTTCTATGAAAGAACATGAAATATTAACATGGTGTAATGATAATAATTTAAGTTGCAATTTTAAAAGAGAATATTCTGACACGGTTTCTAAAGATAGTTATATCAAACAAAGTGTTAATTCTGGTGAACAAGTAGTTGAAAATACTAAAATAACAATTACTTATTCATTAGGTAAAGCTCCTACTAAATCACAAGAAAATGCAGTGAGAATGGCAAAAACATATATAAGTACAATGGCATTTTCAAGAAGTGGTTTAATTGAACAACTAGAATATGAAGGATTCACAAATGAGGAAGCTATTTATGGAGTAGATAATATTACTGTTGATTGGAATGAGCAAGCAGCAAAAATGGCAAAAACATATTTAGATACAATGGCATTTTCAAGAAGTGGTTTAATTGAGCAACTAGAGTATGAGGGATTTACGCACGAACAAGCAGTATACGGTGTAGAACAAAACGGACTATAAAAAGTATGTAAGCATTTGAATTATAACTTTATTATGTAAACCAATGTCAAAAAAGAAAAAATTATGATACAATTAGAGCATAATAAGGTGCGTGATTATATGAGTATGGAAGAAAAAAATTTACAAATTCAAAATTACATTAATCAATTAGCTGTTAATGTTAATAAAGATTATCCAGAATTACTTAATAAAGATAGAATTGATAGAGCAATTCAAATATATAAAGATTCTAATAAAGAGTTAGATGATATATATAAAGAAATTGACTCTATAATGAAACAATTAATTGAACAAAGACAAGAACAAATAAAAAGAATAGAAGAATTAAAAGGACAGATAAAAGAAGTTCCAAAAGAAAGTCCTTATTTTGGTGAAGTTTATAAGGCATATATCACGCATGTATTAGCACTTTATGAATCAATTGAAAATTCAAGTTTAAGTAATGATGAAAAGAAACAAATATTTGAAGAACAATTAAAGCAATATTTATCTAATAAGAATGTTGAAATGAATAAGTTGTTAGCTCAACAAATTACAGATCCAGTTAGAGTAAAATATGGACAAAGTGAATTATTTTTAGGCTCAGATAGTTTAAATTATGAAACAGTTTCAAATTTATATCAAACATATATAAATGATATAAATATTGTTTCAAATGATTCCGAAGGAAAAATGTATTGTACTGTTCCTAACAATCAACAATTATTTGATGAGAATGGTAATTTAAATCCAAATATTCAATATAATTTTGATATGGTAAAAGAAATATATGATTTTGCACTACAACATGGAAAACAAATTAAATTCCATACATTTTTATGGCATAATGCAGTTCCTGAAAATTTAAAAAAAGAAGTAGAAAAAGTATCAGATTTATCAAAAAGACGAGATATGGTTAAGGCTTTTCTTAATGATTATGCATCTAAGTTGTCATCTTTTATGTCTGAAAATGGATATGATTTAAGACAGATAGAAGGATTAAATGAAATAGCAAATGATGAATTTCCTACTGATGGAATTGATGGTAAAGAAGGAGATTTTTTAAGACAATCTTGGTGGAGAGATGTCTTAGGTGATCAATATTACTTAGACACCTTAAAAATATTAAAAAGAAACTTTCCAAATACTGAAATTATATACAATGAATATAATGAATTCATACCATATAAAGCAACTAGAATTGCTAAAATAATGGAAACAATAAAAGCAGAAGAATTGAGATGCAGAAAAGAATTTCCTTATGGATTTTGTGATGGTTTAGGTGGTCAAGGACATGTTGTTGAGTATCTTAAAGTAAAAGGTATGGATACCTCTATTGTTATTACGGAAGAAATGGCATTAAGAAGTGCAATTACAATTCAACAAGCGTGTCAATCACCATTTGGTAATAAAAAATTTTATATAACAGAAAAAGATAGAAAAAATATTGGTAATAGTCATCGTGTTGATGATTGCTATATGGATACTTTTACTAAAATGGCAAATGGATTTATTGTATGGGGAAATAGTGATCAACTAACTTGGAGTTTTACAAAAGATCCTAAGACTAATGAAGTGACATTTGGACACATGATAGATTCTAATGGTAAACCAAAAGAAGGCTGGAATGAGGTTCGAGATACATTTGCTAAAACTAAAAAAATTGAAATGACTGATGAATTAGAAACTTGCCTTGATGATATAGTTCAAACATCATTATTAACAAGTCGTGAAGCATTGGAAAAATATAGCAGTAATCCTGATTTTGCAATGCAAATGCAACGAGCACAAGAACAAGGCAAAGTATTATTGGCACAATTACAACAATTAAGACAAAGTAATCCTAACATGACCGATGCAGTCTTTTATCAAAATGCTATGGCATCGTTTTTAACTCCTGTAATTCAAAAAATATCAATGGAATATGGACAAATAATTCCGCAAGAAAAATTACAAAGATTACATGGATTGATGAATCCTCAAAATATTACTTTTTCAAATGATCCTAATCAAAATGATATTCAAGCTAATTCTGAAAAAGGAACAATCGTTATTAATCCTCAAAAAACAAATGGAACAACACTAGAAGAAAAAATAGTTAGTTCAATGAGTGCATCGATTCATGAATCATTTCATTTGATTGTAAATATGTTAAAAAGTTCTGAGCAAGCGGAAGCATTAGGAGAAAGATTAATGTATATTGTTACAACACAAGCTGGAGATAAAGAAGTTCATTTTGCTCCTGGAAAATATGGACAAGTTTTAAGTGAGGGATTTGTTGAAAAACTATCAAGTGAATTTGCTCAAAAAAATGGCTTTTTCTATACATTAAATCCTTCATATGTTCCTTATGTAAATTTATGTACTCAATTAATGAAGCAAGATAAATCTATTGATATGCCAACTTTATTTACTACAAATGGAGATAGAATTGTTGATAAAATGTCTCCCGAGGTAAAAACAAAATTTGAATCTGCTGAAAGACTAGCAGTAATAAACAATTTTAGTGTTAAAGAAGCAAAAAAAGATCCATCTCTAAAAGGAATAACATCTGAAAATGTTAAAAGTAGTTGGATGGAAGTAAATGATAAAAAAGTATCTGTTTCAGAGAATACTACTTATAGAAAACCTTTAGAAAGTACTGAAAAAAAACAAGAAGAACATTCTGAAACAAAATCAGTAAAATCAAAGCCTAGTATATCAAGAGGTCCTGAAATAAAATCTTTTTCATGGAAAAGCAATTCCGAAGTTATGATTTATAGTCAGATTAAACAAAAAAATCAAATGATTAAGCAACAAAAAGAACAACAAAAGCAAATGAATAAGCCAAATGTAAAAACATTAACACCACCTAGTCAAGGTGGAAATGGTACTAAGGGATTTACTAATGTAATAACACTTTCTTTAATAGTTAGTTTTGTTGCAGGTGCATTATTTATGGTTATGTATATGTTATTAAACAAGTAAAGGAGTAATTTATGGATAACAATTTAAATGTTAAAATATTAGAATCTTATGTTGAAATAGACAAAATACATGATGATATAAATAATAAAATATTTAAATTTATTACACAAGCAAGTGAACTTGTAGAATTATCTGATGATGATTATCAAATAGAAAGAACATTGAAATTAAATAAAATATCTTTAAAGGGATATGTTTTAGATTCAGAGTGTTGCATAGAATTGAATAATAACAATATTTCAAATTATTCAATAGATGAATTAAAAATTTATTTAGAACAATATGAAAGAAGAACAAATGATGATTACTCAAAATATTTTTTAGCATTATCTTTATACGAGAATATTGAAGAAATTGAAAATTTAGTTGATACTAAGATTAAATTAGAAATAACTGAAATGAGTGAATTAATTCCGAATATAAATAATATAAAAGAAGTAGATAAAAATAACTTAGAAAAATTTTATTATGAACAAAAAAATAATATTGATAATTTCTATCAGACAAGTAAAATAGAAGAAAAGTCATACAATATATGTATTCAATTTCTAAACGATATATTTAATTATTATATAAGTGGTTATCCTGATATTCCAGATGGGTATCTCTATCATGAAGAAAGTGAAATGATTTAATTTATTAAATCAACCTAGTTAAAGACAACTAGGTAACACACTACCAAGATGGACAAGCCATCTAGGAATAGTGTGCAAAGGGAGAACCCTTTTGAAACCCCATTTAAGCAACATACCACAAACTAATCGTAAGTGGTATTGTTGCCTTTTTATTTAAATCAAGTTTAAATAAAAAGAAGAATGCTATCGCCAATTTCATTGCTAAAGCAACAAAACTTGCTAACAAATAAAGGTTCAGTAAATGTTCGTAGATTTATATTAGAACCTAGTCTATAAGACTAAAACACTTCAATCC
>CALWJZ010000025.1 GCA_944381145.1 uncultured Clostridia bacterium
TTTATGAGTTTTATTAGATTTTTATTTTTATTTTTGATATAAAATTAGTTTTCAAAACATAAAAATTATTTTGATAATTTTTAAATTTATTATTTTATCAAACATTTGTTTGAAAATAAGTTGTAAAATATTTGGCAATAAAATAAAATTATGCTACTATTAATTAGAAAATAATAACATCGGATAATTAACTGTTCAAGGAGAATTATGGAAAAAATAATAAATATAACTCTAGATGGTCCAAGTGGAAGTGGAAAAACATCTATAGCCAAGGCATTATCAGAAAAATTAAAAATTTCATATTTAGATACAGGAGCAATGTACAGAGGTGTTGCATATTTTATGTTGACACATGGTATTGATGTTTCAAACGAAGAACAAGTGTTGTCAAAACTTAATGACGTTGATTTACAAGTGAAAAACGACGGAGAAGAACAAAAAATTTTTGTAAACGGAGAGAATATTACAGGGAAAATTAGAACGCAGGAAATTTCTATGGGTGCATCTACTGTATCAAAAATTCCTCAAGTAAGACTAAAATTAGTTGAAATGCAAAGAAAAATTGCAAGAGAGCAAAGTTGCGTAATTGATGGTAGAGATATTGGTAGTTATGTTTTGCCCGATGCAGAATTTAAATTTTATTTAACTGCAGATGTGAACGAAAGAGCAAAAAGAAGATATCTTGAATTAAAAGACAAAACAAATACATCTATTGAACAAGTTAAAAAAGAAATGATAGCACGTGATGAACAGGATAGCCAAAGAGCATTTGCTCCACTCGTTGTACCTAGTGGTGCATTTGTAATTGATACAACAAATTTAAAATTTGAAGAAGTTTTGGAATTGGTACTAAATAAAATAAAAAAATAGGTGGATATGATGCAAAAAAGAATAGCCTTGCTATATGATTTTGACTATACCTTGTCAAAAGGCTTTATGCAACAATTTGGACTTATGCAAGATTTAGGGTTTGATGATATAAATGAATATTTCAAAGAATGCGAAAGGCTTTCGCTAGATAGTCAAATGGATATGTGTTTATCTTCAATGTGTGGCGTTTTGGAGATGGCGAAAAACAAGGGGAAAATTGTTACAAAAGAATATTTAAAACAATTTGGAAAAGATATTGAGTATTTTAATGGTGTAACTGAGTGGTTTGAAAAAATTAATAAAATTGGCGAAAATTTCGGGTTTGAAATAGAACATTATGTAATAAGTAGTGGGCTGAAAGAAATTATTGAAGGATCGATTATTTCTAAATACCTAAAAAGAATTTATGCAAATTTTTTTGCTTATAAAAATGATGTTGCTTTTTGGCCAAGTCAAGTAGTTAATTATACATCAAAAACCCAGTATATTTTTAGAGTTAGAAAAAATGTTTTAGACGATTTGGCATCACTTGATAAAGTCAATGCAAAAATGAAAGAAGATGAGGTATTATCATTCAAAAATATTATTTATTTGGGAGATAGCCAAACAGATATTCCTTCATTCAAAGTAGTCAAAAACAGTGGTGGGCTTTCGATTTGTGTCTACGAAGAAGACAGCGAAGAGTCCAAAAAAACAGCACAAAAATGTTTCATAGAAGGAAGATGTACATATTTTGCACCTGCCGATTATTCGGAAGGTAGTGATTTGTATAGTTTGATTAGTGATTATATTGTAAATTTATGCAATCAAGACAAGTGAGATTATGACAAAACTAAAAGATTTAACAGTAATTAAGGGAATGATAGAAGAAATAATTTATAGAAACGACGATACTAACTATACCGTCGTTTTGGTTGATGTAAACAAAGAACTTATTACTGCTACTGGCAAATTTCCTATAATCAACGAGGGTGAATGGGTAGAACTTAATGGTAAGTTTGTCCTAAATCCTAAATACGGTGAACAATTTGCTGTAGATGGTGTAAAACTTAGTCCTCCTAATACAATTGATGGAATAGTTAGATATTTAAGCAGTGGATTGATACCTGGAATTGGTCCAATAACTGCCATGAACATTGTAAACAAATTTGGAGAATCAACACTGGATATTATTCATTATAATCCAGAACGCTTGTCAGAGTGCAAAAATGTAAGTAAGAAAAAAGCCGAAGACATTGCGAAAGCATATGAAGAAGTTCACCAAATGCAAAATGCAGTTATGATAATGCAACAATATCATATTAGTACAAATTTGGCTATCAAAATCTATAATCAGTATGGCGAGGGCACCGAAAATATCCTAAAAAATAATCCATATAAATTAGTAGAAGATATAGACGGAGTTGGTTTTTTTACTGCAGACAAAATTGCAATTGCAATGGGTGTAGCAAATGATAGTGAATTTAGAATTAGGGCTGGAATATTGCATGTTCTCAAGGAAAATAGTGATAAAAATGGTAATACTTACATGATATTTTCTGCTTTGTTGGAAGGTGTATATTCGCTATTAAATATACCAAATTTGCAAGATAGAATTGATAGTATTATAAACAAATTAATCTTGGATAATTATTTAAAAAAACTTGAAATCGATGGTAATGATGCTATAACTCTTAGCAAATATTACAAAATAGAAAAAATATTAGCAGATACATTGCTACTTTTGAATGCAGATAGTGAAAATACAAGGTTAAATATAGAAAGTGATATCAATTTGTATGAACAAATAAATAATATCAAAATGCATGAACATCAAAGACAAGCAGTTGATATTGCTATAAATAATGGAGTATCTATTATAACTGGTGGTCCTGGAACGGGGAAGACAACTATCATAAAGTGTATATTGCAGATATTTAAAAATATGCATAAATCTGTTAAATTAATGGCACCAACAGGAAGAGCGGCAAAAAGATTAAGTGAAAGTACTGGGGAAGATGCAAGCACAATTCATAGAGCGTTAGAAATGAGTGGTGGAGATGAAAGTAGATTTCTTTTCAATACTCAAACTAAACTTAACTATGATGTAATTATAGTTGACGAAGTAAGTATGGTTGATAGTCAACTTATGTATTTTTTGATTAAATCTATAAAGCGTGGCTCAAAACTTATTTTGGTAGGAGACAAAGATCAATTGGCGTCAGTGGGTGCAGGTAATGTTCTTGCTGATATTTTGAATAGTGGTTGTTTTGCTACAATGTGTCTTACGCAAATTTATAGACAAAGCGAAGATAGTTTGATTATAGTGAATGCACATGCTATAAACAAAGGTGAAATGCCCACTTTGAACAACAAAAGCAAAGATTTCTTTTTTGACAAAAAAGAAAGTAACGAAGAAGTTCTAGATAGTATAATCAATATGTGCACTACTAGAATACCAAATTTTTTGAAGATTGATAGTAGCAAAGTACAAGTGTTGGCACCAATGAAAGGTGGTATAGTTGGTATTGATAATATCAATAAATGTCTTCAAGATAAATTAAATCCTGCATCAATTAAAAAGCTTGAAATTGAAATGGATAAATGCATTTATAGAAAATGTGATAGGGTCATGCAGATAACCAATAATTATGAGAGAGTATGGACTAAAGATGGTGTAAATGGAGCAGGCGTTTTCAATGGAGATATAGGGGTAATACAAGATATTGATATAAATACATCAGAAGTAGTAGTTGAGTTTGAAGATGGCCGAATTGCAAGATATATAAAAAGTGATTTAAATGAATTGACGCTAAGTTATGCTATAACAATTCACAAAAGTCAAGGAAGTGAATTTGATGTAGTTGTAATTCCTGCAGTATCAGGACCACCTATGTTGCTAACAAGGAATCTACTATATACTGCTGTGACTAGAGCAAAAAAAATGGTAGTTATTATAGGTACAAAACAATGTATTGCAAGAATGGTGCATAATAATTTTACAAAAATTAGATATACAATGCTTAAATATTTTTTGGAAACAGATGGAGAAAAATATGAAAATTCTTGATTTGATATTTCCACAAAATGTGAAGTGTATTTTTTGCTCAAAAGAAGTTGATGAATATGGAATATGCAAAGAATGCTATGAAAAATTACCTTTTATTACAGGAAAAACTTGTATAAAATGTGGTGGGAAATCTGGAGACCCAAATGTTTGTATTGAATGCAAAAACAGTCGTCATGAATTTGAACAAGTTTTTAGCATATTGGAATACTCTGGGGATACCAAACAAAAAATTCTGGCGTTCAAACAAAATAAACGCAAAAATATAGGTGTTGCATTTTCTGAATTAGTCGGAGAATATTTTGAAAAATTAAATATTCCGTTTGATGTAATTTTGCCTGTGCCAATTCATGAAAATAGACTAAAAGAAAGAGGATATAACCAAAGTGAAATTTTATTACAACGAATAGAAAATACTTATGGTAGAGTTTACAAAAATATTTTTGTAAGGACAAAAGATACTCCTCATCAAACTGGTCTAAGTAAAGAACATAGAGAAAATAATTTAAAAAATGCTTTTAAAGTTTTGGATAAATCTAAGATAAAAAACAAAACGGTTTTGTTATTTGATGATGTTTATACGACAGGTTCTACATTTGACGAATGTGCAAAAACTTTGAAGAAATGTGGCGCATTCAAAGTTTATGGATTATGCTTGTGTAGGTCTCCAATTAAAATATCAAAAATACTCAATAATGATTAATTTGGTTGTATTTATTTTTAATCAAGTTTCTCTTATTTATTGCATTAATAATTTATACAATGTTTTTAAGTTAAAAATTATAATCAGTAGTTGTTGATTATTTATATAGCAAATTCAATTGATAACTAAGTAATTATTTTGATATAATATGTTGTATTCAATTATAAAAAAGGGAGATTATAATGGATAATATTTTTGAACCCATTTTGGACAAAGATGAAAAAGTTATAAAAATTTTTAAACCACATAAAGGTGTATTGTTTTTCAAAAGTATATTTTTAACCGTTTTGTTATTATTATTCTTTTATGCATTTATACTAATAGCTCTAATCGGCAGTTCTATAGAGCAAGGTAATAATGAGTTGATTACTTCATCAGTTCTAATGTCGCTTTTGGGATTTTTTTGTGTTTTAATCGGTGTTTTGATAATTCAAATTTTATTGCTTATAGTTTATTACAAAAATATATTTTTTGGATATACTAACAAAAGAATAGTTATAAGAAAAGGAATATTTGGCGTAGATTTCAAATCTTTGGATATTAGCATGATTGGTGCTAGTACCGTGCATGTATCTTTAATAGATAAAATTTTGAGAAAAGATACAGGGACTTTAAACTTTGGAAGTATGGCAAGTCCAATGATGAATTCTAATGGAGGAATTAACTCTTTTACTTTTTCGAATGTTACTAAGCCATATGAAATTTATCAAGAAATCAAAAATTATATTTCAAGTAACACAAAAATTAAACAAAAAACCACAAAAAAATCAAAAGACTAAAGTTTATTGATAAATATAGAAAATAGAGAAATAAAATGGCAAATTAACAATATATTAACAAAATTTCTAAGAAAAATTTCAATATTTTGTTAATATAGTATTTGCACCCATAGTGAAGTAGATATCACAATCGTCTTCGGATCGCATTTCAAGGGGTTCGATAATCCCCATAAAAAATTATATAAATATAAATCTTCCTCGCTCACATATAAAATTGTGTAAACGCATTTTATTTTTCGACTCCTAGATTTATCATTTTGCTCCACTAGCTCAACTGTATAGAGCATTGGTCTTCGGAACCAAGGGTTGGGGGTTAGAATCCCTCGTGGAGCACCATAAAACCC
>CALWJZ010000026.1 GCA_944381145.1 uncultured Clostridia bacterium
AATTAGAAATAATTTTCAAAAAAATTATACAATTAAACAAAATATATCTTACAAAATAATTTTATTTAAATAAAAAACTTATTGAATAAAAAAATCTTTGGAGTCAGACTTCTGATTTCTTACAACAAATTCAACTTTAAATATTATAATATTATTTCATTCTAGAAAATCTTTATTTAAATTATAAATAATATTTCTTGATTTTCTAAACAAAAAAAAGATAATGATTTTTGATCACTATCTTTTTCGTTCTGTCTTATTTTTTTCCACAACAGTTTTTGTATTTCTTACCACTCCCACAAGGACAAGAAAATGAATTTTTGTCATTAATTATTAAAGTCCACAAACATTTAAAATGGCTTTAATCAATATATAAATTTATGTTTTATATTTTATTTGCATTCATTTACTATTCTCTAGCAAGATTTAATATGATCTAAACAGCTAATAACAAAGATAGTGTCAATTTTACCAAAAAAACCATGAATAAATATATATATACATAATTTAAATATATTATATTTTAAATATTATATCACCAAATTAGTTTGTTTAAAGATTTAATTCCTTTATGAAATTTTTAATTTTATATACATTATCGCTAATACACTCGGTGCCATTTAATATTAAAAATCTTATATGATTTTTTTTACAATAATTTATACAATATTTTTTTAAATCCTTTTGCATTTGAGTAAAAAATTCTATTGATTCATTGTCTAATTTTCTCTTATCTCTAAATTCCGTTCTTTTTATACTCGTTTTAATATCTACATCTACATATATTAAATAGTCAATTTTAACGGCATTTATTTTTAACAATTCTTCGTACAACTTTAAAAACCTTTTAGAAACACGCGAATATTTGTTTAAAATATAAGTTTGATAAACAAGTGTTGTAAAGTAAAATCTATCATAAATATTTATTTGTTGTGAGTCATTCTTAGTCATCATACAATTAAAATCTGTTAAGAGTATCAAACTTTCTCCGATAGCAGTATCATATTCTTGTTTGTCATGCATCATTGGATTTTCTTTAAATAAAGATTGCAAAATAGGCGAACAAATTGTTTCAGTATTAATATCATCATGAATTATTAAATTTTTTGAGCTTTTACAAACTTCTTTAATTAATGTAGATTTTCCTGACCCATTTATCCCTTCAAAAACTATGTTCATAAACTTTTTAAATATTCTCCAAATTTGATAAGTCCTTCATTTGACCAAAGCAAGCCCCGTTCTTCATCTTCAAAATTAGCAAGAGTTTTGTTTTGTCCACTTGGTATAAATATCCTATCATAGCCCCAACCATATTCTCCAGATTTTTCAAATGCAATAGTTCCTTCAGTTTTTGAAATGAAAACTTTTGGTTCTTTGCCGTATTCTGTATATGCATATACTTCCAAAAAGTAAGCGCTTCTATCCGTCACATTTTCCATAAGTTTTAGAATTCCATCTTCACCTATAGTCTCCTCGACATATCTAGTATAAGCAGATGGAAAATTATTAAGTGCAGGTATTACAAGTCCTGTATCATTTTTTAGCGTATTACATTTCAAAAAATCACTAGCGTATTTTGAAGAATATTTTGCAACTTCTTCTATCGAGTCCGATTGAATTTCTGGACAATCTATTTTTTGATTAGTAATTTCTATCCCTAATGGATCTAATACCTGTTTTGCTGTAAATAATTTAAATTTATTTCCTGTAATATATATTACTCTATTCATATTTTTTCTCCTTATTTAAAATATCTTCTTCCCATAAAAAATGCAACCAACATTCTTTAGGAATATCAAACACATAATTTATTTCTATATTTTTATTTTCTTTTAATTCTGAAAATCCTTCATCTATAGCAAGCGAATACACCCCGGCGACATTCTTACCAAGTTTTCTTAATTCATTTATGGCACAATCTGTAGTATTCCCTTGATAGATTACATCTTCTAAAATAACAAACTCATCATAATCGTATAAAAAATATTTTTTTAGTTTTACATGCCCATAGTCAAAGCAATTATCACTATTAGTCATTTGCAATTGCATAATAGATATCTCTCTTATTTTCGTAAAATGAGAAATTGATGTTGCCATTGGCAAGGCACCTCGAGCTAAAGCAATTAGCCCAATATTTTTTGTATTGTATTTACTATAAATATCGTCACAAATCTTTTTTATAGCATATATATACTGTTCATAGTTCATGTATCCGTGTTCATTTTTAAAATTTAAATATTTTTCTTTGTTTAGTCTATTCTTCATAAAACATTTCCCACAAACAAATACATTCTTTTGAAAGACAATTAAAATCGCTTTTATAATTGCTTGGGCAAGGATATTCTTCACACTTGCAATTGTAAAATTTAAAAGTTTTATTAGCACAACATTTAATAGTTTTTTTATCAAATAAATAAAACTGTTTTAGGTACCCGATATATTTTTCGTCAAAATAAATAATATACTTGTCTATAATATTAAATAAATTATGTATATCCTGCAACGACAATTCGAAATTCCTACTACTTGAATTAATATTATGAACTATGTTAATACTTAAATTTTTAATTCCAATCTCAATTAAATTAACTATTGTTTCTTCAAAAGTATTTATATTGAATGCATTTACAGATATTTTGATTTTAATTTTGTCTTTAAACTTATCTTTTAAGTTTGACAATTTAATGAAAAGCTCATTTTGAAAAGGTCTAATACTATAGTTTTTATTACATGAATCCAAAGATATTATAAGTATATTTAATTTATCTAAAAGACTATATAAACTTATATCATCAAGATTTAATATTTTCCAGCCATTTGTAAAGATTGATAGTTTAATATTTTTAGAAAAACAAAGATTAATATAGTCATAAAAAAATTCTGATTCTGTAACCTCTCCACCCGTTAAAAATACACTATGTGGATTTTCTTTTTTTAAGATATTTTCAAACTGTATAGCACTAATTATTTCATTTTGTCGACCATAATCATTATAAAAACAATATTTACATCTAAAATTACAAGATTGATTTGTTTCAATTAATAATGTTTTCATAATAGCCTGCTATTACTTTTCATCTTTAAGCAATTTTCTATTTCTTGCTGAGATAATTTGTTGTTAAAGATTCTAAATTTTTCATAAGTATTTTTTTCATAAGTAAAATCTGCAATTGTAGGATTACAAGCATGCACATAATTTAAAAATTGCGTCTTATACCTACCATCATGCTTTAAATATTCTTTATCTAACTCGGTATAATTGCCATTTTGCTCTAAATACACATTTCCATTTGTCTCATTTATTAAATTATCGATATTCAGCAAATGGACATTTACAAGAAACATACATGTTCCATTTTTCGTACAATTAAAAATTCTTCTAATTTCTTTTTTCTTGTTAAAAATATTTAACAACACTTCTTCTAATTCTAAATTTGCTTTCGTAGCTACTTTCAACAATAATGCTTCGTTTCCAAAAAAATAATTATTAATCCATAAATGAATTTCAAAATCTTCAGCGAATTCTTTGCCATATTCTTTTATTTCTGGAGCATATAATTCTTTTGCAAGATTCTTCCAATCGCCAATATAATACACATCTAGAACGTTAAAGTCTTTTTGTATACACTCATATATTTCATTAATGTATCTCTGACCACTGGGCTTAATCATTATAAAACCATAATTCTTATTCAATTTCCAACTCCCCAATATAATTTGTAAACGTTTTACAAAACATTTTTTTAAATCTTAATAAACCAAATTCTTTATTATTACAATCTTCAATTTTACAAAATACTCCGCCTAAATCATAGCATTTTATGTTTTCATTAATGGCATATAACATTGTTTTATAGTGCAACAAATACGAACCATGATATAAATCTTTTTCTTTGTTATTAGCACCAAAAACATAATATAAGCAATCATTGTGACGAATACATATTGACATATTAAGTATTGTATTATTTAGTTTTGTATATACAAACAGCACATTGTTTATGTTTATAAAATTTAGCAGTTCTTTCATAGTCTTATGTGGAAAATTTCTTACTTTAGCATTTTCATTATATAATTTAATAAAATAATTTAAATCAAACACATCTTTTGATATAACAATCTTTATATTGCTTGCCAATGCCTTTCTTATATAACATCGAGCTTTTGATTCAAATAAATTTAAAAGTTCTTTATCGTTATATTTTTCCAATCTCACTATTGCATTTTGAGATGAATATTGTTGATCAGAATATATATTTGAATTTTTTATTTTAAATCCAGTAATATTTGTTGTAATTGCAGGATCTATCAACACCGAATCGTAATCGTTATTATTTATATATTTTTTAATTTCTAAGACAAAAATCCTAATGAGATTCTCATCTGTATAATCTAGTATTGGACCTCGTGGGAAATACAAATATTTTTTACCATATTTAAATAACGTATATGCAACACCATATATGATTAATTTTTCACTATCATATATCGCTATTTCAAAATATCCCTTATTTTTTCTATAATTTGCCCAATTAGGACATTGCATATAATTTGAATATTTTGATTTCAATATAAAATCATTAATGTCTTTATAATCCAAATTACTAACTTTAAATTTTGTATTTATCATTATTAAATATAAGTATACAAAAAAAGAAATATAAAGTCAATTAAAAAAGTATTTGACTAAAATTATTGTAATGAAAAAATTTACAAAAAAATTTTTTATAAATTACAAATAATTTTAAATATCGAAGCAACGGAGGTAAAAATTAAAATTATTGTATAAATATTGTCATCAAAAAACACAAAATGTCACCCCTCTAAAAATAAGGGTGACAAATGGATGTCGTGGTATCAAATTTCGCTATTTTATAATTTATAAAACTCAAACTTGACGGAATAAAGAACTATTTCTCACTCTTCCCACAGCATTTCTTGTACTTTTTCCCAGAACCACAAGGACAAAGATCGTTTCGGCCTACCAATTTCCCAGTAGTCTTTGCTTGTGAACTTTCTGTTTTGTTTGTAATCATATC
>CALWJZ010000027.1 GCA_944381145.1 uncultured Clostridia bacterium
AATGTACAAACAGGAAATATTTATAATAAAGTAATGAATACTACACCAGTTCAAGTAAACGGAACTTATACATCAAGGCTAGAAGTAAATGGAGAAGTGTTAGCCGAAGTTGTAAATGATGTAAATGATAAAAAAGACTTACAATACATGTTTTAAGGAGGATTAATATGCAAGATTATTTAATTAAAAAAGGAGACTTTAAATTTAGCCAGATATTAGAAAAAGGATACAAATATGAAAATAATCCTGTTGTTTTAAACAAAAGTCAAAAAGCTGATGGCACAATAAAAGTCATATATGCACAATATACAGAGCTTGAAATAGGTATCACTTTTGGTAATTTAGATGGCGATACAATAAAAAGTTATAACGACAACTTTACAGATGGACTTTACACATATTGGGATGTTGATACTAAAAGTTATAAACAAGCATATTTTATTGTTGAAAAAGGCAAAAAAACAATGCTTTCCTCAAAACATGGAGAAAGATATGATGATTTTGATGTCACTTTAACTAAAAGTAGTGAGGTGGCTTAAATGAAACAAATAAGCACCTCTTTGGCATCAAAATTAAAAAAAGATAGCGTTGTCGAAAGAGATTATATTATTTTTAGTGGAGAAACAACCAAACATTATTTGTGGTTTAAATTGTATGATGATTGCTATAAAGACGGAAATTTTATAGGTACATTTATTTTAAAAAGAATAGAGATAAGCTATAACGATAGTGACTTGGAATTTAAAAACAAAGAATTTAATGCTTATAAAGAATATAAACTTGATAACGGAACGTGGGAAAGTATTAATTATGGAACTTTTGTAGTTACTGATGTTCAAGAAAGCGATACAAAAGAAGAAACAACTATTACTGCTTATGATTATGGCTTAAAATTTGCAAATACTTACAAAACTGATTTAGATTATGCTAGTGGAAAAGTAACTTTATTTCAAGTATTACAAGAAGTATGTCAAAAAGTAGGTGTAGAACTAGAAAATACAAGCATTGATAATGGCAATTTTATAGTAGATTCTAATCAATTTGGTGAGAATACTTTGTATGGTAATGTAATAACAGCAATTGCTCAAATATCTTGTAATTTTGCTAAAGTAACTCCAGAAAATAAGTTAAAATTGCTATTTAAAAATGAAAGCAATATAACAATTGAAACTAAAGACTATGAAGAATTTGAAGATAAGAGAGATACGCTTCCTTACACAGCAGTTAGTCTGGGAATGAGTAATGTTGAAGGCGAAAATGTTAGTTTGGTAGCACCTGGAGTTGATCCTGACAATGCAAAGTATTTAACAATAAATGACAATCCGTTTGCATATACTCAAGACAAAAGAACACAGTTAATTCAAGCAATATTTGATAAAATAAATGGCTTTGGTTATTCTAGTTTTGTTTTAAGTAATTGCTTATATCCACAACTTGAATGCGGAGATTTAGTTAAAATTAGGAATAAAGATAGGCAATTAGTTAATAGTATAGTTTTAAGACCAACTTTTGAAGAAGTAGTATTAAATTTTGAAGCACCAAGCACAATTACTTCATCAGTTTCTTATGTTCAACCAGTTGATGCAATAGACATAGCAAAAAGAACTGAAATTATTGTTAATAAACAAGAACAAACTATTCAAGCAGTTGTCAGCGAAGTGGGACAATATGACGAAAGAATTACTAATGTTGAACAATCAGTTGAAGGATTAACTACTCAAGTGTCAGAAATTGCAAACTTAATAAGAGAAACATCTGGTAATAATAACTTAATAATAGAAGATGCTAGTGCTAATGACTTAAAATCTTTATCTATAAAAGGACAAATTAGTTTATTATTTGGTAATAATGGTAAAACTTATGGGATAGTTCCTTTAGCAGAAATTTTATATCCAAGTAGTGAATTATTTGGTAAAAATATGAACTTAATTGTAGAAGGGGCAGAAGAAACTCAAACAATTAAATTACCATTTACTTTTTTAAATTATATTAATAATGAAGTATGTGATGAATTTTTATTGCAAGATGGAAAAGCAAGTGTTATACGTAGAGTTGGAATAAACTCAAATATGGAAAAATATGAGTTAGAACAAGAGGTAATAGAAGATTTAGGAGAAGTAAATATCACACTATTTGACAGTTATAATAAAATATATTTACAATGTTTTGACAATGCTATATTAAGTGCATCATATATGGTAAAAAATGAATATACAGACACATTTGCTACTAAAATAGAATTAAATTCGTCAATAACTCAAACAAAAGACGAAATTAATTTAGAAGTATCTAAAAAAGTTGATGAAAGTGAAGTAATTTCTGCAATTAATTTAACACACGAAGAAGCAAAAATAAATGCTCAAAAAGTAACACTTGAAGGAATAGTAACTGCAAATGAAAATTTTAAAGTTTTAGAAGATGGTTCAATAGAAGCTGTTAATGGCAAATTTAGTGGAAATGTTTATTTGGAAGATGGAAATATTGTAATAGGCGGTGATGGGTTGTTGACAAATTTGCAATATAGGTCTACTGGAACTTATGACGGAAAATCATTTTGTGGTTTTGTTTTTGATACCGAAAGCACATCAATGTCATTTATAAAAAGAGGTATTTCAATAAATTTTGTTATTCCAAATAATTTTACAATTCAAAATGCTTATGTAACTATTGCTCATTCAAGAGTGCATTGGTCAAACGATAGTGGAGAAATAATTGGATATTGTAGAAATACAAAGTTATATAAAGCCACAGGTAATCAAAGTGCAAAAATTTATTCTAATGCTTTTGCAACTGTTGGATATGTAGATATAAGTAACTTAAGTGGAACAGAAATACCTAATGCTTTTGGAAGTAATGGTTATACTGCAACTAATAGTGGAAGTGATACAACTGAAATAGTTCAAAGCATAGATATAAAAAATTATATTTCTACAGGTAGCAATACATTGTTTTTAAGAACAACTGATAGCACATCAAGTTCAAGCGGAAATTATTCAGACGCAAATTCAAAGACTGGAGCAATTCAAATGACAGTTGATATAATTGGTTATACATCTTTTGAAAATACAAATACACAAATAAAGGAGAGTGATATAAATGAATGATTACATATATGAATTTAAAGATTTACCAAGCACTGATATACCATATAATGCAGAAACATTTACTGCAATGCAAAATAAATTATTAGATAGTATATATCCAATAGGGAGTATTATGATAAAAGATGATGCTGCTGATTATAGTTCTTATTTAGGATTTGAATGGGAAAAAGTATTTGCAGGAGTTACATTAGTTGGTTTAGACACAACGCAAACAGAGTTTAACACAATAGGAAAAAAAGGCGGAGAAAAAACACATACATTAACAACAGATGAAATGCCTAGTCATAATCACGATTTAAAATGGGACTTCGAAGGTGCAACAGGTAGTGGTCATGGGACTTTGATGAAACCAGGAAGCGACGTTACTAATTATGTGTATCATACGGGTAATATAGGTGGAGGACAACCACACAACAACTTGCAACCATATCAAGTAGTTGCTTATTGGAAGAGGGTGGCATAATGGAAAAAATAAATTTTCAAGATAATGTAACAAAAGCAAATGCAGAAACAATGAATACATTTCAAGATAATATAGAAAATGCTATAAATGAAATAAATTATAATATTATAACAGATGGTGAAGCTGTTAAATGTGGTTATAAAATAGATAATAAAGATGTTTATGTTAAAAGAATAAACTTTGGGGCATTACCTAATAATACTTCAAAATCAGTAAATACAAATATAGATTTTAACCAAAACACATTAATTAAAATAGAAGGAATCGCAAAATATAATTCAAACAATATTGCTTTTCCAATACCTTTTACAAATCCTTCTGATTTTTCATATACAATTGGTGTTAATATTGATAATGACAATAATATAGTTGTAACAACTGGTACAGACAGAAGTTCTTATAATGGTATTTTTAATATATATTATATAGGTGAATAATGGAAGTATTAAAAGAACAAGTCCAAGAACTAGAACGCAGAGTTAGCAAATTAGAAACATACCGAGAAAGTGATATTAAAATGATAAACGAACATAATAC
>CALWJZ010000028.1 GCA_944381145.1 uncultured Clostridia bacterium
TCCTACAATAACTAGATATTATTGGGGAATATTTCAAAATGCATGAATTTAAATTTGATATTGCAATTTCATATGCAAGGAAAGATGAGAATTTAGCAAAAAAAATCGCACAATCTTTGCAGAATTTTAATGTGTTTTTAGATATTAATCAATATGAATTATTAGTATGCAAATTTTTACACGAAATTTTATTTGACGTCTTCTATAATCTTTCCAATTTTGCTTTAATGTTAATTTCTAATCAATATTTAGAACATAATCATACTTTATGGGAAGCAAAAACTATTATTGCAAAAAGCACTTCTAATCCTGGTCATTTTTTTATAGTTTTAGATAAAGATGTTAATCAAGAACAAGTTAAAAAATTACTTTGTATTAACGATAACTATTTATTTTGTTCAAGAGAATTTGTTGAAAATGATTTTGATTCTTTTATTTCAATACTACAAAAAAGAATAAGGGAGTTATAATTTTATGATTGACAAAAATTTATACCAAATCACCTCAATAAAAAATCCTACAAAAAAAATTAGGATTATAAGTAAATCTGAATTAGCTTTGATTCAAGACGAAATTAATCATTTGGTAGTTGTCGCGAACTTAAATGAAGCTATTGTTATTTATAAGCATTTAAAACCATTACCTATTTTAAACAATAATATTCATAATGATGCAATCCTTAGATACGAAAGTAACAGCTGTCAACAATACTATATAGGTAAATTATCCGAAACACCTGTAGTGTTAACCGCTTTAAATGATATGGGTTCGATAAAGATTAACGCATCTATAAACATTACAGATGAAGCAATAAGAATTTTTTCTCCAAAGTTTGCTATTATGCTAGGTATTTGTGCTTCATTAAATTCTAAAGTTTCTATAGGCGATGTCATTATTGCCAATCCAATTGTATCTTATGATTCAAAAAAAGAATTTAATAGTCAAGTTATTTATCGCGGACAGAGATTTTATCCTTATTTGCTTATTAATCGATTTGATAATATTTCTTTACAAAAATTTAAAAATTTTAGAGTATTTAAAGGCGAAGTATTATCAGGCGAGACTTTAGTTAATTCTGATCAATTCAAAAAAAATATAATGGATGCTTTCCCGGAAATAATGGCATTAGAAATGGAAGGTATCGGATTTTCTTCAATTTGCGTAAAAAATAACGTTCAATGGATATTAATAAAAGGTGTCAGTGACAATGGTGTAAACAAAAAAGATGAATTTCAGCAAACGGCTGCAGAGAATTCTTATCTGGTATCCAAACTTATTTTCGATACTATTTTTCAGTCAGAACTATTAAAATTTAGTAAGCAAGCCTTAAAAAGGCGGTCTATTTTTATTGCTGGTGCACTAGCAAAAAAAGATAAAGTATATTCTCAATTTATAAAAAAATTAGTTAATAAGTTATTGGGTGAAGGATATCGTATAGTTTCAGCTTTAGGGCGTAATGTCGGTAATGATATTCTACAAGCTACTTATCAATATTTAAAAAACTCGAATAACCCGCAAATTAAAATAGATAATTATTTACTTACACTTCAATTCCCTTATTCTGCAATTAAAAGTTATGGTAAAGAGAAACTTTCTGATTACTACAATATACAGCGCACATTATTGCTACAGGAATGTAATATTGCAATTTTTTTAACTGGAAATAAACAAATTAACGGAAAAATAATTTTGTCTGATGGTATGTTGCATGAGTTTAATATTGCAAGGAAATTGAATGTTTTACCAATACCCATTGCCTTTCCAAATACAATGTCTTTAGAAATATGGAAAAAATGTTATGCCGAATATAGTGAGATATATGAAAAATTTTTTTATTCATCTGAAAACATTATGCAGTCAAAAAAAATATTTAATAAATTGAAATTTTATAATCATTCATACGATGAAATAGAAAAAACTATTGAAAAATGTATAGAATTTATTAAATTTCAGATAACCCCTTAAAAATTAGATTACAAATTCTCTCTATATCAATTGAATGAAATAATTCCTTATTTTCTTCTATGCCTAATTTGTTATTTAAAGAAAAAATTTCCAAATCTACATTTTCTAAATATTCGTTTATTCTGTTGCAATAGACTTGAGCCTCTGTTGATTCTAAAGTTGTATTAAAATAATACTTTTTCCCTTCGTCAAGCATACAAGCTATTTTCCCTGCCGCACCTCCTTGTCCACCAATTAAGTATATTGGCTTTTTTTCGCCATAAGCAATTGTAAATTCTTCTGCAATGCCAGATATATAACTTTTTTCTGCTACTAATTTTCCTCCGATTATAATGACCGCATCTGATTCTTTAATCATTTGTTTTCTCATGCCGGAAAGTGTTTTGGCTTTGTCTAAATTCCCATTAGTATATTGTAAATTTATTTCTATTACTTCACCAAATCTATACATTTTACTTTTGATTTCTGCTATGCTATTATTATCTATATTTGCAAAATAATTATAAAAAATTGTCGAAACTGAATTTTCGTAAAATCTATATGATTTAACGAAGTCTAAAAATTTTTCAGTATATCCGCTTTTTCTCCAATCCCCACCGTAATTTACGCTATATCCTTTATATATTAAATAACGTATTATTTCATTTACTAAAGAATCTGTATAAAAAGACGCTATATGAGGATTATCTTGGAAATCTGATATAGAAATGCAAACTTTAAGCTGTTTTGTTTTTAAATAATCAATTTCATTATGCATATAAAAAGTAATATCTGTAAAAATATTTTCATAAAATTCTCTTTCACAAAGGCATATAGGTGGTGCAGGATAGCATACTTTTTTTATTTTTTTTCCGGCGAAATCGCTTAATTCCGGTGTCTTCCATAAATTTAATTTTTCTGAATCCTTTTCACTTAGGGTTCTTTCAAAAACTTTTTTTCTTAAAACCTCTTTTACTAATGTAAAAATAGCTGTATAGATATTTTCTTGAAAGCATTCTTTTTTTATTTTAACGACAGGAACATTGCCAGAATTAGGATTTCGCCGTAATTCTTTATCTTTTAAACAATCTGCAATAATAATGGGGATCTGATTTTGTTTAGCCACTATCAATTCTTTTATGCACCAAAATCTTTGCGCATAACTATCTGTACTAATGCAAAGCAATGCACTATTTTGTAATTTTAATTCAATTTCTTTTTGAATTTCTGCTCCATATTCAATATTATGTATATCTACGAAAGTCTCATAAGACGGTATTTTGTGCATAGTGTTATTAATTTTTTCACATATGTCACTACCTTCTATCCTATAATAACTTATAAAAATATCTATTTTTTCACCTATAAGTTTCTGTGCGATAACACATAATAATTCTGTAATTGATTGATTATCTTTAATAATCAATGTATTTATTTCATCAAATAAAATTGCGTCTGTACTACAGATTGAAATAGGCAGCTGATTAATCCCTTGTTTTTTTAATTCATTAAATTTTAGAGTATAAGCTTCAGTATCCAAAAAGAATGAAGAAGATATCAGCCAAATAATCAAATCAACTTCTTTATCGATATATTTTAAATCTTCTTTTGTGGGTATCAATTTAATGCAATAACCTAAATTAACTGAATATAAGTTTTCATAATCATAAGAAAATTCTTTATAAATATTGTTGATTATGCTAAGTGCATTACTGTCGTTATTATCAAATATTATATTGATTTTTTTCATTTAAACCCCAATAATATCTAGTTATTGTAGGA
>CALWJZ010000029.1 GCA_944381145.1 uncultured Clostridia bacterium
ATAAGCCTATCTTAAACTACTATCTAATTTACATCAAGATTTTTTAATCGTCAAAATCCGACATTTATACTGCGATTTGATTATAGTATATATGTTTTTTAAATTAATGTATTTAGTTTATAATTATAATATTGTTGTCTAATATGTATCATTAGTTGTATTTAAATACAAAATTGGTATTTTATGCATGTTTTTTTTATTATTAGTCTTTGTTTTGTTTTTTGATAAAATAATTTGCTATATTTTTAATTGTAAGGAGGATTTGTGAAAGATGTAGTTGTAAACCGCTTATTGAATATAGTAATTAAATATAAAAATTTTGATGAAATTAAATTAAGAGAAATTAAATATGGTATTGAATCTTTTTATTTAACTATATCAAAAACTATTGTTATATTTTTGATAGCTTATTTGTTAAACATTTTGAAAGTCTTATTACTATTTATTTGTTTTTATGGCCTTTTAAGACTTAATGGATTTGGTTTACATGCAAAAAAAAGTTGGCAATGTTGGTTGGGCTCAGTAATAGTTTTTTTGATAATACCATATTTATGTTTACAACTAAATATTAATAAAATTTCCCAAATATTTACGGTATTAATCTGTTTGCTTGCAATTTTAAAATATTCTCCTGCTGATACTGAAAAAAGACCAATCATTAATTTGAAAAAAAGATTAATACATAAGATTTTGTGCTCGATAACAACATTTATTTTTATAATTTTAATATTTTTCTTACAAAATAATTATTTATGTAATATTATATTTTTTTCAATAATACTTGAAACAATTATGATTTTACCAATTAGTTATAAAATATTTGGGCTCAAGTATGACAATTATAAAAGTTATTTATAAAGTTATTGCTTATGCTTTAAATATTTTATTAATAAAAGAAAAGGAGGTATGTATGAGATTATTTGCAACTGTACTTTCAGCAGTAGGTTCTTTCTTTGCTTTAACAACTAGCGGTGCTTCTTGGATTTGGTGGTTTGATGAAGCTGAAATGCCAGAAAGTCTAATTAAATAGACATAACGATATTTAAATTAAAACTACAAAATAATACTTTTGTAGTTTTAATTTAGGTATATTTCTAGAAATTATTATATTATTTAGAAATTTCAACTTTTATTTCACTAATAAATCTTTTATTTTTTCTTGTTTGGTTTATTTTAATTTTATTTGTTTCTTTTTTTAAACTATAAGCTAGATATAATCCCAATCCTAAATGGCCTTGTTTAGTCGAATAATTTTTTTGCGCCATTTTATTTATTGTCACTTTGCTGTCAGTACTATTTTCAATGTAAATAATTAAATTGGTTTCTTTTCTGTACAAGTCAATTATTAAGTTTTTTTCTTTGCTAGCAATAGTTGCTTCTATAGCATTATCCAAAAATATTCCTACAATTTTACATAATCTTATAAAATCTTTATTGGAAATTTTTTCCCATATACCATCTAATTCTTTTGAATAGTAAAAAGTCAATTTAATATTAAGAGTTTCTATTTCATTTAATTTATAATAAAAAATTCCTTTTATTCCTGGTGGTAATTTGTTAATATTAGTATATTTTTTTAATTCTTTAGTGTCATAATCTTTTATTATACTTATTAAAAAATCATTAAATTCTTTTGAATTTTTGTTTTCAAAACTATTTAATATAAGTAGGTTATTTAAAATTTCATGTTGCATTATCTGATCTTTATCTATTAATTTCTCGTATGTTGAAATAGAGTGTAAAAGAATTTTCTGCCTCTCATCTAATTTTTCTATTTTTATGTAATTATTTGTTGCAATCGCATATAATATTAAAACGATTATTAAAAACACAATATTTAAAAAATAGTTGGTTTTGTTTATTTCAGTAGCAAACTGCATTATAATTGTAATTGCAAGAATATTTAAAAGTATTAAACATAATTTTAATGGTTTTAATTTGTAATTATCTATTAAATTAACTAGTTTTCTAATGTTCTTATTAATAAATTTTATATAAAACAATAGACCAGTACATAAAATCAACAAAATTGTAAATAAATTTTTAAATAATACTGTTTCATTGTTTATGATAGAAAAATTTAACACATTTGTATTTATAACTAAAATTGATAATCCCGCTTCAATGACTACAGACGTTAAATTAATTATTAAAGTTTTAATGATAGTTATTTTATTATTTTCTTTAAAAATACATTTATATTGAAGCAAAATTATTAAATAGCTAATTATCATCCTATACTTATTTAAAATAGTAAAACTAATTATAAATTGAATAATGGATATTATTATAATAATTATTATATTTTTTAAATTTAATAATTTAAATTTATAATCTGAAATCAAACTATAAATTTTAATTTCAAATGCAGAACACAAAATTATTATAATAAAAGAAACCCAATTTTGACTAAATAAACTTAAATACATTGTAATTCCTTTTTATGTGTTTTAGATAAAAAATATATTTCTTCTCCATTTTCAAATATTATTTTATTATCTTTCCAAACAAACGCTTCTACTTTATCTGTATTTACTATACACGCCTTATGAGTAAATTTGAATCTACTGTCTAGTTTTTGAGCTAAGTCAGTAATATTCATGATTAGCTTATACTTTTTATTGTTTATAGTGTTAATTATACATTTTCTTTCGAC
>CALWJZ010000030.1 GCA_944381145.1 uncultured Clostridia bacterium
TTTTTGACAAATTAGCCAATTCATAAATGTTATCAATACAATTAACTTTAAATATCCCAGCTCCTGATATTGGTTGACTTTGTTCACACAAACACCAATTTGACTGTCCTGCTAATAATAAATTGTCAGTAATATCTCTAAACCCTATCGAAATAAAATAAATAATATTTATATAATAGAAAATAAAAAAACAAAAGCATTACACATGCTTTTGTGTATGGTTATGTATTTAAAAATAAATTATAATAAATTGTATAAAATTATTTATTTAAAAATTAAAAGCCTTTTTTAAATGAAAAATTTTTCACGATGTTTTCAACTTCGTTTTGTCCTTCTATAAATTTTTTTGCCGTATTTGGATCTAATTTACTAAGTAAAGTAAATAATTCTCCAACATGAACCATTTCTTCATTTCTTATTTTAGTCCATATTTCTTTTGCAAGTGGATTATTTGTGTTGTATAATGTTGATTATATTGAATAATTGCTTCCAGTTCGCCTACGATATCTTTTCTGATTGCTTGAATTGTTTCTTGTTCTGTCATAAAAACTACTTTATTTATATTTAAATTATTTATGATTTTTTGATAATTAATTGTGATAAACTAATAGATAAATTAGTAAAAAAGTATAACAATATGTAGGTTTACAAGTAAGTAATTACATTATAATTGATAAAAAAAATAACGACATACATTATTGACTTATTTATTGAATTATAGTATATATTAATATAGGACTATTAATAATAAAAAATTATATTTCGAACAAATAATAGTTGTAAATAATATTAAATAAGTTTGGAAATTGAATGTCTCATATTTTTATAGTTTTATATGTTGTGAGTGAAATAAAAAATTATTATTGAAATTAAGAAAAATATATTTGGAATATGTTTATGATAAAAATAAAAAAAATTAATAACAATCAAGTAGTATTAAATGGAAATACATTTGAGACTTTTGAAGAAACTAGAGGGAAAAGAGAAAAATTTTGGATTGGTGGACTTTACTCTAATAGGAAACGAGATTTTTTAGTAAAGATTGATAGAAATGAGACAAGTTGCGAAAGTTTCGGAGAAGTACTTTTTTCTGAACTTTGCAAAATGGTTAATTTCCCTTGTGTAAATTATCATTTGGTAAAAGTTGAAAATGAATATGGAGAAATAACTGATGGTGTAGCCTGTGAAAATTATAATACATCGGATAAAGATATGGAAATTTCAGGCTTTAATTTGGGACATACATATTCTTTTTTGCAATATGATAATCAAAATGGAAAAAAAATTGACCCACAAAATAATATTGATTTTTATTTAAAAGCAATTAAATATTTGGGACCAGATATACAAGAAGAAAATTTAACAATAATTAGAAATGATATGTTAAAACTTGCATTAATGGATTTCCTTACTTTGCAAGGTGATAGACATTGGTATAATATTTCATTTTCAATGAATTGTTTATTTGGAGAAAATAGTTTATCATTGACAAAAGCGTATGACAATGGAAGTTGCTTTTTGTTGAACAGGGGAATAAAAAAAATTCAAGATTATTCTGAACAATTTTTAAGATGTAAAAATATTGGTAATTTAATTGAAGATTACACATTAACAAAAATGCCATTACTTGGTATTAGTACAACAACATCAAAATTGGACGAAGAAAAAGACGGTATGAAAGTTTTGATAGGAACTAGAAGCAAAGAAGATTACTTAAATTTCAAAAAAGAACTTGCACATGAAATTTTGACAAATCCAGAAATTTATAATTTTTACATTAAACTAAAGCAAAATTTAAATGTTAAACAAGCTGTCGATAATTTAAATAAAAAAGGGGATATTATTCCTGAATGTGTATCTAATGTCGCGTCTATTATATTAAAAAGTAAATTTAGCACATTAGATAAAACAATAAAAAATTTAAAGATAGAAAATGCAAGGAGTACTGATGAAATTAGTTTTAAAATTTAAAGATATTAAATTAGGTACACTTTTAAAGAAAAATAAATATATTTATGAGCCAGATATTATTGGTCTAAAACTGTTTGAAAAAAAATACCCATATCAATATAAATTTTTTCAATTAAAAAATATTGATAATACAGAGTTTGATGAAATTCCATATCAATTTAATGATTTTTTGCAGGGTGTCAATAGGATAGATATAATAAAAAAAGCAGGTATTGAAAACTCAGATGACAGTTTTGTGAAACTTTGCAAAATCGCAAAATTAAATTTAGCAACTGATTACAATATTAGTGTTGATAATTGAAAATCATTTTAATTTAATAAAAAATTTGTAAATATTAAATTTTATTAATCATTTTATTTTTTATATATGTGTTATATGAATAATAAACAATTAAATTTAAAATATTATAATTTTCTTTTTTAAAAAGTAACTACTTAATAATCCAAATAAATATAAAAACTTCTTGACAAAATAAATTTATTATATAAAATAAAATTTGTAATTGTATAGTAAATAATATGCAGAGATGTCGGAGTGGAAGGAACTCGCAGTGTCGAGTTCCCATGATGGGCAAACATGATGGG
>CALWJZ010000031.1 GCA_944381145.1 uncultured Clostridia bacterium
GTTAAAAAAAATAATAAAGATTTTAGTGAAGAATATATGTTAAATTTAATTATTCCTTGCCATAATTTAGAAAAATGAATTAAACCTTGTTTAAATAGTATTTGTATCCAAAAAAATAATTTAGGATTAAAAAGAAAAGCAATATTTATATGTGATAATTGTAATGACAATACTGAATTAATTATTAAAGATACAATGGACAAATCTGAATGAGAATATGAAATATACGAAACTAATAAAGGATGTCCAGGAGGAGCAAGGAATGTTGGATTAGATCATGCAAATGCAAGATATATATGATTTATAGATGGCGATGATTGATTAGTAGGAGAAGATTCTATCGATATGGTTTTAGATTGTATGTTAAGAGATGACATGGATATAGTGCAATTTAAAATTAGAAGTAATGCTAATCCAAATGGAGAATTTGGAGGAGGAACAGTATGAACTGCTATGTTTTCTTCAAGATTAATAGGAGATTATAGATTTAATGATAAGCAAAATGGAGAAGATAATGATTTCTGCGAAGAGATGTGAAATCATAGAAATCCAAAATTTGGGAAAATAGCATTAGCGCCTTATTTTTATAATTATCCAAGAGAAAACAGTTTATCTGATATTGCTTACTCTTGTTATAAAAAACAAAAACAAGTTATTGCGTTAGCTTGTACCAAGAATTACTATAAATATTTATGAACATGATTATATGCATATACAAGAAATAATTATTATAAAAAAATATATTTATTTATAGAAGATAATAAATTAAATTTACCTTTTATAAATATAGAATATATAAATATAAACAAAGTACCATTAGATAAAAATGGATTAAATTACAATACAGGATATTCAAAAGCTTCACTTGTAAGATTATATTTATCTAATTTTATAAAAGAAGATATTGTATTATGATTAGATATTGATTTAATAGTCAAAGAGAATATTAATGAATTATGAGACATAGATTTAAACGACTATTATGCTGCTGGAGTTGTTGATCTTGGAGCTAAAACTAATTTAATGACTCCTAATATAGATATAAATAAAAATTGCTATATTAATTCAGGAGTTGTATTATTCAATTTAAAGAAAATAAGAGAAGATAAAAAAGATATTGAATTAAATAATTTCGTTAATGAAAATAAATTATATTATCCAGATCAAGATACTATAAATGTAATATTTAAAAATAATATATTGTTATTAGAAAATAAATATAATTCTTCTTTATTTACAGGAGTTAATAAAAATTTTAAAATATATCATTGAGCAGGTTCAAAAGAAAATTGAGTATATGATAGAGAATATTCTAAATTATGAATTGATTTAGAAAAAAATCAAGATATTGATTTTAAATTAGAAGTAAGTTAATAATTTTATATGAATATAATAAAAGGAGAGAATAATTAATGGAATGTGAATATTATGATAATATATTTTATTTTGATAGAATTAATAAAATTGGAGGAGTAGAAACTTTTTTTTATGAAATTGCAAAAAAATATTGTAATAATGATATAACAATATTATATTCATTAGGAGACAAAGAACAAATTTTAAGATTAAAAAAATATATAAGAGTAATAAAATATACTGGGCAAATAATAAAATGCAAAAAAGCTTTTTTTAATTATAATTTAAAACCAATAGATAATATAATGGCTGAAAAATATTATGAAATAATTCATGCAAATTATGAAGATTTAAATATATATCCAAATACCAATCCAAAAATAAATGAATATATTGGAGTTAGTCAATCTGTCTGTGATGCTTTTACGAAATTAACAGGACTTCCGTGTACTTTATGTTATAATCCTATTACAATAGAAAAACCAAAAAGAGTTTTAAATTTAATTTCCGCAACAAGATTAACAAGAGAAAAAGGAAAAGATAGAATATTAAAATTAGCGAAAGCTTTAGATAAAGAAAATATTCCATACATATGAACGATATTTACTAATGACAAAGAAATTATAAAGCATCCAAGAATTATATTTATAGAACCTCAATTAAATATAAGAGATTATATTGCAAAAGCTGATTATGTAGTACAATTAAGCGATACAGAGTCATATTGCTATACTGTAATAGAAAGTTTATCATTAGGAGTCCCTGTAATAATAAATCCGTGAAAATGTTTAAAAGAATTAAATATAGATGAAAAATATGGTTTTATAATTCCTTTTGATATGAAAAATATACCTGTAAAAGAAATATATAATTCTTATTTTCATTTTAAATATATTCCTAAGGAAGACAAATGAAATGAAATATTAGAAAAAGGTAAATCTACATACCAAGAAGAATTAAAATGTTTATACGAAGTAGAAGCTCTTCCTCTGTATAAAATAAAAAATTATAAAGATAAAGAATTAGGTAGAATTCCAGAAGCTGGAGAAAAATGAATTGTTACAAAAGAAAGATTAGATATTTTACTAGGAGAAAATGAAAACGGAGAGCAATATGTAAAATTAACAAAAGTATTAAATAAAGGTGGTGAATAAAATGAATATATTAAGTTTAGATTTATCAACACATTCAAGCGGATGAGCTTATTTTGAAGATAAAGAATTAAAAAAATATGGTTGTATTAATTCATCATCTACAGATTTAATAAAAAGAATTTATAAAATGACAGAAGAAATATATAATATTCTTAGTGAATATAATAAGGTAGAAAAAATAATAATAGAAGAAGTTAGACCAGAAACAGAAAATGGAATAAGAAATTTAAAAACTTATAGAGCTTTAATGTGATTACAAGCGTCTGTAGCTTTTTTAATTCATGATAAATTTGAGAATATTAAAATAGAATACGTATATCCGAGTTCATGAAGAGCCATATTAGGAATCAAAAATGGGAGAGGGATAAAAAGAGATAGTCTTAAATTAGAAGATATATCTTTTATAAAAGAAAAATATAATATAGAAGTAAATGATGATATAGCAGATGCTATATGCATAGGATTATCTCAAATAAATAAGCAAGATATTTCAAAAGAAGATAAATTTATTTGAGAATAAAAAAAAGAACTGCAATTTAATAATTGCAGTTCTTTTTAATAATATTTATTTTTAATTTTTATAATTTTTTCTCCATATACTGATATAATATTAGCAATCAATTCTTCTTTTTCATATTCTAATTGAATATTATAAGAAAATATTATAGCATGAACGAGCTCATGGATAAGAACTTTACTTAATTTTTCCGCTCTTAAATCAGAAGATAAGTAAATTGTCTTAGATATATTATCACAAACTCCAATAGTATAAGTATTATCTTCTTTTAAAAGATATTTATTGCTAGGAGATACGAATTTAATATGTCAAATTTTACCATTAATTTCAAACATTGCTATTTATCTTATTAGCTAGTTCAATAAATTTTTGAGAAAGCATAGTTTTTTCTTCGCCAGTAGCATCCATAATCATTTCATAAACATCTTCTCCAAGTTCTTTTATGTATTTTTCAAGTTCTTTCATTTGTTTATCTTTTTCTTGATGCATTTCTTTAGATTCCATATACATTTTTCTAAATTTAGGACTTCTACCTTCTCTAGTATCTCTTATATGAGTATCTCATAAAGGATTTTCTATATCTTCATAATACATTTTATCATATTTATTTCTATAATATTCTCTTGTATTAGATTTTTCATCTTCCATAGCTTCGGAAATTGAGCAGTAATAAATACTTTGAGATAAATCTTTTATCATATCTATTACTTCTCCAAGTTCATGAGTATTTATATTATCAATATTATCTAATTCTGATAGTACTTTATTAGATAAACATTCTTTTATTTTTTTAATGTCTTTCATATTAAGCGACCCTTTCTACTATTAAATTAGCATTTTGTACATTAATAGGGATAGTACTTATATTTTTTACACTAACTTGTAAGCAACATCCTTTAGGGACATCAATGAAAACATCTGTACTTACATTTCCGAATTCTGTTACTGCTGCAGGAGTAATTGTTGCAGTAGTTGTTGCAATAGGTTCTCCATTAATAGCAATAGCAATAGATATAGGACCCACAGCTTCTCCTGTTGGAATAGCTATATTTCCGCCAAAAGTAACTCTAAATCTTGCGCGGCATTGACATCCAGTAATACCACGCAAAGTTATAAGTCCGCTTCCTTCTCTATGAACTATGGAATCATTACGACTACATATAGGCGTATCAGTAAATAAAACATTTTGATTAACTAAAACATTTTGTAATGCATTAGCAGTAAGTTCATACATTTTTATTTCCTCCTTCTTAGTTTATAGATTTATTAGCAACCGCATCCATAATTATACCCATAATTATTTGCTCCGCCATAGCAATAAGGTGCTGGGACAGAGAAAGCAGGTACAGGTGCAGGTCTTAATGCATTTACAAGATAATTATTTTGAGCTTGTTGAGAAGCACTTAATCTTAATGCTTGATTTTCATTTTCTAATGTAGAAATCTTATCTTGAGTTAAGAAATCTAATATAGCTCTTGTATTTGCATTTTGATTATCTACGATATCTCTTGTACTGTCTGAGATAGCTCTTCTAGTATCACAAGATTGAGTTGCTAAATTGTAGTTAATATCGCAGAAACCACGCTCGATTTGTCTTTGAGTTTCACAACAGCAAGATGCGCTTTGAGTAGCTAAGTTATTTAATTGAGATACTATGCTATTAGTATTTTGAATATTGGCAAGGTTCATCGCATTAAATCCATCTTGACTTTGATATCCTAATTGTGCAACGGCATTATCTAATCCACGGAATTCGCTTGTTAAATTGTTTGTTAAATTAGCAAATCCATTAAGCATTCCTGTATTCATTGCATAGAATCCGTCACATAATCCTTGTTGAATTCCTCTAACGCCACTTTGGATATCAGCAAGATTCATATCTTGACATAATTCTCCTCTTGTTAATGCACCTTGGAATCCTGGGTTATTAACTCCTCCAAATCCATTTCCGAATCCTCCGAATAATCCATTACCTCATCCACCAAAAGCAAATAAGAATAAAATAATTATTCACCAAGATCCATTTCCAAACATTGAATTATCATTGTTTGTATTTCTTGTTGCCGCAGCAATGTCGGCTAAGCTGTAACCATTATTTGAGCTAAACATAATTTATAGCCCTCCTTTCCTTAATATATATTTAAAGCTTAAAGATTTGTCTAAAAGCTTTAAATTCTTTATCATAATCCAAACCACGTTCTTTAGCAATATTTCTTACTACTTGTTCTATTTGTTTTGTATCTCCTTGTTTGATTAATTCTGCTAAATTTTGCATGATAGGATTTCCTTGATTAGCAGCTTCATTAACAATATTCGTTATAATAATTGACGGATCTTGATTTTTAAAGCTGCCAATCATATTTAATATATCTTGTTGATTTCTAAAAAGCATTTATTTTCACTTCCTTGTCTTTATTTGATTTAGAAGTAGCATTATTATTAGAAGTAGGTGTACTCATTAATAAATCTAATTTATTATTTAATAAATTTATCTTTTCTATTAAATCACTTGTTACATTTACTTCTAATGCTCCTTTAGATTCTTCAACAGGAATAGGCCTATAAGTATTTATTTGAGTTGTTCCATTATTATTCCATGATTTAATATAAATTTCACTTAAATCAGCTTTTGGGAAAACTCCAAATCCTCCGAATGGTACTTCGTTAGCTTTAACAATATCTATGCTATCTACAATTTTCCCTTGTAGACTAGGTTGCATAATTTGTTGAGATTGTTGTTGCGGCTGATACATATTACCATATGATGAATAGTTTTGATAAAAATTATTTGGATAATAATTCATAATTTCTAACTCTCCTTTCCATTATATCCTTTCCTTTCATTGATATATAAATTTTTATTAAAATTTATTTTTATATTTTGTCAAATTTTAATAAAAATTTATTAAATTTAGCATATAAAATAAAATTTTTAAAAATATAGGTATTTTATCTATAAAAATAAAAATATCTTTTATATAAGATATCCTGTTATAATTTTAAATAAAAAAAATAACTTATAGCTTTTAAGCTATAAGTTATTTATATTTTTTCTAATGCTTTATTCGCAGATATTGTCATGGTTCCATTTATATCAAAAGGCATAGAAATATTAGAAATTATATAATCCCCAGAAATATCAGACTCTTCATTATATAAAGTAATTCTTGTATTTGGTTCTAAATTATATATTGGAATCATTTGAATTTGAATAGATTCATTGTATCCTGTATATTCATATAATAATTCTTTTATCTTATTATATGCGCTATTAGAAATACCTCCAATAGAAAGAGATTGATAAATTGAAGATTCTACTTGTATATATGATTGATTTTTCTTTTCACATTCTTCTCTTTTTATATTAGTATCTATTTGATTATTTTCTATTAATACATACGGAGGTATTACTGGTTCAAAAATACAATTTATATTATTATCATTTATTATTTTACTTCTTCTTCCTATATTATTTATATTTAATTGAGATAATGAACCTTCTGTGTCAATAAAATCTAAAAAATAATCTATTTTACTTGGATTAGCTAAAACTTCATCTTTAAAACCACCAAGATAAATAATTTTATTATTTTCTACAATGCTTGATTTTTGTAAATCATATAATTTTGGTCATTCATTAGCCAATTCCGTATAATAATAATTAGATTCTAATCCTAGAGGTTCCGCTTGAATACCTTGCAAATATAATTCAGATCTTCAATCTGTAGTTCTTACTGTAACTAATTCAATATTCGAAATAACGTATCCATCGCTGATTCTTTTATTTATTTTATATTTCTCGCTGTCTCAAATAAAAACTTTATTAATGTTTGTTACTAAATAAAATTCTCCTTCTATACCTTTATTTTTAATTAAATTATTATAATTAGTTACTTTTGTAGCTACTTTTGCTTTTCTCAATCCATCATCTGGATCATCATAAAAATATACTTCATAATCATTTCCTATTTTAGGTTTTTTATCAATAGCTAAATGAAATCTTATAGGAATATCATTTCCATTAGCATTTTTTCTTATTCCTCAAACTACAAAATCATTTTTAACATTTAAAAAATTTGGAGAATTTGAATATGATATAATTAATGGACTATTAGAAAAATCATATTCGCTTTTTCCTTTTGATATATCTATAAGATAATTATTATTATTTAAATTATTTAAATCAATTGTAGATTTAGAAGTATTTAAATAATTCTTCTGCTCTTGAAAAATCCAATTACCAGTTATATCATAAAAGTATTCATAGTTACCTAAGGTGTTTTTTATTTTATCTAAAACAGCTGAGCTTATATTATCTCCTGCGTTTGCGATTAATTCTTGAGGATATGTAAAATCTGTATATATATATCCTATATCTTCTCCATATGAAAATATTTTATAAGGTCTTCCTTGAATATCTTCATAATTTGTTGTTAATATTTTATTATTTCCATCATTTATAAAATATATAGGGTTATTACCCATTCATCTCATTACCATTTTTATTCTATCTTCAATATCACTTATTACTATTTTTGATAAATTTTCTCCTCCAAAATGATTCATAGCCTCTCTTATTATTCTTGATATTACAGGTTTGGTAATTATATAATTTCCATTTTCATCTAGCACCTCATACTGGTCAAATTGAGTAGATGCAGGTATAACGCCTCCACAATCACCATTTAATAAACAAGTTTTATCTTTTAAAGATAAATTTGCAGTAATACCAGAATTAGAAAAAGATATAGAACAATTATTAATAACATATACACCTAAAGGAAATCAGAAAATATCATACATTATATAATCTTTTGTATTATTCTTTAGTCCAATTTCTAAATATATTTTTTTATTAATTGAAAATAAATTTTTAGTATCTGTTATATTAGAATAATTTGTAGAAGGAATAAATACTTGCAAAGAACACGTCCTTCTCATAGAAGAATTTCCGTCTATTGTTATACTACCTGATATAACTAAAGATTGTACTTCTTTTATAGGCTTTTCTTCTCAATCTAAGAAAATAATTTTTATAAATTGCTCTTTTACTTTTTGATTATTAAAATTAATTAAAAAATTTTTATCATTTAAATAAATATAATTATTATTCAAGACAATCATCTCCAATACATGAAATAATACTACTGAATGATTGTCTTTCAATATTATCAATTCTAGTTTTATTATTTTTATTTATTATATTATAATATTCATAATTTTTAAAATTACATTCATCTATTTCATAAGCTGTGCATGAAAATTCTCATAACATTCTACTTAAAGACTGTCTAGGAGTTAAAGATACATCTGTTATTTTTATTAATATATTTCCTTCAGTAGGAGACCTAAATAATTTTACTTCATTATTATTTAATCAATTTAGTACTAAATCTCTAAATTTTCTTTCATAATTATAATCATAAAATTTATTTATTCCATTTGATTCATTATAATCATCATATAAATATTTTCATTGTCCGTAAATTTCTTCTTTAGAGGTAAATATATTATCTTCATCTTGATTTGCAGATATTAAACAAGTTATTGGAAATTGAATATAATCTGTATTTCCATTTTTTCTAATAAATGGATATCTTGAGCCTAAAGTAGTAGTAATCGACTGAGATAAATTGTGTTTAAAAGAACTTATATTATTATCAAATTTTAATTTTAATTGTCTATCTGATGTTGTTAAAAAGCTATAGTCAAAAATTATTGAAATAGGTTCTTTTGTTTTTATTGAAGTTCCACAGTTACCTTTATTATTTTTCTTTTGTGCAGAATATTTATAAAATACTCCACTTTCAATAGTATAATCATATAAAATATAATCTAAATTTGAAATTTTTGTAACTGAAATTATTTTTAAATCTTCTCATATAGTAAAATCGGTTTTGCTAGAGCATCTTTTAAAAACAATATCTCCAATAAAATCTTTTGCATTATATTCACCTAATATTCTTATTCCTATTCTGCCATTCTCTTCATCTTTTATACATTCTAATTTAGCTTCTAAGATATCTGTAAAATCATTTACTAATATAATATTATATGTTAATGTCTCGCTATATAAATTTTGAGTCGTATAGCTAAAAGTAAAATAATAATCTTCTCCTTCTGAAAAATTATATTTAAAAGTATAATTTATTACATTTCTTGTATCATAATCGTTACTTATGATATCTCCACTATCTGTTAATAATTCATTATTCGAATTATATAATTTAATTCTATAGTTTTTTAAGTATTCTGTTTCTGCAAAGTATGAATAAGTTATTCTTCCTATTAAATCTACAGTAGAAGAATAATCTCAATAATTTTCTATATTTGGGGATAAATTTTGAATTGTAACTATAGGTTGACTTATTCCTCTAACTAAACATACTGTTGATCATTCTGAAAAGTAAGACTCGTTTTCATTCAATCAATTTGAAATAGCTTGCGGAAGAGTTAAAGAAATATTCGTAGCATAAACAGAAGTAAAACGTAATTGAATTTTATAATATTGATTATATTCAAAATTATTATTCTTTAAATCTCCTGGTTCTATTTCAATATAATATTTATAATCTGTTGTAATAGAATTATCTAATTTTACATTATCAATTTTTATTTCAGAAGGATATAAATCTTCATTTAATACAGATAAATTAGTATATTGATTCGAAATAGATATCTGTACATTTTTTATATCTTCTATATTATTATATTTAGATAAAGAAAAATATACTTTGCATATATTTTTTTCTTTATCATCGCTATTTATTAAAAAAGCTTTTTCATATGTATTAGTAAGCGGCGGATATAAATTTACTATAGTTTGCATTTTTATCTCTCCTTTTTATAAATTTCTTTATATTTAAAATGAAATTTATCTCTATTTTATTTTTTAAAAAATAATAATTTATTTTTATTTGCTTTCTCTTCTGTTTCAGATAATTTATTAACAGCTTCTTCTAAATATCAGGCTAATTTTTCAACTTGTTCTTTATTTGGTAATTTAACAAGAGACAATCATTGTACTGCTACAAATCCAATTACAACCTCATTTTTATCTTTTATTGCTATATCAAAAAAAGATTTTATATTTAAATTATTTTTAAAATTATATGTGCTAGGCATAGATGATTTTAATTCTTCTATATTTTCACATTTAAAATATCCTTTTGAAGTTATTTCCGCAACGAAATGCGGCATTACTGATATAGGAATATTTGTACACATATTTATTGTTGGAGAAAGACCAGCTCTATAAACTTCGAAAGAAGCTGACATTTTTAATGCAGACCTATAATTTGAGTAATGTTGCCCATTATGGAATTCAAATAATAAAATTCTATCTGCGTTTAATAATTCTTTATAATATTCCATATTCTTTACGATATCCATATATTCTTCTGACTGGTCTTTCACTTGTTTTGCTATTGGAACTTTTTCAGTTATTTTATTTATGTACTGCTTACAGAAATATAGTCCTAATAAAAATTCTGCTAAAAAAATACCAAAATTTCTTGAGGTTTCTATTAAAGAATCAAAATTTATCATTTTAGTCCTCCTTATATAATTTTAGTATTCTATTTTATTCATCTTTTACTTCTCAAGTAATTTCTTCTTTATTATCACTACTCATAGTTCAAATATTCTTTATATTTGAAAAAGCTTTCATAGATTGATTTATTATAACACTTATGAATAGTGTTAAAATGCTAGTATTAGAAAGTGTTTGTAATGATTCAATAGAAATTAATTGAATATTATAAATGTTATTAATTAATTCATTTAAAAAAGGTAATAAAGTAAATACAATAGCTAATATACAAGTTGCTATATATAATACTACTGTTTTTAATATACCTTTTATGAATTTTTCTTTTGAAAAAGATTCTCCTTTTTCTTTTATATTTATTAGGCATCCTGAAGAAATATTAACTATCATTAATCCGAATATTAATAATCCACATATGCCTGTAATTTCTAATATTTTAATTATTGCATCTATCATAAATTACTACCTCTTTTCTAAAGCTTCTGCTTTATAGAATCCAGTGGTTCCAGAATTATTGCCTACTTGATAAGGAAATTCTCTTCCTTCTAAGATTCTTAAAATTTGTCTTTCTCAACCAATACCATAAGCTGTATTTGAAGTTCCATAAGAACTTCCATTTCCTGTTCCAATAATTTTTACTTTATCTCCTATTTTTAATGGAGTAGTAATAATTGTTGCGGTTTCTTGATTATTATTATTGCCACTATTATTATCTTCTGCATAATATATTTCACAATATTTATGTCCATTATTATTAATTCCAGCAATTCATTGAGAGTTATCTTCTGTTATAGAATATCATTTTGAAGCTTTCCCTTGCTTTTCTTTATATCAATTAAAAATAGCACCTTTATTTACGGTTCCAAGACTTTGACTAGTTGTTTCTATATCTGTTCTAACATTCATTAATTCATTTACAACTAATTGATTTTTTGAAGTATCTCTTTCAACTTGAGTTGTAATTTCTGGCAACTTTATTTCATTTTTATATATTCAATTTTCTACATCTTCTGGACTATAAATAAATCCTCTGAATTTATATGAAGATGATAATCCTCATCTTCCATTGCTATTATTTCTTTTACAATTCATGAAAGCTGTTCCACCATAATTTGAAGCAGAAGTATATATTTCATTATTATTATAAACATCTTCAACGTATTCAACATGACCGGCTCCATCTCCGCTAGACAAAGAACCTTTTTGCCAAACTGCAATAGCACCCTTCTTAGGTTCAGTTCCTATTTTTAATCCTGCAGATTCTGCTCTTTCTATGAAATTCTCTGCATTACAATTTAATTTTTTATAAGTACAACCTGTTGTGCCTCTGCATTCGTTTATTACTTCATTAAATCTACCACTTGCATACCCTACACAATTTGCTAAAACATTTGCATTTTTATCTGTAGGATTACCTTTTATACAAGTATTTCATCCTCCAGAACCAGTAGTAATATAATTTTTATTATTTTTTGGTTTCGTAGTTCTAATAGTAAATTCAATAGAACCTATTCCTTCTGGTTCTTCTTTATTAATATTTTCTGTTATTATATCTTTTTCATTCATTTCTTCCATAGAATCTGTATTAAATAAATATTGAACATCTTCATCAGAAATGTCGTCTCTTATATATGCTTTTGCTACTCTAGTTTGCATTTCTATAGGAGCTTGTTCTATTCTATTTATTTTTTCTTCTGCTGATAATACTTTATTATTATTGTTGTTTTGTTCCATAAAGTATATCCTCTCCTTTATTTATTATTTAATTTTATTAGAACGTAATTAATTTATATTGACCTTTTGATTTTATCTTTAAATAGAAGTTTTTTCTCAAATATAAACTACTTGATCTGGTATATTTATTATTCCATTATTTTCAATTTTCCTTCAAGTTCCCCCAATCATAATATCAGGAGGCAAAGAATTAGTAGTAAAAATAATTTGTCCTTGCATATAGCTATTTTCTTTTGTTTTATCTTTATAAGTTTTTGAGCCTTCTGGTAAAATATTAACTGTTTGAGTTTCTGCTAGTCAATCTATATATAAATTATTTAAATTAGAAGATTTACATAATCCATATATATTTAAGAAACTTCCGCTTTCTTCTCCCTTTCTAGCAATATATATATCAATAGAATTTCCATTTTTTGTTGATATTATTTCTGTTTTACCAAAAACAGTAATACTAGATACATATACAGAAGTATTAGAAGAAGATAAATATATTTTAACAGAACCATATGTGCTACCATATGCTAAATCAAAAGAAATTATACCTCCTTTATAATTACTGTCTGCCCTTAAAGAACAAATTTTAGAATATCCACTTGAGAAGTTATTATCAAAAATAATTTTTCTATTTCATCCTCCATCGCTAATTATACTTTGACCAGTTATTTCAATTCCTTCAATAGTTGGAAACGTATTAATTCCTACACCTTTTATTTCTGTATCTACAAAAAATGTAAAAGTTCCAACATTTACAGTTATTGGTAATATAGATTCATTATTAAAACTATCTACTATTTTATAATTTAATACATAACTTTTATCATTTAAAAAATTATAATCTAATTGACCAGTTATATTTAAAGTTGATGTACTAGAAGATACAATAGTAGTTGAAAAAGTATAATCTTCATCTTGAGCAGTACACGTTATAGTATATTTATTCTTCCCATTGATATAAGAAAAATAAGGGAGCAAAGAATAAGTTATAATAGTACCATAATTATTTAATCTTTTAGAAGAACCTGTAATGCTAGGAGTAAAATAAGAAAAGAATTTTATATCTTTTATAGCAGTAGTTTTATATCCTCTAGAATCAACAGCGTCAATATATAGTTTTTGATTTGATGAAAAATTTAAATATTTTTTTGAATCTGTTATGTCAATATTGCCGGAATTATAAATTTCTTCTGTATATAATCCTAAACGAATAACATATTTAGAAATAGTAGCATAATTTTTTGCAGAAGCGGGAGATATAGAAATTCTCATTTTACTTAATCCTTGAACAAGAGTACAGTTAGGACCTGTTTCTTCTGTTACTGCGGTAACATCGCTATTTATATCATAGTATGTTATATTGCTTTCATCAAAAATTGGATAATTATTAGATATATCAATATTGAATTTGCCTACTATTGAACTATCTTTAGTTTCATAAGATAATGTATAGTATATATTTCCTTCAGAAGAATTAGGAATAGAAGAATACATATTATCAATTCCACTTTCTAAATAATCTAATATTACAGAAGTGGAATTTGAATTTTTAGCCATTACTGCCGTCCCATTTAAATCTCCTATTTTTCCGAAAACATATACACTTCTTCCTAAAGGATTATATAATGTAACAGAGGGTTTGTCTCCTATTGTAATATTTAAAGAAGCACTAATTATATATGGATAACTATAAGTTCTTGATTCTACTATTTGACTTTCTCTTACTAATTGACTTTCATATCTTCGGACTTTTATTTTGAAAGAGTATAATGTATCATCAGTAAGATTACTTATTGTTAATGAGCCTCCTTGTAATAAATTAACAGTTGTTCCAAGTCAAGTACTACCTCCATTACTACTAAATCAAATATAATCAACAGTACTGTCTGTTTTTCAGTTTAAAGTTACTTGGGTTTCATTTATAGGAATTGCAGAAAAAGAGGTTATTTCAGCATATCTAGCTATTCTTGTTAATTCACTATCTGCAGTGAAAACACTAGCTGTATTGGGAACATAAGAATTATTAGCATTTTTGGTTCAAACTACATAAGAGCGTCCTATTAACGTTCCATCACTTCTGTGATTAACAGTGATACTACCATTTATTTCTGTAGGAGTCCCTCTAATTGTTTTAATTATTTCTAAAGACGATACAAGAACTCCATTTATATATTCATTATTGTCATACCATCAAATCTCTAAAGTTCCTCCTGCAGAACCAGAGAAAGAAATATTTTTTCCATATAAGCTACCGCTTATTGATATTGTTGATGTATTATCACTATTTGAAAAACTAGATTCTATTCAATTAGTCGATATAACTCATGGATAGGTACTAGATACAGGAGAATAAGTATTTATACTTGCGCTATTTCCTGCAAACATTTGAATATTTAATTTTAATAAATTCATATTTTTCTCTCCTTTTTATAAAGTATTATAAATTATATAATACCTACTCCTTTATGAAGAACTGAATCAATAGTTATTTCAACAGGTATAAAATGTATTTCATTTGTTTCATTACTATTCTTTATGATTAATTCTTCTGTTTCTATTTTTTCTCCGTAAAATATATTATCACCATTATTACCAAATATTAATTGGTCACCTTCATTGTATTCTTGAAATCCTTCAGAGCTAATTAAAACATAACCCTTATAGATACCAGATATATTATCATATTTATATACTTTAAAAGTTGACTCTTCTACTTCTAATATTGGATTACCTTTAAAGTTATTTACTACTAATTGCCCTTGAACTCCATCTTTACCTAAAATTAAATTTTGATTACTTATATTATTTGCAGTTAAATCATTTACCTGAATTGTATTTGCATTAAATTTTCCATCTATTGTAAGAGTTGCTGTTACAGAATCTAAATCTGAAGAAGTTGGCCATCCACTATGAGTATTTTTATAGAATATTATACCGCTAGTATTCATAACTATTACATCTGTCGGATTATCTTTGTCATTACCAATCATTATGGTATCTCCAGATATTTTTACGATTCCATTTAATGAACTAACCATCTTTTGTACTTGCTCTTGTAATACTTGATTTAAATCAAACATTGTATTCCAACTTGTATCAAGTCTATAATCGCAATAAATAATTTCATCATTTAGAAAACTATTTTCATAAGAATAAATTGCTTTCGTTCTCATTCATAAATAAGGAGTAGAAGATATATAATTATTAGGTTTTATTTCTACTCAGTTTTCATTCTCTGCTGGGGCGTTTTTATTATTAGAAGATAATATATATTCAGTTATTTGATCTTTTAAGTACTTATTTTCAGTAGCTAAGCAGCTATAAGAAGCATATACTATTTTATTATTTGAATAAACATATTTTATTCTAGCTCACATATATTTTTTTTCTTCTGTTGCAATAGGAGTATTAGAAGTTCATCCTTTATCATTTTCTGCTGGAGCTATAGTTAAACTATTACCATAACAATATTGATTTTCAATAGAAATAATTGAATTTTCTACTACTAAATCCTCTAAATCTTCTGGCGCAGGAGTCCAATCAGTTGGTTTATTTCCTTTTTCAAATTTAGGCAACAATAAATTGCTAGTTATGTCATTTAATTCTACATTATCATAAATAGTAAATGTTAAATATTTTACATTATCTGGGATTGTATATATTGTTTGCATAGGAGCAATAGAGCCAACTTTTATTTTATTTTCATCATAAGTTCTACATAAAATATTATGAACTGTATCTTTATTATTTATTAATTGAGTGCAATATGTTTCTCCTGGTATAACCTCTACATAATCTAAATAAGCTAATCTTCCTTCATATTCAGCATTTAATTCTCCAGATGCAAGATCTCAATTTCCAGTTATTCAATTATTTTTTATTAAATAGTTTCTACCTCCAATAGATATATTATCAACATCTATTAAAATAGGAATTGTTTGTATATCAAGAACATTAGATGCAGTTGGTATAGTATTCGCAGGACCTAAATATGCTTTAATTTGTCTCATCTCTTTAGTTACTGTAATGGTTTTACTAATTGAATTAATAGCACTTGGAGAAATTATATCATTTCAAATTTCTCCATCTGTTGTGTATTGTATTCATCAAGTTCCATTATATTCGTTCTTTTCTGTTGAAATTCCAGTAGTATAATAAGATTTAAAAGTTATTGTAGAAGGAGTTAATTTATTATCAGCTCCTTTTATTATTATATTATTATCTGGCTCAATATAATATTCTCTAGAAGCTTCTCCTGTTAATCCAGTGAAAGAAACTGAATAACTAAAAATTTTATTTATTGTTGTATTACCAACAGTAACAGGTATTATTATTTGACCATTTGGAGAAGTCATATTAGAAGTAATAGAAAAAGTTATATAAGTATTCTGGCTATTATTATTTGATATAGTAAAAGTCATGCCATTTGGAACTCCAGTTATTGTTCCTATTTTAGTATTTATTTTTGTAGTACCTTGATAGCCTAAAACATTAGTTGATATTGATGTAGGTTTTGCAGAAGTTGTTGTTCCAGCAATGGTTTGAGATTCATTTGTTAAAATTACATTATAAGGAGAAATCCCATTCTCGCCATCTATGCCTTTATAAGAAACAGAATAACTTGTTGTTGCTTCTCCGTTTGTATATTCTATATAAGTTTTTGTCCATAAATATTGTCCATTTGGAATTTCAGGAACAGAAGGAAGTCATACTCCTGTTGGTTCAGTAACACCAGAAATAGAAATTTGATAAGTTATTTCAGTAGATAATATTCCATTTCCTGTATCTCCTTGTTTCGCAATAGAATACATTGTTTCTTTTGTATCATCCGTATAAGAAAAAATTGTTCTTGTTCATAGATATTCTCCAGGATTTACGACAGGAATACTCTTTAATCATTCTCCCTCTGGTATATCTATTCCATTATTGCTTTTTTGATATTCTATTTTAGTTGAAGAAATTCCTTTTCCTGCTGCGCCAGGTTGTCCATCAATTCCATTTATTCCCATGTAAGACACATTATAACTTATTGATTCAGAATCGTCTGTATATTTAATTGTTGTTCTAGTCCATAGGTATTTTCCTTTTTCTACTGCAGGAATAGATTCAGTTCAGTTCCCAGTAGGCTTTTGAGTTCCACTAGAGCTTTGTTGATATTCGATAATTGATGATTTTATTCCGATACCATCAATTCCATTAGTTCCTGAATAAGACACAGAATAGGATTCAGAAGTTGTATTATTAGTATACCTTATTGTTATTTTAGTTCATAGATATTTGCCTTTTGATACTGAAGGAATAGAAGTATTCCAGTTTCCAGTTGGCTTTACAGTTCCGCTAGAACCTTCTTGATATTCTATTTTTGTAGATGCGATTCCATTACCATTCTCTCCATCTATTCCATTAGTTCCATTTATTCCAAAATAAGAAACAGAATAAGATTCAGAAGTAGTATTATCATTATATGTAGTTAATACTTTGGTTCATAAATATTTACCTTGTTGAGCTTGTGGAATTGTCGAACTTCAATTACCAACTGGTTTATTTATCCCAGAATCTCCTATTTGATATGTTATCTCGGTTGTTAATATTCCTTTTCCATCTTTTAATTTTATTATAGAAACTGTATCAAATATTGCATCTTCATTAGAATAACATCTTAAAGAATAATTGCTATAATCACTATCTGTTATAAAACTATTATTTGAAATAAATAATTCCCCATTAGTATTTATTGTAATTCCCTCTAAAGAAGATGTCAAATCATTTCAATCAGTTCCATTATTTATACTATATTTTCAATTAGAATAAGAAATATTACCTTGTAAAACAGGAGTCAATCTAATATTTTGAGGTAAATAAATTTTTTGTTCTAAATCTCAAGTGAATACTTGACCTGTTGAAGATATATTCAATATTTTTGCATTCTGTCCATTATTTCCTGGCACTGTACTTGTGGCAGAAAATATTGATGTATATACTAATAAATTCTGTCCAAGCCTATAAGTTATAGGAATTTGTTCATTTATTCCTTTTTCTAAATTTTCGTCTGGTTTAAAAGTTATTATAGGTCTATTTTTTGCTGAAATAGAGTCTACTTTAAAGGATAGTCCTTTAACTCCAGTATCTTTATAGACGGTACTTACTTGAACGCCATTTACAGTAAGCAAAGTAACTTCTATTTCTGTATTACCATAGTATCCTATTAGTTGAGTTGTTACTTCTTTTGTACTTCCATAAGCAAAAGTATGATTTTCATTTGTTAATTGAGCTATAAATGGAGATGTCCCATCTTCTCCTTTTATCAAAGACCAAGTATATTTACTAGGGTTTGTAGGAGCTTGATTTACACTTACGACAGTAACACCTATATATTTACTATCTGCTTGAGGAACAGAAGTCATATTACTTCCATTTGAATTAGGAGAGTATCTAAAGAAAGTATAAGAACTTTCTCCATCAGCCCCTTTTATTAGAGCTCATTTATAATCTGATACATTATTTGAATCTTCTTGTTTAAAATCTGTATATTGTCCTATATAAGTTCCTACATCTTTCCCATTATTTGTAGTAAAAGTTTTTCCTCCATCATTAGAATATTTAATATGCAAATAAGAGGTTTGTCCATTTTCACCATTAATTCCAGGTATTCCATCTTCTCCTTGAAATTTACTTCATGTATAATCTGCGGGATTTACTGAATCTTCTCTAACAAAATCAACATATGTACCTATAAATTTGTCTGGAATTTCTGTCATTTGATCTAGAGATGGATTAATTACTGGCGCATATTTTACATGAAAATATGAAGTTTGTCCATTTTCGCCATCTATTCCAGGGACTCCTTGAACTCCTTGGCTTCCTTTAATAGCTAAAGAAATATTATATTGTTGAACATCTTGTAATTCAATATTATTTGAATTTATATAATTAAAAGTTGCAGTCAAGATATTAGATACTTCTTCAATAGGAGTATCATTTTTAACTGAAAAGGTTAATATATTATTTCTATAATTTCTAGTTATTCCAGGAATTATTTTATCGAAATTTACAGTTGGAGTTACATTTTCACCCATATATTTTGAAAATATTTCAATAGCATAATTTTGATTTTCTAAAGGATAATGATTTTCATCAACAGGTATTAAAATAGTATTTGTTCCAGAGGATACTGTAAATTTTTTAGTTGATTTGTCAAGCACTTCTACATTTTCTTTTATTTCATTTACATTTTCTGATATTGTTGACAATTCTTTTGCAGATAACTTCCCATTTTCATCAACAGAAAAATTACCATTTGCATATTTTATATTTGGTTTTGATAAATCGATAATCATTCCTATTTTTTTATCTTCATCATAATTCCCAGATTTTAATATCGCGCTACCTGTAGATGGATCTATTATAATTTGACCCGCTCCAGATTTACCAAAAGATGCCATTCCATTTTCAGCATCTAATAAAAAAGTTCGTTCCCCATGATCATATCCAAACAACCCTGATTCAATATCTTGATCAGCATGTTCTTGTACAGAACCCATAAATACTCCAGTAAAACTGTTATCATTTTCTTTTTTTCCTGCCCCAACTTGAGGAGATAAGATTATACCTTCATCGTCTTTAATAGATATACTATTCCCATCTCATTGATTTATTAAACTATTTCCATATCTGTTTAAATAAAATTGAATAGGAATATGAATAGATGCTAATTGTTCTCCTTGTCTAACTATTGAACAATATAACGCATTAGATAGACACATTCCATTATAATTATCTATTGGAGAATATTTTTTTTGATTTTTTTGACCTTTTCTGATAATTTGTTCTAATAAATTATTTTCTTCTTTTCATCCATCAATATAAACATTTCCTTTTACTTCTCAATTGTAATATACTTGATAATTATCTTCAGAAATGCTTATGTCTGTGAAAACATTATCAATATTTTCTAATACTTTTAATTCAAAAGGTTTTAAATTATTATATTTAGGATTTTTACCATTAGTATTATAAATTACTTCTCTAAAACCAGAATCTTCTTTTAAACTTAAATTAAAATTATTATTTTTTATACGAACTAATGTTATTGGAATTGTTGAAATATATATATTATTTAGATATTCAACTTCACATTTAATTATGTTAGCAGGATTTTCATATACAGTTGAATCAAATTCTATCTCTCCTGTTTTATTATTAATTATAAAATTAGTATTGTCTTTTATAGAATTAGAGTACTTATTTATTAAATTACTTCAATTTATTTTTATATCCTGCCCATCTAAAGAAACTCCAGAAGTATTACCTTCAAATATTTTTTCCCCATTTTTTCATAATTGTACTAAAAATCATATATTTTTATTATTATAATTTAATACATAAGTTTCTGTTTCCTCGTTATAAATAACACATGGATAATCATGAAAATTTATATCTGATGTATTAGGAACTATTTTACATACAAATTCTGTACCATTAGTTCCCATTTCCCCTTCTTTTATAAAAATAAAATTAGTTGTTGCTACATATGTATTTCCATCATAATCAATAGATAATTCAATATTATTATTTTTATAATTAATATTATAAGTAGGGTTTATCTGATATCCTAATTCTAAAATGCCTTTATATATATCATAATCTTCTGTTGAAGAGTTAGGTTCTCCATAAGAATCTGGAATACTTATCATAGTATCTGTTTTCGGTATTTTTCATTGTATAGATTCGCTAGAGATCGAAGTGCTAGGAATTTCTTCTCCATTGCTATCATATAAAATAAAATTAAGAGGCATTATATTTATTGGATTGTCAAGAGATAAACTAGCTGGAGAAATTCCATATTCATTATATTTATAAACTTGAACAGAATTATTTAGAATTAAATGATATAATTGAGAATCACTTTCTAAATAATTATATAATACAATAGAAGAAGTGCCTAAGAATTGTTCATCTCTATATACAGTACATTTATATATACTAGAATTAATTATGTCTTTTGCAAATACATTTTTCAATTTATTAGTTTTTTCTTCTAAAATAGTAAATAATCCTGAATAATCTATTACACCTCATGAATAAGAATAATTAGATTCAATTTTTTCTTCCCCATTTATTAAACAAGTTAGTTCTGTTTTTCCAGTATCAAAATAAAAATTTATTCCATTACTACTAGATATTGTTATATTATATTCGGAATCAAAATTATATATTATTATTTCTTTAGTTATTGTAGTCGAATCATTATATACCGCTACACATTTATATCTATTTTCTTTTGATATTACATTAGATTTTAATATTGAAATTTGATATATGTTAGTATTTCATTGAGCAAATTGGTTTTCATTTTCTGTTATAATTGAATAAGGATTTAAACATTCTCAACCATTTCCTCCAAATTTATTATATTTAATATTATTTTTATTTATTGAAGCATTTTCTCTAAATCAATAATATTTTATTGATTGTGAATTTACATCTACTACTTTTCCTTTTATTCTAACTTCGGCTTGTATTGTTCTACTATCTGTGTTTAAACTTTGATTGTCAAAATAAATACCTTGCGGTGTTATAAAAGATAAAGCACAATTAGCTAATTCATCAGAAGTAAAAGCTTCGGCGCCATATAAAAATATATTATTTACAAATATATCGTTTGGTTTATTATCCTCTTCATAAGGGAAATTTTCAGAAAATATACTTATTTTTTCTACCGATTTAAAATTTTTACCATCTATTTGATAAATTCCATACTGTTTTGTATAAGAGTCAAATGAGTATGGATTTCCAATCATATTATCTATATCTATTGTATATGTTCTAATTATATCTTCACCTGTAGCGTTATCTATATATAATAATTCAAAAGAAATTCCATAATTACCTTTAAATTTCTGTTTCTGGCTCAATAAAGTTTTAAAATTTGCTCCGCACAATAAGTAATTAGTATTTTTTAAATATAGCGAAGCATCATATTCATTTAAATTTAATAAATTAATATTTTTTTCTCTGTTATATAATTCTTTATAATCTAATTTTTTATAAGAACATAATTCAAAATTATTATTTGATTTAATTATATTAGTTCCAATTTTATTATATTTTTCTTCTTCTGTTATATTATTAACATAATCTATTCCTAATTTATTTACAGAACCAAGAATTGTTTTTTCTCTTTCCATATCGTTATTTGGAATTAAAACATATACTAACGAACCAACAGGATATGTTGTATTTGTATTAGTTGAATAAGCAAAAAATGCACTATCTTGATATTTTATTATATATTTACCAATTGTTTCGTCAACAACTTTTTTTACAGTACCTTGAATAGTTTTATCAAAAGTTGCATTACTAACAGCATTATCTACAATTGTTTGTACTGCATCTAATATCATATTTTCATAATTATTCATATACATCTATCTCCTTTTTTATCCAATATTCTCTTATTAAATATTACTTTTTATAATAGTTAATTATTTATATTTACCCAAAAAAAAAGATAAATAAATATATATTATGTTTTTTATTTATCTTTTTATCCTTTGAGCAGCAACATTAACTAAATTATTTAATGCGTTTTCTATTTCATATGAATTTTTAACATTAGGGAAAGTAGCTTCTATAGAAACTCTTTGTTCTAAAGTATTGTTATTTGGATTCATATTACTTAATATATAGTTATTATTTGCATTAAATGAAGATAATTTATCTAAGAATGTTTTACCTAAATTATTTGTAATATTTCTTAAAATATTAACTGCATTTAACATATTTTTAGTATCTTCTTCATTTAATACTAATTCTTTTTGATGTAACACTGCTAATTTTCCTGATTTATTATCTCATTCACCAGTATATCCGCCAGTATCAAATCCTGATAATTGTTCTTCTTTTAATCAACCATAAGCTGAATCATTAGATACTACATGTATAGGATAAGGTCTTCCAGGAATGATTCTAGTTATTCTTACTTTCTTTCCAATTCCTCTTGCGCCTACTATTCCTGTTCCATAAGAACTAGAATAATAATATCCTCCAGTATAAGTAACTGTATCTCCTACTTCTGGAATATTATTTCCAGAACCAATAGATTGTTGATTTGATGTTGAATTATTATTAGTATTAGAAAGGTTATTATTATTATTTATATTATTAGAATTACCCTGAGAAGTTAAATCTTCATTTGCTGCTTGAGCAGCTTGTTCTTGTTGTTGAGATCAATAATTATAAGCTTCTTTGGCAGCGTTTTTAGCAGCCTCTTCAGCTTCTTTATATTTATTAACTAACCTATCTAATTGATTAATAACATCTTCTACAGCATCTAGAGAATCTTCATAGCTAGATATTAATTCTTTATTATTATTGACTAATTCCTCTGTTTCATTTATGGTGTTGTCTATTCCTTTTCCAATTTCTTCAAAACTAATTTGTGCATTATTTTGTAATTCTTTTAAGCCATCTTCATATTCTTTTGTTGCATTAGAAATCTCATTGAAAGAATTCTTATATACTTCATAAAAACCTCCCTCTCCAGTAATTACATTAATCATACTTTGTATTCCTGAATTTCAAGAAGGAACTAGATTATTAAATATTTCATTTTTTTCTTCTTCGGCCATTGATTTAAAACCATCTAAACTATTAGTTAAGAAGTCTTGGAACATTTGATCACTCATAGACGTCATATTTTCAAAAGCTTCAGTATTCATGTCTGTCATAGTAGAAAAATCATTAGCATTCTGTACATACATAGCAGCTAAATCAATAAAAGCAGAATTTTCTAAATTTAATCTTATATTTTCATTTTCTGCAACTAAATTATTTATTAATTCTCCATATTGCTCTTTATATAAAGCTTCCATCTTAGCTCTTTCTTCTGGATCATTTATTTGGGCAGCTTGAGCCATTTTTTCTTGGAATTCTACTCATATATCGTATGCTTGATTTAAATTATTATTATAAGCATCTTTATCAAAATTGTATAAAGAATTATAAAGATTTTGTAATTCTTCTTCTAGTTTTGATACTTCATCATTATCTGCAACATATTCATATCTATAATTTCCCTGAGAGTCTCTCCTTAATCTCATAGAAGTTTTATTTTGTTGAGCTTCTTCTAAAGCAATTTGTTTTAATGTTATTTCATATATTTTATTTGCTCTATCAACATCATATTGAGTCAATTTATCTTTCTCTTTTAATTGTTTTAATTGGGCATCCATTACTTCTTTAATCTTTTTTTGAGAACTTAAATTATCAGTATTGTCAATAGCATCTAAATATTTACTTTCTAGTGATTGTACACTATAAATAGAATTAACAGTATCTAAATATTCATCAGAATTCTTATTAATTAAATTTCATTCTTCCTCTATATAATTTAATCCTAAACCATTTGTAACTTTATTATTTAAATTTTGAAAAATTAAGTTTATACTATTTAAATATTTATCTTGTAAATTTTGTATAGAATTTTCTACCAATTGATTTCATTCACTTACAGCACTCATTCATTTTTCTTTTGCATTATCTCATTCATCAGTTCCTTTGTCTAAAGTATCTAATTGCTGTTTTCAAAAATTAACTTGTTGACTTTGAAAGTCTAGTTGACTATTGAAATTTTTTTGTTGCTTATTATAATATTCATCTAGTTTAGAATATGATTCTTCTCCATAAATTAAAGAAATAACTTCCATATCATGTTCTATTAAATCATTTATAGTTTCATAAGTATCTATTTGTTCATCAAATTTATCTTGAGCTTCATCCATCATATCTAAATAAGATTCATGTATTTCTTTTTGTAATTCTAATACGTTTGTTAAATTAGATGTTAATTCATCATAATATTTTTTTAAATCATCTAAAGCAGCTGTTCTATTATCTCCATATATATCAGATTTTCCAGTTTTATCTATCTTATCTAATTCTTTTAAAGTATTATTTATTTGAGTTTCTAAAGCTTGAACTATCCCTTTATCATTTTCTTTATAATATGAAGAAAAATCTACTAATTTAGCCATTACATTTCCAAGAATATCATCATCTTCAATTCCATCTATTATTTTCTTTTTAAATTCATTTCAATCTCTTTCTGCTTCTGCCATATTTAAACGTATTTCAATTTCCATATCAAATTTTTCAATTTGAATATCTATTCGTTCATTAATGGCATCTTGAATATTCTCTTCTAATCCTGGAATTGTATCAGTTATTAATTCATCATATCTATCTATATTTTCAACAAAATTTTCAAAATCTTCTTTAGCTTTTTCAACAGTATCTTCGTAATTTTCTTGTGCGGAAGCACTCATAGAATTATATTTTGATATTATACTATTTACATAATTCAATTGAGACTCATATATTTGACTATAATTAGATATAGTACCATCTGCATTAAATTGGACTCCGCTATTAGATAATTTATCTTTAAGTTCTTGTGTTTCATTTTGTGCGATTTTTATTTTTTGATTTGTAACATCTATCTGTTTATTTAATAGTTGTAATTGTTCATTTAAATTTTTAATTAAATCTTTACCAAACAATTTTTCTTTTTGTTTGTCAAGTTCATTTAAATCATTACTTATCAAACTTAATTGGACATCAACATCATGGTATCTATCTATTTCGCTTTCTATTGGATCTATCTTATTTGGCTTATTTGAACTTCCACCGCCTGAACTTGGTTTATATCCAGAAAAGCTAGAAACAGAACTTTTCCTTGAACTTCCCGTTCCTAATGATTTAACACTACTAGATAATCCAGTAGTTTTTCCTCCTGAAGATGAACTTGCAGAACCATCTTTAGATTTCAATACTCAATAAGAATCTCCAGGAATTGTCTCAGTATGAGGTACTAATTTAGTTGAATAACGAGGAGCATACGAAGTAATTGGAGGCAAGCTCTCCATTTTATAGCCATTACCATCTCATACTGGCATTGTTGGCGGATATGATTTTACAGGTGTATAATCTATTGTTGTCTCTTGGTCATAAAGAGTTCTTGTCTGATCTGGAGCTTTAACCTCTTCTAATTCTCCCTCATATCCAAATTTATTTAATACTGCTTGAGCTTCTTCAGAACTTAATTTTGCAGAGTTAAAAAATCTTTGAATATCTGCTAAAGCTTGTTCATCTTCAAATGAAGCACCTATTACTAAATCTGTATTTGATAACTGATTAAAAGCATTTTCTGCTTGCGCAAAAGCTTCTCTTAATCTTCCATCGTCTATATCTAATACATATTGTTTACCAAGTTTTTGTTCTAATCTATTTAAAGCATCTGTATCGCCATTTAAAATTGCTTCAATATCTTCTAAATTTTCTTTTAAGAAATCTATGCTAGCATCAGTATCAAATAAATTATCAAATTTTTCTTTTAAATCTCCTACTGCTTTAGCTTGCTCTACAGTTATTCCTTTAGTACTTTTTTGCCAATCTTTTAATACATCTTTATTGTCAGAGAAGGAGTCAGCTAATTCTTGTAGATTATTATTAAATATTATTGTCTTTTTAGCTAAATCTATTAAATCTTCTTCAGAAGTATCAGAATATTTTTGAAGTTTTTTCATCTCGCTTACTAATGCTTTTATAGTATCTTCTGATTCTCCCGCAGCTTCTGCCGCTAATGAGTAAAGACTTTTTATTTTTTCTTCTGTTTGTTTTTTTGCCTCTTCTGGATCTCACTGTTCAATTGCAGTATTTAATCCATCTATTATAGACTGTCCGCTTTCTAGACCTATAGATTTTGCTTCTTCATCTGTTAAAATTGTTTTATCTTCAAAATTAGAATTTTTAATAGTATTTATTGTTTCTTCATTTAAAGAATTATAATCTTTATTTCTTAAAGCCTGTATTATTTCATCTGCAGTTTGTTTATCAACAGATAAAGATTCTTGAACTTTTGAAAGTATATTCTCTGCAGCTTCTGAATAATTGATATCATTTAACTCTTTAGTTATCTGATACTCCGCTATAATACTGGCTATTTCACTTGCACTATAACTTACTTCTCCATTATCTGTATTAAATACAAAAGTTCTATTGCTATCTGTTCCTCTTACTCCATTAGAATTTGACCTAAAATTTTCAAATCCTTCTATCTCTTGTAGCTGAGATAACATTTCTAAATAAATTTTATTATTTCCTCCACTAATTTTAGAGATTCCGCTTCCAGTATAGGTTTCATATAATTCTCGCTGTCTTTCGGTAGCTTTGTTAGCGTATTCTTCAGAGAATATTGCGGTTTGAGTATTGGTAGAAGCCCCAGCATCTCCTATCTTAATTGCAGCTATTGTCTCTGCGATATTTTTCATTTTCGTAGAAGCGCTATTAGTTTCATCTATAAGTTCATCTATTCTATCTTGATAAGAAATTAATGTATTTATATATTTATCGTTTATATTTAATTCATATAATTTATTTTTATATTCTTTTTCTGTTAAATCTCCTAATTGATTTATATTGCTCGTTAACGTTTCTATTACTTTATTTCTTTCATCTTCCCCAATATTTAATCCCTGAGGTTTATTATATGGAGAATCTATTTCTAATAAATCACTTTTTATAGAGTTAAATAATTTTTTAGTATTCCTATCAGATTGTTTTTCGTCAGCTATTGCATTAGAAAGTAATCCTGCAGATTTTATTATATTTGCATAATTTTGTTGCTTTTCAATATACGAATCTAATACATCTTCATTTAATGTCAACGCACCATTTATTCTTGTAAATAAATTAGGAATATTCGCTAATTCTGGATATTTATCTAAAATTTCAAGAGCAGATAAATTGACTTCATTAAGAGCTTCGTTCCATTCTTCTGTTCCTTTTGTACAAGAATTTAATGCTGATAAAAGATTTTTATATTCATCAAAACTTTGATTTATTGATTCAATATTAGATTTTGTTTCTTCAGCTTGTTTAGCTAAATTTTCTGATGCTTTTCTTAAATCATCTATTTCTTTTTGTCCTTGTTGAGAAGATTTTACTAAAGCATATATACCTACTGTTAATGCTCCAATAGCAATAATTAAAGGAGCAAAAGGAGCTATTATTTTTCATAACGCACCTGCTAAAGAATTAGCTCCTTGCTGAGCAATAAACTCTGCGGTACTCATATTAGTAAATAATGAAATTAAATTAGGAATTAATTGTTTTATTGTAGAAAAATTTAAAATTATTATAGGCAAATTTGCAACAAAAACTGCTATTATTTGTTGGAATTTTTCTCATCCAGATAAATCTTCATTACTTATAGTGCTGATAAGACCTGATAGAGAAGTAAGTAAACTAACAATAGAAGATAAACCTTTTACAGAATCTGAAATTAACGCTTCTCTTTCTTTTAATTTTACGTCTGTATCTAAGGAGCTCTGTAAAGTTTGTTGTTCATAAACTAAATCTGATAGAGTATTCGATTCTGCATCAACAGCACCACTATATCCTTTTTTAATTTCTTTTATTGATTTAGATATTTCATCTCTTTTTTCTTTTTGGGCAGATAATATAAGTAGTTTTTCTTTTTCTTCTATTATTTCGCTTTTAGTAATTTTATTTATTAGTTCTTTTATACTTTCTTGATCTTCTAAAGAATTAGTTGCTTCTTTAATATTTTTAATCAAATCATCTGTTAAATCTTTTTCTGCAGCATAATGTCCTTCGCCTATTTGCCTATCATAAGAATCAAACATTTCTTTTAAATCTTCAAATTTTTTATATTCTTTGCTATATTTTTTTTCTTCTGCTTTTAATAAATCATCAAAATCATCAGAAGTAATTTTATCTACATCAATAGAATCTCCTAAGTATTTTTTAGCAATATCTTTATATTTTAATACATCTTGTATTTTTTGTTCTAATTCTCCAATTTTTGCAATAGATTCTGTGTAAGATTTAGATTCTTCTTCTGTTAGATATTTTTGTAAATCTATTAATTTTTGAACGTATGGGATTTCTTTTTCAACTGCTTTATCATTAAAAATATTTTTCCCTTCAAGAGAATTCAAATTAATAACTTCTTTTTGTAATTCTTCTCTACTTAAATTTGTTTTAAGAGCTTCTATATTTTCAATCTGTCTTTCAATAGATTGTCCAATTTGTTTATTTAATACATTTGAAGCAACAGAACCTAAAAATATAAAATCTCTTGCTCCTCCTCCTAATCCCTCTAGGAGATTATTAAATATTCCTAACAAGCCTGCTATAGAATCTGCAAATCCATTAACAATATTTTGATCGAATAATATGTCATATGTTCTTTCCGCTTCTGTTTTTAGTTGCTTCAAATGAGCAGCTGTGCTTTCCATATAAATATCTTGTTGTTCTTGTAAAGTTCCTGCGGCATTAGCTGAAGTTTCTAAAGCTTCTGTGTACATATCTCAATTATCAAATAATGATAATAAATTATTGTATTGTCTAGTACCTGCCATTGTCTGAGATAAAGATATTTGTTGTTCTCTAGACATTGTATTTCATTTATTACCAATTTCTTCAATAACTTCACCCATATCTCGAAGTTTTCCATTAGTATCTAAAACATTTATTCCCATTTCTGCCATTTCAGCAGTATAAGTTCCTAAATCTGTTTCAGTGTCTATACCTGCTTCTATATCTCCCATACGAGCATAAATAGTTTTTAATGCTGTACCAACAGACTCTGGAGCTTGTCTAGTTACAGATACAATAGTTGCTAATTGAGCATTTAATTGGTCAATATCTACGCCCATTAAATTTGCTGCTGAAGCAACTTTACTCATACCAGTTGACAATTCTTCTAAGTCAGATGCAGTAGTTGCTGCAACTGCGGCAAGTTTATCTACGTATAATTCTGCTTCTTCAGTTGTTACTTTATAACCATTTCATACTGCTGTTAATTGTTCAGATACTTCATCTGCATTTTGTCCAGTTACATTAGCTGCTTTTAAAGTAACTTCTGCTCTTTTTTGAGCTTCCTCATCACTTAAACCTTGTTGATAATAAATTAAAGAAGCTTCTGTATAATCTCTAGTAGATTTTCCAAGTTCTTTGGCAACTTTGTTGGCTTTAATTGCAAAAGTCTCCATTTCATCTGCAGATTTACCTGTTACTATTCTAATATCATTTAATGAACTATCTAATTGAGTCGTATAATTATAGGCTTTTTCAACAGAATTTGTAAAATTATTAAAAATACTAGAAGAAATACCATAACGAATTGTATTTTTTAAAGTTGTAGCCATACTATCTAATAATTTACTTGTCTGTTTTATTTGTACATTTGTGTTTAAAACAGATAAAGCAAAATTATTATAAGCAGACGCTCCTAAATTTCCGCTTTTAGATAATTCTTCTTTTAATTTTTGAACATTTCCATAAGCAGTTTTTATACCGTTGTTTACTTTATTTAAATCTAGTTGACCTAATTTATTATTTCAAGAACTATTTAATATATCTTCTAATTTACTAGCAGCTTCTCCTGCATCTTTTAAATCTTGAGTAAGAGTTCCAGTTGTTTTTGCATGAGCTGCTTGCCATTGAATATCAATTAATTGTCTTTTTAAATCATTTAAACCATTTTTATCAATAGTATATCCAACTTTTAAATTAATATCTGCTTTCATATATTCCTTTTGCCTCCTTTTTTTAACATAAAAAAATACCTTTATTTACTATAATTTGTAAATAAAGGTATTTTTATTATTTTATTTTGACCTGTATATTTATATATTACGATTCCCATTTGCTGCTTTAGCAAAATTAACTACATTTTTATATTTTTCTTCATCAAATGTATCTAAAATATTTTTCATTGCTTCAGCTTGTTTTGGTAAGTCATTTATTAAACTTTGAATCAATGCGACAATACTATATTTATATTTTAGCATTTCTTTTTTAGTATCTTCTAATCATGTAAATAATTCATTATATTCTTCAGAAGACAATTCAGAAATAAATTTATCTATTAGCCCATTACTTTTTAAACAGTCATATAATTTACTTTCATCTTCTTTTTGTTTATCTGTAAAATTAATATTTGTATACATATATATTAAATGAAGATGAAAAAATTTGTCAATTTTAATTGGATTATAGTATCCTTCTTCATAAGACTTCTGTAAAGTAATCATTATTAAATCATATTTGTCTTCTATTGGAAGATAATCTAAAATTTCTATTTCATTTCCGTTCCATTCAAATTTATGAGTAGTATTTATAGTTTTTAATTTCATATTTGCATAACTTATCATAATATTTCTCCTTTTCTTTCTTTTATTATATATCTTTTTTTATATTTTGTCAAATTTTATTTTAAAAGATTTTTAAATCTATTTGGGTAAAAATGACCTGTTAATCCTAAGCTATCTATCATTTCATTTTGTTTTTTAGCTCTCAAATATGCTAAAGTTAAATTACTTGCGTCATTTTTTACAGATTCTGTAATATCAGATATTTTTTTTAATCCTGTTGCAGAAATAGTAACTGGATCTGTCTCGTCACCTTTTCCATAAGAACCTTGCCCATGATTATAGTTTTCTAAAGATACAATTATTTGTCAAATAGAATAAAATTCTCCATTTATTACAATATATTGAGAAAAATCTTCTTTTATTCCTATCCCGCTCATAAACACATCTAAATTTCTAGCAACTATTGCAGCTTTTAAAGCAGAATACATAGAATCATCTTGTGATACTAATCCTAAAGAGTTATAAACATAATATTTATCATCTTCATTTATCATTTGATTTATTCTATTTAAAAAACTTGTCTCTCTAGTTATAGTTACAGAATCTATTGCAGAGCCATTATTCTTATATCATTTTGTACTTAAACCTAAATTAATATTGAAAGAATCTCCATCATTTATAGTTATTTTTAAATCTTTAAAACTATTATCTGTTTTAAAAACCTGATTACCACTTTGTCCAAATTGTTTTATAAAATTTGTTGTTTCTATATCTTGTTCATCTATTTTTATTGTATTTGAACCCGTTAAAGAATTTCTTATTTCTTTTAATCCTAAATCAAAACCTTTTGAAACGCCTTTTGAAACTATATATTCTCCTATTTGAGTTGAAAAGATATTTGAAAGATATCTTTGTAAAGTTAATTTATTTATATGTTCTCCATTTAAATTATTTATTAAATTTAATAAACTTTTTTCAATAGATAATAATCTTTTTCTATTTATATTTATTATTTTCCCTTCTAGTTTAATAATTTCTTTCTTTAATTCTATAGATAATTTTGTTAAATCTTTATCTTTTTTGTATTGACCTTTTGGGCCTATTAGAGCTAATAACCCTGAAATATCAGTGTTTAAAAGATTTGTTGCTTTTGTTATTTGAGAAAATAAATCATCTAAATATTTTAAATCTTTACTTTTTAAAAACTCCTCTAAATCATTATAAGAAGATGAAATCATTGAATTTAAATTATAATTTTTTATTGCTGAAGAGATTTCTTTATTTAAGGAACTTAGAATATTCTTATCTAATTCAGATAATATCTCATCTTCTCTCATTGCTAAATCTAAAATTTCTAAAGATTTGTTATTTATAGATATATTTTCTAAATAATTATTTTTGTATCTTTCTTTCATTTTTAAATAATTCTGTCTTTTTTGAGATTGAAATATATTAATTGCTTCATCTCGCTCAAAATTTTCTATATGTCTATGTATATAATAGTAGTTTTTACCATCTTCTTTAAAAGTTTGTTTTATTATTGCCATAAATAATTTCTCCTTTTAACCAAAAAAAGAGGGATTTAATATCCCTCTTTTTAAAATTAAATGCTATCAGCTTCGCCATGTTCAGTATTAGAATCATTTTCAGCTTCAGGAATATTAAATCCTGTTGGATGACTCATAACAGAATTACTAAGTTTAACGCCTGCTTCAGCATCTTCAACGATTTGAATTGCACATAATACTTTTTTAGTTCTATCAAAAATAGTATATCCTGGGAATGCATCCATAGTGAATGAGAATGTACTAGGATCTCCAGTTGCAGCCATATTAAATGTGAAATTAGATTGAATATTAACATTTGGTAATGTAATTTCTGCTGGCATATCTACGCCATCAGATTCTCTTCTAAATAAAGTACTAGCTTCAACATAATAATTTCCTGCAAAATTTTCTGCATCTATTTGTAATTCAGAAACTACATCAGAATCTTTTATTACATAGAAATCTACAAATACAGTTTTTCCATAATTCTCTCTTTGTACTCCTGTTAAAGTTTTACCATCAACAGTTAAATCTCTTATTAATTCTCCTGTAATTGAACCATCACTTTCAGTAATCATTACAAATACTGGTGAAGTAGAATCTATTTCTTCTTCTGCTCCTAATGCATCAGTTAAATCTATAACTCCTGATCCACTTACATATGCTTGAGATGTTACATGAACATGAACTTCTTGACCTTTTTTCTTAAATAATCCAGCTCCAGATAAGATTGAGAAACCAATAGGAGATAACAATGCGTCTTCAACTGTAAAAGTTAAAGTTTTTTCTCCTTCCCATGCAATTAGACGAGTGTTTCCTCTTCCACCTTGAGCATATACTGTAGTAGCAGCTCCTTCGATAGTTGAAGCGGTAGCTGAATCAATGTATAATACTGGTTGTCCTGCTTTGAAAGTAGATGTTCCTATAACTGTATCTGCTTTTGCTTTAAATACTACATTACATATTTCTCTTACACCAAATTTCATACTTATAACTCCTCCTTCATGAAATTATTTATTATTATATAAAATAATTTTAGAACATTTTATATTTATTCATGGATATCTTTCATCCAATTTTCAATCTCTTTTAAATCTTTCGCTCCAGCCATTTTTGCATTTATATACATATCATATTCACTTTTTAGCCTATATCTCTCAAATTCATCAAATAATTGATAAACAGAATATTGTAAAAGAGAATTAATATCTTTATTTTCTCCAACAGCCAATATAGAAATATATCTGCTAAGAATATCAATTTTTTTTTCTTTTTCATCTTTTAATTCTGATAATTTTTGATGTCTTTTATTTAATTTTTCAGCAATTTTTTTTGCTAATTCTCCCTTTGGATTATAAGCGGCTTTATTTTCATCTTTTTTAAATACAAACATTGTATTAAAAATGCTTTTAAAAGATTCAAAATTTTTATTATTTATAATATGTTCTTCTTCTCCTTCTTTTTTTAATACAATAGCATTACTTTTTATTTTTATTGAATATAATGGAAAGATAAGAGATAAAACCATTTCTATACAATTTTTATTCCTTTGCATTACCGCATTATGCTCATTTAGTATTGCTATTAGTATATCAAAATTAGTTTTATTTTCTAAATTCAATTTGTCCTGTTCTGATAAAATATTTTTAGAAAAATTTATTAATTCACATCCAGTAAAAAATATTTCTTCTCCTATATATGCTATTTCTTTAATTGTTGGCTGATGAATAATAACTTGAGCTTCTAAAAAAGGAATATCATTTTTCGATAAAAATAACAAATCATTATTCATATATTATTCTTCCTTAGGTGGAATGTTATCATCATTTCCATGAATAGCTTTGAAGAATAAAGAATAACCGGCTAGTGTTTCATTTAAAATTAATTCATTACATCCTTGGAAATTTAATTCTCCTATTCCGCTTAATTTAGCTCCATTTAATAATCCATCTATATATCCAGCTATTTTTAGAGGTCTTATACGATAATTTCCTAAATCTCAATAGTCTAAATGGCATATTATATCAAAAGTAATAGTACAATCTCTAAAATAAGGATTTTCTTTATTTGGAGTAAAATTATCTCAAGTTATTATAATATAAGATTTTACTTCTTCGTGTTCTGGCATTTTAATTTTAGGATTTAATTTTATATACCCATCTTTTATTAATTTAGATATACTAGTCTGTTCCAATATATTATTATATAAATCACTTTTTTTATCATCTAAACAATCTTTAGTATTTAAAATTAATAATCGTTTTAATTCATCACTATAAGGATAACTTTCTATAAATAATATTTTTATTATTTTTTCTATATCTTTTTCAATAGATAGAAAAGATGAACTAATTGGCGCGGTCTTCGCTATATCTCTTATCATATTATGTATTCTCCTTATTCTATAATGATTTTATTTTTATATTAACAAGAATATCATCTTCATTGCTTCTAATATATTTTAAATTAAAATTTCCACTTCTTCCAGAGATTATTTTAATTTTTACACTTTCGCTATTTTGTTCTATTATTTCTGCTTTTGATCGATTATCAATTTCTCAGCTACCATTCTCTGCATTCACTATTGAATATAAAATCGCATTATCATAGGGATTTACTTCTTTAGGACCTTTTATATAAGATGATTCTGGAACAATATCTTCTTCTTTATTTTTTAAATCTTCTTTTTCTTTTTCTTCTTGTATAGTATTTTGATATCATTCTTTCAAATAAATTATTAGAATTCCATTAGAGCTTATATTATCTACTGATTGTACTTCTCAATTTTTATTATTTAATTTTATTATTGAAAATCTATGAAAAAAATTTTCTGTATTTTCATCTTTTGTTATATACATTTCTAATGTATAATCAAGTTCGTTTCAATTATTATTATTTTTATTTAGTCAATCAATTTCATTTAAAGATGCTCTAGAAGCATAGCATTTATACTCTTTATTATTTATTAAGACACTATATTTACATCTTCTTATTTCTGCCCTAAAATATGCAGTTTCTTCTAATCTTCTCAAATATACCAATCAATCTGTCCCATTCTCTTTTCAAGTAAATATATCTCCTTCTTTTAATCCTATCTCTTGAATTTTATTTGATGATATAGTATCTTCTATTTCTTCTGCGTTTAAGCATATGTCTTTAAAAGGAATAGAAATGTATTTATTATCATACTCATTTTTTATTTTATCAGGATTTATAAGACATCTAAATTCTCTTCCATCTTCTAATATAGCAGTTGCACTTTGATAAGAATATAACAAAGCTTTTTTTAAACTTCTTAATTTGTCTTCATTCATTCTATCTATTTGTCTTTTACCACCATTATATTTTAATCTTATTAACATAGTATCTAATCCTGACATTCTATATCTCCTTTTAGGGTTGATAATAAATTAAGACATTCAAAGATAGCTCTCCTATATGAGAAAAAATCTTCTTCTTTATCTAAATTATAAAGACCCTCTAATTTACAAAGTAAAGAGAATAGAATTTCATGATAATTACTTAGTATATTATTCATCCCATATAATTCTTCTATAATAGTATTTAAAGGAGACTGCCAATCTGCTTTTTCTTCTCTAATTGGTAATAATTTATAAATTTGATTTGTCATCTTTTTTAAATTATTCAAAATAGCTTCATCTTTTATTTCTATTCCATTATCTAAAAACATTCCTATTCTCCTCTCTTCCTAAAGGAGATTTTTCCATGATAGTACCGAAAGTAGAACGCATAATACCTTTTTCATCCCTAATTCTTCTTTTATATAATCTTTGTAAATGGAATCCTTCTCTCTCATAATCTTTTTTTAATGCTAAAATTTTCGCCATATGATTTGCTTGAGAAGTAAATTTAAAATCACTTCCGCTATATTTCATTCTTACATTTTCAACTGTAGCTAGTTGTTGTCCTAATCATTCTACTATCATATAAGTAGAAATAATATTTATTTCTTCTTTTGTTAATACACTATTAAAATATCCTCCGCCATATAAAAGCGTTGGAGTTTCTTTATTATCACTTTCTACTCCTGTATAAACACTTTTTTCTATTTCTAATTCTTCAAAATCAGTTATATCAAAACGAGGAAATTCAAATTTTTGAATTGCACTTTCTAATAATTCTCGTAGTAATTTAAAGGTGTCTAATTCAGTTATTTCCATATACATATCATCAACTATTTTTGATAAAAAACTATCATAAATAATTGAAAAAGGAGTTATTTGTTTTTCGTTCATCTTATTTCCCTCCTTTTTATTTAAAATTATTGATTTATTACTTTGTATTTATCATCAGATACAACTCTTCTTCCAGTTGATTTTGTAACATTATCATTTGCAATATTTACTCTTCTTGTTTTTGTTCCGCTTACTTCAATATTATTATCTTCTTTTGTTTCTTCATTTATTCTAACTGCATTATCTATATTGAAACCTGTTATTTCTAAAATAGCTTTTCTTTTTTCTATATCATTTAATGGTAATTCAACAGCTATTTTCTTTAATAAATCTATAGTTCCTACAGGAGCATAATCTAAACAGTCCTTTAAAGCGTCTAGAGACCCATTTAATAATAAATTTCTTACATCATCTTCTGTATAAAAATATTCTGGTTCTACGTTATTTAATAATTCTTTTATTGCCTCTTTATTATCTAATACTAAATAATCTCTTAACAAGATTTTTCCTCCAGAAATATAAGATAATTTTCTTAATTCTTCCATTGTTAATTCTTTTGTTTCTCCTGGCGCAAATGTACGATTTAAATTATTTAAATCAGGTATTGAATAGCCTACGTGTCCATTATCTCTATTTGTTACTTTTATAATTTCTTTGTTATCTATCATAATAATTCTCCTTTTCTCTCTACTAAAAAATTTGGGAAAGCAAAAGTATTTCTTTTGTTTAAGAAAACTAGCTTTCCCTGTTATATTTTGTTATTAATAACTAAATTGAACCTTGTTGTGCAACATCTTTAGTTAAAGAAGTATTTCTATATACACAAATATTATTAGTTATTAATGCACCAACTCCAAGTTTTCTATAAACTTGAATTTCTTTAGACCAATCATCATTTTTTCTATCGTCAATTAATGTTTGACCTTCAAAAGCAATTTTAACTGGTTTTTCATTAGAACCAGCAGGAATAATCCAAGCATATGCAGGATCGATAACTTTTGTTGTATTAGTTTCATCAGTTAAAGATTGATTTAATACAAGTACATTATGTCCTTTATAATTTGCTAAATATCCATTATTCCATTTTTGGTCTTTCATATTATCTGATACCCATCCTTCAGATGGAACCATCGTAGCTGCGAATTCATAAGTACAATAAATAGTTGATTTTCCATAACTATCTGCTACAGAAACTAGTCTATCCATTGCTGCTTCATTGAATCCTGCACCTGCATATTTATTATTAACGCCTAGGCTATCAACAGCACTAATTAAAGCTTTTTCAATTTCTAAATAAATAGATTCATCTAATCCTTCCATAACAATATTAGTTAATTCATTAAAATCTAATCTACCATCTAAGAATTCTTCAATTGAAATTTGAGCTGCTCCACCAAAAGCTGTAGTTGGTATTTCATAACTTCTACCATCTAATTTGAATACTTCATAAATTCCTGCTAAACCAACTTTAGTAATGAATTGTTTAGCTCTTCTTCTTGAAGCTGAAGTTACTTTTTGTTTAAATATTGCTTTATCTCCTTGAGGTACTGTCATTATTTCTGCAAACATACCATATTCTTCTAATACTCTTTGAGGAAGAATGTCATCAATAACTTCTTCAATTAATGCGAAAATAGTATGTTTATTCTTTTCGTATAAATGATAGTTACCTGCAATTTTTGCTAATTCGTTCTTTAATGTTTCATTAATTTCTGAAGCAGTAAAACTTTCTCCTTCAAAAGAATAAGTTGAAGAAGGTTTTACTTGGCTAGCAATTTTAGCTAATTTTACTAAATTTTTAAATTCCATAATTTTCTAATCCTCCTTATTATTTTATTCTTTGAATTTTAACAGCTGGTTGTCCATCTGGCATAGTATATTCTTGTACTACTACCCATGTCATATTATCATCAGTACCTTTTACTAAATAACCAGTACTATCAACTTTTAATTTATCTCCTACTGCTAAATCTATTCCTGCATATACTGCATTTTTATCTGTATTAGCTGCACCAACGCAATTTGTTGTATAAATATCTCCAACATTTGTTTTAAATAATCTTGGATAAATTTCTCCGCCAACATAATTAGATTTAATCATAGCGAAATCTTTATAAGATTCTTCTTCTCTATATGTTTTTACTTCATTGTAAACTAACATAAATTCTCCTTCGCCAGTTAAATCTACTTTTTTATTAACATAATCATATTTCATGAATTGACCATTTTCAAGAATATTAATTGAACTATCTAATGGTAATTGAGCATATATTTGTCCGTTTCTTTGAGCAGATAATTGATTAGGTTCAACTTGACCAAAACCAACTCTTTTAATTTTTGTTGCCATATTATTTCTAATCCTCCTTTAAAATTATTCTTCGTTATTGTCTCTATTTTTTGTGTTTTTTAATGCTTTTAGCCATTCTGGTGTATTATCAATATCGCTATCATCATTTAAACTATAAGTTGAGACAACTTCTGTATTATTTTCATTTTTCTCTGAATCTTCTAAATCAAAACTGACCTTTTTTCTAAAACAAATTACAGATAATTTAGATTCTATTTCATCTAAACTATATTTTGATTTGTTTTCGATAACATCTTTTTTATCTTCGTCAGATAACATATAGAATTTCTTAATTAATTCATCTTTCTTTTCATTATCAATATTTTCTTTAAAAGATAATAATTCTTTATATTTTTCTTCTAATTCTGTATACTGATTTTGTAAAGATTTAAATTCTTCTTCTAATGCAGAATAATTTTGTTCTACTACTTCTTCTATATCTGTATTTTCTTCTTCTTCTTCTGAAGTTTCAGATTCATTTTCAGTAGTAACTGCAGCAGTGCCATTTTCTTGAACATCAGATTGAACTTCTTCTATAGTTTCTAATTCAGATTCATTCTCTGTTGAAACAGTATTGTTTTCAATTTCAGTATTATTTTCTTCTACTATCATTTCTTGTCCTCCTTCTAATACATTTCTTAGATCTTGCATCATAGTATATAATGTTTTTTTAAAATCATTATCAATTTTAGTAAATGATGTACTTACTTCTGGTGCGGTAATGCTTGAGCCTTCAAAGCAAGGTTCTACATCTTTCCCTAAAATGCATAATTTTGAAAAAATTGCATCATTTATTATGAAAAAATCTATCCCTGTATTATTATTTGTTGACCAACGTCCATCTAAAGTTTTATCATCTAATTCCATAGATTGAGGTCTACCCTCTTCTATTGCTAATTTAGATTCCTCAAATTGACCTGTTCAAAGATATCCTGTTGTCATTAAATATTCTCTTACAACATTATTACCAAAATCATCAGTGTCTTCAAATTTTTGAAATCATACTTTTGCATCTGGTGATACAAAACCATAAGGTTTAGTTAAACATTCAAATTTTATACCATCTTCATCAAAAATAATTTTTTCTCCATGGTCTCTAAAATCTTCTTTGTCTTCTCTATAATATCCAACAATAGGAGCCCCTCTTAGAGTTTTCGCCATTTCTGTTGCAACTTCTTTTGTTATATAACTATGATTTCTATTTTCTCCTAGATATAAAACTTTTATTTCACAGCTGCTCATTAGTGGATTAAGCTCTAAAGGCTTTAGATTAATAAACTCAGGAGAGTCTATTGTTGCTATTGATTGATGCATCATAACTATCTATTCCTTTCTTAATATTTCCACTTATTCATATTTGAATAAAATGTTTATTATTTTTTTCTTTTTTGTCCTAAAAATTATTAAGATTTACTTTCTTCATTCATAATAGTTTTTTCAGATTTTTCATCATCTGATTTTTCAGGTCTTCCTCCAGTACTTTCTGATGTATCATCCTTACTATTTATTCTATCTAAAATATCACTACTCATTGTACTAGACATTATAGGAGGAATAAATACATTAACTAAATCTAATATATCATTTTCAAAATAAGCATTTGCTAATATTGTACTTTGAGATTGCCCCATTGCAATTTGAGGAAGCATTTTGCTAAAACCAATTTGCATTTGTTCTTTATACATTTTAGCCATTTCTTGATAATTATAAATAGTAGTAGTTAAAATTTGACTTCTATAATAATATTTTTTAGGTTTTTTATTAAATTTTTCTACAACGTCGTTCATAAAAGCTTCAAATTGTAAAATTAAATTATATAAAGACGCTGCATCATTTAATATTGATTTTTCAAGAGCTATATTACCATCTGTATTAAATTGCATTTGAGAAACTCCCGCTTCATTATAAACACTTCTTTCAACTCTCTCTAAATCATCTGTTGCGGTAGTGCTTCTATTACTATCCATGTTAGCAATATCGATATCGGCAAAAGTAGTTAAAACATCAATTCCTATTGCTTTCTTTAACATCGCTACTGCATTTTCATGAAGTTGTTTAGCCTCATCCACATCAAATACTAAATCTCCATTCTTATCTACTGGCATCTTTTGAATAATTATTTTTAATAGTTCTTGAGCCATTTTCTTTTTATCTAAATCTTTTGCCTCATCTAAATCAATTATAGTAGGTATTACAGCTATAAACATTGGAGCATCTTCTCCATTTATATTAAATTTTATAGAATTCTTAATATCTAACAAATATCATCCTTCTGAATCTCCTGCGAACTGAGGAGGTAATTTTCCTTGTTTGTATAAAACGTATCCTTTTTTAAATTCTTCTGGAAAAATATTTAATATTTTTATTCTCTGTGCAATATCTTTAAATGTATTATCAAAATATTTCATATTAAATTCTATTGCTGGTCTTCCTTCTACAATAAATCTTGAACGACAATAATTAACTGGCAATTCTTGTATTAAAAATTTATCTGAGTTATCTATAAAATACCCATAATAGCACCCATTTTTTATTACTTTTAAAGCAATTTCTCCAAATAATTTTTTTATTTCTGATTTATCTAAATATAATAAAATTTTATAAAAATCGGATAATGCAACTTCTTTTTCTTTTCCTGTTGCTAATTTATCATTTATATAAGGAGTTATCATTCAATCATATCTATACATATATGCCATATATTTGCATAATCTTGAATAAATTCCGCTAGTACGAAAATAAAATTTTGATATCTCTCTCATTTCTTTATAATTATTTTCATAAATTGATTTAAATATTGAATCTTTTTTTGTTAATCTCTTGTCTATTTTATTATAACTACCCAAATCTAAAATAGCATCTTCTAATGACTTAGTGCCAATTCTAATTTTAGAAAAATCAATTGGAGTAAAATTATTTTGTTGATGATTTATAGATATATCATTTTTTATAAAAGATGTTTTATTTTTTTTCTTTTCTACTTCTTTTTTTCTATTAATCAAGATAAACACCTCACTTTTAAATTATTTTTAGTATTGTTTTTTAGCTATAATAAAAAATTAAAATCCGCCTTTTGAATAGTATAAATTCATAATATAATCATAATCTATTCTACCTTCAACAGTATAAGGTATTTCAATCAAAATTATATTATGTTTGTTACAATACTCTCTTTTCTTCATATCATTATATTGTTGTTTTCTTAGTCCTGTATAGCCTCCAAATTTACTTTTTGGGGTATAATGTTGTATTCCTTGATATTCAATTAAAAAATCTAAATTATGGTTATCATCAAAAATTGCAAAATCAAATCTTAATGGACGACCACTTGTACTAACTAAATCAGGAAAAGAATATTCTTCTTCAAAATCTAATCCCGCTTCTCGTAGTACTTCTTCTATTTTAATTTCTCCTCTACTTGCTCTCATTTTATACCTCCTTTACTTAAATGTAAATAAGTATACTAAAAATATATCTATATTTATATTAATATTTTAAAAAGTGAGTAAGTTAAAAATGTCCAATATTTTATTGACCTGACCAAAAAATCATATCAGATATATTTCTACTTTTCTTTTTCTTTCCTTTATCTTCTATTTGTTTAATATAATACATTCCATATTCAAAAGCAGAAAATTTATCTTTTTTAATTCCTCTGTTCGATTGCTTTAAAATAATATTTACTCCTTCATTTTCTTCAACGAGATTTAACATTTGGTCTTTTAAAATTGTAGTTTGAGTAAATGGTATCAAATGTTCAGCTCTTTTCTCTGGTGTCATATTTTGTCCAACTTTTGTAGATAATAATTTTACTTTTGCTTGATTTTCATCTATTAAAAATTTTACCTTTCCGCTAAACATTTGAGTTTGAACATATGTATGAGCTTCTGTATTTATTGGCTCATTTGCTTTTATTAATTACATCGCAT
>CALWJZ010000032.1 GCA_944381145.1 uncultured Clostridia bacterium
TTTAGATATAAAAGCTTTAGCTATTGTTATTACCTAGTTAAAACAAAGCAAAGCCAGTGTAATTCTGGCGGTCTGGACCATCGACCGATATCAGTGGTCATTTAATGCAGATATAATTTAAAGGTAGAATTCCAGTCCTCCAAATTGGGAGTGTCGGTTCGAGTCCGTCTATCTGCTCCATTTTTTTATAAGCTGAGATGGCTGAGTTTGGCTGAAAGCACTTGACTTGAAATCAAGAATACATTAATTTGTATCGTGGGTTCAAATCCTACTCCAACCGCCATATATGGGGATGTTATAGGCTTCGACAGAAATAATAGAATATTAAAATACAAGTCGCATTTATGCGTTAAATAGAAATTAAAATTAAATGGAAAATTATTTTCAAAAGTTGTTAATAGTGTAAAATCACTATTCGCTGTAAATAGCGTTTCTTTTGCTTAGTTATAAGATAAACAACCTTTTATATGAGTATCAGTAGTAATCAGAAAAAATATAATCGTATTAATCTTCAAAGATTACTTTCTTATAAATTTGCTCTTGTATGGTTTTATAAGAAAAACAAACTAACAATCAAGACCTCTCTGAACGTGAGTGAACATAATGAGGCAGGGATCGAATCGTCACTCTAAATTACTCGTGAGGCGAGTTAAAACTTGTAAAGTAAGAATGAGATTTTTAATAGATGTTGTTTTTGGACATGGGTTCGATTAAAATAGGTCGCTTTGATTAGTAATAATTAAATGAAAAGGCAGAGAATTGCGAAAACGAGTTTTATAATATTTATACTACAACATAAAGATGAAATAAGCTTAGGTGTGAAAGTTAAAAAAATAAATATTTTAACCAATCCGCAGCGGAGCTTCGAATAGAAGAACGTTCAGAGACTATGCACTGCCTATCCATAAAAATAAAGATATGGATAAAGATATAGTCCAAAAAGAATATTAAAAAATAGTTTATGAATAATAAATTCTTTTATTATAATATTCTTTTTGTCCCATCATCTCCACCATGGATTCATCGTTCAATGGTAGGACATTACACTTTTAATGTAATTATCTAAGTTCAATTCTTAGTGAATCCACCATTTTGGGAATATAGTTCAGAGGTTAGAACAATCGGCTGTTAACCGATAAACATAGGTTCGAATCCTATTATTCCCGCCATATTTCGGGAATTGGCCCAGTCTGTTTACGGCGCACGGTTTGGGACCGTGAGATCGGAAGTTAGAATCTTTCATTCCCGACCATTTTTAATAAATTAAATACAATATTCATATATTGAATATTTATACGGTTCGTTGGAGCAGCGGAGTGCTCGGGTGACTGTCACTCACCAGGTCACGGGTTCGAATCTCGTACGAACCGCCATATTTATTATTGATTTTTTATAAAAAATATTTTATATTATATAGAGATATAGCAATAGGTATTTTATATTTTTATAGAATATCTATTGGTATATCTCTACCTGAAAACACATAATTAGGGAAGCGTCCAAATATAAAGAACCTATAATATTATGACGGGAATAATATGCTTCGGGCGAATGGAGTTAACAAGTTTAAAAAACTCAAGGATGAAAGATGTGCCTAAAAACTTATGAAATACTTTTACAATATTCGTATATTGTAAAAGTATTATTTATGGGGTGTTAGTTCAGTTGGTAGAACGTTACACTTGCAATGTAAAGGTCGTGAGTTCGACTCTCACACACTCCACCATATGGCCTCATAGTCGAATGGTTAAGACACCACTCTTTCACAGTGGGAATTCCGAGTTCGAATCTCGGTGAGGCTACCATATTAGATAAATAATGATTAACATATATGCCCAAAGTAGTTCTTGGGAGTTGGGAGGAGTCATGCAATCCTCTGGATATTTCCCACTTTTACATAAAAGAAAGTGGCTGAACTTATTATGCTGAGTTGGCCGAGTCTGGTTTATGGCACTTGACTTGAAATCAAGCGTACGTGCGAACGTACCGTGGGTTCAAATCCTACATTCAGCGCCATATATGGTGTCATTGGTGAAGTGATTAACACGCTGGATTGTGGCTCCAGTATGCGTAGGTTTGATTCCTACATGGCACCCCATTTTATGTCTAATTAGTTTAGTTGATAAAACAAAATAATTTTTATTATTATAAGTCGTAGGTTTAATTCCTGCATTAGACGCCATTTGTTTAAGAAAGGATAAAATTATGACAGTATCAGAAATCCTGCCCTCCCCAAAAGGGATAGGGGTAAGAAATTTATATAAGAAGGTTATTATTTTATTCACAATATTTTTATTTAGTTTAACTACTATATTTTCGCCAACTAAAGTATATCAATCAATAGGGATATTTATACCAAATAATATAAATAGATATACTTATATCTCAGATGAGAATACAAAAATAGAAGAAAAATTAGTAAAAAGAGTAGTTAATAATTATATAAAAAAACTAGAAAAACAAGGATATGAAAATGTTAGTTATGAACAATCAGCCTTTTTAAAAATATTGAATAAGTATCAAATACAGATACCTTCTAAATTAACAAAAAATAATTTTTATAATTTAGAGAATGGAATTATCCATACATATGATTATTATGCAGAATATAATACTATAAAAATAGATGATACAATTTATTATTTTAAAAATTTAAAAGACTTAGAAAGTTTTAAAGAAAAAATTATTAAATACGATAATAAAGATTATGATATTAATATAATTAAAGATTCATTAGGAAAAGAAACTAGTGAAGATATTCTAAATAAAGTTATTTCTCAAAAAGAAAAAGAGTATAAAAAGAAATTAGCTATAAAAGAAAAAGAAGAACAACAAAAGAATATTAAAATTCAAGATTTAAGCGGAGTTGCATATGATAATCCTATTGTTAATTATGCAATTCAATTTAATGGTAACCCTTATGTTTATGGTGGTACTAGTTTAACAAACGGTGCTGATTGTAGCGGTTTTGTTCAAAGCATTTATAAACATTTTGGAATTAATTTACCAAGAAGAGCTAGTATTCAAGCTTCATCTGGAAAATCTGTTAAATATAGCGATATTCAACCTGGAGATTTAATATTTTATAGCGGAAATGGGGGCAAATCGGTTACTCACGTTGCTATTTACATAGGTGGAGGAAAAATAATTCATGCACAAACTCCATCAAGAGGCATAGGTATAACAACCGCAAATATGATGGTAATTATGTCTATAAGAAGAGTAATATAATATAATTCCAACAAAAATATATAAACAAATGGCTTTTATTTGTTGGAAAAATTTTTTAAAAATTTTTTGACAAAATATAAAAATTTTGATATAATATAAATGTAAAAATTAAAAGTTTTTACATTCATTCCCTTTCATAAAAGACTTTGCTGATAAGAGTCTATGGAGAAGATTTAATTAATCTTCTCCATTTTTTTGTGCATTAAAAAAGAAGCTATATACTTTTCGTATATAGCTTTTTTTATTATTCATTTATTTCTTCTGCTATTTCAGTAGTATTTTCTAATTGTTCTGGAAGAATTTTCTTTCATCCATTAGGATATTCAACAGGATTTCATACACATCCGTCTAATAAACATTCATATTTATCTCCTTCGAATGTTATTTTATCTCCTATATAATATGCATCATGCGCTCCTGTTGGTTGAACATATTCAGGATATTCATCAATAGGTTGTTCTTCTTCATCTCCGCCTTCAGAAGGAGTTTCTATAACTCCTCCTAATTGGATAATAGCATCTTTTAATGCGCTCGTTCCTTGCGCATTTGCTTCAACTGTTCTAGTTAATGATTCTAATCCTTTAGCTAAATTATCAACTCTCTTTTGAATATCTTCATAAGAATTAACTGCATTTGCATTATTTCTTGCTAATTCCTCTAGTTTTTCTTTATCATCTTTTGAAATATCTGATTTAATATAGCTTTCTTCTATTTTATAAAGCATATCTCTTAAATCAAATTGTTTATTATTTATTACATTTTTGAATATTTCAAACATATTTTACTTTCCTTTCTATTGTATTAATTGTTCTGATATTTCAGCGACTTTTTCATCTATGTATTTTTTAATATCTAATACATATTCTACTTCTATATCTGCTTGTCCCATATTAGTATTTATACTTATGTCGTTATATCCTTTAAATGTTCTTAATTTATTTAAATCAGTAGAAGATAATCGTCCTATTTTTTCTAAAGTTGGGTTATTTAATTGATAATCAACAACAGTATTATGTGTACTTAACCATTGTTTAAATTCTTCAATTGTACTAGCCTTTTCTTGCTCAATTCTTATGTATAATTCATTTTGCCATTGCATAAATACTCCGTTAGTTTTAGTTTGACTTATACTTGTATTTTGACTTGCAAAATAATTACTTATAACATAAAAATTTATTGGATAATTTTCTTTTCCAGTTCTATAACTAAAATTAGCAATTCCATATTCATTTATTGATTGTAAACTCCAACTTTCGCTACCATTTAAAATAATTTCTTCAATATTCTTTTCCTTGTAATAATCCCCTGTTTTCATATCTACAATAAGTTTATCGGCAACATCTCCTACTTTACGGAACACTTGTCCGTTGGTTGGTATGGTTAGGGTATGCCCTTTGTATGGTTCGTATTCAATAGATGTAGTGCTTATAGAAACATTATCTATATAATTTTTAAAATTTGCAAAATTAACAGGTGTATCTCCATCATTTATTAAATAAAAACTAGGAGAAACATATCTAGTATTTTCATCTAAGTTAATTTCGTATCTATGAAATCCGGCATTTAATTGAGTATCATATATTCCAGTTGTTGACCTAACTATGCTATTTTTATCTTTATCAAATTGTTGTAACCAAAATCTACCTAACATTATATTCTTTTTAACATTAAATAATACATAGGCTTTTTTGTTTGTTCCTATATAATATTTGTTAGTTCCTCTACCACCCACATTTGATGTATTAGTTCCACCTAAATTATCAGAAAAATATCCTTGTGTCCAATTTTCATCAAATATATTCTTACTACCATATCCAATATACTCCAAATCTCCCTCAATGCTTGTAATTTCTTGCGGGTAGTCTGGAGATGGGCTTGGTTGTTTTTCTGTGTAGGGTTCGTAAACAAAATTTTCCGTTGTAACTGATATATCTTCTATTACTGATATTCTAAATGTTATAGTATTACTCATTACACCAGATGGGGTAAATGTAAGGAATGTTCTTAACATTGTAGCACATCCCTCAAAGTTATCTAAAGTGGTACATATTTTGCTATATTTTTTTCCTTTTACCATTTCTGATGAAGAAATTGTATAACTTGTAGCAAACTGTCCTTTATTTTGCTGATTTACTGTAACAACTCCGATTCCTTGAGCATTTGTAAAATCTTTAACCTCTAGTATTACATTATACTGTGTACTTGGTTTTAATTTTTCAGAAATATTAGTATAAACATTAGCATACCTTTCGCTATCTGATGTATTTGTATAATTAATGGTTATCCACCCCTCATCATCATAAGTTACAGATGATGGAGAGAAGTTATTATCACTAACATCAAATAATTGACTACCAGTAGTAGTTACTTGTTCGCTCTTTCCGTCCATATCCAACTTGCCTAAAGATGATTCTAATCCATTATCAAAAACAATATTATTTCCACTTAATGTATTATTATATAATATATTATTATAATATTTCTTCATATCTAATACGTACTCAATATTAATATCGGCTTGCCCTAAATTGGTGTTAATCATTAAATTGTTATAGCCTTTGAAAGTAACAAGCATATCTAATTGTTCCTTTGTTAATGTGCCTAGTTTTTCTAGGGTTGGTGTTTCTAATGCACATTGAATTTTTATTGGATTATTTGAAAAATATTGTATAAATCCATCTAAATCAGCAGTATTAAGTCTAGATTTTTTAATTGATATTATAAATTGTCTATTTGTAGTACTATGATGTGCAATTCCTTCAAAAAATCTTACATTATCTTTATTTTCATTATCACTTTCATTGCCTAATACTTTAGTAGAAAATTTATTTGAAATTGGTTTATTTATTGAATTTGGAATAGTATTATTAATTATAAATACACCTGCCAATAAATCTTCTCCAATAGTTGTTGCAACAAGTCCAGTACTACTTATATTTTTATTAGTTGAACCATTATAATCAAATTCCCCAATATTGCCTTCCTTGTAATAATCCCCCGTTTTCATATCAACAACAAGTTTATCAGCTACATCTCCTACTTTACGGAAAACTTGCCCGTTGGTAGGTATGGTTAGCGTGTGTCCTTTGTATGGAACATACTTCTTTTCTTTTACATTAAATGCTATTTTTAAATTTGTATCAGTACTTGTTGTTATAATAAATTTCATATATGTTATATCTTCATTTGATTTATAATATGATGTTTTATCAAAAACATTTATACTATCTAAATCGATTGAGAAATTAGATAAAGAAGCATATGAATTTCTTCCTAAGTAGTTATAATATTTGTCATAGTATCTAATACCAAAAGTATTAGCTTCTTCAGAAATAACATATACCATTCTATTATTTATAACATTCATATAATTTTTACTTCTCATTGCTATACTATAAGGTTCTTCTAAACCTGTTAAAGAATTTATTGTTCCAATTTCTAACATTCCATCAAAAATATTATCACTACCATAATCATAGAATTCCAAATCTCCTTCAATGCTATTAATTTCTTGTGGGTAGTCTGGAGATGGGCTAGGTTGCCCTCCTGTGTATGGTTCGTAAACTTTATCTTCATTATATTCTCCCTCATAAAGGTTAAAATATAATTTCATATTATTAAATGTTACACCGCTTAAAACGTATATTGTAAAAATTAATTTACTTACTGTGTCAGTTTCTCTTTTTGTATAGATACTTGTTTTATTATAATTATTATTTCCCTCTATATTTGGTATAACAATTCTATTTGAATTACCTGCATATTTTAGACCAGCATTATCTAATGTTCCTGTTCCAGAAGTATTCACTACAATAGTGTATGTTTTTCCATTCATTTGTTCTTGCTCTTCTTGACTATATCCAGTTGTTAAATTAAAATTCATATTGTCTGTAGATGTTCCATTAATAACTATTGCACCATCATCTTCTTTAGTTATAGTTAATCCAGCTTTTGAAATAGGATATTCTGTATCAGGATTAAACATTTGTATTCCAGTAGTTGTAAATTGCTCACTCTTTCCGTCCATATCCAACTTCCCTAATGGAAATTCAATGCTATCTTCAAATGTTAAATCGTTTCCTCAAGCTCCTTTGTATTCTAATGAGTCTTGGAAATTTTTATTAGTTCTAGCAAAATTATAAGCAATATCTTCTGTATTTTGTGTAATTCTTTCATCATATTCTGCAGCATTAGTATCAAATTCATCTGTTTTTTCTTGAACATGAGTATCAAATTCGCTTGTTTTAGTTTCTACATGAGTGTCAAATTCTTCTGTTTTTGAATTAACGTTTTGATTAAAATCATTATTTGCGTCATCTACTATTTCTTGTTTTATAATATTTAAATCTTCTTCGCTTACTGTATAAGTATCTCCTTTTTGAGCTAATAATTGTCAATAAGAAGTATTTGTTGGTATATTGCCTAAAGTATTTCCTAAGGCTACATAAGAACTACCATTATATGTAACTACATCATTAACTTCATAAAATAGTTCATTATTATAGTCACCTTTTGATACGTAGGCAACTTTTCCTAATATTTGTTTAGCCATTTATTTATTACCTCCAATTCTTTTATTTTTATTTTGTTTGATATATAAATTTCAATAAATTATATAAAATAGTAAAAATATTACAATTATTAGTAGAAATCCATTATAATCATTGTAGTATTTTGTTATTTAAATTTATTATAAAATTGTTTAAAAATTATAAGTTCCTTCTTCTACTTCTGTAACATTCATATCGCATCATTTATTATTAACTTTTATTACAATTTTATTTCTGTCTGTATCATAGAACATAGAACCATTTTCTGCGTTTTTTAAAGAAATATAAAGTAAACATTTTGCATTATTTTCTGCATTATTTTCTGGCTCATATGCCTTGTCTGCTTCTTCAATAGTATTATAAGTGGTTATTAAATCATTTGTTGGTGATATCCTTGCTAAAGTCATAACATTTTTTAAATCTATTAAACCATAAGCAACCATAGTATCACGGTCAAACATAAATGAATGGTTTTTAACATCAGAACCAATTCTATATCAAGCATAAGATGTTGCATAGTGGCTAGCTCCTGTATAATAATATAATTCAGCAACTTTTTTATTGATTTCATTATCATGCTTATTCATTAGCATAGTTATTCTGTCATAATTATTACTTCCATAAGCTTCATAGACATGATATCCTCATCTATTATATTTTTGATTTTTTTGATTTCTTGCAATAATAGTACCATCAACTAATAATTGAGATTTTATTCTAAGAGGTACCGGTGCTAATGAAGGCGTCATACCAAATGCTAGTCTCGAATCTCATTGAGTTCATATTTCATTTGAAGAGTTTATATCGTCTTCAAATATGTATCCACCATCTATTTTCTGTATATTGTCAATTTTTAATTCATTAAGATAATTTACAATAAATTCTTTATTTAATTGATATTTTGTTCCACTTGAATTTGTTATTTCAAAAGAACAATCTTCGTTATTTGTAGTATAAGTTAAAAATGCATATTTATATTTTTCGCTGTCAAATGAAACCTCTGTTGCCGCATTATCATCAATTATTATTTTAGATGGATGAGATTGTAAAAAATTATCTAATGAATCTCCAGATTCATATTTTTTAGGTTTATAATTAAAAAGTCATAATCTAAATCTATTAGAATTCCCTATCTTCCTTATTGTATAAGTATTATCAGGAATTAATGTAAATTTTAGAGTTCTACATTTAGTGACGTAACTAAGATATCCTTGAATTGCACATGCAAAATCGTTTAATATCATACTTTTATCATATAAATTTTCTGCTTTTATTTTTTCAAAGAAATTTGTATTATTTACATCAATTATATTATCTATATTAAAGCGATTAATAACTTTTACTTTTACATTTATTTTTTCACCACTTGCAGTGTATTGACAAACAAGCCAATTATAATTTTCTGAATAAAAAGCAATATGTTTTTGTGAACTTAATTCTCCAATATTTAATATTATTTTACTAGCTGGATCTCCAGACTGAGGTTCTGTATCAAATAAACCTATTTTAAATCTATCAGAAGTAGATTCTTTTTCGACTATTATATAAGAATTATTAGGAATTCTAGTTTTTATAGACCTAAAATTATCTCCCATATAAGGGGAATAATTTAAAGTATCGTTATTTAAAGCTCTATTTGGACCGTCATATGATATACTAGAATCTACTAATTTTTCGTCTCCTCTATTATATCCATCTAAATAATTAATACTATCAGGATATAAACCTTTATACTCTATTTCATTGCTTGAAATAGAATTATTTTGAATTTTTGTTGCTTGATAAAGTCCTCCAATTTCCCAATTAGCGCCATTATAATAATATCAATTGCCATCAGTTGTATTAACATAAACTCTTGTTGTGTCAGTCATTTCATCTATTGATGAAGCAACAAGAGGAGAAATATTTATTAATTTATCTAAATCTTCTTTAATTCCTTCTTGTACATCTGGTTTAATCGCTTCTGTAACTTCATTCTTTACTTTTTCTAAATCTTCATCTGAGATTGCATTATCATCGCCTTTTTTAGCTAAAAGGTCTCAAAATTCAGTATTTGTTGGTAAATTCCCAACAGTATCTTTTTTTGCTATATAAGAGCTACCATCGTAAGTAACGACATCTAATTTCTCATATTCTTCTGTGTTATTATATTCGCCTTTCATAACTATTAAGACTCTTCCTAATACTTGTCTTGTAGCCATTATACAATCACCTCCAATTCGCCTTTGTCATTTAATCTAAAATCTATTAATTCTAAATTTTCTGTTTTATTAGCTACTAAGTAGCCATTTTCTATTCCAAAAGTAGCAAAATTAAATTCTCCAGGTTCTCCTTGAGGTCCTTCTAATTTTCCTTGATTTATTCATTGTTCTGATATTTTATCAGCTACATATACATCTCTTGGAATTTCTGTTCCTACCAAATACATTGTACCATTTTCAACAGTACTAATATCTGGTAATAAACTTTCATGATTAACGGTCCCAGAAATAATAAATTCTCCTTTTGGACCTTTAATATTTGCTGGACTAGGATTCTCTACTCCTAAATCATTACTTCATGTTAAAATACCTTCATCACTTACGTTAGGTATAAATGTTGCACCATCTTGAACATAACTTCTTTCAACAGAGTCTTTATTCATAACAGAAATTATAGTTCTACTGTCTTCTCTATTTAAAGAAACGCGTGGACTAAAACCTTGTTCTCCTTGAGGAGCTAAACACATTTCTAAAACATTAGGCACATCTAGCTCTACAGATAGTTCTGCATCAGCATCATATTCGCTGGGATCTCTTAATATACTATCTCTTTTTATATCAGCATATCCGTCAAAAAGACTATCAATTACTCTTGCCATAAACTCCTCCTATTCTGCGCCAGCTTCTGGATTTATAGTTAGCTTTTTAGGGCCAAAATCATCATAACCTATAACAGTTATTTTATCATTTAGTTCAATTTCGTATCAATATTCTAAAGGTGAATTAGATACTTCCGCAAAACTGCGGCTGTCTTCTGGAACTAAAAGGATTAAAATAACTCTTGATCCATTCTCCGCCATAAACTTTTTTTCAAATAAGACATTAGAAATATTATCTACTTCAGTAACTCTAAACTTTATGTAGTCTCCTTCTTTAAAATCTAAATTGCTTCTTAGATTTATTCTAATTTCTTCTCCTCTATTAAAAGAAATATTTTTATTTTTAACTCTTAACATATTTTTTACCTTCTTTCTTTTAATATTATTTTTCCTTTTATAATATTTAAAATATTAAATTTTTCTATTAATCCCTTTTGCCCCTTGCTTGATTTTTTAATAAAAATATAATATAATAAAAATATATAAAATAGAAAGGAAATATAAATATGAATAGATATTTTGTTACAGGAGATAAACATGGAGATTTTAGTTCAATTTATGATTTTATTGATAGAATGGATTTTAATTATGAAGAAATAAATATTTTAATTTTAGGTGACTACGGTTTGTTTTGGAGAGACGATAAAAGAGATGCAGAATTTAAAATAAAATTTCATGAATTAAATTATAAATTTCATATTTATTTTATAGATGGAAATCATGAGAATTTTAATATATTAAATTCTTTATCTAATAATGAAAATAAAATTATAGATATATCTAATCATATTCATTATATAAAAAGAGGAACTATTCTAGACTTACCTATTGGAAAATGTTTATTTTTAGGTGGCGCAGATAGTGTAGATAAAATTTTTAGAAAAAAAGATATAGATTGGTGGGAAAATGAAAGAATAACAGATAAAGATATTGAAAATATTCCAACAGGAAAATATGATTACCTTTTTACCCATTGTACTAATTATAATACTTGTAAAAATTTTAGGCATTTATTATATACTATTGAAGTAAAAGAAAATGAAGAAAATCATATATCAGAAAAAAAATTAGATGAATTAAATAAAAAAATAACTTATAATAAAAATTTTTTTGGTCATTATCATATAAATAAAGAATTAGATAAAAATCATTATTGTTTATATAATGATATTATTGAATTAGAAGTAAAGAAATAAATTGATTTTATTTTAAAAATATTATATAATATATATGTAAAAAAAAGAAAGAGAGATTAATTTATATGTTATTAAATAATTTCAATTTTCCATCATTAGCGATTAAAATAAAAAAGAGAAGAGCTAAAATAAAAGAAAATAATGATGACGATAGAAAAAAATATTATCATAATAATAAAAATCAAGAAAGAAGAAAGGAAGTTAAGGTGATAAAATATGTTAAATAGAAAAGGAAAAAGAGAATTAGCTTATATAGTAAAAATTGATAAAATAGTTCCAATAGAAGGCGCAGATAGAGTAGAACAAGCTATTGTTGGCGGCTGGCATATAATGGTAAGAAAAGGTCAATTTAAAGAAGGAGATTATGCCGTATATTTTGAAATAGATTCAAAAGTTCCAGAAAAAGAACCATTTATGTTTTTAGCTGATAAACATTTTAAAATAAAAACTCAAAAATATTTTAAAGGAAAAGTTATATCTCAAGGATTGTTAATGGCTTTAGAAGACTTTACTGATGAGAAAACAGGATATATGCCAGAGTGGGCTATTTCAGTAATTGAAAAAATTTCATCTGGAGTAGATTTAGTAGAAGAACCAATCTTCTTAACTAAAGAGCTTGAAGTTAAATATGCATCAGAAGAAGATAATAAAAGAAAATCTGAAGTATCTAAATATGACAAAATGTATCAAAGAAAAATAAATATATTCAAAAAATATAAATTTTTAAGAAAAATATATAAATATAAATTAGGAAGAAATATATTATTTATTTTATTTGGTAATAAGAAAAAAGATACTAATAGCGGATGGCCAGTAGGACGTTTTCCTGGAGTATCTAAAACTGACCAAGAAAGATGTGAAAATATGACTTGGGTATTACAAGATAAAACTCCATATATTGTTACTCAAAAATGTGATGGCTCATCAGGAACTTATATATTAGAAAGAAAAAAATTTGGGAAATTTGAATTTTATGTATGTAGTAGAAATGTAAGAATGTTTAAACCAGAACAAGAATGCTATTATGGAGATGATAATGTATATTGGAAAGTCGCTTTTAAATATAAAATAGAAGAAAAAATGCGTAAATATTTAGAAGAAAATAAAGATATAAAATGGGTATGTTGGCAAGGAGAGATCTGCGCACCTAATATTCAAGGAAATCCGCATAAATTAAAATATATTCATTTCTATTGCTTTCATATGACAGATAGTAAAAATGGACGATATGATTTAAGAGAAGCAAGAGATATATGGAAAAAATATGATATGGAAATTGTTCCTATTGTAAATGAAAGTTATATAATGCCAGATGATTTTGAAGAATTTAAATTATCTGCAGATGGATTTTATGATAAAGAAGTTTGTGAAGGTAATGAAGATTGTAAAAGAGAAGGATTGGTATATTATAAAACTACTGAACCAAACTTTAGCTTTAAAAATGTTAGTCGAGATTATTTAATATCAAAAGGTCAATAATTTATATTATTGATTTTTTTTATATTTTATAATATAATTATAATATAAGAAAAAGGAGAAATGATAAACAATGAATAAAATAGAACTATCTAAAGAAATAATTTGTGCATTTTTAGAAAAGAATATTAGTTTAAATAATTTAAATGAATTATATGAAATTAAAAGTGGAAATAAAAAACTTCTATTAGAACATTTAAAAGCATTATCTAACATTTTTAGAGAAACAATAGAAGAATTAGAAAAGAGTGAAAATAATGAATAACTTAACTATTGAAGAAATAAATGACTTAATCAATAAAATTATAGATTTGCCAGTAGAAAGAAATAATTATTGTATATCTTCTTATGGAAGCGTTGACATTAATGATTTAATAAATATAATTAAAGAATTTAAAAAAGTTCCAACATATGAAGAATTATTAAGAGAAAATAAAAAATTAAAAGAGAAATTAAATAAATAATTAATATTTAATATATAAATATTTATTGATTTTTTAATAAAAATATAATATAATATAAATGTAATAAATAAAAAATATATATTATTGAAAGGGGAAATGAATATATGTTATCAAAGAAAAAATTAATTGAAAAAGTAGGAATAGAATATAAACCAATGATAGACCAAATAGATATAGCAGATTTTACAAAATGTATTGCGCAATTATCTAATATCTATATTGCAAACCTAAAAGATGAAATTATTGAAGAATATTTATCTACTTGGTGCAAAAATAAAAAAAGATTTTTTAATTTAATGGGAGGAAATGTAAAAGTAGATATGCCTATTAAATATGAAGAGCAAGATAAAGATTATGAAGATAAATTTTTAGAAGTAGGAAGAGAATTTCCAGCATTTTATCCTTGGTGTGCATTCTTTAAAAATCATCTTGAAAATAAAATTTGTTATTCATTGTTTCCTTATAGCTACCCAAGAAGTTTAATTAGTGAAGCTTTTCAAAATAATATATCTTCAGAAGGAATGTCAATTACTCATTTCTTTAAACAATATTTAAAAGCTCCAGATGAAGTAGTAACTAAAATTGCCGCAATTTTTGAAAATAAAGAAATTGAAGCTAATTTTACAATATCTATTGACCCAGTTGATATGATGTTAGCAAGTGAAAATCCTTATGGATGGACTTCTTGTTATAGATTGGAAAATGATTTTCAAGATAGTCATGCAGATGGATGCTTAGCAGCTGTACTTGACAGTACTTCATTAATAACATATGTATGGAATAATAGTGGAAAATTTTCTTTATATGATAATTATAATTTTAAGAACATAAGATATAAAAGAATGCGAATGACAATAGCTATATCAGATAATTTTAAAGCAATTCATTTTAATACTATATATCCAGGAAAAGGGAATTATAATGAAGATTTTAAAAAAGAAATGCGTGGATTAGTTGAAAAATTTGTTAGTGAAAAAATGAATTTTAGAAATATGTGGAAAAGAAATGATAATAATATTACGATATATAGAGATAACGGTTATGGATATGATGAGTATGATGAAGATAGAATATGGATTCAAAGCGATTATGATACTAATAATGAAGTAATAAAAGTATTTGATGAACCTATTGTATGTCCTTGCGGATGTGGTCACATTGTATTCGGAACTTATCCAAGAGAAGATGATGATGATTATGAATATAATGGTGATGGATATATTTATGAAAATTTCAATTATTATAGATATTGTGAATATTGTGATGAAAGACAAGATTGTGATGGAAATTGTGAAAATTGTTATATATATAATATAAATAATGCAGTATGTGAATTAAATAACGAAGAAGAATGTAGAAATAGAGATTTAGATGAAGCTGAATATGAAGGAGATGCTAACTTTAATTCTAATAATGTAGTTTCTCCAAATGCTTCTCATTGCTATGACTGTCCGCTATTTAAATTTCATAAACCAGAATATTTTATAGACGTTAAAATTAAGAGCAAAACAGATAATTCTTTATATAAAAGAATAGATAAAAAATGGTATAAAGAAGAAGATAATGGAACATTAACTGAGATACCTAATGGTTATTATTCAGCAGTAATGGATAGAGATGTAGCAGTTTTATTAGATTTAGAAGAAAATGATGATGATGATTGCCGCTATTGCATTATAAGTAAAAAAGAAAATACTAATAATAATGACTAATTTTAAAAATCAACAGGAAAGAATTTTAAAAGCAAAATTTATTTTCTGTTGATTTTTTATTAAAATTATATTATAATATATATAGAAAAAATAAAGGAGGAAAAATGGAAAAGAAAATAAAATTAGGAATTTATAATTTTATAAAAGAAATAAATTCAGAATTAGATGTAAAATTTCAAGATTTTGATTTACAATGTGATATATTTGATGAAATCATATATATTGGTAAAGCATATGATAAAAGAATAGATGAATTATTTGAAAATTTTATTAATAAATTAGATAATAGAATTTCTAATATTAATCCTTTTTTAATTGAAATTCTTCATGAAATAGGACATATAGAGACATGGGATTCTGATAATGCAGATATTCAAGATTTAGAATTTGCTCTTTTAAAAGAAGAATATTCATTAAAAGATGAAAATGATTATGAAAATTTAAAAAAATATTGTGAATTATATTTTAAACTTCCTTTAGAAATTAATGCTACTTTATGGGGTATCAATTATGCACTTAATCATTTAGATTTAATGGAAAAATATAATTGGCTATCTAATTAAGAAAGGAATGATAGTTATGTATATATGTAAAGAATGCGGAAAAGAATTTATTGAACCAAAAGAAATTTCCGCAGAAAAATTCTATGGAGTTAGTAATTTATTTGATTACCCTTGCGGTGAAAAAATAAAAGTATGTCCGTATTGTGATTCTAATGATTTAAAAGAAAAAGATGATAAGGAGGAATAGTTATGGAAGAAGATATTAATAAAATAAATAAGAAAATACAATTATTAGAAGAATATAAAAAATATATTGAAGAAAAAAAAGAAGAAGCATATAAAATAGACTCCCTAGATTATAATTATTTAATTCCCGCAAATTATGATATTGATGAAAAGATAGAAGATTTAAAATATCTAAAAGATATTCTTGAAAAATTAAAAGAAGAAAAAATTGATATTAGTAAGGAATATATTATAAATGATTATATACATTTAAAAATTGATTTATGGAATAATCACACAACTTTTTATTTTGGAATTAATAATTGTGGATGGATATATGATAATTATATTTGTAGTTACAGTGGAATAACTGAGTGGATAAATAAGTTAGTTGAAGAAGAATATGATTTATTTAGCGGAAACAGCTCATATAATTATGCTCTTGGAACCTGTAATTTAAATAGATATAAAATGATAATAGAAAATAAAAAAGACAAATATAATAAAAGAAATTATTCGCCTGATAAAGTAATATCATCAATAAAAAATTTAATAAACTTCTTTACAGATGATAAAAATAAAATAAGAAATATTATTGTAGATGAAATAAATTATAAATTTAATAATATGAAAAAATTATTAGAAGAGGAGGAGTAAAATATGCATATTAAAGGATATGTAATTACTAAAAATAAACCTACATTAAATGAAATATATGATATATTAGAACCCTATTATTACGATAATGATACTGAATATATTGGTTGGGATTGGTTTGAAATTGGAGGAAGATATAGCGGAGATATACAAATTAAGTCAAGTACGCCATATAATCATATAATTAAGAAAGAGAATAATAATTCAATTATTTCAAAAATAACTAGACTGTTTGAAAGAAATAATGATTTAGATGTTGATTCCGCTTACTATGAAGATATTGTTGATTTTGATATTACAAAGTCTTTTATAGTTTTTGATAATGAATCTAAAACGCTATATGTAAGAGAAAGATGGAACGGAATTTCATATAAAACTGATGATACTTTTGATGAAAAAGTAAAAAATATAAATTTAGAAGGAAAAATTATAACCATTATAGATTTTCATGTTTAATATAAGAGGAGGTAATTTTAAATGGGTAGAATTAAAAGAAATATCATAAGAAATTCAAAATTCATTATAAAATATTTTAATGAAAATAATAGAGAAGTAACACCTTTTATGCTAGAAGAACTATTGTATTTACTTGAAGCAATATATATGTCAATAGCAAACGAAGATAGATTATATAATGAAAAATTTCATTTTTCTAATTTAGGTATTATTAATGAAAAGACATATAAAAAATATAAAAAATTTGGGAAATATCCTATTAGAATTTCTACCAATAGAGTAAAGATAAATGAAGAAAATGAAAAATATATTTCTTTCTTACTCGCCCTATTTAAAGATTATACATAGTTTGACTTAATAAAGATTACAAGATCTGA
>CALWJZ010000033.1 GCA_944381145.1 uncultured Clostridia bacterium
ATAAATAGAAATAAAGCAATTTTAAATATTAATATAATTCATATATTTAGTCATATAAATTGTCTTGGTATGGAAATAAGTAATTCAACTATCAATGCCAATAATATAATTATTGAAGGTGGTTCGGGGGGGATAAATTTATATAATAATACAAGTGGAAAAATTTATAAAATTGATGGACACAATTTAAGTTTAGGAACAAGAAAACATTCATATATAGATATTAATACCAATAATCTTAATATACATAATATTCAATTGATTAGAACTAATGATAAAACATATAAAGATTATATAAAAATAAATGGTAACAATAATAGTATTCAAAATATATCAATAATAGGTAATTCAAATTATATAGATAATACTTATATAACAACAGTAGAGAATGGTGGACATGGAAATGGTTTATATTTAAGTGGTTTGAAAAATGAAATTAATTCTATTAATATAATTGGAATTACAGGGGTTGGCTCTGATTATGATAAAGAATTAAATAATTATGCCTTAGTAATTAACGATATAGGTTCAAATAATAGTGTCTATTATGCTATCACTGATTATTCAAGAAGTGATTCAATTAATTCAAATAATTCCATAAAGCACCTTGATATATTAAATAGTATTGAAATTAACTAAAATTTATAAAGTTATTTGACTATTTCTTTTTAGTTATATTTAAAGTTGCATCATTGTTTTTCCGTTTTTTATTTAACTAGGACTCAAAAAGCCCTAGTTTTTTTTGAAAACTTAAATAATGCAACTGTATTTACAATGGTCTTAAAAAGCCTTTACTTTGTTTGTGATGAGAATTTATACTTTAATTGTAAAAGAATAATAGTAGGGAGTTTATTTGTTGTAATGTAAAGAAAAAGAGGTGCTTTATAAGTGATATAGATGAACAAAATGGGTAAAATGGCGATTTCACATTCGATTACTCGATATGTGAGGTTATTATGCACTATTTTGGTTGGAAATGTAATTTAAGAAAGTGTTTATATATTAAGTGCTATAAAAATACACAAAAAAGATTGACATTTACAATGCAATTTTTTTTCGTTGACTTTAATTCAAATAAAATTCGTGGACCACCTTTTATCAGTTTGTATTTAAAAAATTCAAATTGATAGGAGGATAGAAAATGGCAGACTTGCCTAAAAGAAATAAAAGTAAAGATAATCCTTATTAATATTTAATATATCAGATTTTTGTTCCTTAAAATCTTTGTTTTCAATTTTCCATCTTCTTCTTCCAAGTAAAACTATATCTTCTTTATTTTTAGAATTAATAGGTAAAGATGTGACATATGAAAAATTTGTTATAGTAACTTCACCAGTTTTTTGATCAATATATTTTTCATCATAACTTATTACGTTAAGAGTAAAAAACTCTTTATTTTTCAATTCTCTAAATATTATATCATTTTGATATTGATAATTTTCTTCAACAATTTTAATTTCATCAAAATTTCTTTTAATTGTAGGTGCATCGGTTTCTTTATATCTAATAATATATTCAAATTTATATTTATTGCATAATTCTAAAAAGGTCTACCTAAATATAAAGCATCTCCACCAATAATGATAGGAAGTTTAGGAAATCTGTTTTTAATTTTTTTTAGTAATCCATAAGATTCTTTTAATTCGCAATCTTGTTTATCAAACTTTCTATAAGTATTACCATCTTTATCAGTATAAGTTTCATTCTCTACAAATTCAGTAGCAAGAGAATAGGTCATATTACCGCATACTAATTTAGCTTCAAGCGCATAATATGAATATAAAGTATACTCATTATCTTCATCTTTATTAAAAACTTTTGTTATTGCTTGTTCATCTAAATTGACACGAGTAGAATATAAATTAGTTCCATCAATAACGACATAAAATAAACCATTAAATCTATACTTATCTAACATTTTAGATCGTATTAATGTTTTTATTATTTTAGTTTGAATTTTTTCTAGTTCTTCAAATTTAATAGATGAAATAACATTAATAAGAGTATCTTTATGTGGTAATTCAGTATAATCAGTTTTTAAAATATGATTAATATTGTCTATCACAATATCCGAATTAAAATCTCTACCTATTTTATTCATAGATTGATAAGCAGAACATAATGCAAGAATTTGGGTTAAAAAACAAACTTTTAAATCATATTTAACATATGATTGATTTCTGGTATTAGTTAAGTCAGCAATCCAATTAGTAAGTTTTGGAAAGTATTGTTTCATTATAATTAATAATTCTTCTAACGGATTAACTGCATTTTTTAATTCTCTTCTCATTTTTCTTGTTATTCTTTTTTTCATTTTTACAACCACCTTTATTTTAATAATACATTTATTATGTCAAATTGGTTGCGAAAAAAATTTATTCTATTTTACTGATCTTTGTAAAACTTTTTTTATTTTTTTAAAAAAATATGGTATACTAATACAGAATAGGAGTTGATGAAATGGAATTTAAAGAAGGTTATTATAGTAATAATGTTGATGTTCATGATTTTATTCAAAAAAATATTACAAGATATGATGGGGATGAATCTTTTTTAGTTGGAATAAGTGAAAAAACGAAAAAGGTTTTGAATAGATGTAACGATTTATTAAAAGAAGAATTAAAGAAAAAAGTATTAGATATTGATACTGAACATGTTTCTGGTATTAATAATTTTGATCCTGGTTACATTGATAAAGAAAATGAAATTATTGTAGGACTTCAAACTGATAAGCCATTAAAAAGAATTATGAATCCTTTTGGTGGAATGAGGATGCTTAAAAATAGTTTAAATACTTATGGTTATAAAATGAATTCTGATATTGAAAAGTATTTTCCAAT
>CALWJZ010000034.1 GCA_944381145.1 uncultured Clostridia bacterium
AATAACTCTAGGTTCTTTTTTAATACCTGAGATTAAAAATACCATATCAGGTGGGCATTTTACATAACTAACAGCAATTAATATACCTAATAAAATAAATGCTATAATAATAATAATTCCTAATAATATTAAATTCATTTTCTTTTCTCCTTTTATCTCCTATTTTAGACTATTTTCCAGTAGAACCGAATCCGCCATCTCCGCGTTCTGTATCTTCTAAGCTATGTTGTTCTTCAAAAGTAATTGGTATAAATGGTATTACTACTAATTGAGCAATTCTTTCTCCAGCTTTAACAATTCTTTCTTCTTCCGTATCATTATGTAATGCTACACCAAGAGCTCCACGATAATCGCTATCTACTACTCCTACACAGTTTGCAGGACGTAAACCTAATTTAGTTGCTAACCCACTACGAGCAAATATAGCTCCAAATGTTTGTGGTGGCAATGCAATAGCAATTTGTGTATTTACTAATACTGTTTGATGTGCGGGAATCGCTATATCTGCCTCAGAGTTTGGTACATACAAGTCATAACCGGCAGCTGCCGCACTTCCTCTAGTTGGTTCTATTGCATCTTCTCTTAATTTCATATAGTCAATATGAACTGAAAAATCAATGTTTTCACAATGCATAGCCCCATCACATGTACAAGTAATAGGTGCGTTTTGTAAATCTTTAATTTCTATTTCTTCCATTAAAAAGCACTCTCCATTTCATATTTTATATTTATACTATTTTCAGGCTCTTTTTCTGACGTAAAGCTTTTAACTAATGTAACTTTCCAATAAAAATCAATTACTTCTCCTTTTTGTTTTTTTTCTTTGTATTCAACAGTATGTTTAGTTAAAATATATCCAGATTCTTTTTTAGCTTCTTCAATAAAATTTGTAGCCTCATCTTCGCTACTAAATCTATATATTTCTGTTGTAGTGATTAAATATTTCATTTTTCCTCCTTAGATATTTATTAAATTTATATTTAATTTATTTTCATTATATTTTGTTAATTCTAACTCTTTTATTTTTTCTTTTATTTTTTCTGAGTATGTATTGCTTCCTAAAAGATTAATTTCATTTATGTTATTTTTTAATGCGATATATAAAATATCTTCTTGTAAAGTGTCTCAATTAGAAATTAAATTATCTATTCTAACTCCATCCTCATATATAAATATATTTTGTTGGAATGTAAATGGTTTTAAAACACTAACTATCTTTTTCATTTTTATCTCCTAATTCTATTATTCCATTGTCATATGGAAAAAAATAATATATATAAGCTTCATTTTCTATAAGAAGTCAAATTTCAATGGCATTTTTATCTTTTGTTAAATCTATTCCTCTTATTTCTCCTCGATTAGTTAAACATTCATCAATTAATATATTTATAGCTTTAGATATATTTTTTTCTTTATTTAACATATTAAAAACAGTATAATCTTTTCTTTCATTGCATAATAACATATAATAATTATTTTTTTTCTTCTTCATAAAGTCAACAATAATTTGTTTTTTACTATTTATTATTCCTTTTGATAATTTTATTTCATTTTGTTTAACTAGTTGTTTATTTATATCATATAATGTTCCTAAACTTATTTTGCTATTACTTTCCATTGTTTCTCCTTTTAATACTCTTTTTTAATAATATTTCTATTTTTAAAAAACTTATTTTATTTTTTATTTTATATAAGATTTTTTTAGGAAAACTAATGATTTCATAAATTATTTCTTTTCTTCTACTTATTTTATTTTCAAAAGAGCAATTTTTAGTATGATTTCTAAATAAATGTAATTTATATAAAATATTATGAGATATTCACTCATTTAATAAAGATTGTTCACTTCTATTAGTAATGTATATAGAAGTTTCTTTTAAAGCGCGCGATATTATATCTTTCATAATTTTTATATTGTTAATTTTATAACTATTATTAAAAATCATATTATTGCTATTATAAATAATTTTTATATCTTTTATTTTATTAGTCTCCATATTGTCTCCTATTCATATACTTTACATACTCCTTCAAAATGGTCTAATTCATGTTGAATTATATCACTCATTCTTCCGCCCTCTGCAATCTCTTTAATTTCTCCATTCTCATCCGTATAAGTGCATCATACCTTTTGGTATCTTTTTATTTTTTTATAGATATTTGGGACACTTAAACATCCTTCGACATATTCATGCTCTCCTCTAGTTCTTGTTATATATGGATTTATTAGAACAACTTCTTCTCCTGCTCAAGAGCATATGCAAACCTTTTTATTAATTCCTAATTGTATTGCGGAGATTCCTTTTGCGAAAGGAATTGAATGTAAAGTATCTTTTAAATCTTGAATTAACTCTTTTACTTCTTCTATATTATTTACATTTTCACTTTTTGTTTTTAAAATTTCTCTATCTTTTTCATCATTATAATTCAAAACTCTTTTTATCATTTTATTATCCTTTCATTATATTAATATTATATCAAAATTTTTATAAAAAGTCAATTCTGTCAGTTATATATTTTTTCCTTATTATTTTTAATCCTTTTTTATTAGTGTCCTCTATATGTTTTTCTTCAAACATTAATAATATTTCTCTAATTCTTTTTAGATTATCTATATCTATTTTCCTATTTGTATTCATTTCTATCATATATTTAGTTATTCGTAAAAAGAATTCTCTTTCTATTTTTTCTATTAAATGTAGATAATCATGAGAAGTATTTTGATTTAATATAGCTCCATTTCAAATTAAATATCCGTCTCCCAATCCATACTTTTTACAATCTTTATGAGGTACGATAAGATGATGAAAACTTAAATCATCTATTCTTTTAAAAGTATATCCCATAAAATCATATTTTAACTTCTTTATATTATAAATAGCTATCATCTCTTTAGTTATTTCTCTCATACTATAACGCACCTCTTTTTCAATTTTTATATATCTAATAATTTTATTTCTTTATTTAATAAAGTATTTTTTATATCAATTATTCTTTGATTTTCGCTTCCTTTAAATTTTAAATTTAAATTTTTTTTATCATCTATATAAGGACCATCAACAAGAATATCTATATTTTTAACTACTTCTTTTTGTTTTTCATTTAATTCTTCGTACAAGTATCCTGTATATAATCATATTTTTATATTAGGGATATTTTCTTTTATTTTTATACACGTATTTAATAATTCATTTAAATTTTCTTCACTTAAAGGTTCTCCTCCAAGAATACTTATTCTACTTATATATGAATTTTTACATAATTCAATTATATTATTCAGTGTATTTTTTGTAAAAATTTTACCTTTATTAAAATCTCATAATTCTTTATTAAAACAATTTTTACAATGTATATGACATCCTTGAAGAAATATTGCTATTCCTATTCCTATTCCATTTGATATATCCATTTCTCTTATTTGAGCATATCTCATAAAATCACCTAAATTAATGAATATCTTTCATAATAAGTATCAATAGTAGAAATCCATTCACTTACAAAATAAATAGTTTTATTATTTTTCCTATATGGTATAATCATTTTAGTATATTTCATATTTACCTTTCTAACATATGGTCATCAAGATGAACATATCTATTTCTAATTTCATCAGTTCTACCTTGATTAAAAAAATTAGTACCTATATAACCACACGTACGACGAGCTACATTCATTTTAGAATGATCTGTGTTACCGCAGTTTGGACATTCCCAATCTAATTTTCCGTTTTTATCAACAATTTTTATTTCACCATTATATCCGCAAACTTGACAATAATCTGATTTAGTATTTAACTCTGCATACATTATATTATTATATATAAAATTAATAACTTCTATTACAGCATCTATATTATTAGTTAAATCAGCACATTCAATATAACTTATTGCTCCTCCTGGACTAAGTTTTTGAAATTCACTTTCTAATTTTAATTTAGTAAAAGGATTGATTTTTTCAAATACAGGAACATGATAAGAATTTGTTATATAATCTCTATCTTTTCCATCTAATTTAATAAATATATCTTTTCCGAATCTCTCTTTTAATTTAGTAGCAAATTTGTATGTCGTTGATTCAATTGGCGTGCCATATACGCTATAATCAATATCTTCTAATTCTTTCCATTCCTTACATTTATCATTTAGATGTTGCATTACTTCTAAGCCAAATTCTTTACCTATTCCATTATCAGTATGACTATGTCCTGTCATAAACTTAACACATTCATATAAGCCAGCATAGCCTAAAGAAATAGTAGAATAACCATGATGCAATAATTTTTCTATGCTTTCACCTTTTTCTAATCTTGCTAAAGCTCCATATTGCCATAAGACTGGAGCTACATCGCTTATACCTTTAGAGAGTCTTTCATGTCTTGCTTGTAAAGCTCTATGGCATAACTCTAATCTTTCATCAAAAATTTTCCAGAAGGTTTCCATATCTTTATCAGACGATAAAGCAACATCTACTAAATTAATTGTTACAACGCCTTGATTGAAACGTCCATAATACTGAGATTTTCCATCAACATAATTTTTGGCATTTGCTAAATTTTGTTGAAATCTATCTGGGGTTAAAAAGCTCCTACAACCCATGCATGGATAACAATTCCCTCTTCCTTTTCCGTCAATCTTGTTTTCCAACATAATTTTCTCAGAAATATAATCTGGTACCATACGTTTTGCAGTACATTCGGCTGCTAATTTAGTTAAATAGTAATATTTACCATTAGGATTTATATTATCTTCTTCTAAAATATATAACAATTTAGGAAATGCTGGAGTAATATAAACTCCTTGTTCATTTTTAAACCCAAGTATTCTTTGTTTTAAAAACTCTTCTATTAACATAGCAAGTTCTTCTTTATATTCATCAGTTTCTCCCAAATACATACATACGCTGAGAAATGGTGCTTGACCATTTGTATTAGTCATTGAGTTTACTTGATAATTAAAAGTTTGAACTGCATCAGATATTTCTTTTTTCAAATCTGCCATAGCGAGTCTTTTTGCAACTTCATCTTTGGATTCATTTTTACTTTCTATATTAGCATCTAAATATTTTTTTAAATATCTATTATAGCTATCTCTAACAAATGGTGCTAAATGAGTTAACGAAACAGTACAACCACCATAACTTGATGAT
>CALWJZ010000035.1 GCA_944381145.1 uncultured Clostridia bacterium
GCATTCCCTCTGGTCCCGGTCTAAGTTTAAACTTCAACGGAGAAGTTTTTGATAAAGGAGAACTTCCAGATTAACCGCACCCTGCTTCAACTTAGCTCATGGGTTCCTCGACAACTCCAATTTTATATTTTTTCTTTTTCTATATATATTATATTATATTTTTTTAAAATTATCAAATGTTAGTATTCTATCTCATCAAACACATCATTAACAGCATCTAACATTGTTTTTCTATCTATATGATAAGTTGCTATTTGCATAGCCTTAACAAGAGCCTCTACAACATCTGTTACATTTGCATCTTCTATTATTGTTATTTCAGTGTTAATATCGTATGGTTGATTTCCAACATTTCCATAATTATAACTTTTACCTTCATAAACAATCTTTAACATACTTATCACTTTTCCTTTCTTATTACATATATATTATATAATAATTTTTATAAATTATCAATTAAAATTATTTAGCTCTCCTGCGGACTTCCACCACAGGACATCTAGCGAAAGTTCAACCTTTAGGGATTGGCGATTACCTTTACTATTGCCAGACCATTATTTTCTTTAGCGTGTCTTTATCGCTATTACATAGCGTTGAGAATTCCACCAAGAGCTAAATAATTTTAATTGATAAAATATTATTATTTACATAAGCTATATAAAGGTAAATTGCGGCAAGCTGACCTTCATAAAATGATGTCGTAGTCTCACTAACTTTTTATAGATTATTCTTTTCAGAGTATCAAACCTTTATTACATATATATTATATAATAATTTTTATTTTTTGTCAACATTTTTTTTACTATATTTAATGATTTCTTTTCCATTTATTTCTATTGATATTTCAACATCATCTAAAAATAATTTATTATATAAAAACCATAAAATTAATATTGTGATGGCGATTAAAATTAATTCTACCATAAGCGTGAATCCCTCATCATCATTCTAGCTACTGCTTCTTCGTATAAATCATCATTTATAAAACTTCTTATATTATCGTTTTCCATATAATATTCAAATAATTCATCTAATATTTTATCATCATCTTCAGATATGTTTTCAAGCCCCATACTGTCTGCCAAAATTCCTTTAAAAATTTCTATTCTATTGTTATAATCTTTTAGATACTCTAATACGTCTTTTGCTTTCATTTTAATTTTTCCTTTCTCTTATTACAATTATATTATATTATATTTTTTAAATAAAATCAATTATAATTATTAAACTCTTTTTAAAAACATTATTGTTTAATAATATCTTTAAGAAAAGTTTAATTTTTAACTTTTCTATATAAATTATAATATAATTTTTAAAAATAATCAATTATTTTTATTTATCTCTATCAATATTACTAGAAATTATAAGACAACATATAATAAAAATTAAAGAAAAAATTATTGCGACAAGCAGGATAAAAAATGCAAATATTTCTAACATTATATTAGCCTACTTCAGTTTCAATTTTTATAGGAACAATAGCTTCTGGTCTAAATACAATTTCATAATCATATTTTGAAACTTCGCTATTCTAATTGCTCTATTGTATATGTGGTCTCTGTTGATAAATATAAAAAATGTTTTTGATATTTATCTTCTCCTACTTTACAGATTACTTCTAATTCATTATGGCTGTTGTTTTGAATTGAACAATTACCTGTTATTGAAAATAAATAATCTCCTGTTCTTAAATTAATAAAAACCACTCGTCTTTTTACTTTAAACATATCAGCTTCTTTACTAATATTATACGAGGCGGTTGTCGCATCATTTCCGCATCCTGTTACAGTTATTAAAAAAGTAGCAATTGCAATAAATATAATAAATATTTTAATTATTCTCTTCATTACCTTTTATCCTTTCTTTTGCATAATAATTTTTTAATTTAGAAAAACAATCAAAAGCATAATAATATATTTCATCTTTTGAATTGAAATAATTATTAAACACACTAATATCTATTCTATGATGATATTTATATATATTCTCAAAAATATCTATAAAATTTACATCTATCTGAAGTTCATCTTCTTCAATTTTTAATATACACCATTCTTTTATTTCATTATCTATTCTACATAAATTATTAAATTCTGCTATAAAACATTTTATTTTTCCTTCAATCATTATTTTTTTGTTCCCTTCTCATTTAAAAAATTAGCAACATCTTTTAGAGAATTAAATACGACAACGCCATTCGCTTTTAATAAATTTTCAACAGCTTTTAAACTATAAGAGACTTTTTTATCTCCATAATATAAATTACAAAATATAGTCTTTTGAGGTCTTTTATTAGAATCATCAACAACTTCAGCAATAGAATAAACACCTTTCATTCCATTTGTTATTGTATATAAAACGTAATCGGCGTTTTCTCTTTCTCTAACTTCCCTTAATCTATCTGACTCAGACCATCCTTTTACTATTGGATTGTAATATTTACATTTTAACATAGGAATTAATTCATCTCTCCATCTATATCCTGAACAAGTTCCACCTAAAAATACTTTCATAATATCCTCTCCTTATTTATTACAATTATATTATATTATAATTTTTTATTTTTTTCAAATAAGATTATCTTTTTAAACCATTCTCTCACTTCTGCTTTATTAATCATAATTTCATAATTGCAATCATAAAGCGGGGACTTCTCCGATCTTGTAATCTTTATTAAATCAAAATATGTATAATCTTTAAATAGGGCGAATAAGAAAGAAATATATTTTTCATTTTCTTCATTTATTTTTTCTATTTTTTTATATATTTTTATATTTTATTTTTTATATTTTTTTTTTTTTTTATATTTCTTTTAAT
>CALWJZ010000036.1 GCA_944381145.1 uncultured Clostridia bacterium
GACAAGCACACGCCCAAGTATCTGTCACCTCATTATTTATTTACGTTTTTCTTTATAACGATTTCTTCATAATAATTTTTTAATGCATTAATTATAATTGTGTTAGCCATTTGGGAATCGATTTTGCTATTCAATTCATAATACAAATAAAAATATTTTGATTCTGGTTGTACGGTTTTCTTTGATTGAGCATCTATCAATGGGATAAAACTGAGCGGTACTGTTTCATTACCCATATCAATGTATACTTTTTGTGTTTTAAGAACTTTCATTTTATAATCGGCTGGAACATAAATGAGTTTTGTAACCTCAAAATCCGTCGTTAATTTTAAGTCTTTTTCAATTATATAGGCATTCGAGTATTTATTTATTATCTCTATAAATTGATTTTTTAGAAATCCTGCAACTTTATAATTTTTATATCCTGGAACAAATAAGTAGTTGCTCGCAATATTCTTTTGCAACGTTTCGGAAAATAATTTCACTTTGTCCCCTAAAAAAGAACCTAAAAGAACATCAAACTCGGCTAACGACTTATATAAGCTATTATAATATTTTCTCGTAAATAATTGTTTACACAATTCACTGAAATTTTTATTTTTAGCTATTTTGTTCTCATATAAATATTTTATAGACGTCCATACATAAGCATCATCTAATAATTTTAAATTACGATAATTGAGTTTCCAACTCGGAAATTCCGAATCAGTTATTATTTTATCAATATGCTCGGCAATCGCTGGAATTAAAAAGTTAGCATAGTATATAACTTTGTGATGTGCATATATCCATAGATATAAATAGTTTCTTGCCTCTAAAACATTTGCGACACAATTTATTGCTTGTTTTTTATATCCAATAGAAAATGTATTATAGCCTTCTGATGACGATACTTTTTTAGTAGTATAACTTTCTTCAAAAGCATTACCAAGAATTTCAATCTGTGCAATATCTCCTGACAATTTTTCAATATTTGTCATTTTCAATGCACCGTTAGATTTAAATTCACCCTTTATTTTAATATCACATAATCCCAAAAAGGTTAACGCTACTTCTTGCCGTGCCTCAAATTGAAACTTTTTTAAAACATGTGCATTTTCAATGGAAACGAAAAAGCTACGTCCTGCTGTCGCACCGTTTAGCTGTTTAATAGAGCGTCCCGAAAAGTCATCTCTTTCCTCTACTCCTATCATTCCGTCTTTATCTATTAAGATTGTATTTTTATCGAAAACCGCATGATCTCCTGTTGAGTAAGCTATAGTGGCCATCTCATTATTAGCTCTTTTTAACGACAAAAATGAGCTGTCTGCTTCAATGGTTACTTTAGTTTTCGGAGATAATACTATTGTTCCATAAATTTGCGCTTTAATATCTATTTCATTTTTTGCATGGTTGTGCAAAAATGTTGTCGTCATATTTTTTATATTTTTTTCTTGTAAATTATTTTTATTATTCTGTCTTGTTTTGGTTATAATACACAGTGAGTTTAATAGCCTTTCAATATCTACCGAAACATTGCTTATTCCCGACATTTGAGTGTCACGTATGATATAATCCAAGTTATCAACATCAAAATTTTCCCCGTTTAACAGTTCGATAAAGCAATTTCTGATTTGCCGACTTTCACGCCAAGAATCATACTGAAGTCCTAATATCATTCGAGCTATGAAGCATAAATCATCATCTTCATATTGTAGAGATTTGTAGTCTTCGCCCAGAAAGTTTTTTATCTCGTCGAAGACCCCTATAATTTTATTTTTGAATTCACCAAAGATGAGTAAGGCACCCATCTGTTCGTGAGCAGCTCCTTTGATATTAAATTCGACTTGCGAATCATAACTTTCATCCGGATAATTCTGCATCCAGTATTCTCGTTCAATATTCGTTATGTTTTCCTTAAGCTGTTGACTTAAAGTAATTTCTTTTGATTTACCATACTTCTTCACGGTTTCTTTCGAATTACTTAATATTTGACCTTCTAATGCATGAGAATACGGAGTATGTCCAATATCATGCAATAAACATGCTATTAAAAATAGTATTTTATTTTTTAGCCAAAAATTATTTATATCCTTTTCTCCAGATACCTGCCAATGACTATTAAACCTAAATTTTGACAACAAAGAATCTACTGCTTTTTGCCCCAAATAAAATACGCCTAAAGAATGACTGAATCTATCATGCCTAGCATTGGGATATAAAATACGCATCCCTGTTTGATCAATATTTCTCAATCTTTGGAACCAATCATTATCAATCAAGTGCTCCACAAAACACTTAGGAACACTTATATATCCGTGTACAGAATCTCTAAAGCTCTTATTCGGTCCTAAATCAAACATTATTTTCACCTCTATCTTAAGTAATCTGAACATACATTACGAATAAATTTTATGCGCAACATAATTAAGCTAATTTATAATTTAAGATAACTCTTACATTATAAATGTGACAAAATTTTTTATAATTCGCATTAAATTTAAAAAGTGAAATCTATAATATCACA
>CALWJZ010000037.1 GCA_944381145.1 uncultured Clostridia bacterium
ACTGCTTTATTATTCGCCAAGACAAAAATTTTCTCTTGAGATTGTAGTATAGCATATGCTGTCGATAAAGTGTCGTCTTTGTCTATTTTTTGCGCTACATTTCCTTTAACATATCTAGATGTTTCTGGAAAATCATTGATAGAAGAAATCTTACCTTTTCCATTATTATTAATTGTTAATAACCCATAATAATTTTTAGAATTGTAAATTAAAGTTGCCGCAACAACATATTCATCATCTTTTAATTTTATTCCTTTTACACCTATACTATTTTTCCCAATAGGAGTTATACCATAATGATTAAAAAATACATAATTCCCATTATTGGAAAAAATCATAAGCTTATCTTTTTCATCTGAAGAAAGGAAAACGTTTATTATATAATCATCATCTTTTAATTTTATTGCTGTTTGACTTCGTTTATTTAGACTTTTATATTCATTAATTAATGTCTTTTTCACAAAGCCGTTTTTTGTAATGAATAATATATATTTATAAGAGAAAAAAGAAGTGGAATCTATAATTTTAATTATTTTTTCATTTTTATCAATATTGATAAAGCCATAAATTGAATAATCAATATTTAATTCTAAATTTTTAAGAGATAAATTATACATTTTTCCTTTTGATGTAAAAATAGCTATAGAACCAATACTTGTCGTATATAAAGTATTAATAAGGTTTGCGTTTTTTGGCGGTTTAATAGAAATTCCTTTTTTTCCTTTTTTACCGCCAACCATTTCTGTTGTAGGAATTAAACGAATAAAATTGTTATCAAAAACCATACAAGCTAAATCTAATTCTTCTGTTTCTGAATTATTTTCTTCAATTAAATCTAATGACTTTGTTCTTCGATTATCTCCAAATTTATCAGAAACTTCTTGCAAAATTTTAATTAATTCTTCGTCCAACGCTTTTGGGGTATTTAATAAGTATTGAAAACAAGTAATTTTTTTAACTATTTCGGCCAGCTCTTCATTCAACTTAATCGCATCTATTCTTGTTAAAGCAGATAACTTCATAGCTAAAATAGCTTTCGCTTGTTCATCATTAAATTTAAAACGATTTTTTAAATTTTTTGAAGCATCAGAAGGATCAGAAGAATCTCGTATAATTTTTACTATTTCATCAATATTTGCTGCGGCTTGAATTAATCCATTTAAAATATTTTCGCGCGCGAGTGCTTTATTTAAATCAAATTCAATTTCTCGATACTTACATTTACGAATATGTGCTATATAAGCTTCGCACGCATCTTTCCATCCAAAAACTTTTGGAAAACGTCCCATATCAAGCATAATCATATTAATTGCGAACCAATTTTCTAAAGAAGTATCTTTGTAAAGTTTTTCAATCATTTTTTTAGGATTGGCTTCTTTAGAAAGATAAAATCTAATGTCAGATACTTTTTTTGTATGGTCTATTACTTTTTCTATACCGTAATTTTCATCTTCGTCTGTTAAAGTTTTAATTTGCTCAAGGACAGTGTTTGTATATACTCCATAAGGTAATTCCGTTGCTTGAATCATATGACGGTCTGGAAAATACTCTAATTTAGCTCTCAATTTTATTGAAGCGCCATGACCATTTTTTAAACTTTCTTTTACTTCTTTAGCATTAATAATTGTACCACCTGTTGCAAAATCAGGAACACAATAAATTTCATCAAAAGAAATTAAAGGATTTTGTATAATCTTAATTAACGCTGAATTTACTTCTTTAAGGTTAAATTGGGGCACGCTAGTTGCCATGGCTACAGCAATCGAGTTATCTTATATTTCTATAAGCTCTGACTATATCTTAATCATCTTATAAAGATGACGATTACCATTTCGAATCGCGTATCAATAGCGATCCTACTCACCCGATCCGGTGATAGTCGATACAGGCTTTTTAGAATAAAATAATTTCTAAAATTCCCACGAGATTATCTTCTAACAAATATTTGTCGGTCAGACTTCCCCGTTAGCCTCTATTTGAGACCCCGTTGATGAGACGGAAAGGTAATAACACAGGCATTGTTACATACCATAACATCCATTTACAATATTCCAAAATCCAATAGAAGGAAAAACAGACGGAATTTTTTGAGTATCATCATAATTCCAATACCATTCGTCTATGGCATTCTTTTTTAAACCATTAAAAAAGTAATCTGCAATTTCCGCGCTTCTCATTTCTACATATCGTGGAGCAGAATGATTATCTGGCGCAACTGGTGTGCCATAGGCACCTTGAGCTTCTTCTATTGGATATCTATACGCAAAAGGTTTTGCGGCGCGAATAAAAGTATCATACATTGCTACATCACCGTGTATATAAGATTGCGTCATCGCTGCTGCTACCGACTTTTGCGCTTTTTAGAATTTATCTTTATGGGTTAATTTATTAGAGTATTGAGCATACAATCCTTGCCTTAAACCAATTTTCAATCCATCTCGAACATCTATTATTGATCTTTCTTGAGCAACAGACTGAGCATAAGTCAAAAAAGCATTTTTTAATGTCTCTTGAAAATCAACTTCATACTTCATCATTTACCTCCGTTCATAAAAATATAATACCATATATTTACGAAAAAGTCAACTATTTATAGTACTAAAATCGACGTTTTCAAATAAAAATTCTCTACGAGCATCTACTTCTTGACCCATAAGCATACGTAATAATTGATCAAATTGTTCAATATCATTTATTTTTAATTGTTCTAATCTTCTATTTTCTTTATTCATCATAGAAAGCTCCATATCTTCTGATGTCATTTCGCCTAACCCTTTATTTCTTCCTTGTTCCCAATTAGGGTATTTTTTTCGAAGTTCTACAAGTTCTTTTTCATTATAAGCAAACACTCTTTTAGAACCATTAGTTAATCGGAAAAGAGGCGCTCTTAACCAATAAAGTCTTCCTTCTTTAATAAATTCTGGCATAAGAATCCAAAACATAGTAGAAATAAGACACATGATATTGTAACCCAAGTTATTCCATTGTTTCCAATGGCTTAGACTATATTTTACTCATTTAAAATGAGAATGCCCTTTCCAATTGCGTACCAATAGCAATCGTACTCCACCTCTCACAGTGGATAGTCGTTACACCCTTCGCGTAATTATTCCTCAAATCAATAGAGGAATAATTTACGATTAGCACGGTATTATCGTATCCTTTTTAGGACTTAGACTCTCTTACCACCTTAATCTTTCGATTTAGTTGACCGTTAGCTCATACATTTGGACCCTCTTGGTTAAGAGTAAGGCATTTTTGGACAGTTTTAAAATTTCCTATCCGCGTCCGCATCAACTGCAATAGCAACTTTACCAAAATTTAATTTTTTAGAATTATATTTTTCCATAATACCGCATCCAAGAATTGTAATAATATCACTTATTTCTTGATTACTTAAACATTCATCTATTGGATGCTTTAAAACATTCTTTACTTTTCCTCTAACAGCGTAAAGCGCTTCATAATTAATATCGCGAGCTGGCATAATACCTGACATAGCTGAATTCGTTTTAATCTTATATTTCTATAAGCTCTGACTATTTCTTCGTCTTATAAGACGTCTATCATTTCGAAGTTCGTATCAATAGAACCCCTACTCCGCGACAAAGCGGATAGTCGATACAGGCTGTAAATTATATTAATTCCCAATGAGCTGGTTCCCCTGTGGAAGGAACTTTACCTACTGCAATACCATCATTACGATGTTTTCCAAGAGTATCTTTAGAGCAACCACACCATTTTGCGGCTTCTCTTATAGACTGAAAAACCAATCCTGTTTCTACATTATTTATTTGGATTCCACCATTTGGAATCTTACTTTCTTGAAATAAACAATATTTTCTTACTACACCTTGACTACGACCTAATTTTTTAGCGATTTTTGCATAAGATAAACCTTTATTTCTTAAATTACGCATTTCAACAATTTCTTCATTAGAACAAGCTCGTGCTTTATTGTTATAACCTTGTTTTTTATTTCCATTTATGTTTGCTTTTGCTTGAGTCGCGTGCCAAAGTCGATTTTCTTCCGTATAAACTTCTGGCATAATATATAACCAAGTTTCATAATGCCAGATTTTCATAAATCCACATTTAGAAATTTTATTTTTATAAAATTCATAAGCGTCTTTGAGCCGAATATGATTTGCATACATTTGACGAATTTCAAAAACTTGACTTTCTGTTAAAATTGCTCTACCATTTTGTTCTCCTCTCGTTGAATTTCCACCTTTAGTAGAATTGTATCCGTTATAATAACTATTAAAATATTCAATCCAATAAGTTTCACGTTCATCAAGTTTTTCAATTTCACATTCTTCAACAATCTCAAAAATAAAATGATCTAAACCTAATTCATTCATTGCTTTATGAATTTTACTTTTTTCGCGAGTATTTTTAAAATTTCTTCCAGCATAACGATGCGCAATCCATCTACCCGCAATGTTTACTGATTGACCAATATAAATTTTATCATTTATATCATTACTAATTTTATAAATTCCACAGATATTTTTTTTCATAATATAATTTACCTCCCACGAGATTACCTTCGTCTTTACGCTAAGGCTTCCTCGTTAGCCAACAAGAAATGTTGACCCCCTTGATGAGAGGGAAAAATAGATAAGGGCAATTCCTCACCCTCGCAAATAATTAACATAGAATTATCTCCATGTGTTTCACAATCTTTAAATTTGTCAGGCATAGCAATTTTCTTTTTCTTATATTCTAATTCTTTATATTCGTGGTTTAAAATGGAGTTACGTACTTTTTCCGCGGCTTCTTCTGCTTTATTTAATTTATCAAGATAAACAATAATTGTTTCAAAATCGTTTGGTCTTGAAGAAGCAAATTGCTTTAAAGCTTCATTAATCGCAGTAGAAGTTGCGGTTCTCGCTTCAGGATTCGCTAGGCTTGTCTTTGCTTGATTTGAAAATTGACCAACTTTAACTTTTACAGAAACAAAACCGTCAAGTAAATTACGAATACTGTCACCATCAAATTTTTTATTGGCGAGAGAATTAAAAGTTCTTGTTAATGAACTTTTAAATCCAGAAATAAAAGCTCCGCCATCACTCATAAAAAGTCCATTCGCATATCCCTTAATTTTGCCTTTCTTCTTTACCCATTGAAGAGCAAGTTCTACCTCACAATCATCAGTCTTATAAAAATACTGAAAAGGTTTAGACATTGCATTTTTAGGATTTAACCCATCCATAAGTCCATTTTGAGAGACAAATAGTTCTGGTTCTTTATCGTCAACAATAAGTTCAATCTTTAATCCGCGAGAAAAATAAGAAATTTCAGTTAGCATTTCACGAAGCTTATCAAGCTCAATGAAATAATCCCCATATACTTTTGGGTCAGGACAGTAAGTAATTTTAGTTCCAGTAGCATTAGTTCCTTTTGTTTTTATAACTTCAGTAATAGGATGAGCACCTTCATCGTCACTTTCAAACTTTTGAGTATAAACTTTTCCATCTCTATGAACTTCTACAATTAGCCATTTTGCCGTATGATTAACAATTTTATTACCGCACAATTGTTATTATCCGTAAGTTTTTTATCTTACGCTCTGGAGGTTTCCCTCATTTTCATCGACTAGTCTGTTCTAGTCCAGTTTAGCATATCTTTTCACTTATATGTGTGTCGCGGTCTCGTGGAGGAGTTATATCTTTTCATCCTCTATGCTTTGCCCCTGACTTATCTATGATAAGCCTTCGGTTCGGATTAGCAGTTAAGCCTTCCCGCTTAATTCCGCGATTTTACAACGGCTACGATTTAACCGTTAATACCAACTGAAGACTCATAAGCAGAGCCAGAGTGCTTACCACCGCTGTGATTAATTAGCATCGCTGCGGTAAGAGAATTCATACCATCTTCTCTTACAGAGCACGGAATACCTCTCATGTTGTCTTCTACACAGATAGTTCGATTTTTTGTATCAAGAGTAATCTTTAAAAAAGGATTTTTAGGTTTAAAAACTTCATATTCATCTTGAGTATTGACAATTAATTCTCTTAGTCCGAGATTAATTGCTTCTTGCCTATCACCAGACAAATACATTCCAATTTTCATACGGAAGGCTTTACCTTGAGATAAAGTTATAATATCTTTTGCTTCATAAGACATAATCAGTATTCTCCTTTAAAAAAGTCAGTAATTGATTATTCCAATCTTGTTGGTTAAAATTTTGTTTTCCTTTTCTATAATCTAAACGAAGAAAAGGAATATGATTTTTATAACAATATTCTTCCTTCATTTTATCGTGCTTAATTAAATCTTCGCTATAGAATAGTAGAGAAGAGTCATAATGCTGCTTTCCTTGAATTTCTATTAAACCAATTACAGTATTTTCTTTCAAGATAGCAATATCAAAAGGTAATTCTCTTTTATCTATTAAATCTGAAAAACGATATTGTCGTTTAAAAGATATACCTTTTTCTTTTAAAAAAGAAGATACATACTCTTCACCAAAAGATTCTATACAACCACAACTTGATGTATGTCCGTCTTTTAAATGCCCTCTATATACTTCACAAATATTCCCACAATCGCACTGACATATAACATAACTCCGTTTTCCATATCTATTAAGTTTTTCACTCATTTCAGTTACAGTTAACTTTCCAAATTTTTGACCAACTAAGTTTTCTCTTACATTAAAACCCTTCATAAATTGACAACCGCAGTTCTTCTTCTTATTAATAAAATCGGCGGGCCAGAGTACTTCTTTTCCACAAGAACATTTACATTTATATTTTTGAATAAGATTTCCATGTCTATTAGTTAATTGTTCTATTACTGTTACTTCACCATACGTTTTCCCTATTTCAATATTCCAGTTTTTCTTTCTTAAGCAGCCACAACTTTTAGATTTTCCATTTTTTAAGTCTCCTATCCTTACTGGACGAATTGTCCCACAAGAACATTTTGCTAAATATGATAAATCTTTATTTTCTGGTGCCCTATCTTTTGGTTCTATGTAATTAAGAATTATCCATTCTCCATATTTATTTCCAGTTTCGTCTATTAATTTTCTCATATTACCACCCCATCATTTTTTCCGCCATCTCTAATCTTTCCGGCTCTTTTTCTTGAAAAAATGTGAGGAGAGAGTCAAACTTATCGCCAGAAAGATTTGCTTCGCCCGCACGCCATTTATAAAGCATTGGTTTACTAATCCCGGTTTCATTAGCGATGCCTTCCATATTTTTCCATCCATAATTTTTTACAGAGATATTTGCCGCGCAACGAAGTAATTCATTCATCTGTGAAAAAGTTTTATACATTTTTATCCCTCCCTTCATAAGATAAATAACACTTTTAGAATAAAATTATAATATTTTATATTAAAAATATAAATTTTTTCTTCGTATATTTATATAATATCATAAATTATAAAATAAGTCAAGTATCCTTTAATGTGGCATTATGCTTTGTTGATAGCCAAAAGAACTACTATATCTTTCATTTTTTCTTCTTCCTTTATAGAATAAACCTATTTTTTTATAAGATTTATTATTATATTATTTTATTATTTTCTCTACCGTTCTTGCGGTATAACCTATACCGTTCCCGCGATATAAGAAAATCCGCTCTGGCGGTATAATGGTATATCGCTCGGCGGGTATAGTTTATATCGCTGGAGCGGATAGTTGTATATTTATATCCGCTCTAGAGGTATAACTCACTATTTCTTTTTTGAATTATATTTTTCTTTTGGTAGGTTTTCTGGATTAAAGTCGCCGCGAAAAATATAAATTGGTGCTGTCTGACCTTTTGGATCAATTTTAAAACGGTTAGCATATTCAAGTATTCCATAAAATTCTAATGTTTTAACCGCATCGTGATATGAAGTTTTAGTATATCCATATTCTATTTTAAATTTTTCAAGACTTAAACCAAAAGTATAGCCATTACTGTTATCTCCAATGTAATCAACGAGTGCCAATACTGCGCCCGCTTCTTTTCTTTTCCATAAAGCGCGCTTTAATTTGCGGAAAACTTCAAAATCTTCTTTGAAATATTTTCCTTCATACGAACCCGCTTTCTTTACTTCAACAACTTTTTGATTTGAAAATAAATCAAAACCCCAAGGTTCTGTTATTTTAGTCATTGTCTATCGTCTCCCGTCTATTGTCTTTAATTATTTCCCTTCCACTTATTAGAAAGTTCAATCATAGTTTGAATTAGCGCTTTTGTTTCTTCAAAAACAAAAACTTTATATTTTGGATTTTTAAAATTAATATATGCTGTCGAAATTTTATCTTTTTCAACAATATCATCTTCTAAAATTTCTAATTTTTTTTCGTTATTTTTTTTATTAATTATTTTTTTTAATTCTAGTAGAGCATAAGCCATTCGCGGCATAAAAATAATTTTTTCTTTCATAGAAATCATTCTCCTTTTTATTTGTAAATCTCTTCTAAATATTCTTGATAAAAATTGTTAAGTCTTTTTAAAAGGTGTAGAAATTCTTCTTTGTTTTTTAATCAATGGATTAAAGTTTGTGGAGAACATTCTGTCACTCATATAATATAGGATATAGAAATACCATTTTTTAATTAGAAAAGTTTTCCTAAGACTGATATTTTATTTCACCTTCATTGAATAATTGTGTGGTTAATTTAATCTCTTTTAAAGTACAAAAATTTTCGCATTCTCACTAATATTAGTAATATTATAGTACGACAAAAAGAGTCAAGCATTATTTTGCTTGACTTTTAAATTATATAAGTTATCACTTTTTTGAATCTGTAATATCTACTATTTCTTCGCATGCAGAGTAATGTATATCAGTAAAAGTCCCAAGTTTTCGTTTAGTATGACAATAAGGACATTCTACGATTATTTTATGTGAATACATAGAAGGAATGTAATGAAAAGTAATAGGCATTCTAAAACC
>CALWJZ010000038.1 GCA_944381145.1 uncultured Clostridia bacterium
TTAATTAATTCCTTCAATTCTAATGATTGTTGTACAACCTTAGTTGAAGCATTTTTAGGTGGATTTAAATAATTTTTGACCGCCTTTTCAAGTTCTCGGACGGACATCTTTCCATCGGAAGCCTGTCTTGCCAATTTGATCTGCTGAGTGACATCATCTACTACGACCAAGCATCTAGCATGACCACTTGACAGTTTTCCTTGTTCGATCATGTTTATTACATCAGGATATAATTGTAATAATCTTAAAGTATTCGCCACGCTTGATCTACTCTTGCCTATTCTATCGGAAACGGTTTCCTGCGTAAGATTGTATTCATCCATAAGTTGTTTAATGGCTCTTGCAGCTTCTATTGGGTTTAAATCCTCTCTTTGCAAGTTTTCAATGATGGAAATCTCTTTGATCTGTTTTTCTGTATAGTTTTTTATCACTACAGGAATTTTGCTCATTCCAGCAAGTTTGGAAGCTCTCCATCTTCTTTCACCAGCGATAATCATATAAGTTCCATCATCTGTTTTATTGACAACCAAAGGCTGAATGACGCCATGTAGTTTAATAGAACTTGCAAGTTCCTGCAATGCCTCTTCGTCAAAGTGTTTTCTTGGTTGATTTGGATTTGGAAAAATTTTATCCACATCCATTTCAGTGACTCCTTCATTACTTAATGCATTAGTAGTGACTTTGGCTTTACTATCCTTATTTTCAATATTGTTAACTCCGCTCGTACCACTTGTATAATCATCTTCATCATACAGTGCAAAAAGCGATTCTAGTCCCCTTCCTAACCCTTTCTTTTTATCCATTGTTTTTTACCTCTCTTAATTTGATTTTCGTTCCTTTCGTTATTGTTTCATAACTAACCTTGTTTCTGTTTAAGAATTCTTCTGCAAGCGATAAATAGCTTTCAGCTCCCTTTGAATCAGGCTCGTATATGAGAATAGGCTCTCCATGACTTGGAGCTTCAGCAAGCCTTATGTTTCTTGGGATATATGTAAAATATACTTTTTTACCAAAGAACTTTAAAATTTCATCTGACACCTGCTTTGTCAAATTTGACCTATTGTCCTTCATTGTCATAACAACTCCTTCAACATCAATAGTAGGATTTAAGTGAAATTTGATCAATCTTATAGTGTTCATTAATTGTGTAATACCTATAAGTGAATAATACTCACAAAGCATAGGAATTATAACACTATTACAAGCTGTCAATGCATTAACGGTTATGAGTCCAAGGGATGGTGGACAATCTATCATGATAAAATCATACTTTTCCTTTACATTGTCCAAAATTCCCTTCACAATCTTCTCACGTTGTGGCATGTGTACCATTTCTATTTCCGCTCCAGCCAAATCAACAGTTGACGGTATTACATCCAACGCTTCGAGTCTTGTTGGTTTTATAACTTCATCTATAGCCGTATCTCCTGAAATGAGATCATAGATAGTCTTTAAATCTTTAGTTTTATCAATACCAAGCCCACTAGTTGCACTTCCTTGTGGATCTAAATCAACCACTAAGACCTTTTTCCCCATTGCTGCAACATAGGATGCTAAATTGACACATGTGGTTGTTTTCCCAACACCACCCTTTTGATTAGCAAAAGCAACTATTTTTCCCATAAAACTTAACTACTCCTTGTACAAAATACTGCAGAGAAAACATTAAAATTTCTCCATTTTTATAATAGCATAAATTTATAAAAAAAAGAAGCCTTTTTTCAATTTTTTTTAAACTTTATAGATCACAAATCTCATAAGCATTGCACTATTAGGCGATTTGATTCTTTTTGCATCATTGATAGCTTAATTTTGACAAAAAAATCATATAAATGTTTCACGTGAAACAATTTATAAGTCGTCATGAGTTTATACAATATCAAAAGTTTAAAAAAGACAAGAGGCGAAACAACAATTATTCATAATAATTCTCTTTTTTTTATTTTAAAAATACTCTTTATTTAAAATGAAATATATATTTTGTAAAATGTTTCACGTGAAACAATTTCGAGTTATATTGCAACAAGGTATTCTATTGATCTGTTAAACTTTTTTGATTATTTGTTCTTATTTGTCAATTTTTATGAAAGTTTGCTTTAATTAAACCATGTTTAAACTTTCACTTTCTAATAAACAAATCAAAGCTTTAAGATTTAATATTTTTATGTATATTATTGAGTTTTGTTTGGGCAAAAATCGATTTTTATTTCCCTTATAAGGGCATTTAAATAAAGTATTTTCGATATAGTTATTTTCTTTTTTAATTAATGTTTTGTTTGATGTTTATAGATTACAGTGCACATATGGCCCTTTATTTTTTTCTGCCCGAGCGTTATTAAAAAGTTTGTTGTTGCATTTTTTAGGTTGTTGCATTTTTATAATTTCGTTTTTAAATTTTTATTTGTTAATCTGGAAATTCTTTTTTATTACCGTTGTAAAACCATTTATCTTATTAATAATTAAGAAATTCAACAAATTTCGACAAAATATTTGACAATGACGAAACTAATATTTAAAATCTATTTTTGTATTCATGTATTTACGAGGAGTTTT